>JBAZWN010000005.1:0-106893 GCA_041660285.1 Methylobacter sp.
TGTTAGCTGTTGTTGCACCTAACTTGATGGTTAAACCTTCAACTGTTATGTTCAACAAAGTAACAATCAAAGGCGCAAAACAAGCTGTTCAAATGTTTGGCCCAGCACAACGCGGTGTTGCTATGGCTGTTGCTGATTGTGTTGAAGACGGCACAATTCCAGCTGCTGAAGCTGACGACTTATTCATCTCAGTTGGTGTATTCATCCACTGGGCTGCAGAAAGCGATGCTAAAATCCAACAATACAACTACGAAGCGACTAAAGAAGCTTTGAAACGCGCTGTTGCTGGTACTCCTACAGCTGCTGAAGTTGTTAAAGCTAAAGCTACTGCTGTACATCCATTCGCTGCTAACTAAGTTTTATTTAGTTACAAGAATGCTAAAAATACCCCGCTTGCCGGGGTATTTTTTTGCCTAAATTTCAGCAATATCTTCGGAGCTAATATTGCCGGAGTGCAGGGCGCTTGCAATCAGCGCTTGATGTATGCCTATCCTGCTCAAAGCCATTAAATCCTGCTTGTTTCTTACGCCGCCCGCAGCAATAAAGTTTTTGTCCAGATATTGCCTGCAAAACTTTCCCAATTTATCGAGATCAGGGCCGGAGTTGCTGCCTACACGATCCAGGGTCATGATGATGATATTGTCCGGCCACAAGGAAGTGTCAGATAACACGCTTGAAGCACCCAGCGCACCGGATTTGGAAAAATCCAGGGATAGAATGAAGTTGTTTCCGAATGCCTTGATTTCCGAAATATTGTCGTCCCGGTAACACTCGCTACCCAGAATGGACAGATAGTTTTTGGGATGCTTTAAGCTGGCGTCATATTGCTGGTAACCTTTATCTATCCAGAATCGTTTTTTTGGATAATAGGCCAGCACCTCGCGTATTAAACGATCATGGTCACCCTGACCGGTAATGGCATTCAAATCTGCAATATAAAACGTATCAAAATCATAAATGCCGAGGAATGCCTGGATTACATGATAAATATCGGCTGACTGGCACAAGTTGGTATTAACCGGTTGATAGTGTTCACGGTGGCCTTGCCGGGCATGAACAACGAGGCCGTCTTTTAAATCAATTACAGGGATTATTTTCATAAAATGCATGGTATGCCGGATGATACAATGACGCGTTTATGTCATGGCCTCGGCTGTAAACTATTTATAATTTGAGTATTGTGAAAATTCTGGTGTTTGAGTATATCACCGGCGGCGGCTTTAATAAGCAGGAACTGCCTGATTCCCTGGTTAGTGAAGGGAGCTTGATGCTTAGAGCGTTGCTCGATGACCTGATTCGATTAACCGGTATCGAAGTCACCGTCATGCTGGATTGGCGGCTTCACGGTATCGCCAGGGATGGAGTGTATGCTGCAGGACTGCCGGGAGCAGTCGCAGCGTCAGTGAGCGTAACCGAAATTAACACTACCGTTATCGGTCCGGAGCATGATGTTTCTGAAGAATTTAACCGATTAGTCCAGCAAGCCGATGCGGTATGGCCGATAGCACCCGAGTTTGACGGTATTTTACAGACGCTATGCCAATCTGTTGAATCACAAGGCAAGATATTGCTGACATCGCCGGCAAATGCGGTTGCCGTTACCGGCAACAAATTCAAGACTTATGAGAGGCTCAGCCAGCATCACATAGCCGCCGTGCCTACCCGGATGTTTGAAGGCGAATACTCTGCCGGTGAATGGATGGTAAAGCCGGTTGATGGCGTGGGTTGCGCAGACAGCTATGCCATCACCAGCCGGCAGGACTTCGAGCAGATGGCGGAACGCAAAGACTATATCATTCAGCCGCATCTGCAAGGCAACAAGACCAGCCTGTCGTGCTTGTTCAAGCAAGGCAGCGGCTGGCTGGTGTGCGTTAATTTGCAGCGGTTCGATTTCATCGACCGGCAATATCACTTGGCGGAAATCGTGGTCAATCATCATGCTGATTCAGGCGCGTATCAGCAGTTAGTCGATCAAATTGCCCTTGCTTTCCCTAACCTGTGGGGTTACGTCGGCATTGATCTGATAGAAACTGCGGTACAAACGTGGGTGCTCGAAATAAACCCCCGTTTAACCACCTCATTTGTCGGCATTCATGCCGCATTAGGCATCAATGTAGCCGAAGCTGTTTTGCAACTAGTTACCGGCAAGCCGGTACTCAATCCGTCTAAAAACCTACCCATTACTATCAAGGTCAAGCAGGAAGCCAATGCAAGCTAATATAACAGGCTGGGATATAGGCGGCGCTCACGTCAAGGCTGCGGTAATTGATAGCGTCGGTAATATTCTCGCTGTTTACCAGCAACCGTGTCCGTTATGGAAGGGGCTGGATCAACTGCAACGCGCTGTAGCAGTCATCAAGGAATTGGCTGGTTCAACTTCCCGCCACGCCATCACCATGACCGGAGAGCTGGTTGATCTGTTTGATAGCCGCGATGATGGCGTTAAGCAAATCATCCAAACCATGACCGGGCTGCTGCCGGAGTGCGAAATCATCATATTTGCCGGTAAGCAAGGCTTTCTGAAAGCGGCACAGGTCGAAGCCAAACATTATGAAGCCATCGCTTCTGCCAACTGGCTGGCCAGTGTATCATTTGCCGCTCAAAAAACGGGCAGCGGGCTTTTTGTCGATATTGGCAGCACCACGTCGGATATTCTTCTGCTGGATAACGGGCAGGTTCTGGCCGAAGGTTACACCGATTACCAGAGGTTGATGTCGCAAGAGCTGATTTATACCGGCATCGTCAGAACCGCCGTTATGGCAGTGACGCAAACAGCGCTTGATGAAGGCAAGCCAATCGGCCTGATGGCCGAGTATTTTGCGACAATGGCCGATGTTTACCGCGTTACGGGCGAGCTGAATGAAGCGCACGACCAGACTGAAACGGCCGACGGCGCAGAAAAAACAGTCCTCGCCAGCGCTAAACGCTTATCACGCATGATAGGTTGCGATTTTATTCCCGGCGAATTACCCCGCTGGCGGCAATTCGCTGAGAACATCCGCGCACAGCAAGTACAGCAAATACAGCGCGGCTGCGAGATTCAGCTATCCAAACACAGCCTTGCTCAAGACAGTCCGTTGATAGGCGCCGGAGTGGGCCGCTTTCTGGTTAAGCAAATAGCTCTGAACTTAGGTCGCCCTTATCTGGATTTTTCCGAGTTGCTCCCCGAATCCTTAGCTTTGTCTGGCATATCTACAGCCGACTGCGCCCCGGCGGTTTCTGTCGCCTGTTTGGCTGTAGAACAATTCAATGAGTGAATTCGCTTGTGTTACAATCAGTTGGCAGCATGATTTGGTTATTTTTTATGATAGCGAATCGATATGTTATAAATTGTGCTAATATGGCAATTTCTTATCAATTTAACAACTGATGATAGGTTCTATGGAAAAAGTTGATGTATTCGAGCTGATTGAGCGGATGTCAGCATTGATCCGTTCAGAAGAACGTAAAAAGTGTACCGAGTTAGGCTTGCAACCGGTTCATTTGCAGGTAATGGACTATCTGTCGCGCTGCAACCGCTATAGCGATACGCCGGCAGCGCTCACCAATTATCTAGGTATGACCCGCGGCACGGTCTCCCAGACCTTGCTATTGCTCGAAAAAAAAGGCTACATAAAAAAAACAGCCGACGCGAACGACCGGCGCATGGTGCATCTTGGTCTTCTGGCTGAGGGCAAAACCATTTTGAATAAAGCGCGGCCAGCAGATTTATATAATCAAGCCTCTGAAATATTCAATGAGAATGTCAGTCAGGAAAATGTTTTTGTTAATGCGCTTACTGCGCTGCAAAAAGCCAATAAATCACAGTCATTTGGACTCTGTAAAACATGCAGACATTTCACAACAATTTCAGAAGGTTTTGTTTGCGACTTAACCAAAGAACAGCTGAGTCAAAGTGATAGTGAAAAAATATGCCAGGAGCATACCGTTATATAAGCTTCAGTCAGCATTTTTCTGAAATGCGTTACGTAACAGTAACTAAATCGGTGCGTAAAAAGGAACCGTTGCACCCGGCTGATGCACTCAGTTAGTTAATTTCCCCCCAAGGCTGCCGCAACTCCACTCCTTTCTTTGTGTGCTAAACAAAATAAAATCAATATCTTAGCCGTATCCTGGGGCTAATGGTCTGTTTATGGCGCGAGTTTTGCTGATATTTAATCAAAGCATTCTCTTCAGTAAAGATTAAGTAAAAAAGCTTAGAATTTAATCCGAAGCCTTTCATCAAGTTGTCACTAACTTTACTTAAGATAGCGTTGTACTAAGTTCACGTCAGCTTTATATCGAGGAAAAGTCAATGTCTAGCGAAACTACCTCATTAACCACTTTTGTTGAATCCTATCTGACATGGCCTGCAATCCTGTCAGGAGAATTAACGGCATTTACCCTGCTCATTGCATTTGCCGTGCTGTCAGCGCTTGAGCTTAACTATCCCAAGCGTAGATTGTCCCTCAAGCAGTTGCACCAGTCGTATCAAACAAACTTCAGCCTGTTTATTTTTAACAGCATCGTTATCTCGCTACTGTCGGCAGCGCCCTTGTTGATGGTGGCCGAACACTATTCTGGACGGGGGCTGCTCAGTTATATCGCCAACCCTGCCTGGAAAGCCCTGCTGTCGTTCCTGGTGCTCGATTTGCTGCTGTATTTCTGGCACAAGGCCAGCCATAACTTTGATGCATTGTGGATGTTCCACAAAGTGCATCACAACGATCCTTATTTGAATGTCTCGACCGCATTCCGGCTGCACATTGTGGAGCTGTTACTCATCACCGTGCTTAAAGCAGCTTACATTATTGTGATGGGCGTGGACCCCATGCTGGTCATCATTAATGAAACCATACTGACCTTGTTCGTCATGTTTCATCACACCAACATTTCATTCCGTGGCGAGAAACGCCTGGGGCAGGTCATCATCGCACCCTATTTGCACCGTGTGCACCATTCAACGGAGCGCAGCGAGCACGACACAAACTACGGCGCGGTATTCTCGGTATGGGATCGTCTTTTCGGTACCTTGACTGAACGGGAGCCTCTAAAAATCGGCATTAAAGACAGCTCGCCGCAGACTGTTTTAGGTCTGGTGAAATTCGGCTTTACCTTAACGGCAAATCCAACGCCAGCGCCAGTTCCTGCATACGAACCGGACTTGAACCTTAAATCGATGATCGCCGAGGCGGCCTATTACAAAGCGGAAAAACGCGCTTTTAAGCCTGGGAATGAGATGCGTGACTGGCTGGAAGCGAAAAGGGAGATTATCAGGATGGTTTACGGCGATAAGACCGTCAGACGGCAATCAAACGAGTCGGACTATTCCTCAATCCAGCGGCCTTTTACGCTTTGTTGAACATGACTGCCTGGGCAGGGATGGAACTTAGTTCTTCGCCTTGCCCCACAGCTCCTCCAGACGCTGGTCTCTTCCGCAATAATAACGGTAATACTTGTAACGCAGAGGGTTTCTCGAATGATAGTCCTGGTGATAGTCTTCGGCGGGATAAAACTCGGACGCGGCGGTAATTCCGGTAACAATTGGCTCCTTGAACGGTTTGGTCGTGGCTAACGCGGCCTTCGATTGTTCGGCGAGCCGCCGCTGTTCCTCGTTATGGTAAAAGATCTCCGCACGGTATTGTTGCCCGACATCGCAAAACTGACGATCCGAAACAGTGGGGTCAATGTTATGCCAAAATACGTCCAGCAATTGCTCATAGCTGATTTTTGCCGGATCATAGAGCACCTCAACAGCCTCGGTATGGCCGGTTCCGCCAGCGGAGACTTCTTTGTAAGTCGGGTTCTTCTTGTGACCGCCTGTGTAGCCGGAAATGGTTTCGACCACGCCCGGTAGCGAATCGAATGCGGCTTCCTCGCACCAAAAACAGCCGCCGGCAAAAGTCGCGGTGGCGAGATTTGCCCTTTCCACCGCTAAAACCGGCGTTTCTTTCCCAAGTCCCAGCAAGCCGGTCACCACCAATGCAAGTAAAAAGATGATTTTCTTCATCGTTTTTACTCTGATTTTGTTGATTAGCATTAAATTGCCCCTGCTGAACAGTATAAAAGCGCCAATAACCAAAGTTATTATAGCTGCTTTAGTAAGCAATAACGGACAAATTGTCAGAAAAAACGAAGCCCATGAAATCGGTGTAATTCACGGTCTTCTGTTTATTCCGTTGATTTTTTCCGTTCCCGCAACGCCCGATAAAAAATGAATGCCCCGAATGCGGCGGTTAAATGTTTCAGCGAGTGGCCGCTGATCATATCCAATACGCTGTATAGCGGGGTGTCGAACAGCTCCATGAATTTCGAGGCGGCATAAGCGCCGATGATGCCCCAGATATACTTGTCTCCGTTCAATCTGGATTTAAAAAGCCACAGGATCAGCGGTATGAGCAATACCGGTAAAAATTGCACCAAAACATAAGCCCGTAAATCGCCGCTGCCGTCCAGTTCCGTAACATGCCAGTAGATAACGGAAGCGATGCCTGCAGCCAGCAGTGGCACAAATAATTTTAGGGCAAGCCTGGACGAAATATATTCCCCTACAACAGCGCTAAAAAGCGCCATGAAGGCAATCGTCATCGGCAGGCGATCCCAAAGCAAAGTCTGGTTGTCGGGATGATAGTGGTAATACGCGGAGCCGAAACCGGTCAAAAATACCCCGGCAAAAAACGTCAGGTACACACTTTGCAACTCAGCCAGTCCGCCGCTTGCCCGGCCCGATCCGACCAACCTCATTCCCATGATGCCGACAATAACAAAGGGAAGGTTGGACAGTACATTGCAAAAATTGGGAATATTCAGCAGGCCGCGCTGGTCGGCGAAATGATGGTAATCCTGGGGTTGGGCGATGGGATCGACGGCCAATATCGCGATAACAGCGACGGCTACAATAGCTAAAATGATTCTCAGGCGATTGTCGGCAGGCATTTGATACTTTCCATGGTGGGCAGCGTCAATATATTACTCGTGTTCCATGTCTTCTACATCGGGAGGCGCAACATCGCCCCAGCCGCTTGCATACCACCCAAGCTTTACGAAACGTGCAAAAGAGCTGTGCGGCCATTTGTCTGGCGCGGAAACCAAGCCATGTTTGACTGGGTTGTAATGGATGTAATCCAAATGTTTGTGAAAGTCGTTTTCGTCGCGGATGCAATGTTCATAAAAGCGCGGCTGCCAAATGGTTTTCGCGCCGTCTTTTCGGGTTTTCGCTGGAATATGCCGAGAAAAATCTGTCTTCACCATTTGCCACCGGGTGGGAAAATCGGTATCGCCCTCCGGCAATCGCCACAGGCAATGCAGATGATCCGGCAAAACTACCGCTGCCAACAGGTCAAAAGGGCGCTTTGCTTTTACCTTACGAAAAGATTGGCGAAGTTGTTCCACCCGTTCGCTATTAGCGAAGATCGGTTGGCGGCGGTAAGTTACCAAAGTAAAGAAATATGTTCCGCCGGGAATATACAAGCGCCGATAATCGCTCATGGACAGTCCCCAACATTGTAGATACGGCAGGTAGGCCTGAATAAGACCATCCAAGCATAGCGCAGGAGGGGCGTTTCCGGCAAATTTGGGCAGTGGTGTGCCGGAAACGCCGGTTTTCGCTGTCGCTCAAACCGGTTTATTCCGGCCTACAGGGCTGTATTATTTACGGGCGCCAGCTGCGGGATCGGGCGTGTCCATGATACGGTTTAGCAGGTTGGTCTGTTGCGATACCCTGTCGGCTTGAGTTAAGTCGATCATGCCCTTAAGGTCTGAAAAACGTTTCTCAGCTTCTTTCAGGTGCTCTGTTGCTGCAACCATATCTCCACCTTTTACGGATTCACGGGCTTTTTTCAAAGAGTCATTGGCACGGTTACGGTTACGGTCAAGTTTGTCATTCGCATTGATTTCTTTGCTTAATTTCAATGCGTCTTTGATGTCCTCGATAATGACATCATTACCCGCTTTGGCGCTGATAGCTTTCAATGTTTCAGTAATCTGACCCATAGTCGCATCTATGCCTTCCATAGGCGTCATTTTGTTATACATACAGGCCATGCCCAGACAGACGGCATTAGCAGCAGTTGAAAAAAAACCTAAAGAAAGTGCCAAAGTAGCAGCTACGAAAGTGCTTTTTAATAGTTTCATGCAGTGTAACCTCGTTGTAGTTATTTTTATTAGGTCAGCAACTGCCTAGATATAAATAAGCATACTTAAATAGTTACATGACGAAACGGACTCTATCATAACTTTTGTAAATATAAGAATGAATTAAGTCGGTTCTGTTCACCAGCAGGTAGGCCGGAATAAGACCATCCAAGCATAGCGCAGGGTGGGCGTTTCCGGCTGGTCGGGCAATGGTTTGCCGGAAACGCCGGTTTTCGCTGTCGCTCGAACCAGCTTATTCCGGCCTACGGGGTTAACCAACAACCCTGCCAATCAACTCGCCCAACTTAACCGTCTTTTCCGCTTTAAACTCGGCATCCCACTTTGCCTTGTCCTTGCCGAACAAGACAATAATGGTAGAGCCCATATTAAAACGCCCCATTTCTTCGCCGATTTTCAGCGTGGGCGCGTTGTCCTGATACTGCCAGCTTTTTACTGCGCTGATGCTCGGCGGCGTGACCACGCTGTGCCAGACGGTTTCCACGCTGGACACGAAGATGGCGCCGACCAGTATCAAGGCCATGGGGCCTGCTTCGGTGTCGAACATACAGCAAACGCGCTCGTTTCTGGCGAACAGTCCCGGAACGGAATTGGTGGTTCTGGTGTTCACGCTGAACAGGCGGCCGGGAATGTGCACCATTTCCCTCAAGGTGCCGGTCAGCGGCATGTGCAGGCGATGATAGTCTTTGGGCGACAGGTAGATGGTGGTGAATACGCCGTTATTAAAAGGCTCGGCGCGAGCCGCATCGCCGCCCAGCAAGTCAACCGCGGTAAAGCTTTTGCCTTTGGCCTGGAAGATTTTGCCGTCGGTAATGTCGCCTGCCTGGCTGACCGCGCCATCGGCAGGGCAGACGATGGCGTTTCTTTCCGTG
The DNA here is from genome assembly GCA_041660285.1 of Methylobacter sp. Taxonomy (GTDB): domain Bacteria; phylum Pseudomonadota; class Gammaproteobacteria; order Methylococcales; family Methylomonadaceae; genus Methylobacter_A. Next base: position 9,003 of record JBAZWN010000005.1, read on the forward strand.
CTGAGCGGTCTGACGCCGGGTTTTAGTTCGCGGGTGAAGAAGTCGTTAAAGCTTTTGTAGGCGTTGATGTCCTGCTCCAGCGCCTCATCCATGTTGACACCGTAATGTTTGATGATCTGCTTGATAAACAGGTTTTTCCAGGCTTTGTTTTCGCAGTGGGTCAGTTTGCTCATCATTTGGGACAGGGCATGATGAGGCAGAACGTATTGGGGCAGGGTGGTCAGGGCTTCTTTAAAGTTCATGGCTTGTAATTGTCGGGTGTTTTGCCGCTCAGGAAATACGCAAAGGCGATGACTTCCGCGACGGCGACGTAGAGTTCATTGGGGATTTCATCGCCTAACGGAATTTGAGCCAGAATCCTTGCCAGTTCCGGCTCGGTTTGCAGCGGTATTCCGTGTTCTTCGGCGATTGCGAGAATTTGTTCTGCGGTAAGACCTGTGCCCTTGGCGGTAACCTTAGGCGCATTTTTGCCGTCGTATTTTAAGGCGACGGCAAGATCGGTGGTGTAGTAGGTCTTAGACATGGTTCATTATGGCAGAGTGACCAGTTCCGGCGCCTGCCAATTCGGGTTTTTGTGTTCCACGACCACTGTGGTGTAGATGCCGCCGCGCACGTTAAACTCGGCGCGGATGCGCATGAAATTGGGCGCTATGGCTTTGACGAGGTCGTCGAGGATTTCATTGGTGACTGCTTCATGGAATGCGCCTTGATCGCGGAATGCCCACATGTACAGTTTGAGCGCCTTGAGTTCCACGCACAGCGCTCCGGGTATGTATTCGATCTGGATGGTGGCAAAATCCGGCTGGCCTGTTTTTGGGCACAGGCAGGTGAACTCAGGGACGTCGATGCGGATCGTATAGTCACGGCCCGGTTTTGGGTTGTCGAAGGTTTCCAGATCTTTGCTTGGTTGTGTAGTCATTTTTGGCGTATATAAAAAGAGAGGTGTAATAAAAAGTCGAAACTCGGCTCAATATCGTTAATAATACCAAGCTATTTTAATTCAACTGCAAGGATATTATACCAGTAATGAAACTGGAAAAAATCAAGCTTTCGGGTTTTAAATCCTTTGTGGATCAGACGGTAATCCCAATTACCGGCAATTTGACGGCAATTGTCGGACCCAATGGTTGCGGCAAATCCAACATTATTGACGCCGTGCGCTGGGTAATGGGCGAGAGCTCCGCCAAACACCTGCGCGGCGGCAGCATGGCTGACGTTATCTTTAACGGCTCGTCCGGCCGCAAACCGGTGAGCACGGCTTCGGTCGAGCTGGTTTTTGATAACAGCGAAGGCAAGCTGGGCGGCGAATATTCCCAATACAACACCATCGCCATTAAACGGCAAGTCAGCCGTGACGGCACGTCTTTGTTTATGCTCAATGGCGCGCGTTGCCGCCGTAAGGACATCACCGACATATTCTTGGGTACGGGTCTGGGCTCAAGAAGTTACGCCATCATTGAGCAGGGCACCATATCCCGCATGGTTGAGGCCAAGCCGGAAGATTTAAGAATCCATATCGAAGAAGCGGCGGGTATCTCCAAATACAAGGAGCGGCGCAGTGAAACCGAAACCCGCATGCGCCACACTCGGGAAAACCTGGAACGGCTTAATGATTTGCGCGATGAAGTTGAAAAGCAAATCAAGCATCTGCAAAAGCAATCGGAAAAAGCCGAAAAATATACCGAGCTTAAGAAGGAAGAGCGCCAATACAAGCTGGAACTGCTGGCGATGCGCTGGAATACCTATCATCAGGCCGCGCAACAGCTGGACGAAAAATTGCAGGAAGTGGCCGTCGAACATAACCGTCTGTTTGTGCAGCTGCGCGACATCGACGCCAGCATAGAAGCAAAACGCGCTGAGCATAAAACCCAGCAAGAGCACACCACAAACTCGCAAGGCGCGTATTACCAAGTTGTCGCGGAAGTCAGCGGCCTTGAGCAGACCATCAAGCACAGCGAAAGCACGCATGAGCAAACGGTGGTCGAAATCAATCGCTTGCGCCAGCAGGCCGACCAGTCTTTAAAAGAGCTGGAAGCCGACGTGCAGCAGCTTGAAGAAATTAAACAGGCGCTGCTTGAAGCCGAAGAAGCCTTGGTGATCGCGCAGGAAAGACAGGAAGAGGTTTTGCAGACCCAGCAGGAGTCGCAGCAAAAAAGAAGCTCCTGGCAGGAGCAGTGGGAAGCATACCGGACTGAAAGCGCAAAGTACAAAGAGCAGCTCGAAGTGCAGCGGGTTAAAACCGTGCAGATGGAAAACCAGAACCAGCAGTTGCAGGCCCGCATGGACAAGTTGAATGCCGAACGCGCCGAACTCTCGTCCAGCCAGTTGCAAATAGAGATCGAAAGGCTGGATACCGGCATCGAACTCATTGAAACGCAGCGCGCCGATCTGCATAAACAACTTGAAGCAATTCACCAGAATATCCGCGAGCAGCGCCAGCAGGTCAAGCATTTCCACGATGAACTGCATACGCGCCGTTCGGAGCTGCAAAGCGTAAAAGGGAAAATCACGTCGCTGGAACTGTTGCAGCAGCATGCCATGGGTAAAGACAATAAACACCTGAGCGCATGGCTGGAGTCTGTGTCGCTGGATAACAAACAGCGCCTGGCTGAGTTCCTGGAAGTGGAAGCGGGCTGGGATGTCGCCGTTGAGACGGTATTGGGCAGCTACCTGGAAGCGATCTGCATTGAAAGCGCTGACCAGATTATTCCGGGCCTGCAGCGCTTGACTGATGAATCGTTGACGCTGCTTGAGACCAAAGCCAAGGCATCGGCTCATGGCAGCGCTAATGCGGCCAACGTGAGCCTGCTGGATAAAGTAAAGTCGCCGTGGGATTTAAGCGATTTGCTGTCAGGCGTTTATTGCGCCGATGATGTTGAAAAAGCTAGAGCCTTGTCAAAGCAGCTAAAATCGCATGAGTCGATCATTACCCCTGACGGCACCTGGTTTGGGTCAGGCTGGATAAAAATCATCCGCGCCAAAGACAGCAAAACCGGCGTGTTGCAGCGCGAGAAGGAATTGCGCCTGTTGAAGCAGCGGCAGGAAGATTTGCAGGTTGAGATTGCCGCTTTCGAAGACCAGCTGGAGGCTGTCGAAACGGATTTGAAAAACGCCGAAGTCAGTCGCGAGACCATCCAGCAGCAGCATAATATTCTGGGTGCCGAGCTGTCGGCGAAAAGCGCTGAGTTTAGTGCGCATTCCGCCCGGCTGGAGCAGCAGCAACGGCGCATGAGCCAGATCAGCAATGAAATCGAAGACATGACCCGCGAGACGGCAGATAACATTGAGATGATCGCCGAGTTCCGGTTGTTGCAGGAAGAGGCCGAGCAGGTCATGGCGCAGCAGGAGCAAAAAAAGCAGAGTCTGGAAGCGTTGAGCCAGGAGTTGCAGTCCCAGCAACACAATGCCGATCACTCCGTTAATGAAGCCAGACAGCAGGTTTACAGCATCAAGGCGCAGATCGAATCGCTAAGCTCCTCGCAAGCCTTGACCGGCAAGCAGCTGGACAGGTTGCAGTTGCAGCATCAGCAGTCGGTTGAACGTATCGCGGAGCTGGAGAAAAAACTGCAACAAACCCTCTCGCCGATGGATGAGGAAAAAAAGCAGCTGGCGCAACTGTATACAAACAAGGATCAACTGGAAGCTGACTTAAAAAAGCAGCGCCATGCTCAGGAAGAAATTGAAGCGCAGATAACGCAGCTTTCCGAAGAGCATAACCGGACGCAAAGAGCGCTGGAAAAGCAAAAAGAGGCGCTGGATAAAATCCGTTTTGAGTTGCAGGAAAGCAAGGTTCGCCAGCAGACCGTCAACGAGCAGCTTAAAGAAATCGATGCGGATGCTGAACAGGTTTTGAATAACCTGCCGGAACAGGCCGAAGAGCAAGGCTGGAAGCGGAAAGTCGATGATCTGGCGGGGCAGATTGAACGCTTGGGCACCATTAACCTGACCGCCATAGAAGAATACAAGGCGCAGTCCGAGCGCATGAGTTTCCTCAATGAGCAGCATGCCGACCTGATGGAGGCGTTGCAAACGCTGGATCAGGCGATCAGTAAAATAGATAAGGAAAGCCGGCTGCGTTTTAAGGAAACATTCGATAAAATAAACTCCGGCTTGCAGGAAAAGTTCCCGAAATTATTCGGGGGCGGTCATGCCTATCTGGAATTGACCGAACAGGATCTTCTGGAATCCGGCGTGAATATTATCGCCAGACCTCCCGGCAAAAGGAACAGCTCCATTCACCTGCTGTCAGGCGGAGAGAAGGCGTTAACGGCAGTTGCGCTGGTGTTTTCAATTTTTGAACTCAACCCTGCGCCTTTCTGCCTCTTGGACGAGGTTGATGCGCCACTGGATGACGCAAATGTTGGACGGTTTTCAAAAATGGTTGAAGAAATGTCGGCATCTGTTCAGTTTTTATATATTTCTCATAACAAGGTCACTATGGAAATTGCAAAACAACTGGCAGGTGTTACTATGAAAGAACCGGGAGTGTCCCGGATGGTCGCAGTCGATATTGAAGAAGCAGTCAGTCTGGCGGAAGTCTAATGGATAAAGAAATATTAAGAATTGTAATCATCGCAACCGGTCTGGTTGTGATCGTTGGCATGTTAATCATGGCTTACTTAAAAGATAAGAAAGCGCGAAGCATGGATTTGTATGACGACCTTGATTCTCATCATTACGATGATGATGACGTAATGATGGGTGACGATGACTTTGAGATTGTGCCCCTGGGTTCGGCCAGAAGCGATTTTGATGTCCCGGTCGATGATGTTCCCGTTAAGCACACTCCCCCTGTTCACGATAAGTCAAATAGATACGGTGCGGGTCTTCATACTCATGATCAGGAAGATAGATATTTTGACGACGGTGATCAGGAAGATGATTATTTTGAAGAGGATGAGGACAGTGAACCGGAACCACGGTTTGCCACGCCGGCCATTATTCAGTTCAGCATCATTACCAAAGCCGACGAAGATTTTAACGGCGCCGATCTGGTTGAAGCTCTGGAGGACGCCGGGCTTGTATATGGCAATTTGAAAATATTTGAACGTCTTGATCAAAACCGATTGGTCGATTTCGGTGTAGCCTGCATGGTTGAGCCGGGTACTTTTCCGGATAAGGATCTGGAAGATTTTTATTGTCCGGGGGTCGTGTTCTTTATGCAGCCCGGCGAACTGGACGATGCTCAAACTGTGTTTGACGACTACATAGAAACAATTACAGCGGTAGCTGCGCAAGTGGACGGCGTGGTGCTTGATCACAGAAGACAGCCGCTGACTGAGGCAACTATTCAGGCAATTCGGCAGAGTTTGTAATAACACGGATGTACAAAGCGGAATATCGTTTCGCTTTGTACATCGACACTCTGTAGACCCTCAAAAAAAGCACTAACGCCATTCCTGTTTAGTCACTTGTCCAAATCCGGGAACCAATATGCAGGATTCGTATCACGAACTCGTTGCTAAAATCAATCAATGGGATCATGAGTATTATGTTCTCGACAATCCCACAGTTCCAGATGCCGAATACGATCAGGCTTTCAGGAAATTGCTGGAGATGGAGGCGGCAAATCCTGAATTAATCGCTCCGGATTCGCCTTCCCAGCGGGTTGGAGGCAAGCCGATAGATGAATTCCGCAAGATAACGCACAAAGTTAAAATGCTCTCCCTGGCTAATGCGTTCTCTATTGAAGAAACCTATGCTTTTTTCGAGAAAGCGGCCAAAGAGCTGGATGTAGAGCCCTCATCGCTTTCCATCTTCAGCGAACCTAAGCTCGATGGGCTGGCGATTTCCATTCATTATGATAACGGCATTTTCAGCTATGCCGCGACGCGCGGCGACGGGCAGGTGGGCGAGGATGTTTCTCATAACATTAAAACCATCAAATCAGTCCCTATCAAACTGACCTGCGACCACCAGCCGCCGAAAACATTGGAGGTGCGTGGCGAAGTTTTCATGCCCAAAGCGGCATTTGAGAAGCTTAACCGGCTGGCGCAACAACATGACAGCAAAGTCTTTGTTAACCCGAGAAACGCCGCGGCCGGAACAGTCAGGCAAATGAACCCCAAAATTGCGGCAGAGCGCGACCTGCAATTTATCCCCTATGGAATCGGCGCGTATGAAGGTGAGCGCGACTTTAGCCTGCATTCAGAGATTATTGATTACTTGGCGACGATGGGATTTCGGAAAAACCTGCATTGTTACGCTTTCCCCGGCGGTCTTGATGAATTTGAGAAGAATTATCAGATTCTGGAGCAGGCCCGCGACTCCATGCCCATGGAAATTGACGGCATCGTCTACAAGATAGATTCTTTGGTGTTGCAGCAAACATTAGGCTTTATTGCCCGGTCACCGAAATGGGCGGTTGCCAGAAAATTCCCCGCGCAAAATGTAGCGACCCGGCTTGTCGATGTTGATTTTCAGGTCGGACGCACGGGCGTGTTAACGCCGGTGGCAAGACTGGAGCCTGTATTTGTCGGCGGCGTAACGGTAAGCAATGCGACGCTGCATAATATGGATGAAATCGAACGCCTGGGGCTGTGCATCGGCGACAGCGTGGAAATCCAGAGGGCAGGGGACGTTATTCCCAAGGTTTTCAGGGTTGTGGAACAGGGCAAAGTCAGGAAACTGATAGTCATGCCGGATCGCTGCCCGGTTTGCGGCTCCGCAGTCGAAAGAACCGAAGGCCAGGCGGCTTACCGTTGCACGGGAGGATTGATTTGCGCGGCGCAAGGCGCTGAGCGCATCAGGCATTATGCCTCGCGCAAATTCATGAATATCACCAATCTGGGCACCAAGCTGATTGAGCTGCTCTACAGCCAAGGCATTATTAGAACGATTGCGGATATTTACAGCCTCGAAGTCAGCGATATTGAATCCCTGGAAGGACATGGCGAAAAAAGCGCGCAAAACGTGATTGACTCCATTGAAGCGTCAAAGAACACAAGACTGGGCACATTTTTGGGCGCACTGGGCATTCATGAGGTGGGGGAAGAGGGCGCAAAAAATATCGCCAAGTATTTTAAAACTTTGAAAGCCATTAGGACTGCTTCTTTTGAAAAACTGATGCAAGTGCCTGATATTGGCCCGGTGATGGCTAAGAATGTCGTCGATTTTTTTAGTGATGCCAACAATCAGGTGATTGTTGATAGAATTATCGATGCGGGTGTTGTCTGGCCGGATGAAGAAGGTGCTGAGGCCACTGAACAAATTCTAGCCGGCCAAACCTGGGTTCTGACTGGCACGCTACAGCATATGTCGCGTAGCGAAGCCAAGGCTTTTCTTGAAAGTCTTGGCGCCAAAGTAGCCGGTTCGGTTTCTAAAAAAACCACCTGTGTTGTTGCAGGGGAGGAGGCCGGTTCCAAACTGGCCAATGCCGAATCTTTAGGGGTTAAGGTGATAGATGAGGCTGCGTTTTTAGCGGAATTTAACCTGATGGACACTTTTAAAAAGACATAACTGTAAACATCTTATACGGTATTTTTTGCTGAGCTATTACGAGAAACCGTATGAATACCGGGACTGCATTTCGAAGTTGGCCCCACCTTGTCAGATAATTGTTTCGGCTTTTGGCGCAATGAGAGTCTGCGGTCATTAACGGCACGTCTTTCCTTGCTTCTTTTTTCTTGAACAAAGTAGTCATGGTGGCTAAATCTGCTGTGCATGAAGTTATCGAGCTGTCTAATATCAAGCGGATCATCTAAAAAGACATCAATCCAGGATTCTATTTTCCGGTCCAATTCGGAAGCATTATTGATCTTACGCAAACAGCAGACAGGGATTACATGTTTGATTCGTATTTCCCTGATTAATTCCAAGTCACTTGTTTTTAGTGAAGGCAGCATCAGAATAATCATATCCGGCTGCATCGCAATCATTTTATTAATGGATTCAGTGTCGGCGGCTATTTGTGAAATCTCGTAATTACGTGCATGACAATACTCCTTCAACAAGCTCAGGTAATATCGTTCATCACTAATCAGTACAATTCGAAAGTCTGCAGTCATATTCAATTCCACGATTTATTTTATGTAGTAGAAATGCGCATCATTGAAAAAAGCGCTTCATTGGAAACTACATAAAAATTAGCTCTCGCTTTTGATGAAGTATATTGCAAATGATAGACGATTTTTGTTAGCAAGGTAATTGGTGTTATTACTTAGGTATTTATACGGAGCGCTGCTATCGCTGGCTAGATTATTTGAATTTCATAACACATGCGATCAGTCGCTTACCTCTACACCATGCGGAACAATTTCAAAAGGCATTACCATCATCATCAGCTCGGCAAGATTTTCAGCGCGCATTTTTTCCATGATATGGGCTCTGTGCACGTCTATGGTGCGATTGCTGATGTTCAGTTTCATTGCTGCTTCTTTGTTGGAGTAGCTGCTAACGATCAGGGACAGCACTTCTTTTTCCCGGGCTGTTAAATGATCAAGACGTTGCTGTATCTGGCGTTTTTTAATGAGATGTTCCTTGGTTTCAATGTCCTTTTGAATGGCTTCTTCGATTCGTTTCAATAATATTTCGTTATCAAACGGTTTTTCCAGGAAATCGATGGCGCCGGCTCTGAATGCTTTTGCAGAATCGGAAATATCGGCGTGGCCGCTGATAAATATGATGGGGATGCTGATTTCTCTGTTCGATAATTCTTCCTGCAATTCAAGTCCGCTCATTGAAGGCATTCTAACATCCAGAATCAGGCAGCTAGGTTGTTCATGGCTATAGTCATTTAAAAAATCATTAGCGGATTCAAAACTCCTGACAGCTTGTCCGGTTGATTCAATCAGAAAAGTTAGCGAGTCCCGTACCGCGAACTCATCGTCAATCAGATAGACTAAAGTAGAAGGGGGGGTATTAATTTGCATTGAATTTTCTCCCTGTCGGCAAAGTAAAATAAAAAGTGGTGCCATTTTCCGGTTTGCTGTTGAAATACAAAACACCATCATGGGCTTCAACAAGTGAGCGGCTGATGACCAATCCCATTCCCATGCCGTCTGATTTTGTTGTGTAAAAAGGCGTTAAAATTTTTTGTTGTTGAGCTTCATCAATTCCTGGGCCGTTGTCTTTTACTCTGATTTCTATGTCATTGTCATCATTCAGTTGAGTCTGGATAGCTAAGTGTCGCTGTGTTTTTTGCGGCAGATTCTTTAAGGCGTCAATGCTGTTTTTGATCAGGTTTATGATGACCTGTTCTATTTGTACATTATCGACATAGACAGCAGGAAGGTTTTTTGCCAGTTCAAGTCTTAGCCTTATGTTGTTGGGTCTAAATTCTGCATTACATAGACTGATAGCGTCATGGATTAGGGTATTAATGTCAGCGGTTGTGCGATGTATTTTTTTGGATTTAACAAAATCTCTCAAGCGGTGAATTATCTGACCGGCTCTTAGCGTTTGCTGGTGCGTTTTGAACAGGATTTCATCGAGTTGCTCCAGATCAGGATTTTCACCCCGGATAAAGTTTAGACAAGCTTGAGTATAGTTGGCAATAGCAGTCAGCGGTTGATTAACTTCATGAGCAATGCCTGATGCCATTTCGCCCATTAGTCCAAGGCGGGTGACATGGGCGAGTTCGTCCAGGTGCTCTTTATCGAGTTGTTCCTGGTGTTTACGCAAACTCACATCGCGTACAATACCGGTGAAATAGGTCGTTTTATCTATTGAGAATTTCGCTATGGATAAATCCAGAGGCACAGAAGAACCATCTTTGCGTATTCCCTCAACCTCGTTAATTTGACCAATATTTTTTGGCATGTAGGCTTGCAGATAATCTTTCAAATTGCGCCGGGTTTTGTTCCTCAGCGGTAATGGCATGAGTTTATTAATGCTACTGCCTATCAGGTCTTCTACCCGATAGCCAAAAATTGTTTCTACTGCGGCATTAACCGATATTATGTTGCCAGCCGTATCAATGGTGATAATGCCTTCTATTGAAGCATTGAAAATGGAGTTGAGCTTTGCTTCCCGTTCCCGCAATTGATGCTTGGAATATTTGAGTTCTTCAACTTTTTTCTTTAAGCTCAGATTGCTTTCTACAAGCTCACTGGTCTGTTTATGAATTTTCTCCTCCAGTTTCTCATTGAGGCAGAGCATGGTTTCTTGCGCTTGTTTACCTTCGGTAATATCACTAATTGTTAAATGGATTTGCAGTTCATTTTTATTGTTATAACTGGCAAGCCCTCGGCATTCTACATGCGTGGATGTGTTGTTGTGCCTGCAGAATTGTAGCGAGCAACCGCAAAGGTTAAGGCCGTGACAGTTCAGGTAAGCGGATGCGTTACTGAAGCTGTTGAGTTTGATGTTCAAGGTTTGATCGGTTGGCGTTGTTAAAGAATCCTTGATGAAAGAATAATAATTATCCTGATCTAAAGGATGAATGAATTCCCCCAGTTTCTTGCCGATAAGATTTTCTTTGGAATGGCCAAACAGGTGCGTGGCAGCAGCATTGGTTTTTTGGATAACGCCTTCTTTATTTAGAGTCAGATAGCTTACAGGCGATAAGTCATAGAGTTGCTCGTATTCATCACGGGATGCACTGAGTTCCTGATGCGTTCTGTTGAGTTCTCCGTTCTGTAGTTCGAGCTCTATGTGATAGCGCTGGAATTCAAACAGCAATTTTTGTATGTCCGCACTGGAGAGGCGCGAAATATCGGTTCCTGACAGGCCAAGCATTTTTGTTGCTTTTTTTCGGGCATCGTTGCTGTAGTTAGGCAGTAATATCTCCGCCTTGTTACGGAGCATTTCAATAGCCTTATTGTCAGCCGTTTGCTTGCTCATGACGGTTATTGGTTCCGTAGGGTTTTGGAATAATGACTGTTATTTTCATGATTTATCCTGTTTATCCCTTCAGTTGACAATATACGATATTAATAAGTAAGAATACATAGGTAATACTACTTACGCTATTCGTCATAAAATTGAAATGGTAGCGTAGTAAAATTTAGACTTTCCTTTTATTGCATCAAGTTATTGGGATGATACGAGTCACTCCGGCTTGGGTGGCGAACAGCGACTGCATGAGATGTCAAAAACAAGTTTTCTTTGAAAACAGCGGCTTCCAGCTAACTTTTAATGTTAGAGTGGCTAGGTGTTTATACGCATTGTTTCCCCATCTTTTTGTACTATAGAATGCACCAAGAATGTTTTCTTTGGACACGTGGGGAAAAGAAATGCAAGCCGGCTTTAACCCAATAATTCCCCCTCATACCGTACCCATTGACCCGGACAAATTTCGGGAAATGGTCACAGAACGCGCTTATTTTAAAGCTGAAAAAAGAGGCTTTATCGCCGGTCATGAAATGGAGGACTGGCTTGAAGCCGAACGCGAGGTCAGAAATCAGTGTTTTTACTGGTTTCAAGAAGTTGAGTAATTTTTCAAACCGCAATTTTTGTTGATTTAATACTATGGTATTCGATATGAAACGTAACAAGATAATTGAGAGTCCCAGTCAGGATAAACTAATAGAATATAAGCAACGTATTGCTTTTCATGAAGCAGGGCATGCGATGGCTATTTATTTAAACAACAAAGCCAGGAATCTTCCTCCGGTTTTTTTTCAAATTATGCTTAAGGATTTAAACGGCAAGTCTGAAGAAGATTTAATGGTTTATCAAGCGACGCATGATAATTGTATTGCAAGAGTGGAAGGAGGGCGTTTGATTGAATTGCTACCCCCCTCTGTCGATGCTTTAGTGCATAAAACTATAGACCATAATGATGATGCAATGGCACATCCGATAAAAGATTATATAATCGCTTTTGAGACGGATATTGTTAATCTGCTTATCGGCCCACTGGCAGAAGCCAAGCATGTCGCGGACATTGATGATGAGCTGTTTAATCATCAATTAGTTAACCTGAAAGCATTGAAAAATTATGGCGGCAGTTCCGATCTTGCATTGATCAATGAATATCTGCAAAGCTTCTCTACCTGCAGGGAACAGCGGAGCAAAAAACTGGATGAGTTGTTTGCCGTAGCGTTTAACTTCATAAATGATCAGGCAAACTGGGCAGCAATTACCAGACTGGCTAACTATATTCTCGGCAGCAATAAAAACATTATTAGCTGTGAAGAAGTGGTTTCACTACTTGGACAGGAAGGAAATTACAGGGCTGCTTGAGAGCAGGTAGTGCAGGGTTATTGCCGGGCTGATTTTCGTTGTTCTCAATCTGTATATTGCACCCATAAAATGTGTTGGGTTTCCAAAGGAATAATGCAGTCGGGATGGTGTGGTTTGATTCTGGGCGTGTAGTCTGAAATCGGCCGGGTTGCAGGAATGGTGATGCTGTAGACAAAACCGTTGACCGTACCCGGAATCGGATAATCAATGTGCATTTCATGCACATTGTTCGCATCGCTTTGGCTAGGTTCTGAGAAAACTTCAACACTGACATCCTGAGCGGTTAAGTCACCCAGATAAATCTGCAGGCTGAAAAAATGCATGGTATCCCGCGCCTCTATCTCGACATGCATGACATGAATCTTGGACCACAGGTCATCCAGGCGCGCCAGCCACTTAGCCAGTGAGCGGCCCAGTTCGGCATTGTTTGCGGTACGGTGATGATATTTATCCGCTAAGGGCAGGTAGAAGCGCTCAGTGTATTCGCGTACCATCCGGTTGGCTGAAAAATAGGGCGTTAAGGCGGTCATGCTTTCGCGCATCTTAGAGATCCAGTACTGGGGAATTCCTGAGTTATTACGGTCATAAAATGCAGGCACAATTTCGTTTTCCAGCAAGCAAAACAGCATTTTCGTCTGCTCTTTGTCGTTTTGTTCCGATTCCATGCCATTGAGCGCCCAGCCGACTTCAGGCCGATAGGCTTCGGCCCACCAGCCATCCAGTTCCGACAGGTTCAGCCCGCCGTTGACCAATATCTTCATGCCGCTGGTGCCGCAGGCTTCCCAGGGGCGGCGCGGTGTGTTGATCCACAAATCGACCCCTTGCACCATATACTCTGCGGTGATCATGTCGTAATCGCTTATGAATATGGCGCGTTCGCGAATTTCCGGGCGCCGCATGAACTGATGCCAGGCTTTTATCAACTGCTGTCCCTGCCAATCTGCTGGATGCGCTTTGCCCGATATGACCAGTTGCACCGGTTTAATGGTATTGGTTAACAGCCGGGCCAGCCTGTCAGGATCGGTTAGCAGCAGATTGGGCCGTTTGTAAGCGGCAAAACGCCGGGCGAAACCGATAGTCATCACGTTAGGGTCAAACAGGCGCAGCACCAGATTTTCCAGTTCGCTTTCTGACAGATTGCCATGCACGTTAAGTTCCCTGGCATATTCATCCCTGACATATTGCACCAGCCGGGTCCGGTTTTTGGCGCGCAAATGCCATAAGTCCTGGTCCTCTACCTGCTGGAACTTTTCAGACACCACTTCCGGATCACAAAACCAGCGATCCTTGCCGCAGAGATTAGTCCACAGTTCATCGGCTTCCATAGAGTCCCAGGCAGGCACATGGACGCCATTGGTTACATGCGTGACCGGCACTTCATATTTTGACCAGCTGGGAAACAGGGGGGTGAAAATATTGCGGCTGACCCGTGCGTGCAAGCGGCTGACGCCGTTGACCGCAGCGCTGCCGTGTATGGCAAGGTAGGCCATGTTAAAAGGAGTGGACTGATTATTGTTGTCATCAGGACTCCTGCCCAGGTTCAGCAAGGTATTAATATCAATACCCAGTTCTTTCGCATAAAGGCTTAAACGGTTAGTGATCAACTCCGGGCTAAAGCGGTCAAAACCCGCTTCGACCGGAGTATGTGTGGTGAACAGATTACCGGCGCGGGTTACCGTTAATGCAGTAGCGAAATTAATGCTCTTTTCGCGCATCAGATCCCTGGCGCGTTCCAGAACCAGTAACGCGGCATGGCCTTCGTTAAGATGGCAAATATCAGGATTGATGCCTAAGGCTTGCAGAACACGCCAGCCGCCGATGCCGAGCAGAATTTCCTGGGACAGGCGGTGTTCCGATCCGCCGCCGTATAACTCGGTGGTGATGCAACGGTCTAAAGGGTGATTGATCGGGTCGTTGGTGTCGAGCAAATAGAGCTTGATGCGGCCGATTTTAGCCTGCCATACGCGCACCCATAATTTGGAAGGCGTCTGCAGACGTACCCGCAACCATTCGCCATTGGCGCCCCGTACCGGGCTGACCGGCAAATCACTGGTATTGCTGGATGGATAAAGGGCAATCTGATTGCCTTCGGCATCGAAAGTCTGGCGGAAGTAGCCGTTTTGATAAAGCAGTCCGACCCCGACCAATGGCAGCCCCAGATCATTTGCGGCTTTTAGGTGGTCGCCGGCAAGCAAGCCAAGTCCGCCGGAATAGATAGGCAAGGCTTCGCTGAGGCCGAATTCCATACTGAAATAGGCTATTTTGTTCAGGCGGGTGCTTTGTTTTTGTTGAAACCAGCGTTGCGCTGACAAGGATTTACGATGCATCGAAACAATGGAACGAAGCTTTTCACAGAAAACCTCGTCTTTGCTCAGTTCTTCCAGCCGGGAGCGTGAAACTTCCAGTAGCACCAGCCAGGGATTGCGGGTCTGTGTCCAGAGTTCGGCGTCGAGCCTGCACCATATTTCATCAGCGCCGTGTTCCCAGGAAAAGCTGCAATCGGTTGCCAAGTCCACCAATCCGTCCAGCTTTTGTTCCAGATCAGGTCGAAAATGTCTCGGTGTTGTCATGAATCATTTCCTCTTGGCAACTTTATGAATGAACGCACAAGGCTTTAGTGACAATAAGGCATAGCGGTTTCAGTTATCGGGTTTGGCGTTGAAATCTTTTCTAAGCGTCGTAAATTGCAGTAGTTGGGCTTCGACCTGACCGTTAAACGATTCGGGCGGATAGCTGCCTTGCTCATTGGCGATGCCGGCATCCATGCCGGTAAGCAGTTCAAGCGCCTCATCAACGGTTGTTACGGCATAGATGTTGAATTGACCCGATTCGGCGGCATGCACCACATCCCAGCGCAGCATCAGATGCTTGATGTTGGTGGCAGGAATGATGACGCCCTGCGTGCCGGTTAAGCCTTTTTTAGCGCAAATATCGAAGAAGCCTTCAATTTTTTCATTAACGCCGCCTATCGGTTGCACATGCCCCAGCTGGTTTACTGAACCCGTGATAGCCAGGTCCTGCCGTAATGGAATTTGAGCAATGGAGGATAAAATGGCGCAAAGTTCGGCCATAGAAGCGCTGTCGCCTTCTATATGTCCATAGGATTGTTCGAATACCAGGCTGGCGGCTATCGAGAAAGGCGATTTCCGGGAATACCGGGCTGCGATAAAACTCGATAATATCAATACGCCTTTTGAATGAATCGGCCCGCCCAGCTCAATTTCGCGCTCGATATCGACCACTTTTCCGCTGCCCAGGCGGGTTGTTGCAGTGATGCGGGAGGGCTGCCCAAAGCTGAATTCACCCAGTTGCAGCACCGAAAGGCCGTTGACCTGGCCGGTCACCTTGCCTTCGGTATCGATCAATACGGTGCCGCGGTGAATATTCTCGTAGAGTTTTTCCCTGATTTTATCCAGCCGGCGAATTTTATGGTCGATGGCTTGTTGTACATCGCTGATAGCTATATGGGTGTGACCGTTATCCTGCGCCCAATAATTGGATTCGGTTAACAGGTCTTTGATGCTGCGCAGATGGGTTAGCAGTTTCTCTGCATCGCCGACCATTCTGGAACTGTGTTCAATCACTCTGGCGACGGCATTTTGGCTCAGTGGCCGCAAGTTTTCGCGCCGGGCAATAGTTGCCAGTAAGCGGGCATATTCAGCGGTGCTGTCTTCTCTGGAAACAGAGTTATCAAAATCGGCGGCGACTTTAAAGAGATCGTGAAACTCCGGGTCATACGCGCTTAATAAATAATAAATAAGCGGTTCGCCGACCAGTATGAGTTTTAAATCAAGCGGTATGGGTTCCGGTTCCAGCGATGACGTGCTGATTAAGCTGAGCGCCCGTTCCAGGGATTCAATGCGGATTTCACCTGACTGCAAGGCTCGTTTAATGGTTTCCCAGGCATAAGGCTGAATCAGGAGCTTACGGGCATCGACAATCAGATAGCCGCCGTTGGCACGGTGCAGCGCGCCCGGCTTTATCATGGTGAAATCGGTGACCAATGAACCCATGTAGGCCTGATGGTCAATGCGGCCAAGGAGATTGCTGTAATTCGGGTGGTCTTCGAGGATTACCGGGGCGGATTTCTTGTCGCTCAAATCAACCATCAGGTTGACATAATAGCGTTTAAAAGGATTCTGTTCCTGCTGCGGAAACTCCATAAAAGAGATTATTTTTTCGCTA
The DNA here is from genome assembly GCA_041660285.1 of Methylobacter sp. Taxonomy (GTDB): domain Bacteria; phylum Pseudomonadota; class Gammaproteobacteria; order Methylococcales; family Methylomonadaceae; genus Methylobacter_A. The sequence goes on from JBAZWN010000005.1 coordinate 25,314, forward strand.
CGCGGGATAAAATCCCGGACGTGTTCGATAATATCTTGCTGGACATCATTCAGATAATTAAGAATGGCTTCCTGTTTGGCGTATTTCTCGATCAGTTCATCGATTGTATGATTAACGGCCAGTTCAGCGACTTCACGGTTAAGGGCTTGCAGTTTGCGTTTGCTTTCCTTGCGCCAGGCGGGGAAATTTTTCAGCAGTTTTGTCAGGCGTTCCTGCAATTCAAAGATGGTGTTTTGTATTTTATGCTGCTCATCCTTGTCCAGTTTATTAAACTGCTCGGGTTCAATCGCTTCGTTATTTTCGTTCGCCGGTGAAAATGCGTAACCCGTTGGGGTTTCCATGAGAATAATGTGCGCATTTGCGGCCTCATCCCGTAACTGGCTGAGTTCACTAATTTCCCGCTGGCGGGATTGGGTTTCAAGTTCTCCGGCTCTGGAACGGTATTCGTCACCATCAAAAGCGGCCGGTATGGCGACGCTCAGTTCGTCAATCAATTCCGCCATATCCTGCTGGAAAACTTTGCCTTGCCCCGGCATCAGTTTAATAGCGGTTGGTTTGGCAGGCTGGTTAAAATTGTTGACGTAACACCAGTCTGCCGGGATGTCCTGATGGCTGGCTTCGTGCTCAACCAATTGCCGTATTGCGGTCAATTTTCCGGTGCCGGAAGGCGCCATTGCAAAAATGTTGTAACCGTTCTGATGAATGCGGATGCCGAATTTGACAGCCTCCATGGCGCGTTCCTGGCCAACGGTAATGTCAATATCTTCAAGCTCTTCGGTGGAGTCGAATTTCAATTGTTCGATGCTGCAAGGCTTATAAAGCTGTGAAGGATCCAGTGGTGTATTTTTCATAGGGTAGAAGCTCTGCGTGGATAACTTGGTTTGTAGAATAAAGACAATTATGGTTTTGTAAAGCTCTAGGCTGATCCTGATTAAAATAAGCAGCTGAGTATTCGCGATGTCAGCTCCCGGCTGGCTTACGGAATATACGCTATCCCTGGCGATTGCCGCGCCGGTTCCCTACCGGCTTGCGGCATACACTCCATCCCTGTAGATCGCCGTGCCAGTTCCCTACTGGCTTACGGCATACCCACCATCCCTGGCGGTAAAATTATGCACTAGTAGTTCCAGGGCATTGTCGCTCTCGGTATCAATGGCTATTACATGAGCTTGTTCTTCCTGCGACAGCGGTTGCGCTGATTGCTGCTGCTGATGCAGCACATCGAGCGTCGCTTCCGAAGCGTCATTTTGCCGTTGCTGAATGCGTCTGCATAATTCCTCATCAGACGCTTGAAAATCAATTATAAAAAATTGTGCGCCGCATTCGTCTGCAAGCCGCTGGAACATGCTGCGCTGTTCCGATTTAAGAAAGGTTGCATCAATGATTGCAGAGAAGCCGGCGTCAAGCAAAGCTTTGGCAAGTTCGGCAAGGCGCTGGTAAGTTTTTTGTCCGGCTTCTAGCGTATACAGTCCGCTGTCAATGCCGCTGCCGGTATGTTCCTGCGCCCTATAGCCGAACAGTCTTTTACGCTCTATATCCGAACGTATCTGCAGTGCGCCGATTTCTTCAGCAATTTGACCGGCCAGGGTGGATTTGCCTGAGCCTGAAAACCCGTGCGTAATGATCAGCAGCGGTCGAGTGTCTTTGATATAACGCTCGGCCAGATTCGCAAAAACCGTGTAATCGGAACGCACCTGTTTGCAAACGACATCATCATTAGGCGACTGCGCCATGCGCAACAGCGAAACTTTGGCCCGTACCAGGGCACGGTAAACCAGGTAGTAACGAAATAACGCCAATCCCTGATAATCGCCGGTGTGTTGCAAATAGTGATTAAGAAACCGGTGAGCGTAGCGATCATAACCAAAGTGCAGCAGATCAATAAACAGAAAAGCCACTTCGCTGATGACATCAATCCAGCGCAGCATTGGATTGAACTCGATGCAATCAAACAGGGTTACCTTGCCGTTTATGAGTGTCATGTTGCCCAGGTGCAGATCGCCGTGGCATTCGCGCACATAGCCCTGTTGCCTGCGGAGTTGCATCAGCTCCGACTTTTTAATCCACTCGTCATCGCCCCAGTTCCGGATGGCTTGAAGTTGCTGTTTATGATGGTCATCGTCCAGCAAGGGTTCAATATGGTCAAAGTTCTCAACAAACCAGTGTTTGATATTTTCCTTATCGCCATAAGGAGATTGTTCGCTGGCGTTTTCAATCATTTCATGAAAATCGGCGATAATGCGGACAATCTGATCGATTTCATCTGCCCCCAGCTGTCTTTGTTTTGCGCGTTCGCTAAGCAGTTGCCCTGCGGGAAACCGGGCCATCTTAACGGCGTACTCGATAGCTTCACCCGTGCCGCCGATTTGGGGATGATCCGGTTGTCCTGTTATCGGAACCACCTCAAGATACAAGTCGGCAGCCAAACGCCGGTTAAGCCTTAATTCTTCGTTACAGAAAAATTGTCGTTTCTCCAGCGTAGAGAAATCAACAAATCCGAAGTTAACAGGCTTTTTGATTTTGTAAGCGTACAAGCCAGTCAGCAGCACCCAGGAAATATGTGTTTCAACGAGGCTGACAAAAGCTGCTTCAGGATCATAAATGTCAGGTTCACACAATGCTTTGATCAATGTAGAGTCTGAATTTGGAGTCGTTTTATTATTGATCGATGTGTTGCTCATAATTAAATCCGCAAACTTTTATCGGTTGTTATTATCGACTTTAATTCAGTTAAAGTTTATTTGTTTCTTCAATATTGCGGGTCTTTTTTGTGGAGTGCTAGGTATTTGTACTAATACTGCTGTTGCTGGAAATACGATATATTTCAAATGGAAGAACAGGGAATTTATTAATTTTTTTATGGATTTTGGAAATGAGTTGCTTAATTTATTATTAAGGATTTTTAATTATGTCTACAAAAACTAATACTGGTATTGTCAAATGGTTTAATGCAGAAAAAGGTTTTGGCTTCATCCAACAGGAAAAAGGCCCCGATGTTTTTGTCCATTACAGCAATATCAGTAGCACGGGTTTTAAGTCATTGACTGATGGGCAAAAAGTGCAGTTCAATGTGACGCAGGGGAAAAAAGGCCCGCAAGCTGAAGATTTAATTGTTATTTGATGTTGCGTTTTCATACTTACTAAAAAGGTGAATAATCATGCAGATCCCATTACAAATTACTTTTCGTGGTATACCAAAGTCTGAAGCCGTAGAGGCGAGGATTCGTGAAAAAGTAAGTAAACTGGATAGATTTCACTCGCATATTATGGGTTGCAGGGTTGCGGTGGAAGCCGAGCATCAACACCATCATCAGGGCAATCAGTACCATATCCGCATAGATATCACCACGCCGCGCAAAGAATTGGTCATCAGCCGGGAACATCATGACAAAAAGGCCCATGAAGATATTTATGTGGCTATACGCGATGCCTTTGACGCAGCGACGAGACAACTGGAAGACTACGCACGGGTTCAGCGCGGCGATGTTAAAACGCATGATTTGCAAAGTACCGGAACAGTAGTCCGGTTGCTCCCCAAAAAAGATCATGGTTTTATTGAGTCGGCAGACGGTCGTGAAATTTATTTTCACCGGAACAGTGTGGCAGGAGAAGGATTTGATTCGTTAGCCGTTGGCGATGAAATTCGCTATATCGAGGAGAAAGACGATCTCGGCCCGCAAGCCAGTATTATCTACCCTTAAAGTCAAGCGGGTTCAGAGAGAACCAGTACGGTTTTTTATTACAAATCTTTAAAGTCACGCCGGGCCACTTCAACTTTAGATCGATATGATTCAGCATCGCCATAATCGATGAATTTCTGATAGCGGCTGTGCAAGCTTTTAATGCGTCTGGCATGTTTAATCGGACACCAGAATTGTTCCGTGCGTCCGGCTATTTCCTGCAAATAACCAAATAAGCCATTGACGTAACTGCAATAGGCGCAATTAATCTTTTCTATAAGATTCAGGTAATGGAGATATTGCCTGTCGAAAACAATATAGTCCTGCCGTTTTACTTTGGGAATGCCGTAAAGAGGGAAACAGATTGCCTGATACAGGCTGATAGTTATATCCATTAATGCCACAGGGACAATGCAGATCCAGATGAAGGGTGTGCTGATTATGTGTTTTAGCGGGGCGTCGGTTATGTAGCTGAATAACTGTTTGGCATATTCCTTATGCCGGATAATGACGTTTTCTTCAAAATAGACTCGGCGTTTGCGGATTTCATAAGAAAATTCTTCCTGTTGTTTTTGTAACTCCTCAACCAGCTCGATTTCCAAGGCTTTCATTTTGTCCAGCAGTACTTCGAGTTGGGTGGGCATAACCAGTTCCTGCGCAGGGTAAGATAAGCGTATAAAAACAAAGGGAAGCAGTATAAACGGTTTATGACATCCCCTTTAACATTTAACTATACTCCAGGGAACGGAAAGAGTTTATTTTGTTTCATGGATGGCGTGGAGAGTCTTGAAAAAAAGCTGCCGGCGCTAAATTACACTGCCGGAGGGTCATAGGTATTTGTACTAATATTTTTCTCTCGTCTTTCTACATAGAATGATAGTAGTGCTTTTATTTTCATGCGCGACGCAAGAGATTTAATACCAGCAATGGCGAGGTAGAGAATATGTGTGCAGCGGCTCCAAGAGTTAAGAAAAAAATAAACTTAAATCTTAAAGAATCCGGTTTGCCGGTGAATCTTCCTGATTGTTACACCAGAATTGCCGAGATTGCCTATTACAAAGCTGAAAGCAGAGGTTTTGAGCCGGGCCATGAACTTGAGGACTGGTTTGAGGCAGAGAGCGAGAGTTTATGCAATGAAGAGGGACCAAATAAAACCCGCTAACCCCATGTGTGTATAGATGTACTTGATTTAAATATTACGGAGAATGATATGAAAACCAATAAACAAGATACAAAAAAAAGCTCGGAATTAATGCCTAGTTCATCGGCTGGTGATTTGATTTCATTTGATGAGTTTGATCATTTTTTTGATGACTTTCTTTCGCGCAGATGGCCTCGTTTGCTGGATTGGAATTTTCCTACAAGCAGCCTGGAAAGAGGGTTGCCAAAAGTTGATATTATCGATCATGACAAGGAAGTGGAGGTTCATGCAGCATTGCCGGGTGTCAAAAAAGAAGACCTGGATGTGTCCATCAGCAATCAGACTATTACCATCCGTACTTCCACCAAGGAAGAAAAAAAGGAAGAGGAAAAAGGCAAATATTTTCGCCGCGAAATAACGCGCGGAGAATTTCAGCGCACATTGTCCTTGCCCGACAATGTTGACGGTGATAACGCAAAAGCATCGTTTAAAGACGGCATATTGAAAGTAACCATTCCCAAAACAGAAAAAAGCAAACGTAAAACCATCGAAGTCAAATAGTTGGAATTTTACTTGTGATTTGTTTTCATTAGAGAGTACGAAGGACACGAAGAAAAATAAGTAATCCAGTAATACTGAAAGTTTCGTGTTCTTCGTGGTTGTTCGTTTTATATTGAATCCCGGATACTTATACAGTTCCAATCTCAATAGTTCACAGCTATTTCATTTAGCCACTTTTTGACAGTTTCACTCGATATAGCAGGCTTAATTATGATGCGTATTTTTCTTTTTCTAGCGACCAATATCGCAATAATGATTGTGATCAGCGTTGTCTTCAGCCTTTTTGGCTTAAGCGGCGTTTTAGATGCCCAGGGCGTGGATTTGGATCTTAACGCCCTTTTAGTCATGTCAGCCTTGATTGGCATGACCGGCTCATTCATTTCTCTGGCAATGTCAAAATGGTCTGCAAAACAGGCTATGGGGGTTCAGGTAATAGACATGCCGCACAACCAGACCGAGCAATGGCTGTTCAATATCGTGGCTAAACAGGCTAAGCAGGCGGGGATCGGTATGCCTGAGGTCGGCATTTTCCAGACGCCTGAATCCAACGCCTTTGCTACCGGAATGAGCAGAAACAGCGCGCTGGTGGCGGTCAGTACCGGTTTGCTGCATAACATGAATGCCGATGAAGTTGAAGCGGTTGTCGGCCATGAAATCACGCATGTGGCAAACGGGGACATGGTTACGATGGCCTTGATGCAGGGCGTGGTAAACACATTTGTTTACTTTTTCGCCACCATCATAGGCCATGTCGTTGATCGCGTTATTCTTCAAAACGAACGGGATCATGGTATGGGGTATTTCATCGTCCAGATGGTTGCGCAAATTGCCTTGGGATTTCTTGCCACTATGCTGGTCATGTGGTTTTCCCGTTACCGGGAGTTCAAAGCCGACGCAGGAGGTGCAAGTTTGGCAGGAAGGGACAAAATGATTGCCGCTCTTCGCGCCTTGCAACGCGAACATGAGCCGCAAGACCTGCCCGGGCAGTTGGCAGCCTTCGGTATTAATGGCGGTAATGTGAAAAGCTTGTTTATGAGCCATCCGCCGCTGGAAGAGCGAATTGCCGCGTTACAAAATATCCGGTGAGTGGGACAACCATGATTTGGAACAATGCAACAGCCGATTCTTGCTTTATAAATTCAGGAGGTTGCCCGCATGAAAAGATTAAAGCATCTTATTTTTTGGCTTATTGTTATCGGTCTCATTTTGCTGTTGTTTTCCAGTCATGTCATAGCCGAAGATGATTTTCAGCAGCAACGCCGTGCCTTGGTGGACATCATCAAGGCCGATGTGGAGAGAACCCGCGATTTCCTGAAACAGGAATCGCTGGATGAACGGGTTTTCGACGCCATACGCAAGGTGCCGAGACACGAGTTTGTATCCGATGACCAACGTCCCTATGCGTATCAAAACAGGCCCCTCCCGATTGGCTACGGGCAGACCATTTCCCAGCCTTATATCGTCGCGGTTATGACCGATCTGCTTGAACTGAAGAAAACCGACCGGGTCCTGGAAGTCGGCACCGGTTCGGGATACCAGGCAGCTATTCTCGCCGAGCTTGCCGACAGTGTGTACACCATAGAAATTGTCGAAGATCTGGGTAGGCAGGCGGCAGAGAACCTTAAACGAGCCGGTTATGATGCTGTTCATACCCGAATCGGCGATGGTTATTACGGCTGGGAAGCCGCAGCGCCTTTTGACGGCATTGTCGTTACCGCCGTTGCAAGCCATATACCTCCGCCGCTAATAAAACAATTAAAGCCCGGCGGCCGTATGATCATCCCGGTGGGCGCACAGTTTATGACGCAGTATTTGGTTTTGGTGACCAAAGATGTTGATGGAAAAGTAACCACGCGACAAATTCTGCCGGTAAGTTTTGTTCCGCTCACCGGCGCGCATTAAAGGATGACGACTAAGCCAAACCTTCTGTTTTTGGCTGCTGTCGCCATTATCTCGGCGTCTGCACTGGCGTACGAGATTTTGTTGATGCGCCTGTTTTCGATTATCCAGTGGCATCATTTCGCCTATATGATTATCAGCCTGGCGCTTTTGGGCTACGGCATCAGCGGGGTTTTTCTGGCGCTGAACTGCGACCGGCTAACGCAATGTTTTCCGTCTGCAATAATGGCTAATATGCTATTGTTCAGCCTCTCAGCTCCAGTCTGTTTTCTGCTGGCCCAGCAAATCCCTTTCAACCCGGCAGAGATTCTATGGACGCCGGTGCAACTGCTGTATTTGTGCAGCATTTACCTGATTCTGACATTGCCTTTCTTCTTTGCAGCCAATGTCGTCGGCTTGTCTTTTTATCAATACAAGGAACAGGTATCGTTCATCTATGCGGCCGATCTGTTCGGGGCAGGTGTGGGCAGCGCAAGCGTCATTTTGCTGCTGTTTCTGGTATTCCCGCAAAAAATATTAGCCGTGCTGACAATGTCGGGTGTTGTTGCGGCGCTGATGGTGTCAAATTGCGGTTTTCGTGGGCAGAGGGACAGTACGAATCAATGGCTCAGTTCGTCGGTTTTTATTATCGGGATTGCCGTTGTTTTAGTGCTGACAGCCTTGACGACGCTGAATGTTTCTCCGTATAAAAGCCAGAACCAATTGCTGCGAGTCCCCGGTACAAAAATCATTGACCGGTATTCCAGCCCGCTGGGCGTGATCAGTGTGGTGAAGAGTGCGGTTACGCCTTTACGCCATGCGCCCGGCCTGAGTCTTAATGCCACCACAGAACCGCCGGAGCAGCTGGCCGTTTTTACTGACGCAGACAATATGACGGCAATCACCCGTTATAACGGCAACCCTGAAACGATCAGTTATCTGGATCAAACCACGTCGGCGTTGCCTTATCATTTAAAGCAATTAACCGACATCCTGATTCTCGGAGCAGGCACCGGCAGCGATATTTTGCAGGCCAACTACCATGCCATTAAGCGCATCGACGCTGTTGAACTGAATCCCCAAGTCATCGATCTGGTTAAGGAAAAATATGCCGACTTTGCAGGCCGCATTTATTCCAGCGGCAATATTAATCTTCACGTTGGTGAAGCCCGTGGCTACCTCACGGCAACGAAAGAAAACTATGATCTGGTCAATATTTCATTGCTGGATGCCTTCGGCGCATCGGCGGCGGGTCTTTATTCGATGGCCGAGAATTATCTTTATACCGAGCAGGGCATACAGGAATATATGCAGCATGTAAGCCCGGGCGGTTATCTGAGCTTTACCCGCTGGGTTAAAATCCCGCCCCGCGATGAAGTTAAATTATTGACCACGGTTATTAACGCGCTCAAACGGGACAATATCCGGCAACCCGGATCACGAATCATCATGATACGCAGCTGGCAAACCAGCACCTTGATGGTGAAAAACGGGGTTATATCGATTGATGAAATCAGCCGGTTAAAACAGTTCTGCAACGAACGCAGTTTTGATCCGGTTTATTATCCCGGCATATCGGAGCCGGAAGTCAATCAGTTCAATATCCAGCAGCAGCCCTATCTGTATCAGGCGGCCATGGCATTATTGGGCGATAAGAGCAGGGCATTTATTGATGCTTACAAATTCAATATCGAAGCGGCGACCGATGATCAGCCCTACCTGTTCCATTTTTTTAAATGGCGAACCTTGCCTGAAATTTTGCCGTTACTGGACAGCGGCGGAACCTTCTTGCTGGAAAGCGGCTATTTATTGCTGATCGCGGCGCTGCTGCAGGCGATATTCGCCAGTCTGTTGCTGATTGCGCTGCCGCTTTGGTTGTGGAAAAGCAAGCTGGGCATCAAGCCGGAATCAGGCAGTCATTTGCGCGTTCTGGCGTATTTTTCCTGCCTGGGTTTGGCATTCTTGTTTATTGAAATTGCCTTTATCCAGAAATTTATCCTGATTCTGCACCATCCGCTTTATGCCATTACCGTGGTGTTGAGTGCCTTTTTGTTAACGGCCGGCGCCGGCAGCTATTTCTCCAAAAAGCTATCCGGCAGCACTGAAAAATCGGCGTCTATGCTGCCGATGGCGGCCATTGCATTGCTCAGTATCAGTTACAGTCTGGGCTTTGAGTCCATCACCGGATTCTTGCTGCAAACGGGGAGTCTAAGCCGCTACCTGCTTTCGATAATGTTGATAGCGCCGTTGGGTTTTTGTATGGGCATGCCGTTTCCGATGGGGCTGGATAAAATCAGCCAAACCACCCCGGCGATGATACCCTGGGCCTGGGGCATTAATGGCTGCGCCTCGGTCATCAGCGCCATACTGGCAACCCTGATTGCAATGCAGTTTGGTTTTACGGTGTTGATTTTCCTGGCGATAGCGCTTTACGGCCTAGCGGCGTTGTGCTTTCCTGATTCAAAACCCATACTGTAGTGGACTCTAATCAGTGTAATTAAAATGACGACCATTTATTCTTCGGCTGAACTCAGGCAAAAAGCGTTTTGGCACATTCTGATTGCTTTCTCAGTGTTAGCCGCCCTGTTTTTTTTATCTTCCGGAACGGTTTTTTACTGGGAAGCCTGGTTGTATTTAGCCTTTCTGCTCGTGCCGGTGGTTTGGATAGTTGCTTATTTGCTTAGACAAGCCCCCGACCTGTTAGAGCGGCGAATGAGAATGCAGGAAAAGGAAAGCTCGCAGAGGCTGATTATCGGTTTATCCGCACTCGTTGTGCTGGCGGTCTTCATGATTCCGGGGCTGGATAAACGCTATGGGTGGGGTGGTCGTCGGTTCCTCCCGTTATCGTTATTGCGGCAGATGCTGTGGTATTGCTGAGTTATGCAATATTCGCCCTGGTGCTGAAAGAAAATCGATATGCCTCGCGCATCATCGAAGTGGAACAGCAGCAGTTGGTAATTTCAACGGGGCCGTATGCGGTAATTCGCCACCCGATGTATTTTGCAGCGATGCTGTTATACGTTTTCTCTCCATTAGCGCTGGCGTCGTATTGGGCGATGATTCTGTCAACCGTATTCCCCATTCTTATTATTGCCCGGATACACGCTGAAGAAGCATTGCTGACCAGAGACCTCAAGGGATACAAGGAGTACATGCAAACAGTCAAATACCGTCTAATCCCAGGGGTGTGGTAGCAATGGTTCACGCTAAAGAATGAAGTTGTGGCCTTGAATGGTTTTGTTAGCTAGGGACAGGCTATCGCTGCGATTTAAGCCATGCGTCGACGCTTAACCGGCCGCCGCCGCTCAGCAGCAACGAACACAGCAGCAGCAAATACATCAGCGGCATTTTGTAATTACCGTAGCCTTGATCTGTAATGGCATAGCCTTTCCACAGCTCGGCAAGACTATGCCATTCAGCAGGGGAGTGTACGACGGCAATCGCCACCACGGTCAATAGCATTAACGCCAGACTGAAAAAACGGGTCGCCAAACCCAGTATCAGCGCCGCCGGCGCAATAATTTCCAGGCCGGTAGCCAATGCCCAATTGATGTCGGCAGACAGCAGGTTTACCGGAAACGGAAAGCTCAGGTCGGCAAACCAGTTTTCGCCGTTAAGTTTTTCCAGTCCGGCTTCGCCGAACTCATAAGCCAGCAGCAGTCTTGGAAACAGCGGAGCCATACCTTGCGTGTTGTGGTCAAACCATCGTGACAGTCCACATGGACAAGCGCAGATGCGGCTGATCGTCGAAGAAATAGCGCAAGTGGCGCAGTTAGGGTCAGGTAAAGAATGATTGTTCATAGAATGTGTACTTTATAAAGGTTAATTGGCGTTGATACCGATAATCGCGCCTTGGCGATGCAAATCGGCCAGGATGCCTTTGCCGAACAGCATTATGTTCGACAGTTCCGACGGTGTTAAATCCTTGCCCACCTCTTGCAATGCCTGCCTTGCCGTGTAGTGTTTTTGTAAACGCAGTATCAGGCCTGCTGTTGCCGGGTTGAGGGCGATAAACTGCACTTGGCCGTCGGCATCGCGGAATCCCAGAATATGTGTGGCGACAAGTGGCGGCTCGTCAGGTTGATACGCCCGGCTGATGCGTTGCACCGGCCAAACGTAATGCAGCAGCCTTATGACCGGTGCAAACACCAATACAGTATCCAATGTGTGCGCATCAGACAGTGGTTTAGCGGCAACCGGCCCGGCTTCTGCAATGGATAGAACCAGTTCCATCCATTCAAAATGTGCGAGTTCGGCCAGAAATAGAGGGTCGTCCGTGACCTGACGTTCGTTTTGCAGATACAGCACGAACTCGTCAGGGATTTGCCGATAATAAGGCGACAAGCAACGATGATGGGCGATAAAGTCTTTGAGTGTGCGCTGCCAAGCCGTTTCACCCAAAATCGCGCGGCTGACGGGAAAACAAGTTGTTAAGCTATCGTTGAATTTGTTGTACAGTAAATCAACATAAATGGCTGCGCCTGGCGGGGCAAAACCTGTAGGTAAAGGTTGCTGCTCCGGGTTGCGCAAATGCGCCAAGAATTGCCGTTGTAAGTCTTGAAAAGCCATCATGCGTTTTCTTTCCCAGCTTGCACGGTAGGAGGTGTCCGCCTGTCGGCACTAGGCGTAATGCCGGAGCCATAGCCATAATATTGTTGCAAGTCGGCGATATGCCCGACTTCCGCCAACAAATCCGCTAACGGCGGTATATTAAAATCCCGTTCCAATAACGTCGGGAACACGCCGAATGTCTGATAAGCCAGTTCCAGTAATTGCCAAACGGGGTCGCAAGCCGCTTGCCCGTGGGTGTCGATAATCATCCCCGACTTATCCAGATCATGACCCGCAACATGCCCGTAAACAATCCGTTCACCCTTCAAGCCTTTTAAAAAGTCGGCGGCATCGTAGATGTGATTAAGGCTGTTGACATAAATATTGTTCACATCCAAATGCAAAGCGCAATCGGCTTCCGTTAGCACCGCATTGATAAAGGTCAATTCGTCCATTTCCGCTAACGGTGGCGTGACGTAATAAGAGGCGTTTTCCAGTGCAATCGGGCGCTCAAGAATGTCTTGAGCAAGGCGTATCCGCCCGGCGACATGATGCACCGCTTCCCCGGTAAACGGGATCGGGTACAGGTCGTAATGATGCCCCTCGTCACTGCAAAAACTCAAGTGTTCGGTGTACAGTGCAAAATTATGTTCATCGAGGAAAGCCTTCATGCGCCGTAAAAAAGCGATATCCAGCGGTGCAGGTCCGCCCAGCGATAGCGAAAGGCCATGCGCCACGAAAGCATGGCGTTCCGTGTAAGCGCGGAAAATCCTGCCCAATCTGCCGCCAATGCCCATCCAGTTTTCGGGTGACACTTCAAAAAAATCAATTACATCAGGAACGCCTGATTCCAGCGACGGCAAAAGCTCCCGTCGTAAGCCTAATCCTGCCCCGTTAACTGCAAAAGTTTTCGTCATGTTCTTTAATCCATTATCGATGCGAGGGATTTATGGAAAAATATCGGATTCAATGCACAAACCGTCCAGCAACTTGTTAAAGCCGCTGAATAAATCGACCACGGACATAAGTTCCGTTATTTCGGCATCTCCAAGTCCCATTTTCTTAAGCACGGCGGTGTGCGCGTTAATGCAATATTCGCAACCGTTGGTAGCCGAAACCGCGACGGCAATAATTTCCTTGGTTTTCCGATCCAGTTTTCCCGGCCCCATGATTACTTTATAACGGTTCCAGCTGGCTTCCAGGTAGGCCGGGTTATTAGCCATAGCCTGGAACATGGCAGGGACGAAATTCATGCCGAATGTTTTCTTGATGTCGTTATAGATGGATAGAACCGGTTCGACGGCTTCAGATACATCTATTAATTTTATGTTCGCCATATTTATTTTTCGTCATCGTCAGACTTATTCAAATAAAAAGCCGCCTGCTAACATGGCAAGCGGCTTTAAACCTTACATTTTTCCGCTACAACCGCCTTCCTTCATCTTGCCGCTGCATCCTCCTTCCTTCATTTTTTCTTCCGGCTTTGCCGCACCGCTACAACCACCTTCTTTCATTTTCATTTTGTTGGCGCCGCACTTGCCTTCGCCGCATTTACCTTCCTTTAATTTGCCGCTGCAACCGCCTTCGTTCATTTTTTCATCGGCTGCCGCCAGTTGTTGCGAGGTGTTGATACTGGACATCGCAAACGGATTTTCACCGGCCTGAATGGCAGGTGACATGCTTAACAGAGAAGTTGCAATCGCGCTGCCCAAGGTAAAAGTTAAAGTTTTTTTGTTCATATGTAAGTACTCCAAAAATGATTAAGAATGTTAGGAAAGTTTTAACAACAAACGCCGCAAGGCCTTCCTGTCAAATCAGTCGGAGACGATTCGTATTCCTTACAAATTTTTTTCGCAATGACACAGAATCCAATGATTCCCATTGGTTAAAGCAGGAGAGAACAAGATGACGCCATCGCTAAACAAACCATACGCACAGAATTTAGCATGAGGCTTCTGGGTGAGGCGTTGAATGAAAAATTGTTGCTATTTGAGTGTTTCTGCACGGTGAAATGCGCCGGGAGACACGCCTAGACAGCGCTTAAACGCCTTGCTGAATGCAGGTACGGATTCGTAGCCGCAACGCTCGGCGACGCGTTCCACCGTCATCCCGGTTTCTTTTAGCCAATGCGCCGCGATTTGCATGCGCCAGAGTGTCAGATATTCAATCGGGGATGCGCCAAGAAACAGGGCAAATTTTTCCGACAGCAGGGTTTTGGCTATACCGGCACGGGAGCAGAGTTCGGCAATTGTCCAGGGATGCCAGGGTTGCTGATGAATCAAACCCAGCACGGTTGCCAGCCGCCTGTCCTGCATGGCTGCAAACACACCCTCGCGCACCAGGCCTTCCTCAATACAGTAACGGATAACCAGTACGAAAAGGCTGTCGCATAGACGTTCCACAACCGAGTCGCTGCCAAAGCGCTGGCCGGAGGCTTCACTGATGACAAGTTCGATCAGCTTGGCCAATATGTCGCCGGCCTGATTTTCCCTGATTACAATTTCGGCAGGCAGCGCCTGCCACAACAACGACTTGGGCGCAGCCAGTTCAATTTCCCCGCAGACAAATCCTGCTTCGCCGTCCGTCCAGCCGGTCAGGCGGGTGTCGGCAGCGTCGCAAGGCAAATGCTCGGCACTGTATGACAAAAAGTGCCTTGCCGCATGCGGCAGGAACAAAACCAAGTCGCCTTTCTCCAGCGACAGAGGCGTTTGCCAGTGGGGTGAATGCACCCAGCCGTTACCCTTGCTGACTAAATGGAACCAAACCGAGGTGTCGGAATTGTGATCCATCAGCCAGCGTCCGCAAACGCCGCCTGAATAAACCAGTTTGGAGTGCAAATTCAGCGCGTTGACCAGCGAAGTTAAAGCATCCACATCAATCTCCCGGACAATCGGACAACAATCCCGGAATCGCAGGCATGGGTTCGGTAAGCCGAATTGATTAATCTGTCCCTGTCGAATTTTTTGATTCCGGAGGCAACGAAATGAACGTTTAATCTAAACCATCGCATAGCAAAACCTTTTGAAATTAATCGAAAAAACAGGAGAAATAACATGTCTCAATTCAATATTTATTCCATCCAGAAAGCGCCTCTTGCAGCCCAGCCATTGCTTGAAGGTGCGCAGCAGAAATACGGCTTTGTGCCGAATTTATTGGGCAGTCTCGCCGAGTCGCCAGCAGCCTTGCAAGCTTATCTTAATCTGGGTTCCATCCTGGACAAAACCTCTTTGACTCCGGTGGAGCGGCAAATTGTGTTGCTTGCCACCAGTGTAGAAAACCATTGCACTTACTGCGTAGCGGCGCATTCAATGATTGCCAGGCAGATGGTCAAGGCCGATGCCGCTATCATTGATGCGTTACGCCGGCAACAGCCGTTGCCGGATCCAAAGCTGGATGCCCTGGCAGAATTCACCCGCGCCGTGGTCAAACAGCGCGGGTTAGTAACGGGCAAAGCGTTGGACAATTTTATCGCAGCAGGCTATAGCCGCGCTCAGGTATTGGAAGTGGTGCTGGGCGTGACCATGAAAACCCTCAGCAACTACGCCAATCATATTATGCACACGCCGCTGGATAGCCAGTTCCAGATCGAGGCATGGGAGGAGCCTTCCCAGTGCACCAAGCAATGCGCTTGAACTTTTATTCAACACAGTTTTGACAGGAGAAACACCATGCCACTCGTACAAATCAAAGGTATCAGCGGTTATTTATCGCTACAACAAAAACAGGAAATTATCAGCAAGGTCACCGATGCGATCGTATCCGTAGAAGGCGAAGGCTTAAGGCCGGTCACCTGGGTTATCATCGAGGATGTTGCCTCAGGCGAATGGGGCGTCGGCGGGCAAGCTGTCACCACGGATGCCATTCGCGCCATGAGCCAAACGGCAGGATAATACCAAAAGCGATGCGACGGGCAGGATGGCCCGTCGCATGCAGCGAATCAGGTTTTTATGCACCGAAAGCCAATGACGGATGCGCCTTGCGGTTGAACCGCATCACCCGCAGCAGCCTGAATGTTTGCCATGCAGTTGAGTCGGAGGGCAGGCGACGCTGCCATAGGAGCAGAATACGCAGCAATCGCCGGGTTTGGGTTTTAACAGGGTATGGCAGCCCTGGCATTCGTAGAACCATTGACAGGCATCGCTGGGCATTTGCTCGGTTTTGCTGTAACCGCACACTGGACAGACCAGTGTGGATTCCAAAATGACATTGCTCATGGTATGCCTTAATTTATGATTTTTTGCCTAG
Organism: Methylobacter sp.; assembly: GCA_041660285.1. GTDB lineage: Bacteria > Pseudomonadota > Gammaproteobacteria > Methylococcales > Methylomonadaceae > Methylobacter_A. Next base: position 41,370 of record JBAZWN010000005.1, read on the forward strand.
CCGGTTTTGCAAATCGTCGCTATAACGGCGCGCTGTCTTGCGGATGAACCGGCTCTGGGTTTGGAAATTCCGGCAGCGGGAACACATCATCACATGCAACCACACGGCAAAACGTTCGCGCAAACTCAATTTTTTATCCAATCCCTGAGAAACCAGGGCGGAAATGTTTCGACAGCTACGCATGGTATTTCTCCCGTTTTGTATTGTTAAACCAGCGGATTTCCAGGCATTCGCGCAGCCTGAGCCGCGCCCGGTGCATGGTGACCCAGTAGTTGGCTTCGCTGAGCCCTGCTTCAAGGCAAACCTCGTTCGCTTCCATGCCGACCAGTTCGCGCAGCATGAAGACTTTCGCCATTTTTGGCGGCAGGCTGGTTTGACACATCTCGTAGATTGTCCAGAATTCCTGCTGTTTCAGCGCCGCTTCAGGATCGGCCCAAGTTTTTGGATCGCCGTTCCAATGGCCGTTGCTCATGAAAAAATCGTCTTCCCCTGTTTCGCCATCGTCTTCGTCAGTCTGGGTAAATGCAGGAGCTTCGGCTTCGCGGGCGCTACGCCGCCAATGGTCGGCGATTTTATGCTTGAGAATGCCTATCAGCCATGTACGCAAACTGGCTTTGCCTTCAAAGCCTGATGCCGATTGCCAGGCGGCCAGTAGCGTTTCCTGCACGGCGTCGTCGGCCAATTCGCTGTCGCGCAATTGCAGCAGCGCATAGCGGAACAGCACTGGCCGTTGCGCGGTCAGGGCTTGTTCGGTAAAAAATCGGTCTGTCATCAATTTTATCCTTGGCAGCCATACAGACCGTTGGCCGCTGATTCACAGATTTCGGTGCGGGTCGTCATGGGTCTCTTTAGTGCTTCAAATTAAAAGCCGGCAGCAACAGCGCTGCAAACGGACTTAATAATAAGGGCGGGGTAAAACCGGAGAATTTGATTATAAAGGCGTGCGCCGGAATCAGCGCACAAATCGAACCGGCCAGCGTCGTGACCATTTTAGTTTGTTTTCCCTTGTCAATCTACGGTATTACCGTGAGTCGTCAGAAGAACAAGAAGCCTTACAAAAAATATTCAGACGTGGGCTGTAATATTTTAATAGGACGGTGGAAAGATCGGCTCCAGGCCCTCAAATTCCGCATCAGGATGATGTTTTGTTATCAATTTCCTGATGGCTTCTATCCGCTCCCGTGGAACATCAACCAGCACCAGGACTTCCCCCTGTTCTATGGCATCTTCAAACTTTTTTAACCTTGAATTGCCCGAATTCATTCCCGCTAAACCGCCCATCAGAGACCCGATGGTTGCACCGGCCATAATGATTCCCAATAGCGGCCCGCCCGCGATGGCAAACCCTGCAAAGCGCAAACCAACTAATCCGGCCAATAAGCCTGTGGTGCCGCCTAATGCGATTCCCCGCTCAACTGCGGGCAGAAAATCTGTTTTGATGCTCACCCCTGCCTCGGGAAGGCCTTCAAGCGGCGTATCCCTTTTCGTCAGGATGTGAATGTGGCGATCTTCTATGCCTTCGGCTTGGAGCGACTCGACGATTTTATGGGTGATAGCAATATTGGGAACTAAAAAATAAATTCTTCTCATGGCGCTCTCCTATTTTGATGATATGCACATTGACATGAAGTCCAATGAGAGGTCGTAGCAAGTTGCCGGTTATGGAGCCAACTACAAACATCATAAGTTTATTTCACTGCATTTCAATAGGTTAAAATACGTATATATCGCGGCTCATTGATAGTATATTCTCAGCATTCCATTGGAACTTTTGCTGATTCCGTCATGCAGAAGCTTGATGAAAATGACAAGTTGACTGTAATTGAATCCTGCCTGACACGTTTTAAAAACAATTCATAGAACGAGGCCAGCCACTGAACAGCAAACTGACAACACCCCATTGGGAACATTTTGAACACGATGCGGACATCGGCATTCGAGGCATTGCGCCGACGTTTGAGCAGGCGTTTGAACAAGCCGCTGTCGCTATGACTGCGGTGATGACTAATCCTGATAGGGTCTCGGCGTCAAAAGCTGTCGCCATACAGTGTGAAGCGCCCGACATTGAGCTGCTGTTAGTTAGCTGGATCAATGAACTGGTTTACGAGATGTCGGTGAGCGGGCTGGTGTTCAACTGCTATCAGGTCGTTATCGATGACGGCACGTTATCGGCGACAGCTTTTGGCGAAGCGGTTGACCGGCAAAAACACCAGATCGCCGTGGAAATCAAGGGCGCTACTTTTACCGAGCTGCGTGTTTACCAGCAGGCTGATGGTGCATGGGTTGCCCAATGTGTGGTTGATGTTTAAAGGAGAGAGTCAATGGATATCAGTCAATTTATACAACGGGACGAAACCTGCTGGGAAATCAAGCCTAAAGGAGCCATGCGTGTTCCGGCGATTATTTATGCCGATGCGCAATTGCTAGAGGATATGGACCAGAAGGTCTACGAGCAGATCACCAATGTCGCGACCTTGCCGGGCATTGTTGAGGCCGCCTATGCCATGCCTGACGCGCATTGGGGTTACGGTTTTCCCATCGGCGGCGTTGCCGCTTTCGATCCTGAACAGGGCGGGGTGGTGTCGGCAGGCGGCGTAGGTTTTGATATTTCCTGCGGCGTCCGCACCCTGCATACCGGCCTTAGCGTAGATCAGTTGCAGCCGTATAAAGAAGCGCTTGCGGATGCGTTATACCGCACAGTGCCTGCCGGTGTCGGCAGCAGAGGCAAGATACACATGAACCATGAAAGCATGCACGGCATGTTAACAGGCGGCGCGAAATGGGCGCTAGCACAGGGCTTTGGCGAAGAGCGGGATCTGGAACGCATTGAAGAACACGGCTGCATGGTCGGCGCCGAGCCTCACTACGTTTCCCCCAGAGCCAGGGAGCGGCAAAAAGATGAAATGGGCACCCTGGGTTCCGGCAATCATTATCTTGAAGTGCAACGGGTCGCGGAGATTTTTGACCGGGATGTCGCCAAAACTTTCAGTTTGCGGGTCGATGATATCGTCATCAGCATTCATTGCGGCTCCAGAGGGCTGGGGCATCAGATCGGCACCGAGTTCCTGAAAGACATGGCGATGGCGGCGGCTCAGTACAAGATTGCCCTGCCGGATCGTGAACTGGCTTGTGCGCCGCTAAACTCACCTTTAGGGAAACAATATCTGGGCGCGATGCGGTCGGCTATCAACTGCGCGTTAGCCAATCGGCAGATTATCACGCATCTGACCCGGCAGGCTGTCGCGACGGTGTTTCCCGGCATCCATCTCGGTTTGTTGTACGATGTCTCGCACAACACCTGCAAGCTGGAACATCATATGATTGACGGTCAAAAAAAGCGCTGTACGTCCACCGCAAAGGCGCAACCCGCGCTTTCGGCCCCGGTCATCCCGATTTGCCTCCCATATTCAAAGAGACCGGCCAACCGGTGCTGATCGGCGGCTCCATGGGCACCAGCTCTTATGTGCTGTGCGGCACAAAAGAAAGCGAACAGCGCGCGTTCAGCTCGGCCTGTCATGGCGCTGGGCGTGCGATGAGCCGCAGCAAAGCCACCAAACAATGGCAGGGTAGAGCGCTGGTCGATGAACTGGCGGCAAAAGGCATTATCATCCGCAGCCCATCCATGCGCGGCGTAGCGGAAGAAGCGCCCTTGGCGTATAAAGATGTCGGTGCCGTGGTCGATATTGCCGACCGGGCCGGTCTGGCCCGAAAAGTCGCCAGACTGGAGCCGTTGATTTGTATTAAAGGTTAATAGGAGATATTTATGCTTACGTTCTTTGTTCATCTGATTTTGACGGCAGCCTTGTTGCTGCTCATGGCCAACCTCGTCCGCGGCGTTCAGGTGGAGGGCTGGGGTGCCGCGTTTATCGGCGCGATTGTTCTCGGTTTAGTGAATGCCGTCGTGCGGCCGCTCATGGTTCTGCTCACGTTGCCTCTCACGATTGTTACCTTTGGGCTCTTTCTTCTGGTGGTCAACGCGCTCATGCTCTGGTTGATGGCGGCGCTCGTTCCGGGCATCCGCGTTCAGGGTTTTGGGCCTGCCTTGCTGGGAAGCCTCGTGTTCGCGTTGCTTAATCTTGCTGTTGGGACTCTCATGGAGTAGCGCTAAAAACAGGTGCTTTAGCGGCGCTAAACGCCTCTGTTTTTCTTGACTTATATGGATGGACTTGAGAAGCTGAAACTATCCGGTCAAACCAAGTCCGAAAGATCACCAGATTTTAAAAGGAGCCTGCCATGCTAACACGACGTCAATTTCTAGGTTACAGCGGTGCAGGGATCTTGGCTGCTACGGCTGGGTGCAGACCTCAAAATGTCAATTGGCTGCTAAATCAGGACGAGGCATCTTCAAACATAAACCTGTCGCTGGCCGACAAGGCAAGGATCAGGAAGCAGAAAAACCTTTTGCTGGGGTATCCGATCAATATGAATACGCCCTCCGAGGATTTTTTTGCCTGGCGGCAACAACTGCTTGACGCGGGAATCAATACTTTTAGCTACAACAACGTGGGGAACCCCTTCAAAGATAGCACTATCGAATTCAATACCCATGATTTTGAACGGGAAATCATCCTGAGATTTGGCAAGATATATGGGTTTCCTCCGAGCAACACATGGGGCTTTCTTTCAAACAGTGGAACCGACAGCAACATGCACGGCATGTACATGGGACGAACCGTTTTAAAAGGGCGCACCGGCGTGTTGCCGAAAGCTTATTTCACCAGAGAAGCGCATTATTCGATACAGATTTTACGGGACTTGCTGGGTCTTGAAACCGTTTTTGTCGAAACACTGCCGGATGGCGGCATGGATCCCAATGACCTAAGGCAGAAGCTGGCCGATAACCCGTCTCATCCCGCTCTAGTGGTGGCGACGATAGGGACCACCTTCAAAGGCGCTATCGATCAGGTTGACCGTATTCAGGAAGCGTTGAAAGGCTATGCAAGTTACCTGCATCTGGACGCGGCATTATTCGGTGGCTACCTGCCGTTTACCTCCCATGCAGGGGAAGTGACATACCAATCCAAGAGCAACCCGGCTCTGGCACGATATGATTCCATAGCCGTTTCCTGCCATAAATTTTTCGGTTTCCCGTCGCCTGCCGGTTTGTTCATCACCACAAAAAGCAATTTTGACGAGTTCAATGGGCTTTTTAGTCAAATCCATAATCCTGAATATATCCATCATGTGCCGGGAACGATAACCTGCTCCAGGGATGCCGTAAAACCGGCGGAATTCTATTTCTTTTCATCGCCATCGGCCATGGACAAACTGGCTGAAGACGCGAAATCCATATTGCAAAACACGGTTTACCTGCTGGAACAAATGCAAGCCCGCTTTTCCTATTTGCAACCCACCCGTGTTAACGAGCTTTCCAACACCATCTTTTTTAGAAAGCCCAGCGACCGGATTGTGAAAAAATATTCACTGGCAACCATGCATTTGGAGATCAATCATCAAAAACAGGATTATGCGCACGTTGTGGTGATGCCGCATGCAGACCGGCAAGTGTTAACAGAATTTATGAACGATCTGGGCAAAGATGCGGTTGCCCGCTTGTAACGAATTAAATTTGCTGTTTTACGTTCAGAATCAGAATTTTTGAATTTGGGTAGTCGGCCAAACTGGACGTTAGTTTGGTTTAAACTCGGTCCAATCAAAACAATCATGCGATGGATTTATGATAGATATACGACAAATTAGATTTTTTATAAGACATTGATGTCGTATATTGCGTTGGTATGACCAATGGCACTAATAGTCTCAGGAAAAAGCAAGCCAAACAAACAGAGAGGAAAAATGAATAATATCTCCATAAAGAAAAGTGTTATGAAATTGCCAATTTCAGTTTTTTTTATTTTGTTATCCGCTTGCACAACATTTAACGGTGTGCCGACATCTGTCCTTGATTCGCCTGAGGCAAAGGATTTACTTAAGCAGTATACCGATAGTTTTATAACTCAAGCCTCACATGATGTCACAGACCCAGGGGAAAGAAACACTCTGATTTCAAAAGCCTTAATTATAATGGATACGAACTATGCGGAATTTGTAAACAGCACGGAGACTGACAGAAAAGGCAAGGACATGGCGACGGATATTGTTGAACTGTCGATGAATCTTGCAGGAGCCGCAGTTGGGAGTGCCGGAACAAAAACCATATTGGCAGCCATCTCCGCGGGTGTAAATGGAATAAACGGCACTATAGACAAGGACTTTTTTTACAAAAAAACATTTTCGAGCTTGGTAGCCCGGATGAATGCGGACCGCAAGACAATCCGAGCGCGTATTGTGCAATCAATGATTGCAGATACAAAACTGTATCCTTGGCATACTGCTGTCAACGATCTCATAGAGTATTACAACGCAGGCACATTATTAGGGGCTATTTCATCCATACAAAAAGAGGCTGGTGAGGATGAACATAAAGCTGACGAAGATATCAAGCTTGTAAGATATATTCCTTTAACCAGCTTGGTTGCTGAAGATACTGTTATACTTCACAGAAAGTTAAAGGACGCACTTAAGCAGTTTAATGATAAGAACTTTGATGCTAAGAAACTAGAAACAATAAAGACCAGTGTACTTCCTGGCTTAAAAAAAGATATTGTTTCAATTGAAAGCTGTGGCAATTTAAATGCTTCATCCCTAACAACGGCACTGGACGTTGGAAACGTCCTATGGAAGTGCCTACAAGGAGTCGGCAACCCAGAACGTAATGAAAAAGACAGATTAAGGGACTTAAGAATAATTGAACAGTATTTTCTATCATCTGGCATCCTTACTGAGTAGATGACCAACTTCAAACCAGCATGGAGACACATATGACTATTTATAATTATCCAGGTTCTATATCCATCGATCAATTGCAAACAGAGATTCGATATACCGAGCAAAATAATAATCAGAAACTCGTTAAATGTGAAGTGGCTACTGATGACCAAAACATGCCCAGTACTAAATGCTATTATGATGATGTGATTTTGGCGCTGGGCGAATCGCTGAATCCACTTTTCATTGTCATGCACGGAGGCTCTAAACCTGCTGGAACAACAAGTCAGATTTTCAAAAATATTATCATAATGGCGAATAAATCCCTTATTTCAGTTGATTTTTATAGATAATCCGTAAGGTGGTTTCGCGTAGCAAACCACCACACATGATCTCTTTCAAGAAACATTTGAATGACTGGCCTGGGTCGATTTCGGTCTGTGTTCCACTTTGTTGTAACTGGATTTTAAAAATGACATATCAAATGCGGCATTGGTTTGTCTGGTTTTACACGCTACGCTTGGCGTATCGAATAGGCAGAAGAGGGTATCCGTCATGAACCATCTGAGCTGTCCGCTGGCTGTCTTGATCCTGTTTTTTGCTGTTTCGGCAACTCAGGCTTCAAGTTTGGAGCCGGGCGATTCCCCTGCCAACCCTTGGTCGATTGCCCCGCTGGCCAGGAACTATTTTAGCAGCCACACCTCCTACGAATTCGGCAACCCCGCCCCTCCTTACCAAGCACCGCTGAGCCGCCTGGAGTTTCCACTCAATTCGTGGTGGGCAGGCGCCGAGGTGAAGCGGAGTTTTTCTAGGTTTTCGGTCGGCATTGAGGCCATGCGGAACATCTCGGGCGAGGCCGACGGTCAATTCAAGGATTCGGATTGGGATGACGATGCCCGGCCTGGGGTCAAGACGATCTATTCCGAATCGAACTTGCGCACCGATCCCAGCTACACCGTCCGGGGCGACGTGGACTTGAAGATTTCGGATTGGGTGGGGTTGCCCACCGGATTCGATCTGCGGCCGGTCGTGGGGTTCCGCTGGCAGCGCTTATCATTTGTCAGCCATGACGGTCTTCAGTTGGCGGACGGCCAGGCACCGCTACCGCTGCCCGGTGACGGAATCCGCTTCAAGCAGACCTATTGGCAAACCTTCCTGGGAGTCAGAACAGCCTATGAATGGGAGAGACCGCGCTACGTTTCGAGGCTGGGGCTGCGGATGCAGATGGACTGGGCCTATGTGCTGGGGGACAACGAGGACCACCATCTGCTCAGGGCGGGGGAGCGCTTCACTTATGAAAAGACGAGTGGCGATGCCTGGCACGCCTCGCTTGGCCTGGACATCGGTTTGACGCAGCGGCTCAGCGTGAATTTCGATGCCGACTACCTGATGCTGGATACGACCGGTTCCCATCGCTGGCTGAACACCGTGTTCGGCGAGGATACGAGCTCCAATTATGCAGTCAAGGTCTGGTCGCAGCAGGCAAGCTTCACGATGGGCGTTAAGTACGCCTTCTAGGGGCCGGAGAGGATAAATCTATAGTCAAACTCTGCCGTATTGATTCATGAAACAGACACTAAGTTATTTAAAAACTGGGCAGAACAATTTTGCCAGGAATAATTCAATGCCTGCTGACGGCAATCTTCGCTGTTTAACTCTAATGCACCGTAAAACGCTTCCTGCAAGTTTTCCCGCATGCAACCGGTTTGATTATCGATTAAAACATCCATGGGGCCTTGAACTGGAAAAGCGGCTACAGGCACGCCGCACGCCAGCGCATCCAGCATGACTATCCCAAAAGTGTCGGTTCGGCTGGGAAAAACGAAAATATCCGCCGCAGCCATAGTTTTCGCCAGAGCCTCACCCGTTTTAAAGCCAACAAAAACAGCTGCCGGAAAATTCTTTTTTAATGTACTCAGTTGCGGGCCACCGCCAACTACAACCTTGGTGCCGGGAACAGGCAAGGAAAGAAAAGCTTCCAGGTTTTTCTCAACGGCGACTCTGCCCACATACATCGAGATAGGGCGTGGATAGTTCAAAAAATCCTTATCTCTCGGCTTGAAACGATCGGCATCTACACCCCTGGACCAGCGCACAAATTGATCTTTATTAAACCCCCTGTTAACCAAATCAGTTTCCACACTCGCAGTTGCGACCATTATCCGGCTGGCCGGCTTATGAAACCAATGTAGCAAACGGTAGCCCCAGCTAACCGGCGTCTTAAATCGCAGATTGATATATTCTGCAAACAAGGTATGAAATGAGGTGGTAAAGGCCAGTTTATGTTTCAGGCAATATTTCCGCGCAGCCAGACCTAATGGGCCTTCAGTGGCAATATGGATGCGATTCGGCGCAAAATCGTCCAGCAGTTGTTTAACCTTGGGATAGCAAAAAATGGATAATTTAATGGATGGGTAAGTGGGACATGGAATGGTATTAAATTGATCGGGCGTTATCAAAAGAACATCTTCGCCCTGGCCCCGAATAGTTTTACAAGTATTATCAATGGTTGTTACAACCCCATTAATCTGCGGATACCAGGCATCGGTAATAAAAGCGATTTTTAGTGACATATAAAATTTTCATAGTTAGGTTGTAATAGCCATTTTAAAGGTTCGATATGAACATATGATTACAAGCACTATGAAAATTCAAAGGGTCAAACTCCGATCCATGAATAGTAACGACAACTTATTCCGGCCCCGCTGCCAGGGCAATCGCCGCCCGTTGTTTTTTGGTGAATAATAATGGCGGAAGACGGTCTTCGAGCAGAGTATCGACAATGGTTGCCGATGCAGTGGGTTTTGCAAAACGCAAGGCATTGGCTTTCATTCGAGCCAGCCTGTCCGGGTCTTCCAGTAACCGCTCCAATTTGAAGGGGAGTGTGGTCAAGTCGTTGCACTTGATGGCGATGCCTTCTTCCAGAAGATGGTCACTATTTCTTTCTTCTTGTCCGGGGATAGGGGAAACCACGCACATAGGCAGTCCGCAAGCGATAGCCTCGGCGGTCGTTATGCCGCCTGGCTTGCCGATAAAAATATCGGCCATTTTCATCAGCTTGTGCATTTCGTCGGTGTAACCCAGAATCTTGAACCTGGAGCTTCGTTTATCGGTTAATTGCAGGATACGCTGTTTCAGTTCATCGTTGCGTCCGCAGATCACCACGGTCTGCGCGTCGCTATTCAGGTTGAGCATCCGCTCCACCATAAACTCGGTGGGGCCTACGCCCAAGGCTCCCGCCGACAAAAGCAGAACCGGTTTTTCGGGATCCAATCCCAGCCGAAGCCGTTCTTCTTCACGGTCGACGGGGCATTGAAAAATGGGAGAGATGGGTATGCCGGACACGGTGATTCTTTCGCTGGGAATCCCGAGCATTTCAAGATGCGCTTTGGTTTCATCGATAGCGACAAAATAGCGGTGGAATGAGCGGGACAACCACATGGCATGAAAATCGAGATCCGTTACCACAATGGACAGCCGCGCTTGCAGCTGTTCAGTCGCAATCAGGTGAGAGATGATTCCGGCGGGCATGAAGTGGGTGCAGACCGTGATATCCGGGTCGAATTCCCGGATAAACCGCACCAGCGGCTTTGTATTCAGCCGGTCGATCATGTGCCGCATTCTGTCTGTACGCCAGGGCTCATCGCTGGTTTTATACCACCAACCGAGGAAATTCGGCGCAGATCGCACCAGCGATGTATAAAAGCTGGAATAGAAATCACGGAACAGTTTGTTGGTGTATTGCAGCGCATCATTATTGATGACCTCGGCAACCCGGCCGTCAGCGGCAAAGGATTTTTCCAAAGCCTCGGCCGCCTTGATGTGACCGGTTCCAGCCCCTGCCGACATAATCAGAACCCGTTTTTTCATCAGTGGGTAACGAATTTGTTTGAAATCAGGATCGGGTTGTCACGTAGCGGCGCCACTTGTCCGGTTTCCCGATATTTTTTATAGTCGGCGAGCACTTGGGCGTGATCAAACGCCAAAGACTCGGGCAGCTCATCCAGGCTGAACAGGCGGCAGGTTTTCGCGTCATCCGCCGCTACGGGCGTTCCTGCTGCCTCGGCTACATACACGGCAGTCACTGTATGCCCGCGGGAGTCGCGGACTGGATCGGAATAGATTCCAAGCAAGGCAATCAGATGCACATCCAATCCGACTTCTTCCTGGGCCTCCCGCGCGGCAGCCTGTTCGACAATTTCACCAAGATCGACGAATCCGCCGGGAATAGCCCATCCATAAGGCGGATTGGCGCGCTCAATCAATACGATGGGGCGCTCGGGGAAATCGGTCAGCTCAATAATCGCATCGGCGGCGAGCAATGGAGTAATGGGTTTAGGCATAGCGTCCTCTGAAAAAAGAAAATTGCGGCAGTTCAAAATTAACAGGTAGCATCCTATCTATCAATCCTGATCATGACCATGTTTTTTGGCCAGCCAGCCCATTGTAACCGACAAAAATAGTCCAAATACGACCACGATGGTATGCACCGGAAATCCTGCATCAATCATCAACGCATAAGCTCCAAGCATTAATAAAATGCTAAGGTTTTCGTTGAAGTTTTGCACGGCGATGGAGTGTCCCGAGCCCATAAGCTGATGACCCCGGTGCTGTAGCAATGCATTCATGGGTATCAAAAAACTGCCTGCCAGGACGCCGATCAGTATCAGCATCAGCGCCGCCAGACGCCAATCGGTCACTAATGCCATGCCTAATACAACGAAGCCCATAGCTATCCCCAAGGGTAATACGTTCACGGCGTGTTCCAATGGCACAGCCTTGGCCGCCACCACAGAGCCGATGGCAAGACCCACTGCAACCAATGCAGTCAATTGAGTGGCTTGCTCCAGATCGAACTTTAGCACTGCCGCAGCCCAGGCGAGAATAATGAAACGCAAGCTGGTTCCCGCCCCCCAAAACAGTGAAGTTACCGCGAGGGATACCTGTCCCAATGGGTCTTTCCACAGGAGCAGGAAAGATCGCCAGAAATCCGCCAGCAGGAACCTTGGCGTTCGATTCGACAAGCTATGCTCAATGGGCAGCTTGGGAATGTAATAATTGAGCATCGCCGCCGCGAGATAAAAACCAAGGATGACAAAAATAGCGAACTCGGGGGCGGTATCAATGCCTCCATTGAACTCAAGGCCGCCCAGTTGCTGGACAACTTGATCCCCAACACGATGACCAATCAATAATCCTCCAACTATGGCGCCCAGAATGATGGCCGCAACGGTCAGGCCTTCCATCCAGCCATTTGCCCATACTAATTTATGGGAGGGAAGATATTCTGTCAGAATGCCGTATTTGGCCGGCGAGTACAAAGCTGCGCCAACGCCGACAAAGCCATAGGCGAGCAGCGGATGCAAACCCAGTAACATGGCAGTGCAACCGATTATCTTGATGCTGTTGCTAATGAACATGACCTGTCCCTTCGGCAACGCATCGGCGAATGCGCCAACAAAGGGCGCGAGAACGATAAAGGCGAAGACGAAGAATTGCTGTAATACAGGGGTTTGCCAGGAGGGGGCATCCAGGTCTTTGAGTAAAGCGATAGCGGCGAATAACAATGCATTATCACCCAGTGATGAAAAGAACTGGGCGGCAAGAATGGTGTTAAAACCTCGATTCATAGGATGTGTGCCCCTGTGCGATGCACTACAAAGTGGTTAAATTGAATACCGGCTCGGTTATTGATGTATGTTGGCTTCCAGGGTCTTATCATGAGCAGTGACTGATTCAGTCTTGTGCCATTTTATGAGTTCCAAAGTTCCGTTGAAGTGCTCCACTATGGCCGTGCAACTTTCAACGAAATCCCCGGTGTTGATGTATAGGAATCCATCAATCTCCTTCATTTCAGCATGATGTATATGCCCGCAGATAACGCCATCCAGGCCCTGGTCTCTAAGCGTGCCGACGATGCTATCTTCATAATCGGAAATGAACTGAACCAAATTCTTGACTTTAAATTTAACAAAAGCGGCAAGTGAGAAATGTGATTGTATGCCAAACCAACGCCGGGTCATCCGTAAAAAGCGATTGATCTCAAGTAGAACGTCATATCCCACGCTGCCTAGCTTGGCAATCCACTTATGGTACTTAGCAATGGTGTCGTATTCATCGCCGTGAACCACCAGAAATTGCTTCCCTGTGGATGTGGTGTGCACATCTGAATTTTTCACCACGATGTCGCCAAAGACATAATCGTTGTAGTCCCTTATGTTTTCGTCATGGTTGCCCGGTATGTATATAATCTGGGTGTCATGTCTCGCTTTTCTCAGAACTTTTTGGATCACCGTATTATGGTCTCTGGGCCAATACATTTTCTTGGAAAGCGCCCAAAAATCGATAATATCGCCTACCAGGTAAAGCTTTTTGCTGTCATTGTGTTTTAGAAAATCGAGTAAAACATCCGCTTGGCATTGAGTGGAACCAAGGTGTAAATCGGAAATCCAGATGGTTCGATAGGTGTTATTGTCCATAATCAAACTTTTAACATTGTACAAGTATGAGGAGCTTTGTCGATGACCGCTTGACCGGTAATTATTGCGTTCATGCGGCTAGCCAAAGAAATTGAGTTGTTTTTTGCATGACCCTGATCATAGGTGATTTATCCCGAAAGGCGGCATTGATCAGGGAACAACATTTGCCACATGGAGAAAAAATTACCCGGTAAAGGTCTACAGCGTTTGGATGTTAACAGAAGCAAATGAAAGTTATGTTACAAGTTGGAGATGGACATCTTGGAAAGCAAAGGCTTTTAGGTTTATGTGTGTTTGTCATGGTTTATTTCCCGCTTTGCCAAATGGAAACCAGCAACCAGATGCCTCCGATAGTGGCAAAAGAGTAGCCCAGAAATCCGAAAGCCGGTAAGCCGAATAGCTCCGGCCCGCCTTTTACGGTCATGATAATGGAGGAGCCGATAATGAGCGCGGCGGTCACTATGCCCATGGTTAACCGGCTGATGGCTTTATCAAGATTATGAACATACTGGTCGAGACGCCTGACGGTAATATCGACCTGAAAAGCCCCTTTTCTGGAAGCGCGCAACAGTTTGCGCAGGTCTTTCGGCAGGCTGGATAAAAGATCGCTGACGCTGACTAGGTTGCGCCAGCCCCGTCTGGCGATGGCCTCCGGCCTGTAGCGCTCCATCATGAGTCTCTGGACATAGGGAGCGGCAAAAACCAGCGTATTAAACTCCGGGTTGAGTTGTCTGCCGAGGCCGTCCAGGGTGATATAGGTTTTGATTAACAGGGCGAGATCGGCAGGCAGTATCAGTTTATGATCCCTTAATAACGCCATCAGGTCGCTCATCATGGCGGTCAGGCTTAAATCCTTTAGCGCCAGCGAGCTGTATTGATCGACAAAGGCTTCTATCTCAATGGTGAGCACTTGTTCATCGGTGTAAATATTGTCCGACCAGTCTTCAAGTATCTCGGCCACTTTAACCGGCAGGTGATTGGTCATGCCGTACAACAGGCTGACAACCTGTTCCCTGCGCTCTTCAGTCAGGCGTCCGACCATGCCGAAATCGATAAACGCCAGTTTGTTATCCTCCAGATAGAACACATTGCCGGCATGCGGATCGGCATGGAAAAAGCCGTCTTCCATGATCATCTTGATGACGGCCTGGGTGCCGCGATCAGCCAGCAGCATCCGGTCCAGTCCCGCTGCTTCCAAAGCTGCAATATCCCGGCCTGGAATGCCTTGGATATACTCCTGTACGTTTAGTCGTTCGCCGGTCCATTGCCAATAGACGGTAGGAATTCTGATGTTGGGATCATCGGCCAAGTTGGCGGCTACCCGCTCCGCATTCCTGCACTCGGCGGCGAGATCGAGTTCCCGGTGCAATGACTGGTTAAACTGGCGCAGGACTTCTTTCGGATGAAACCTTCGAATCTCGGGCGATTCGGATTCGGCAATGTCAACAAGACGATGCAACAGGCGTAAATCGGCTTCAATGATTTTGCGCAGGCCGGGCCTGCGGATTTTCAAGATGACCGGCGTTCCGTCTTTGAGCGCAGCCTTGTGAACCTGGGCAATCGAAGCTGCTGCAAGGGCTTGTGTTTCGACGTTTGAAAAGAATTCGTCAATGCTGCCGCCAAGATCTTCTTCAATCTGGGGCAGCAGCTCTTCAAAGGGCATTGGAGGCGCCTGATCCTGAAGTTTTTCAAACTCGGCAATGTATTGAGGCGGGAATAAATCAACACGCGTCGCAAGGATTTGCCCCAGCTTAATGAAGGTAGGCCCCAGCTCTTCCAGTACGCGGCGCACACGCTGCGGCGTGTCGAGTTCATAGTCTTCCGCATGTTGCCAATGCAGCACTCTGCCTGCGCGTTCCAGCGCCTTGCCCATCCCCAGGCTGCGAACAAAGCCGCCAAATCCGTAACGGATTAATACGGTTGCAATATCCTGAACCCGGCCCAGATCCCTGGCCGCGTTTAACATTTCCCATAACATGCTGCGCTACTGAGCCTTATTTTTTGGAATGAGAGGGTTTCAGGCTTTCAGCTATGCCCTGTAAAATACCGCTGGCTATCTGCGCCAAAGTGGAAGTCGTAGCAGCCGTACTGGATACGATGATATCCCTGCTTATTTTCGGCAAGTCTTTCAGCGCATCCAGGGCGATTAAGGTTTGTTCGCCAACTGCCGTTCCGCTTTGCCGCGAATGGGCAATAAAATCATTCACAATGTCGGCAACGATATGATTACTGTCTTTGGCGACTTTCTCCAGGGTATCGAAGAACATCTCCTCCATATCCTGTATGTCTTTGACTGCATCATCAAGATCATGCTGGGAATAGTCAGTCACTTTGGAAGCGGCTTCTTCAATAGCCAATGTTGATGCTTCCGCCGCGGTCGCCAATGCATCGTCCAATGCCGTGACTGCATGGATAAAAACCTCTTTGCCATGTCCGCCATGGCTGGTCATACCCTCATTAATGCCTTTGCCGACGGCTTCCGTCACGTTTTTGATATTTTCTATATCCAGTCGCCCTTTCGTCAACGCTTCCAGGGTTATATCCTTAACTTGCTGATGAACATTATCCCCCGATTTAACTACTTCCCGGACCGCTTCTTTAACATCTTGTTGGTTTGTTTCAGTCATGCTCGTTCTCCATATCAGTACAAATAAAAAAACTGCTTAACCGTTCGTTTTTAGAATCTATTATGTGCCTTCTTTCCAGGATGACAAGTAAACCTGCTGTTCCTGACTTAAACTATCAATGCTGATGCCCATTGCCGCCAGTTTCATTTTTGCGATCTGTTGGTCAATATCGACAGGCACCGGGTACACCGCGTTTTCAAGATCGGCACCGTGCCGCCACAAATAGGCAATGCTCAAGGCCTGATTGGCGAAACTCATATCCATGACCGTTGCCGGATGGCCTTCGGCGGCAGCCAGGTTGACCAGGCGTCCCTCGGCCAGCAGCCGGACGGTGCGCCCGTCTTCAAGCTGATAGGCTTCGACGCTGGTGCGCGGACGGTGTTTTTTTACGGCCAACTTTTCCAGCACCGGAATGTTGATTTCAACATTGAAATGCCCGGAATTGGCGATCACGCAGCCGTCTTTGATGACTTCAAAATGCGGCTGATCCAGCACATGCTTGTCGCCGGTTGCGGTGATAATAAAATCAGAAATAGCGGCGGCTTCCAGCATGGGCATGACGCGGAAGCCGTCCATGGCGGCTTCCAGCGCCTTAAGCGGATCGACTTCGGTGACGATGACATGAGCGCCGTGGCCTTTGGCGCGCATGGCGATGCCGCGGCCGCACCAGCCGTAGCCTGCAACCGTGAAGGTCTTGCCGGCCAGCAGGATATTGGTGGCGCGAATGATTCCGTCCAGCGTGCTTTGGCCGGTGCCGTAGCGGTTATCGAACAGGTGTTTGGTCATCGCATCGTTGACGGCGATCACCGGAAATTTGAGCGCCTTATCCGCCGCCATGGCGCGCAGGCGGATCACGCCGGTGGTGGTTTCTTCGGTGCCGCCGATCACTTCAGCCAACAAATCGCTACGGCTTTTGTGCAATTCGCTGACCAGATCGGCGCCGTCATCCATGGTCAGTTGCGGCCGGTGATCCAGCGCCTTGCCTATGTGCCGGTAATAAGTGCCGCTGTCTTCGCCGCGAATGGCAAAGGTGGGGGCATGATAGTGCCGCACCAGAGCGGCAGCGACATCATCCTGGGTGCTGAGCGGATTGCTGGCGCATAGCACCAGCTCCGCACCGCCTGCTTTCAGGGTGCGGGCGAGGTTGGCGGTTTCGGTTGTGATATGCAGGCAGCCGCTGATGCGCGCACCCGCCAGCGGCCGTTCTCTGGCAAAACGGTCATGGATGGCGCGCAGCACCGGCATTTCGGCAAGCGCCCACTCGATGCGTTCACGCCCCTGGTCGGCCAGCGATAGGTCTTTTATGTCATGGTTGCTATTGGGCATGCGCTGATTACCTAGGTTCTGGGATTATGGGCGGCTTCCTTGCCGCATTCGCTGCTAACAAGTGGCACAAAGCTGACGCCAAGAATCGCCTGGGTGTCGATTTCGCCATTGGCTTTTTTTTCCACAACCATCAGTTCCTGATAGCAGTAAGGCAAGCCGACCGGTATGACTAATTTCGCGCCTGTTCGCAACTGATCAATCAAGGGCTGAGGGATGTGCGGTGCGGCGGCGGTAACGATGATGCCGTCGAAGGGCGCGTGTTCCTGCCAGCCGAAGTAACCGTTGTCCTGGCGGACGGCTACATTGTCGTAGCCGAGCTTTTTAAGCCGGTCGCGCGCTTTTGTGGCCAGATCTTCGATTATCTCAATCGAATAAACCTGTTTAACCAATTGCGAGAGAATGGCTGCCTGATAGCCGGAGCCGGTGCCGATTTCCAGAATGGTATCGGTGGGTTTGGTGTCCAGTAAATCACTCATCAGGGCGACAATGTATGGCTGGGAAATGGTCTGTCCTGAACCGATGGGGGCAGGGCCGTTATCGTAGGCAAGATAGCGTAAATCTGCAGGCAAGAACTCGTGCCGCGGCACTTGTTTCATGGCGGCCATGACCCGGTCATCCAATGAATCCTTGCCGATGAGATGGCGGGTTAATTCGACCGTCATTTTAATATCGCTTAACATGCGTTCCAGGTCGTTCATTAATTATTCCCAGTGGATGTTTTAACCAGTATATCGGAGCAAACACAGATGATGATTCCAACACAGTCCCGGACGATTTTCAATTGAAGTCTTTACTGATAGCTTTAGTATAGAGAATTGGAATCAGCCGGTATTACCGGAAATCAGAAAAGGCGGGATCAAATGAAAGCAATGGTATTGGAAGCGCTCTGCAATCTTAAAGAAAATCAAACACCGCTAAAATTAATGGAACTGCCCGTGCCTGTTCCCGGTGAAAAAGAAATTCTGCTGAAAGTTTCAGCCTGCGGGGTTTGCCATACCGAGCTGGACGAAATTGAGGGACGGACTCCTCCACCACGATTGCCGATAGTGCCGGGACACCAAGTGGTCGGGCGAGTCGAAACCGTAGGCAGCAAGGTAAACGCGGTTAAAACTGGCGACAGGGTAGGCGTTGCCTGGATTTTCTCTGCTTGCGGCGAATGCAAGTTCTGTCTGGCAGGCAATGAAAATCTGTGTCCGGCTTTTACGGCAACAGGTCGCGACGCCAATGGCGGCTATGCCCAATACATGACGGTTGCGGAGGATTTCGCCTATGCCATCCCCGACGTCTTTTCCGACGTGCAGGCCGCCCCATTGCTTTGCGCCGGTGCAATCGGCTACCGGTCGTTACGGCTGACCGGTTTAAAAAACGGACAACGGCTGGGGCTGACCGGCTTTGGCGCATCGGCGCATCTGGTGTTGAAAATGGCGCAGCACCAATACCCGGATAGCGAGATTTATGTGTTTGCCCGAAGCGCGGAAGAAAGATCGTTTGCCATAGAGCTGGGCGCGGTGTGGGCAGGGGATACCGCTGAGCGAGCGCCTCATAAACTGGACAGTATCATCGATACCACGCCGGCATGGAAGCCTGTCGTTGAAGCCTTGGCGAATCTGGAATCCGGCTGCAGGCTGGTGATTAATGCGATACGCAAGGAAGGCGATAAGGGCAGCTTGCTGGATCTGGATTACCCGTTACACCTCTGGCAGGAAAAAGAGCTAAAGAGTGTCGCCAATATCACCCGCAATGATGTAAAGGAGTTCTTGGGTCTGGCGGCTAAAATGAATCTCCAGCCTGAAGTTCAGGTGTTTGCGTTGGAACAAGCAAACAAGGCATTGATTGAACTCAAGACAGGCAAGATTCGCGGTGCCAAGGTGCTGAAAATGGATTAAAGGCGCTTCCAGCCAATTGTGAAAAACTCATGCGGCGTATGGTGAGGAGGGTTATTGGGTACTGGTAGACAATATTTCTCGACTGGCTTAGTATTTTTTCAGGAAAACTGCTACGATTGCGCAGCTATTTTAATTACCTAGAGAATGACTTGGACGAAGATTTAACCAATGATTTAGCTGTGTTGCAAAGCTATTTGGAGGGTATGCTTGAGCGCATTAAGCACAATAGCGCCACTTTGTGGAGATTTCAGGCGTTCGAAATGAGATTGCTTAATCTCAATTCTTTATCGGACATGATCGATCACATACTGGAAGACGCTAAAAAATATTTTGATCTTGATGTCATCAGCTTGTGTCTGCTCGATGAAAAAGGTGAAATCGCCAAAGCGCTTAATGATGACAGTTACGATTGCAGTTCAAAAAACGGCTTAATTCTGCTGGAGACCAAGGAGCTTTTAAACGCAACATTTGGTTTTACCATTCGACCTTATATCGGCGTTTATAAAGATACAAAATACGCTGGTTTTTTCCCAAAAAATGAAAAAACCCCAGCCAGTGTTGCCATTACGCCATTAAGCCGCCGGGGCAAATATCTGGGGACTCTGAATCTCGGTAGTTACCAAGCTGAAAGATTTGTCGATAATATGGCTACAGACTTTGTTGAGCACCTCAGCTCTGTAGTCAGTGTCTGCCTGGAAAATAATCTTAACTTCGAAGAGATAAGACGCACCAGTTACATAGACTCTTTAACCGGCGTCAATAACAGGCGTTTTCTTGAGCAGCGCATAGGCGAAGAGCTGGATCGCTGTCAGCGGAATGCCGATCCCATATCCTGTCTTTTTTTTGATATAGATTACTTTAAGCCGGTTAACGACAAGTATGGCCATCAGACGGGTGATATGGTCTTGTCTTTAGTCGCCACCGCCATAAAGGCCCAATTAAGGAACAGCGACGTATTTGCGCGTTACGGAGGAGAGGAGTTCGTCGCCTTATTGCCCAATATCGATGAAGCTAAAGCTTTAGAAGTCGCCGAGCGGATACGCAAGACTATTCAGGAACTGGTCATTGAATTTAATGATACTTCCATTTCAGTGACTATTTCCATAGGGTTATCCGTTTATGTGCCGGATACCGTGTCCACATCTCCAGCCAGCGAGGTTGCCATCCGCTTGATCCAATCGGCTGATTCGGCTTTGTACAATGCCAAGCACAACGGCAGAAATCGCGTGGAAAACGGCGGGGTTGTTTCTGACAAGCGGGTAGCAAATAAAATGACGGTATTTTAATGCCGGGTTTAATAAAAAAACGTTTCGATTGTTTAATAAAGAGTGATCACTGATTGTCCAATATTCGTTTGAATGCCATTTAAAATGCACACATAGAAACTTAATCATGACTGATTTAACACCTTACACTCCCGCATCCGCAGTATCACTAAAAGCCGCCGGACGAATGTTATCCGACTTTAAGCCGCTTAAGCCTCTTGAGAAAAAGCTGATGGATGCCTGTCGTAGAGGTGAAATCGCTTTCATTGGAGAACATCGCCCCGAGCGGGCGACTGAGCAAAACATTATACGTGCCGCTTTTTTACGCTTTCTTGCGCTGGGTGGGGATGAAAATGCGCCGGTGCATGAAAAAGGCATACAGCTTCAGGGCGCCTGGCTGGAGGGTAAGCTGGATCTCGACGGCACGACCCTGCCTAGCGGTCTATTACTGGTTAATTGCTATTTCAGCAGTACGCCTTTGATGCATGATTGCCGCATTCAAGGGTCTGTAAATTTAGTAGGTTGTCATGTTGACGGCTTGATTGCCGATGGTATGGTGTGCAGTGGCAGCGTTTTTTTGAGTAACGGTTTTACTTCCAGCGGCACGGTTCGCCTGTTGAATGCACAGATTGGCGGCAATCTTGATTGCAGTGCTGCCGCATTCGATGGCATGGGCGGTTATGCTTTGGGATGCGATCGTGCCGTGATTAAAGGCGGTGTTTTTTTGAGCGACGGTTTCACCGCGTCAGGTACGGTTCGGTTGCGCGGCGCGCAGATTGCCGGCAGTTTGGAGTGCGACGGTGCAACGCTGGATGGCAAAAATGGCGATGCCTTGTTATGTGACCGTGCGAGTATTAAGGGTAATGTTTTCCTTAGGGATGGATTTACCGCCGTCGGCACAGTCCGTTTGTCGGGAACGCAGATTGACGGCAATCTGGAGTGTATTGATGCCAGGTTCAATGGCAAGAGCGGCGATGCGCTGGTTGCAGAAAGCATGGCGGTCACGGGCTCGTTTTTCTTTCGCAATTTGGCTTATCCGGTTAAAGGCATTTCGTTAGCATCGGCCAGGGTGGGGCGGTTAGTTGATGATGTCGATGCTTGGGGCGGGAATCTGGTAATGGACGGTTTCGTTTATGACCGGTTGGCTGACGGTGTCCTTCCCAATGCAAGAGATCGTCTGGAGTGGCTGAGTAAACAGCATATATCACATGCCGGGTTGAATACTGAGGGGGATAACTTTAGACCGCAACCCTGGCATCAGTTGCAGAAAGTGCTGCGCGAGATGGGGTATGCGGAGGATGCACGGCAGGTGGCGATTGCTTTCGAAGATCAATTGAGGCTAGTCGGCTTGATTGGTCAAACGGCAAAACATGAGAACATGCTTTGGGCTTTTTTTTACCGGACCACCTGTCGTGGTTTTCATACCTTGTTTGGGTGGCTTGCCGGTTACGGCTACCGCCCGTTGCGGTTGTTTATTGCGATGCTGGGTGTATGGCTGTTTTGCGCGGCGTTTTACTGGTGCGCGGCGCTGGATGGCGAGTTTGCGCCTAGCAATCCGCTGGTGTTTCAAAATTTTGATAACGCTGTTTGCGTACCGCCCGAGAGCGAAGCGGCAAAGACCGAGCTGGCCAAGTTGGCCAGCGAGCAGTCCCCTCCGGTTAAGGGGGCGGGGAATTGGTATTTGTGTGAGAAACTCCGCAAGGAATATCCGGGATTTAGTCCGTTGGCATACTCGCTCGATGTTATTTTGCCGCTGGTTGATTTACAGCAAGAGCGGAACTGGACGCCGATGATGCCCGCGCCTAAAAATTCGTGGTATGAGGAGTTGTTTTCATTCAGGCAGCACATTACGCGGCTTCTGATGTGGTTTGAAATCCTGTTTGGCTGGGCCGCCAGTTTATTGTTAGTGGCGATATTTTCCGGTTTGACCAAACGGCGGGAATAATAACGCTGCGATCGCTAGCAGGCAGACAATAATGTTTATTGAGTCTGACGGCGCATTTGCAAGGAGCGGCTTGCTCTGCCAATTTAACTGTCCCAACGTTACAATAGCTGACTTTTTACTAAGCGAGGTTTCTTAAGCGAGTATGGATACAGAAAAAATAAAAGTACTTTTCGTCTGCATGGGCAGCATATAAGCATCATTTATTTGCATTAAAAATCAATGACTTGAACGGTTCCCCAAAATCCCCCCAATAATTCCCCAAAATAATTGATAAAAACAGCCTTATTTAAGGGCTATTTCAAGCCAATCAGCGTTGCGCACGTCGTGGTAAACGGCTGTCATTTTGGCTGATTTGTGGCCTAGCAAAATTGTGGTATTGATGCCCCCCTGATCTGCGTACAGGCGTTCTGACAATGAGCGTTGCTCGTGAAATGTTGGCGGGTTTTTGCCTTCCCATGTTAGGGTTGTTAACTCGCGGGCTCTCTGGAAGCCTCGGCTTATTGTATTTTGATGAACCGGGTCGCCAGGGGAGTGTTTAAAGTTGTTTTTATCATGATGAATCAATCGCTTTGACAGCACACCGCTTTTTCTGCAGTTGGCGATGACGTCGCCTAGGGACATGTTTAATATATCCAGCTTAAGCGCCAGCGGTATTCTTAGTAGGGCTCCTGTTTTTTGCTGGAGCACATGAAAGAAGTCGCCATCAACATACGGATAGGGTTTTATTGGGTGCTTATTATTATTTAGTTTGTAGGCTGAATAGGCTGCATCCCAGTCTGATCCTTTTTTAAATTGAGCCAGGCTGATGTCTTCTAATCTTTGGGCAGATACTAAGGCCAGCAACATTCCATGCTGCACAAACGGCTGCAGCACATCGGCGGCCTGAAATATCTCTTGCCACACCTCAAACGTCAGGCGCGCACGTTTGATCTGAACGGTTTTATTTTTAGTCAGCGTGACTGGGTTAGCGTCTACCTCTCCGGCTTGAATGGCTTCGGAAAATATGTCGATCAAAATTGAGCGCATTGCTTGCGCCATTCGGTTTTTGTCCTGATCGCGCATGGCGTTCAAGCGCGTTGATATATCTTTTACACTGATATTTCTGATGCCAAAACCAGCAAATGATATAGCCCATTGTTTAGCGGCGTAACACCTGAAGCGGTGAGTGGTTTGTTTTATCTCGCCTATTTTTAGGCGCTCGTCCTGAATTTTCAAGTATTCGGCAATCCATAGCTCAAATTTTATGCCGCTTATTTTTATGACCGGTTCCCCAGTTAAGATGCTGTCCTGCTGTAGCTGGGCGAGCTGAGCATAAATTGCGGCATTGAGCTGCTTGGCTCTTTTTTTTGCCACCTCTTCATCGGCGCCGAGCCCACGAAATCGACCGTCGCGCGGGTCTTTGTACTGGAAGTTATCCCTGTTGGTGCGTTTATCTCGCTTTCTGTACAAGTTCGGTATCTTTTCAAGATCACGATTTTTGGGGGTTCGGTCTCGTGGAGCCATACGATGCCTCGTTATTTTGTATTTACTTCACGCCGCCTGATGCTGATTTAGAATCTGCAAAACAACCGGATCGGTCGGCATTATACTCATATCAATATTCTTTGGTATTTGAATGGGCGCCGCCGGTTTTCGATACTGAGCCGACTCAGTTACCAGCCAATCCTTCCCGACCTTATGCGGGGCAGGGGATATATAACCGTTCCGTGCCCATGCCCGCAAGGTGTTGATAGTATACCGCCCGTTAAACTGCTGAGCGTTCCACTCTTGAAGTGTTATCACTATTTCATCACTCCTTCCGTTAATAAATATCTACAGCCAACGCGAGTCGGTGGTCGCCGCTATTGCTGAATCGTGAAAGTTGCGGGTGCGGAGGCTGTTCCGGGTGGCGCTCTATTAGATGTATGACAACGGTTTTTGGGCGGTGTTTGGTTTTGGTTGTTGGTTTGTTTATTCTGCCGGTGAGGAAGGCATTTGCGGCCGCATTGTCTATTTTTGGCGGTTTTCCGGCCTTTGCTTGCTCCGTCGGCTGTTCTGGCAGTTCCATAGTTTTCAGGTTGTTTTTATCCAGCCACGGCATGACTTCCGCTCTTAGGTAGGCGATTTCGTTGTTTGCCATTGTTTTGGCTGGCTTGGGAAATACCAGGCTTTTAATGGCGACAACTTTTTGCAGTTTTACTCGGCTCGCGGCGGTATGTTCAAGGATTTCAGCGCGGGTGATGTATATGCTGGGTTGGGTTTGTTTGGCGGTCATTTCCACTCCTGGGTGTGCATGTTGAAGTCGGCCAGTTCGCGCTTGAGTGCTTTCAATACCCATGCAGAGCGGACTTTACGCAGACGTCCGACCAGCAGCCGTGCCATTTTGTCGGCAACGCTGTCAGCGGCGTGTAGCGTTTGCTCGGCTTCGTTGACGGCATCCAGCATTTGGTCGAATTTGTTGCTCACGTTTATGACTCGCGCAGTGATGCGTCTGCCCGGCCAAAGGACAGGGCGCTCTCTGGCAGCGGTTCTCCTATTGGCCAGCGGTAATCGCTCACGCGGTCCAGGCTAAATGCCCTGATGTTGACTTCGTCGCCTTGGTTGCCGCCCAGCACGAGCAGGCGGCCTTGCGTATCTTTTCCGACGACAAAGCCAACGTGGCCGCCGCCGTCTCGTGTGAATACAACGATGCAGCCGATGCATGGCATGTTTAATCTAAAGCCCCAATCCAGATAGCTTTTTGCGCTCTCGAAACGGGTTGAGCGGATGCCAGAAGCCTCAAGACATGCGCCGACAAATGCCGCGCACCAGGGCGTTTCGTCGTCTTTTATACCGCCGCGCCTGATGGCTTTCCACCAGCCGAGGATTTTGGCGTTGTTGGATGGCCCTTTAATCTCGCGGGTGCCGATGTGTTTTCTGGCTTCGATTAGCCATTTGGGTTCAGTTGTCATTTTATTGTCCTGAGATAGTTTTGTATTTGTTGGTGATATAGCGGCTAATTAATGCCGTCCGCCAAAGGCGCTACAAGCGCCGAATCAATGCGCTGCCCGATGTAATGCATCACCGGCACGGCCATTGAATTGCCTAATGCCTTGTACCTGGGCCCATCGGCGGCAGGCTTGCCTCGTGCCGGGATTAAAGTAAAGTCATCAGGGAATCCCTGTAATCGCTCACATTCTTTAGGCGTTAGTCGGCGCACCGTCATTCCGTAGTGAGTTGTTGGTACGCCAGCCCCACCGCCATCGCTTGAGCAAATTGGCGGGGCAATAATATCGGGTGTAAACCCGTCATGCCCGCATGCCCTAAAACAAACTGCTACTTGTCCGCCTGCATTTTGGTTGCTGTTGACGCTATTCATGCTTCGTAATGTGGGGCTTATCGGCCCTGCATCAGCGCCATGATCTTTGCACGAAAAGGCTATTAAATTTTCATGGCTGTCTTGCGGTCTCGCTCTTAATGTGCCGAATCCTTCCCGCCAATACCCGGCTCCAGATGAATGGTATGCCCCAGTAACAAGCAGCCCAATATCCTGGCCATTCTTGCCATTACCCATGCTAGAATTTAAGCAACCTGGTGTCGCGGGCCCAGGGACATTAACAGCCACTACATTCATTCCGCTGTCGTGGCGTGAGGTCGGGGTTCCAGCTATATCCCCAAACTGTGTGACAGGCATAGCAGGATAAGAGTCTTTCTGGACAGCAAAACACTCAGACTCAAAATCAAGACGACCAGATCCGCCATGAGCATTAATAGCCGGAGAAACATCGATTGAGCCGCTGGTGTTGTTGCCGCCAAAACAGGCTACTGTTGGCACCTGATTAGTTCCGCTGGCTCCGGCTCTTAGTGGCGGTGTGCATTCGATAGCAAAGCCGATGCCGTGTGATCCTGAACTATTACCGGCGCTAAAAGATGCCGCCACCCCATGTTGGTCCGATTTGGTCAGGCATGGTGCAACATCTAGCATGGGTTCCACGGCATTCCCTCTATTCTCTGGCTTACGGCCAATCCAGTTACCCGGGATACCGTAGGCAATCACAGGGTCTTGTCCTGTTGTGTCTCCAACTCGCTCGACGCCTCTACCACTGCTTGTAAGGCATGGTGAACCATCGTAGGTAATTTCTTTCCCCGCTTTTCTGCCCGGTGGAGTATCCCCGCGCAGGCTGTGGCGCTCAAGAAGTATCGGCGGTCTACTGGACCAGTCTCCAAAATCGACGATAGCGAACACGCGCTTGCGCCGCTGCGCCAATCCGAACCATTGCGCGTCCAAACAAGCCCATTCGAGCATTCCATTGTCGCCGATCGCTGCGCCTTCTGTGCCCCAGCCGTTTTTGGGGATCGCAACGTCGTCGAATCCTGCCATGAGCCCAACCACCCGAGCAAAATCTCCGCCCTTGTTTGAGCTGAACGCTCCAGGCACGTTTTCCCATAATGCGAAACGACATCCGTTGTGCTGTCTAGCCCATCGAATAAGTCTAATTGCCGTAATGAATAATCCGCTGCGTGTTTCGTTGCCTTCTGCATCTTTAAATCCTTTCCGCGCTCCGGCAACGGATAAATCTTGGCAAGGACTGCCAAATACAACCAGGTCGATAGGCCCCAGTGCTTTAATTTGCTCTTCGGTTATTTTTGTCACGTCGCCAAGGTTGGGGATATCCGGGTAATGGTGCGCCAGTAAGGCGCATGGGAATGGTTCAATCTCGCTGAATGCAACCGGTTCCCATCCAAGGCTAGCCCATGCCATTGTTGCGGCCTCAATCCCGCTAAAGAGCGATAAATACCTCACTCTAAATTCCCCTCTCTCATAAACTCACCACCAATTTGTTCAAATCGACATGCCCGACGACGCCTTTTATCCATACGACTGCCATACTCTTGGCGAAGATCATGGCGGGCGATGTGGTTACGGTTGCTATTTCCACGCCAACACCGTTGGTTATTTTTACCGGCGTGCCGGGCGGGTAGTTTTCGTTCCACAAGGCGACCAGTTGTTGTATGCGGTCGGGTGCGTTTGGGGCGGATGTCATTTTTATTCTCTCAGCGGCATAATGACGACAGTTGCATCGCCAGCGATAAAGAACCCGCACTTTTCATTGGTTTTTAAATCGAAAGAGTCCGATCTTTTGGCTATTCGGATTTCTCTGTGTGTGGATAGCATTTATTCTTCCTTCTCAAGCATCTTAAGTAATGTGGGTATGTGGGTTCCCAGGTCTAAGAAAATATCTTCTTCAGTGAGAATTCCACACTCTAAACTTTTATGAATTGCATTTGCGCCCATTGACGCTCTGAGTGGTTTACGCATCTTCTTATGGGCATCATCAGCAAACAAAATCTTGGCTCTGAGCGTGTCGAATGAATAGCCCCTGCCACTCCTGCTCATAATCTTAATCAGTCCATTTAAGCACTCTGTATAAGCGTTCGTGATGGGGTGATCGAAGTAGTTGAATATCTCGGCATTCCAATTCTCCATAACCCGTAGCACCAGCTTAAAATGCGGCTTAATTTCCTTCGGTATTCCATCCCGCCAGCACTCATACAGTTCAATCGCTTGTTGCTTATCCTGAGCATCCCATATACTATAAAAGCTCTCCTTGGCTTCGTGGGTCTGCTTAAGCAAAGGGTGGTTTATGATAATACCTTCCAGCTTCAATTCTTGCTGGAGCGTTAAGTCCTTACGATGTCGTAACAAGACGAACCTATCACCAAGCATCTTTTTACGGCCCTTTTCGGTAAGTTCCTTGCTGATAGTTTTTCTGGCGCTCTCCATGCCGTCTGATGCTAACCTGACTACGTGGAATTTATCGATAACGACTTTAGCCTTTGGGAACATAAGCTTTGCTACAGCGGCATAAGGCCTCCACATGTCCATTGTTACCAACTCAACACGATCCTTGTTAGGGAACGTAGTCAATGCTGTCATAACCGCTTTCTGAGTTCGATACTCGAACATTTCAACAGCGGTATTGTGTTCAACATTGGTTATGACGCAGCGCATTTCATTGGTTAAGTGAACCTCGTCAATGCCTAACCAGCGTGGAGTTACGACTTTAAATCTCTTCTGACGCTCTTTGATATACTCACCAAACATGTTGCGCACAGTCTTTTCATGCAGCCCCGTATCTCGCGCTACGCTGGCAAACATGTGGTTAATGCACCGTCTATTTACCCAGGTAACAAGTCGCTTTGTAGTGAGCCGTTTATCGTCCATATCTGGCAACTCTTCCATGAATGTCTTACCGCAATCCTTACACCTGAACCGCTTTCTTAATACCGTCAGGGCAGTTCTGTGGCCCAATGTAGGAACGTCAATAAACAGCTGTCTATGGATACCATGCCCGATAAAATTAGAACCTGAACACTCTGGGCATTGGGTTACTTTAAGATTTGATTCCGCCTCAATGCCGTTAGCAACATCATCGCCATCTTCCCTGATAGTTTTTATGCTTATGATATTTAGGTTTGGTAGGTTTAGGATGTTAGCCATTATGCTGCATACTCCATTTTTGCCATATTGCAAAAAAACGAGCATTCTATATCAGGCTCGTCTTGATGCCTGCCCATATTAACCGGCAACTCATCAAGGTATAGGCTTTTTGACTTTTTTGTCCCCTCTATCTTAACCCTGATAACAGACCTTCCCAATTCACGCTCTATTTCGGCCATTTCTTTAAACACAATGGGAAAATCTACTCTTATCTTGTTCCAATAACCCGCACCGCCTTTTACGCAGCCTATGCAGTTGTTATTCCTATAGCCTAATTTGTACATAAAGGGTAGTTCAATTCCAGCGTCCTCTATCATAGCCAGGCAATCGGATTTAACTAGACCTCTATCAATTAAGGGGAACAATCCCTTCACATATCCATTCCTGTCTTTAAAGTCACTCGCCCTATCGTTTTCCTCGGCTGTAAACCCAAATACCTGATAATCATCTTCCTCCTCAAAAAGCACTCTTGTTTGGCGTTTTAGTAAACGAGTGCAAGCTGCTCCAGTAGGGCCAACAAGAAATCGTTCTTTTCTATACACCTCTTTTGCCGATCCTTTATATTTTTCATTCCTCAGCACGATAATTTCTTGTCCAAACCATTTCTCGCAATCAGATAAAAACCGCTTATTGTCTTGATGCTCTTCTGCTATCTCCGTATATGCAATTACTATCGGTAGTTTTCCATTGTTATCTGAAATAGCCAATTTTGTTGCTACCGCAGAAGCAGCCCCACATGAAAACCAGCAAACAATCCTACTCATAAACACACCATAATCCGATTAAACAAGAATGGGTAGTCTAACATGAAAGCTGTGTAAAACACACTAAAATCCGATTAGCCCTTCTTTTTAACCTTTAACAAAATTATTCAACTGCTCCCGTCTTTTTTCGGAGCGGGAGGACTCCGGCCTCAGTGTTCTTTAAATCGGTTTAGCATCCCTCAAAAAAGACCCGCCTTTCACGGGTCAAACAGAGGGGAGGGGCTTGGTAAATTGTTATCTCGGGAGAGATAATACGCCAACGTATTTTTATTTGTCAATACGTTATCGTATTATTTTTAATGCGATGCAAAAAAACCGCTACAATGCAGTTTTCCAGGCAATAAAAAACCCGCTTAGACGGGCTGGTTTATGGTGATTTTTTTACAGAAGGGATGGGTGATGGCTTTTAAATTAATTAATAATAAGGAGGATATGGCAGCCTGGAGGCACGTTACCCTAACTGCCGATCAGAATAATGGTATTGAGAAAAAGGTGGAGATGGTCGTGCAAAAAAACGACAACTATGGGCGGTTGTTTTTTATACTGGAAAACGGCGGTCGCGGCGTTAATATGGAGATCAGTGATGGGTTGATCCGGTTTCATTCCGGCGGACCGAACGATTTAGCCAGGGCATTGTTAGCGCTGACGGCTGAGCACGAAGCTGGTACCCTGGCAAGCGAGGCAACAGAGGCTTTTTTCTGAATCTTTGCAGACCGGGCAGGGCTGCCAGTCGCCCTCCTGAATGGTGGCGGCATAAAAACCTTTACATAGCTTCCCTGGCTCTTTGTTACTGCATCGAGCGTTAGCATAGTTGAATGGCTTATAAGTGCCGCAAACAGTGCAGGCGGCGCCGGGCGGTGATTTTTGTTTCATTTTGGGTTTATTTGTTCGCCACGCTTTTTAAGGTCGCCGGATCGATTAAAGGCGTTCCTTCTACTTCATACCAGATTTGGCCGTAAACATAAGGGATATACCAGCCAGATTTGGTAATGACGCCATCAACCAGGCCGACTGCGCCCGGTACACTTTCAATGGCATTATCCATGGCTTCTTTGGCGTTGGGTTCGCCTGTGGGAATAAGGATAATAATGCTCTTTCTATCCTCACCTTTTACGCGAGTGGGTGCGCGCTTGAAATCAGCGCCATGCGATAGGTCGATGTTTTTTGATGATATAAAAGTGAAGTCAGTTATCCGGGTTGAGCAGCCGGATAACAGCATAGCGAGCAAGATTATTGATTTATTTTTTATGTTCATGTTTTTATTGCAGAGGATGAGGTTATGATTAGTTCTTTTTTTCGCTCTCAAGACGCTGGGTTTTTTTCGCTAGTTCAACAGCGGCAAATAACTGTTGAACTGCCTTTGCTGTACCGATTTTGTAGGCTTTTTGTGTCGGAAGATCAGCTTCCTCTTTGGTTGCTTTTTTCAAAATGGAGCAGAGCAGAGTTAGGACTTTGTCAGGGTCTTGATGAGTTACTGTTAAGGTTGCGACAGCCATGACGAGCGCGTCTACTTGCCCGTTTATTTGTGCCAGCCATTCTTCAATTTTCATTTTTTATTACCGGTAATAGCCGCCGAGAGGCTGATCATAGCCACCCAGCGGCTGACTGTTCCCGCCAAATGATTGGTTGTTTCCGGATTGGGGATGTTGATATGACTGACCGCCTGTTGATCCTGTGTAGGGGTTTTTATTGCCTGGGCTGGAGTAGTTGTTATAGGTGCTGCCATCGGGATCACTGCGATGATGGGGCTGTACATATGTGCCATCTTGTCGGTTGTAGCCGTTTACATAGACATCTGCCGCCGCCGTAGATGAGGCGGCAAGCGCCAAAATTATTATTGTTTTTTTCATGATAAACCCCGTTTGTAATGTTGGCGTAAGCAACGACTTACGCCGTAGTTAAGCCGACTTGCAGTTGTTGATCCTGTGTTTTACCGATAGTCTGTCTCTTTTACCTTACGCCTAACGACGCCGATAACGCGATTATCGGCTAGTGGTCTGTTATCGTATCGCTCATTCAACGGCTTCAACAGCCACTCTCCGGCATCATTCCATAGCTGCCTGAATATCACGACGTCGCCCATAGATACCAGGACAAAACTTTTGTGTTTCGGCTCCATGTGTGGGTCTATAACTATGTTTTCATCTTCCCAAAACTCCGTTCTCATTGCATCGTCTGGTACTGCAACTGCAAATAGATCCTTTCCTGTAATTGGTTTTGTCATTATCTCACCATCTTCTGGATGATGAGTCTTTAGCGCTGACTGCCACTCGCCCGCCCGATCAAAAGCAAGCAGCGGAATAACAATCATCTCCAGTTTTTGATAATTATCGGGCCGGCCAGATAAAGATAGATTGTTTTGTGCGTATTTCTGTTTTTCGTCATTAACCTGGCCTATTCTTGGCTCTATACCTCTAAGTTGGGCTTCTGTTAGGCCTAGCCCAAACGCTAATTTCTTTACGGTTGATGATCGCGGGTCGCTGTGTTTGCCACGCCTTATTCTTTGTATCGTGGGTTGAGGTACTTTTGATTTCGCTTCCAAGTCGTAATCGTTAAGCCTTTGACGAGTCATTTCCTCTTCTAAAATTTCTTGTAAAGTGCTCATTTTGTAAGTATGCGCAAAAGTATTTGTTTCGACAAACACGTTTGCGCATTGACGATAATACGGAAACGTATTATTATTTTTTCCCATGAACATACAATTCGTCCTAAATAAATTAAATAACACCATGACCGACGCCGAAATCGGTGATGAGATTGGTGCGCCTCAACCTACTGTGTCGAGATTGAGGCGTGGAAAACACAAAACCACTTTTTTTGAGCGCGCTGAAGCTATCAAAAAATTGGCGGTGGCTCGCGGTATCGACACGGAAATGACTAATCCATGATCACCCATCCCAGCCACATCCTTCTTCATTTATCGCGGAGTAGAGCAGCAGTAGCTCGTCAGGCTCATATCCTGAAGGTCGGTGGTGCAATTCCATCCTCCGCAACCAACAACCCTCCTGTTGTGATCCAGTCCTGGGCCGCTTCGGCGGCCATTTTTTGCCTGGGCATAGGATCGGCTTTTTTTTACAACAGAACAATTGGGCTGATTCCCCGGGTATTTCTGTATAGGGAGTTCTCCTGATGGAGCCCGTCGCCTGTTATGCGGTGGGCGGAGCCGGGCAGTTGCCGGGTAAAAATATGCAGTCCGTTGATTGCGGGCTGACGCAGCGTGAGCTTGAGGTGTTGACGCTGGTTTGTGATGCGCTTCCCGACAAGGTGATTGCGCGGCGCCTGGCGGTATCAGCGAAAACGATTTCTACGTTTTTGGAGCATATTTATCTGAAGCTGGGGGTGCGCGGCAGTGCCCATAATGCGCGTTGTGCAGCGATGCTGGCGGCGTTTGATTTGGGGTTGGTTTCTGTGCCGCAGCGGCATTGAGGTTTTGATGAATGTACTGGGAGCGATGCTAAAGATGACGTTGATATTGTTGGTTTTGTTAATGGCTATCTTGATCTGTTTTGCTTATCTATCCCTGCGAGGCTTCCAAAGCTGGATCGATCGTAGATTTAATGCTGTTTTTGAGGATTGGATGTGATTATTGGTATTGCCGGCAGTAAGTATTCTGGAAAATCCACGGCGGCTGAGCATTTGTTTATGCAGGGTTTTGAGCGGCTATCGTTTGCCACGCCATTAAAGCAAATGGCGCTGGTGTTGCTGGCTAATGTCGGCATGGATCCTGATGAAATCCGTGAGGCTGAGCAGGACAAGGAAGCGATTATACCCAAGATTGGCGTGAGTTACCGGACGCTACTACAAACGCTGGGCACGGATTGGGGCCGCAATACGATTAGCTCGGAGCTGTGGTTGTTATGCGCCAAGCAGCGTGTAATGGCGCTGGCCGGAAAGGCTATTGTTTTTGATGATGTGCGCTTTGATGGTGAGGCGGCGTTCATTCGTGAGCAGGGCGGATTGATTATTCATTTAATACGTGACACGGGGTTTGTTGATGTCCATGCCAGCGAGAAAGGCGTGACGCGCTACCCTTGTGATGCTGTTATTGGTAATAACGGCACTCTTGACGGTTTGCGCAGCCGTGTATCTGAGGCGATTAATAGCCGGTTGGTGATTAATGGTTGATCGTGCCAGCGCCCAATTAGATGGTGTGGCGGTTCCGCCGCATTCAATAGTCGCCGAGCAAGGTGTTATTGGCGGCCTTATGCTTGATCCAACTACCTGGGTAAAGGTTCAGGGGCTATTGACGCCGGGTGATTTCTACCGCAGAGACCATCAGTTGATATTCAAAGCGATTGCCAAGCTGCACGGAGCAGGCGAGCCGATTGATGTTATTACGCTCTATGAGTATTTAAAAAGCAAATGGCCGGACGACGCATTTGGCGGATTGTCATATCTCGGGTATATGGCGAAAGACACGCCAAGCGCGGCCAACATCGCTGCGTATGCCAAGATTGTGCGCGATAAGTCGATGTTGCGGCGACTGATTGCGGTGGCTGGTTCAATTCGTGAGATGGCATTTGCGGCGGATGCGGATGCCAAGGCGGTTATCAGCAAGGCGGAGACGGCCATTTTTGAGATGGCGCAACAAAGTCTGCGCGGCAAGAAGGGATTTACTAAATTGCGGGACGTGCTGCGTGAGGTTTTGGATACGATTGAGCTCAACGTCGAGCGACCATCGGGCGGCGTATTAGGTATTTCCAGCGGGTTTAAACCATTGGATGACAAAACCAGCGGATTTAACGGCGGCGACTTGATTGTGTTGGCTGCTCGGCCTTCGATGGGTAAGACGGCTCTGGCCATGAATATGGCGGAATCGGCGGCGCTGGACGGAAAGGCGGTTGCGGTATTTAGTATGGAAATGCAGACTAAACAGTTAGGGCAGCGATTATTATCCAGCGCATCCGGACTGGGCCTAAAGATGATCCGCGAGAGCTGGCGTATTGGCGATAGTCACTGGCCATTACTGACTACCGGCGTTGTCAGGATTGGCGAATTGCCTATGTATATTGATGACTCGCCTGGTTTGTCGATTGGCGATATCCGTTCGCGCTGTATGAGGCTTAGCGCCGAGATTAAAGATGAATCCCCCGAGGGTGTCGGTCTTATTGTTATCGATTATCTGCAGTTGATGGGGTCGGATACGGACCGGTTGGGTAATCGCAATAATGAGATTGAGGATATTACGCGCGGACTCAAGCGGCTGGCCAAGGATTTCGACATTCCGGTTATTGTGTTGTCGCAGCTTAACAGGGGGCTTGAAAGCAGGCCTAACAAGCGACCAATTCCCTCTGATTTGCGCGATTCTGGCGGCATAGAACAGGATGCCGACGTTATTTTGTTTTTGTACCGCGACGAGGTTTATAGCCCGGATTCTATGGATAAGGGTATCGCTGAAGTCATTATCGGAAAGCAGCGTAACGGGCCGCTAGGAACCGTCAGGTTGCTATTTGATGGGCATGTGGTTCGGTTCCGTCATTTTGACGAGGAGGGATGATGTTAATCGTTTTACCGGATGAATTGGCTGTTTTGAGGGAAATGCAGCCCCTGGATAGGGATGTGTTCAATTACCTGGCTGAGCGGGTTGATTTTGAGACTGGTGTTATTGGCAAGGCTCGCGGGGTTTCTTACGGCGGCATTGCATTGGATTTGTCAGAACGAGATCAATCTAGGAGGGCAAAAGGAAAGCTGCGCAAACTCACATCAAAGCAGGTAGAAAACTCGGTTGGACGCTTGGTGACTATGGGCTTATTGGAGCGGATGAGCGGGTTAAGAGTGTGCGACAGTTTGATTTTGAGGCGTTTTTTTTGGGCGAAAGCGCTGCATCAGGATAATTCCGCCAAAAATCCAGATGGGTCTAAGTTGGGAGCGCAGTTAGGAAAACTTATTCGTGTTTTTAAATTAAATAACAACAACTTAAATACAGAAGAACAATCCAGATGGGAGGGTAAAAACGTTTCAGATGGGACAACATCTAAAGAACTACTTCTACTAAGAGAAAATGAAAAGTTTGCGATGTTCCTGGAGTGGCAGCCGTCGCAAGATGAGCTGAATATGATTTTTCATCGAGCCGGAGTTGATAAGTCAAAGATAAAGCCTGAATGGATTTCTGAATTTATCGGGCATTGGTGGGGTGAGGGTAAGCGTAGCTATACGCAACGAGAATGGACTGCGCGATTCGGTAAGCAGATGATTTCTTTTTTGCGCAACCCGTCCCGTGCTGATGAGTTGGTTGGGTTGGGTGCTGTCAAGTCAAGGTCGGTCGGTACAGAGCATTATCCAGATTGGGCGCAAGTGCCTCGCAATGATTCTCAGTTGGTTAGTTGGATGGTCAGGCACGGATACGGTGAGCCGTTACCGGGCCATGATTATCGGCAGGCACGGGCGCATTTGCAGAGGGCTGTGGATATTCGGTTAAACACTGAACGGAGTAAATTGTCATGACAGCATCATCAATTTTAGAAATATCACGAAGTAAGCGCCGTTATCACGATCAGGATGCATTATTGCGCGCGTTCATTGGTAATGATGGATTTACGGCTAAAGAGGTTGCGGTCGAAGTATTGGATTGGCGCTACGAGCAATATTCCAACTCCCCGAAGCGGGCGTTCGATTTGCAAAAGCTGGGTTATCTGGAACAGCTAAGCAATCGGGAGTGTAGGCAAACCAGCAAGGTCGCTCATACCTATCGAGTTACTGATAAAGGCAGGGAGCATTTGCGCAAATCTGGTTTTGTTATGCGATCTGGAATTGATCCTACTCAAGTATGCGCTTCACCCGAAGTTAGCGTTGAGGCATCCAGAAAGCATGTGGGTGATATTAGATCGTTGCTAGGGTCTGGGGGTTGAGATGATTCTGGAAAGACGAATGTACAAAGACCCGCTTGAGGCTCTGATCTCGATAGAGGATGAAACCTGCGCTGGTTGCAAGCACCGAGGACAGCAGTGGGGTGCTGACTATTGCGAGATTGGTAATCGCTACGGCCGTAAATGTAAATCCTATAACGAGGTGGAGGTGAAGTATGGCAAATCCTGAGGTGGTTGGTTTATTGTGCGCCAGGTCTTCGTTTTTTGAGTCCGGCTCCAGGCGTAGCTTTGGCGTCGTGTTATCGCGCTCTGAGTTGGCTGGATATTTATCGGGGGCAAGTAGCGCTGCGATGAACTTCGCGCTAGCATCGTATGCGCTGGATGAAGTTGCCGAGCGGATGTTGATCGCGCACGTCAAGGTTTGGTCTGTTGGTGTGGCGAATCGCGAAGGCTGGCAGATTGTGCGGGGACGCCCAACGATTTCTAATCTATCTGCTATTGCGGTGTATGATGTGATCAGGCCGTTGGTGCATGTGGCTTGTCAAGGTAGTGGTTCTATTGGGGCTAAAGTCTGTCCCGGGTGTGGCGGGTCAGGTTTGAAGCCGTTATCTGGCCGTAAAATCGCAGCAGCCGCCGGTTTGGAATTGAAGGACTGGCAACGGCATTGGGTCGATCGATACAGGCAGATACTGAAATACATCATTGATCTGGATGGCGAAGTCCAGACTATTTTATCGGTTGCAAACAAAGAAGTTGACACTGACTCAGAAAAGGTCTATAAAACGTCATACTGAACGAAAGCCTGCCCGGAGACGGAGCGGGCTTTTTTTTTTGGAATTTTTTAGTTCTTGGCTTCATGACGGTTCTCGTCGGTTTGGTTGGATATTTGATACTGGGTTAGGGTTATTTCATGGCATTAAATGAGCGTCAGTTAAAATTTGTTGACGAATATTTGATTGATTTGAATGCGGCTAAGGCTGCTATCAGGGCTGGGTATTCAGAGCGTTCGGCTAGGAGTATAGGACAAGAAAACCTGACAAAACCTGACATTCAAAAAGCTATTCAAGAACGACTTGAGGCGAGATCAAAGCGTACTGAGATCAGTCAGGATCGAGTGTTGCTTGAAATAGCCCGGTTGGCGTTTAACGATCCTCGACGAGCTTATGATGAAAACGGCAATCTGTTACCGGTTAAAGACTGGCCTGATGAAGTGGCGGCAGCAATTAAATCCGTCAAGATTACTGAGTTAAAAGACGAAGACGAAGACGGAAATATTGTCGTGGTCGGCACTACTAACGAGGTTTCGTTCTGGGATAAAGGTAAGCAGTTGGAGCTGGCGGCGCGGCATTTGGGGATGCTGAACGATAAACTCTTTATTGGTGATGTTGATAAATTGGCGGAGCGCTTAGGTAGAGCCAGATCTCGTGTCGGCGACTAAAGAAACCGATCAACTCATACAGCTTGCTGCGGACTGCAGCAAGGACCCTCATAAATGGAGTTTATTAGCGTGGGATTGGGATTATGGCCAGCTTATCGGTCATCCCAATCCTCGCGCTTGGCAGACTGATACTAACCACATTATTCGGGATCATCTTCAAGATCCCGCAACCCGATTTCAACCGTTGAAAATAGCTGTGGCATCAGGTCATGGTATCGGTAAGACGGCTGAAATTGGCATACTGGTTAATTGGGCCTTGTCCACCTGCGAGGACTGTAAGGTTGTTATTACAGCCAATACTGAGGCACAGCTGAGAACTAAAACCTCGCCTGAGGTTGGTAAGTGGTCGAGGATGTCTATTACTGCCGACTGGTTTGATGTTCAGTCCACCAGTATTGCTAGTTTAGATAAAGAGCATAACCAAGAGTGGCGTGCCAACTTTGTCACCTGGTCCAGAAACAATACTGAAGCGTTTGCCGGGTTGCATAACCAGGGCAAACGAATACTACTTATCTTTGACGAAGCATCTGCGATCGATGATTCAGTCTGGACGGTTGCCGAAGGAGCGCTAACCGACGAACAGACCGAGATTATCTGGATTGTATTCGGTAACCCAACGCGGAACTCCGGCGCATTTCGTGAGTGTTTCAGGAAGAATAGGCATCGCTGGATACACCGGCAAATAGATTCCCGTACAGTTGAGGGCACCAACAAAGCCCAAATTGCAAAATGGATTGAAGATCATGGCGAGGATAGCGATTTTGTCAAAGTCCGGGTTCGCGGCATGTTTCCTAATGTTTCAGCGAAACAGTTTATTGCTACTGCAGATGTTGACGCGGCCTTTGGTCGTGAAATACGTCCTGAATCGTTTAATTTTGCACCGAAGATTTTAACATGTGATCCGGCGTGGCAAGGTGATGATGATCTTGTTATCTCAATGCGCCAAGGTCTTCATTTTCAAATACTCCGCGTTCTTCCAAAGAATGACAATGACATTCAGGTCGCCAATATATTGGCCAATCTGGAAGATGAGCATCAAGCCGATGCTGTTTTTATCGATGCCGGTTACGGAACGGGTATTGTGTCTGCCGGCACTACGATAGGGCGAGATTGGACGTTGGTCTGGTCTGGTAGCGCGTCATCCGATCCAGGCTGTATCAATAAACGCATGGAAATGTGGAAGCTGATACGTGACTGGCTTAAATCCGGTGGCAGCATACCAAAGGATCAGGAGTTATATGACGAGCTGGTCTCGGCGGAAACGGTGCCTAGACTAGACGGCAAGATGCAGATGGAAAGCAAGAAAGATGCGAAGGCTCGCGGAATTCCATCGCCGAATAAATCCGACTCTCTTGGTTTGTCGTTGGCATTTCCGGTTTCTAAAAAACAACCGGGCGGCTACAGCACACGAACACGCGAACAAGCTATACGCGGCCATGACCCGTTTGCAAGACCGCATCGATAAATTAACAACGAGGTAATGATATGTGTTTTGGGGGTAGTTCGCCGGCACCAGCAGTAGTGGCACCAACACCACCGCCAGATCCTATTCCACCACCGCCACCGCCACAATTGGCAAAGCAGCCCGATCAGGCAGCAGTTCGCGCGGATGCGGCATCTCAAAATGTGGCACAGGGCGGCGGCGATAAAAGTACGACCCTGCTTACCGGTGGAAAGGGTGATACATCGCCGTTAACCGATAAGCTCGGCAAGAAAACCCTGTTAGGCCAGTAATGTCAGAAGAACAGTTTAAGCAGATCAATAAGCGTTGGTCTGCACTCAAGCAAGAGCGCGCCTCTTGGCTGACGCATTGGGCTGACATTTCAAATAATATTTTGCCGTATAACGGTCGCTATCTGGTTTCAGATCGGAATAAGGGCGGCAAACGCAATAATAATATCTATGATAATACCGGCACACGCGCTTTGCGGGTGTTGACTGCTGGCATGATGTCTGGCATGACTAGCCCATCACGACCCTGGTTTCTGCTGTCTGTCGCCGACACCGATTTAATGAAGTATCAGCCGGTTAAGCTGTGGCTTAATGCGGTGTCCGAACAAATAAGCGGGGTTCTGGCCAAGAGTAATTGCTATCGTGTTTTGCACGGCATGTACGGCGAACTAGGCGCATTCGGTACATCTCCAGCGCTAATCGCCGAAGATTACAAGAACATCATTCATCTGCATCCGTTCACGGCAGGGCAGTATGCGATTGCAACAGACCACAAGGGCAATGTAGACACGCTTTACCGAGAGTTTGATACCACTGTCGGCAATATGGTTGGTGAGTTCGGCTTAGAGAACTGTTCGAATCCTGTACAAATTGCGTATAAGCGCGGGAAGCTGGACGATTGGCATACCATCATCCATGCCATTGAGCCTAGGGCTGATCGAGACACTACTAAGAAGGACTCGATCAATATGCCGTTTTCCTCAGTGTATTTAGAGCGTAGCGGCGGGCAAAACAAATTACTGCGCGAGTCCGGCTACAAGTCGTTTCCTTGCGTTGTTCCTCGTTGGGAAACTGTCGGCGGTGACATCTACGGAGTATCTCCGGGCATGGATGCACTCGGCGACATCAAGCAGTTGCAAATGAATCAATACCGCAAGTCTCAGGTCATTGATTATCAGGCCAATCCGCCGTTGCAGTTGCCGGTCGCGTTTAAGAACCGAGAGGCGCAACTTTTCCCTGGCGGGTTTAGTTATTACGACGAAACCACCGCCGCCCAAGGCATTAGAACGGCGTTTGAAGTTAAGCTCGACCTGAATTCTGTGTTGGTCGATATTCAGGATGTACGCACACGCATCAATTCGGCGTTCTATTCCGACCTGTTCTTGATGATAAGTCAGCAAGCCGCCGATGGTCGGATGACAGCCACCGAAGTTGCCGCACGCAACCAGGAAAAGCTACTTATGCTGGGCCCGGCATACGACCGGCTCAGCAATGAGCTGCTTGACCCGTTGGTCGAAACGGTATTTGAACGGCTGCTGATGGCGAACATGCTGCCAGAACCACCGGAAGAGCTGCAAGGACACGGGCTTAATATCGAATACGTATCAATGTTGGCTCAGGCGCAACAGGCTGTAGCCATTAACTCTATTGATCGGTTTGTATCTTCATTGGGCGCAGTTGCGCAGATAAATCCTAATGTTCTGGATAAATTTGATGCCGATCAGTGGGCGGATATAGCCAGTGAAAAAATCGGCGTTCCCCCTGAATTAATTCGTGCTAGCAATAAGGTTGTGATGATTCGTCAAGAACGCGCAGCCGCACAGCAACAAGCGGAAAAGCAACAACAAATGCAGGAAGCATCGCAAGTTTTAAAGAACGTTGGACAAACTTCCACGCAACCAGGCACAGCAGCGGGTGACGTACTGGCCGCACTAAAAGGAAAACAACAGAATGGCTAAGCAATTATTTTCAGAGGCAAGCTGCACGCCCGGCATTACCAGCGCAACGGAGTACCAAGGCACAGCAGTTACCGCAGCAGATGCAACACCGCTCACCAATGGCCCTTGTTCTGCTATTTATGTGACCGGGGCTGGCAGCGTGGCCGGAACGCTGGCATCGGGCGGCACATTTTTACTGACGGGTTTATCAGCCGGGCAAATCGTCCGTATCAATGCCTCAATTATTGCAGCGACCAGCACCACAGCAACGGGCATCTATGCGTTGTACCCAGCAGGTAATCTGTAATGAGCAAAGACATAATCAGCCCGAGAATTAACGCCCCGGCTTATCAATCGGCTGCCAATGTAACCCCTAGCGATTCAGTGGATTTGGCGGGCGGTGTTACCTCAGCGCTATTCATCGGCGGAGCAGGAACATTGAAAGTCACTATGGCAGACGGGACTACGCCAACGTTTACTTTCCCCGCTGGTTTTGCAATTGAACT
This sequence comes from Methylobacter sp., assembly GCA_041660285.1. GTDB lineage: Bacteria > Pseudomonadota > Gammaproteobacteria > Methylococcales > Methylomonadaceae > Methylobacter_A. The sequence continues at coordinate 83,029 of JBAZWN010000005.1, forward strand.
ATGCGTTACCCGTATTTGGTTAACCGGAACTACCGCAACGCTGGTTGTTGCGCTTTATTAAGGGACTGACATGGCAATGAAATCAATGAAGCGCGAAGCCGACAGCGATGAATGTTGCGGCGGATGGACGCCCTCAAATTATCCCGGAGGATTATGTCTGTATCTGGATGAGGATCAATGTGAAAAACTCGGATTAACCAAAGCGCTAAAGGCTGGCACTCAAGTAACGCTGACTGCAAAGGCCGTGATCACCTCGTCTACCGAATCATTAGAACGCGACGGCGACGATAAAGGCACTGATGTTTGTTTGTCATTACAGATCACCGACCTTGGTGTTAACGCCCAAGGCGTGATGAAGAATGCCGCAGAAATGCTGTATGGCAAATCGACTGGCGAGAGCGATTAAGTGACCGATATCTTTGATCCAGACAACTTAGAGCGAGAGCAAAGAGCCGCCAAGCACCGTTTAAACCAACAAGCTATTGTTGATGATTTTAAAGAAGTCGCCAGTACCCATGCAGGCCGCCGGATGCTTCGCCGACTGGTAGATAGGTGCGGAATTTACCACAGCACTTACACAGGTGATGCGTTGCTGTTGGCGCATAAAGAAGGCCAACGCAGTATCGGGCTATCCGTACTGGAAGCGTTCGAGGACTTTCCTGATTTATACATTAAATTTTTAACGGAGAAATAAAGTATGGCAGAAGAAACATTACCAGGGGCTGATCTAGCGCCATCCACCGATACGAACCTTGTATCTGATCCCGTCGCTATCGATCCTGCAACACCCGAAGCGAATGTCGATCCCGCTGCCGATCCAGCCGCTATCGATCCTGCAACACCCGAAGCCCCCGCCGACTACGCCGAATTTACCGTACCCGAAGGGGTTCAGGTTAATCCAGAGGCAATGGCTGCGTTCAAGATTGCGGCCAAAGACATGGGGCTGACTCAAGAGCAGGCCCAGGGGCTTACTGATATGGGCGCACAAATGGCGCAACGTATCACCCAAGAGCATGAAGCCAAGATTGAGCAGACCAAGAGCGACTGGGAAGCCAGTTCAAGAGCCGATAAGGAGTTTGGCGGCGACAAACTGGATGAAAATTTAGGCATTGCAAAGACAGCGCTTGATGCATTTGCAACGCCTGAGCTGAAAGAAATACTCACCACAACCGGCCTAGGAAATCATCCTGACCTCATCAGGATGATGGTGAGAATTGGCAAGGCAATGAGCGAGGACACTTTAGTACCCGGAGGTAGATCATCTTCGTCTGAAGGTAAAAGCTTGGCAGAACGACTTTATAAAAACCAACCCAACACAGGAATTAAATAATGGCTACCCTACCTACTGCGATGACACTCGCCGACTGGGCAAATCGCCTAGACCCGAACGGTAACACTCCGGTTGTCGCCGAGCTTTTATCGCAATCGAACGAAATTTTAGAAGATGCTCTTTTTGTGGAAGGCAATTTGCCGACCGGTCACCGCAGCCATATTCGCGTTGGACTTCCAACCGTATACCTCCGTTCGGTCAATGCGGGTGTACCGACCAGCGAGTCGATAACTATTCCGGTTGATGACTCAACCAGTATGCTTGAAGCCTATGGCAAGGTCGATGCAGATTTGGCTATGCTTAACGATAACCTTGCTGCATTCAGGTTGTCGGAGGATGCACCGTTCTTGGAAGCAATGAACCAAACGCAAGCCTCTTTGATGCTGTATGGCAATCCCGCCACCGATCCCAAGCAATATTTGGGATTAATGCCACGCTTCGGATCATTGGGTGCTGGTAACGGTCAGAACATCATTGATGCGGGCGGCACATCAGCGAACAATACCTCTATTCTGTTGGTTGTTTGGGGCGACAACACGGTATTTAACGTATTCCCGAAAGGCTCACAGGCGGGGTTGATCAGCGAAGATCTCGGCAAGATGACCGTATACGATGGTAACGGAAATCCGTACCAAGCCTATCAAAACCATTATCAGTGGAAAACCGGCCTGGTAGTTAAGGACTGGCGTTACGTAGTGCGTATTTGTAACATCAATACTGCCAATTTAGTTGCTGAAACCGCTGCGGCCGACATCATTAAATTGATGACCCGGGCGATGGATCGCATCCCTAACTTTGCGATGGGTAAAGCGGCGTTTTATATGAATCGTACCGTTCATTCCATGCTGCGCGTGCAGTCGTTGAACAAGTCTCAAAATGTGCTGAGCATTGAAAAGGGTTTGGATCAGTTCGGTCAAGCTAGGGCCTGGCGGGAATTCGAAGGCGTCCCTCTGCGTAGGGTAGATCAGATTTTAAACACTGAAGCGAGGGTTGTGTAATGTTGACAGATGCCAATTTATTACTATCCGGTGCGGTATCGGCCGCCAATGTTTTAACGGCCCAAACCGTAACCGGTACCGACACCTCGGTGTTATCGACCAATGCAATTGACTTGGGCATTGCCCGAGATGTAGGCGAAGGGGAACCATTATTTGGCCGGTTTGAATGTTTGACTTCTGCATCAGGAGGCACGTCTGTCGAAATGCAAATCATCGCATCAGATGCGGCGAATGGCACCGGTAACGTGCAGGTGATCGCATCCACCGGCGCTATTCCGGTTGCTTCTGTGATTGCGGGCGCTCGGTTTGCTGCAAGGCTTAATCCTCGCCTGGCATCAAAAGGCCAGCGCTACTTGACTGCGCGTTATGTATTCGTTGGCATCGTTGCAGCTGGCGCTTACGTGGCTGACATCGGCCTAGAAATTTCCGACGGACAGAAATTCTACGGCAGCGGCTTTGCTATTCTTTAAGGGGGATTAAGTGGCTAAATATAAAGTATTGGAAAAATCATTCATCAATGGTGCGCTCGTCGAAGAGGGGGAAATTATTGATTATGATGGCGAGCCTGGGCCCAACCTTGAGCCCGTCTCTAAAAAACGAAATACGGTGCAGACCGCAAAAACTAATGTGCCGGAAGACGGTAAACCAGAGGGTGGACAGGATGATGAAAATCCAGAAGGTGGAGAAGGTGGAGAAGGGGGTGAGCAATGAGCGAGGTGAGGTTAAGAAAAACCATCATCCAGACCGTTCAAGCCAGTAAGGTTATTTCTATTACTGCCACGCTGGAGGATGGCTCTACCATTCAGGTTACCGGCCCGATCACGGTTGGCGACTACAACATCATCGATCAAAACGGCGAGCCCAGCATATTGAGCGCTGCGGACTATGCAGCTGAATTGGTGAGTGGCTGACATGACTGATTCCGTTTACAAAAAAGTGACGGATGGTCTGGGCAATGTGAGCTTTGTGGAAATTTCACAAAGCTCCAATTCTGACCAGCTCGCAACTACAGCCATCGGCATCGCTGGTGACTGGCTTGCTGCCCGTGCCGGTGAATCATCAACAGCCTTAGGCGCTGTTGCCGGAACGGCGCTTGCACCAACCATCGTTGACAATTTAACCCAGGCCGCCATCGGATTTGCGACCGGCAATTATCTGGCGGTAGTAACCAATGGCATTCCTGCGGCCGTAGGTATTTTCGGCGCCATTGCCGCCATCATTACTCCCGATAAATCAAAAGGACCGACCGATGAAGAAATTCATGCTTCTGTTGCCCGTATGCCTCGTGATCAGCTTATTGGCCTGCTCCAGCAACCCGTCCAAACCGTGCAGTCAGACGCCGCCTCAGTACACAACTGAGCAGTTAACGGCGATGACTGATGATCGGCTTCGATCAGCCGCCGTCGATCATGAAATTTATCAGCGAGACTGCGCAAAGTAACGGTCGATAGGCGGAATGACTATGCAAGAACACTCAGGCGGGTTGGCAAAATTTTTTGAATCATTCACTTATGTGATAGGAGTTCCAGTTACGGTGGCCGGAATCATTGATTTTATCGACCATCATACCTGGATAATTAGCGCGGTCGGCATGTTCCTGACATTTAGCTCCAGTGTTTTTTTTAACTACCTTAATCATAGGGTCGTAAAAGAAAAAGCCAGCCAGGTTAACGACAAATGACTATACAGAGCACGCCCCGCAAAGCGGGACCCGCACAAGGGAATGGGGTAAATTCCGCGTTTCCGTTTACCTTTAAGGTTTTTGCTGTATCGGAAATTGTCGTAACCTACCTTAATGCTGCAGGTGTTGAGTCTACTTTAGCGTTAACGACTGATTACACAGTCGAATTAAATGCAGATCAAAATACATCGCCTGGCGGCACAGTAACTATGTTATCCGCTCCAGCGACGGGAACGTATATTACATTAACATCTAATGTACCTTATTCCCAGGGCCTGCAAATAACCAATGCCGGGTTTTACCCTGAGTCGATAAATAATGCTCTGGATCGCGTAGTCATTCAGATACAGCAATTGGCCGAGCAAGTGAGTCGGTCAGTAAAGACCACGGTATCTAGCCTGATCACGCCAGATCAGCTGTTAAGCTCAATAGCGACTTCTGTTAACAATGCACTAAATTATGCTACGGCAGCGGGAAACAGCGCAACATCGGCGGCAGGCGCTGCAGTTACGGCCATTACAAAAGCCGATGAAGCAGCTGCCAGCGCCGCATCGGTTAATTTTCCGGTGCCTGTTGTGGCTGGAAACATGGTTCGCGGGAAGGCTGATCTTTCCGGATATGAAAGCCGAACACCTACGCAAGTATTATCTGACATAAAAGCATCACCCATTGTAAGAAATCATATTGACGGGCTAAAGTTGTCACAGTCTGGCGGAAACGCAATAATGTCAATATCTCCAGGTCAAACTACAGATAGCACGAACATCGTTACATATAGTCTTGCATCCATCCTAAATAAAACAACAAACGCATGGGTAGTAGGTTCTGGGAATGGAGGGCTTGATGAGGGCGCGATAACAAATAATAACTGGTACAGGTGGTATCTGATTCAAAGGCCTGATACCGGCGTAGTGGACGCAGTATGCTCATTATCGAATGGAAATTCCGGCAATGTGACAATAAGCATTGCAAGTCCTGCCGTTGTTACATGGGCGAATCATGGGCATGTGGCCGGTGCTGGGATTGTTTTTAGCACGACAGACGCGCTTCCAACTGGGTTGGTTGCTGGTACAAGGTACTACGTTATTTCAACTGGATTAGCTGACGGTTCTTTTCAATTATCAGCAACAATTGGCGGGGCGGCAATTAATACATCGGGATCACAATCCGGTACTCATTCTGTAACTACACCACCAGCTTTACCAGCAAATTATACTTATTACCGTGAAATAGGGTCGGGTCTAACAGACGGCGCTGGACAATGGACAAAAATAATCCAAGATGGAGATTTTTTCCAGCATGATGTTATCCCAACTATGGGCACAACTACTAATCAGGGTACATCGGCTTTAGTTGAAGGGGCTATTGTTCCTAAAGGAAAGAGAATAAAAGCGCTACTTAATATAATGCTTATTAATGGCGCGACCCCGACCGGTATTTTGGTCAGTGATTTATCAATATCAGATGGTGCTGTTGCAACCGACGCAAGCCCATTGCCGCAAATAATTTGTGGCGTTGCAAATCAGCCTGCCTCCGGACAAATAGAAGTCATGGTAAATACAAATGCAAATTTCAGGACAAGATTAACTTTTTCAGATGCTAGTACAGTTGTTAGGCTATGTACGGCAGGATGGTATGATTATCGTGGTAAAAATTAACAACAATAAGGTGTAATTTTATGAAAAAAAATAGATCATTTTTATTTATATTGGCATTAATGATAATGCTCCCTATTCAGGAGGCTTATTCAGTAAGTTCTGGCGTTCCGACTATTGCTCTTAGGAGCAATGCAATATTCCAAGGAACTCAAGGGGTTAATGGGGTAGCAAGTTTCTATGCTAATTGGCGAGAAGAAGGTGGCGCGCCAGATTATTGTACCTTGACGTTAGTTGGTAGCAATCCTGTTGTTCAATATACTGGAAATAACTTTGCTCAGTGTAATTTCGTTGATGTCCCAAAAGGACACTATCAACTTAAATTATGGAAAAGCAGTCAAGTAACTGATAGCAGCATAGTGAATGTCGGCGACGTCATCGTTATGGCCGGCCAGAGCAATAACGTCAGTGGGTTGCAGCCCGTTGATTATATTGTGCCTAGGCCAAGTAGTCTTGGTAAGGTGTACGTCAGCGATTATAGCGGTCAAGGTAGTTATCAGATATTAGATGCTGCTGATGTGAGTACTGATTTTTTGCAGACTGCTGGCGTAGCCCATGTAGCTGCTGGTATTGCGATGAACTTGCCTTATCCAGTGGCTTTTATTAATATCAGTCAGGGCAACACGACGGTTTTACAATGGGCGAATGGATTAGCAAGCAGAATCACTTATGCTGTGCATGAATTTAGAAGCCCCATTGTTTATTGGCTACAAGGGGAAAGTGACGCCGTAGCCGGAACTAGCAAAGCTGATTATCAAACAACACTAACCGCTATGGTCACAAGCCTAGCAACTGACTGGAGCGGAAAATGGCTAATATCGTTGGATGGAGCGGGCAGTAGCGCTGTGCGTATTGCTCAAGATGCAGTCGTGACATTTAATAGCAACTGCGAATATGGGATCGATGCCGATGGCTTTACTCGCGGCACTCCGAGCGACCCCACTAATCTTGAATTTGTAGGTAGCAACATTACTGCGTTGGGGTCGGCTATGGGGGCTAATATTATGGCATCAGGTATTTTGTAATAAACTTAATTTATTATAATTTATTATATGGCAGCCTCCGACGTAGATATTTGTAATTTAGCCTTAGCTCATCTAGGCGATGAGGCGTCCGTAACCAGCATTAATCCACCAGATCAATCACCGCAGGCGGCCTATTGCGCCAAGTTCTACCCTATTAGCTTGGCTATAGCGCTGGACGATCACAACTGGGGTTTTGCAACCAAAACAGTTACGCTGGCACTATTAACTAATCCGTCTAGCCTTTGGACTTATTGCTACGCCCTACCCAGCACCTTCATTAATGTACAAGCCCTTTTTGATGCAGCATCGGTTGGCGATGTTGGTAGGATAACGGGTAGCAACCAGCAGGAATACTCAGTTGAAACGGATGATTTAGAAAATAGCATCATTTACACCAACCAGTCCAATGCGATGCTGAAGTACACGTCATTTGTATCGAATCCTACTAAATTTTCGCCGGCGTTTATTGATGCGCTTTCTTGGCGTCTGGCAGCGTTTTTAGCTGGTCCTATCATTCGTGGCGATGTCGGGGTTTCGGCATCATTAAAGTGCATGCAAGCCTATCAAGCCGCCCTGTCAAATGCTAAAGAATCAGACGCACAAAACCGCAATGTACTTGCAGCACCCATTCCATCGGGAATAAAAGCCCGTGCCTAATAATAGGGTACTTCGAAACAGCTGCTCAGGCGGCGAAATATCTCGCGAGCTGTTTGGCAGGCTTGATATAGCCAAGGTTCAATCAGGACTGGATACTTGCCGAAACTTTATCGTGATGCCGCATGGTGTCGCTTCAAATCGTGCGGGATTTCAGTTTGTTAATGAGGTCAAGGCTTCAGCCAACTTCACCCGGTTGATTAATTTTTCATTTTCAACCAGTCAAACGTTTGCTATTGAAATGGGTGCGGGTTATTTCCGCTTTCATACCCTTGCCGCTTCGTTACTGACTGGAACACTCACCGCTTATAACGGAGTAACCGCCTATGCCGCCGGTGATTTGTGCAGCAGTGGCGGGGTGAATTATTATTGCAAAGCGCCTACCACGGGAAACGCCCCGCCTAATGCAACTTATTGGTATGCCATGCCAGCCAACGGCTTGTATGAGATCCCAAACAGCTATGCGCAAGGCGACTTAGCCGACATTCATTATGTCCAGTCCGGCGATGTGATCACGTTGGTGCATCCCAACTATGCACCTATGGAGCTAAAGCGGTTCGGCAATTTAAACTGGGTGCTGTCGACCATTACCTTCGCATCACAAACAGTAGCGCCCGTTATCGGTACGGCGGTTAAAACAGGAACCGGTGGCACATTAAAAGATTTTAAATACGTTGTTACTGCGCTTAACAGCCTTGGATATGAAGAATCACCGCCTTCAGCCGCATCAAACATCCTAAGCAACGACTTAACGATTCAAGGCAACTACAACACGATTAACTGGTCAGCGGTTACCGGGGCGGTTCGCTACAACATCTATAAGTACGCTGGCGGCACTTACGGGTTTATCGGCCAAACCACAGCGCTGACATTTGTCGACGACAATATCATCGCCGACTTAACCAAGACCATTCCGATCATTGATGCGATCTTCAATGGCTCCGGCAATTATCCGTCCGCCGTGGGCTACTACGAGCAGCGCCGGTTCTTCGCGGGCACAAACAATCAACCGCAGAATGTCTGGGCCACGCAGTCAGCCTCAGACAACAACATGAGCTATTCAATACCGAGCCAAGCATCCGATGCCTTGCGGTTTAAAATAGCCGCTCAACGCGCGAACGGGATCAAACACTTAGTTCCAGCACTGGATTTACTGGCGATGACAGAGTCGACCGAGTGGCGCGTGTTTTCCTCGTCAGGCAATGCACTAACAGCAAGTTCCATCACCATTAAAGCCCAGGCTCAAAACGGCGCAACCAACGTTACACCTGTGCTGATTGATAATTACATTTTGTACGCCCAGGCGCAGGGCGGGCATATCAGGGAGATGGCTTTCCAATGGCAAAACAGCGGCTATACCAGTGCTGATTTATGTTTACTGGCCCCGCATTTATTCGATTTTAATACCATTACCGATATGACTTTTAGTCGTGCGCCGACGCCGGTCATGTGGGCGATTAACAGCACTGGCGCATTACTGGGCCTAACTTATGTACCTGACCAAGAGGTATCGGCGTGGCATAAACACGATACTACCAATGGTCTTTTCGAGTCCTGCATTACCGTCACTGAAAATAATGCGGACGTGCTGTATGTGATCGTAAATCGCACCATCAATGGGCAGGCTAAGCGCTACATCGAATGCCTGCATACGCGAAAATTCGCCGATGTAAAAGATGCATTTTTTGTCGATTGTGGCCTGACCTATAGCGGCGCTGCAACGAGCACTATATCAGGACTTGGGCATCTTGAGGGGCAAACCGTTTCAATCCTTGGCGATGGCTTGGTTATGCCGCAGCAGGTAGTTACCAGCGGAGCTATCACCTTGCCTTATGCTGTTAGCAAGGCTCATGTGGGGCTGCCTATTATCGCCGACGTGATCCCGCCGCCGCTTTACACCCAGCAAGACCCTACACTAGGACAGTCCAGGATCAAGAATATTATTCAGGCGTGGGTAAGGGTGTTTAATTCAGGCATTTTCAAAGTAGGCCCCAATGCCGAAAATTTAACCCCGGTTAGGCCTGCGCAAGGATTCCCGTCACCGCTGATAACGGATGAAATTAATATCACTATAAAACCAAATTTCAATGCGTCCGGACAGTTGATGATAAGGCAAAGCGATCCGCTACCATTGACTATTGTCGATATTACTGTTGAGGCGGCTATCGGTGGCTAGCATTACCCGCCATTTGCCGACCGAGCAGGATATAGCCTACTTGGCTGAAAACATGCGCCAAAGCGACATTGAAGAACTTAGCGCTGTCACCGATCAATCACTCGTCTGTGCGGTACGTTCCTCGGTGCTTAATTCGCATCCTGATTACTTGTGGGCGTACTGCGTCGATGGGGATTTGGTATTGATTTACGGCTGCACCCGTTCTGGATCACCATGGATGCTGGGAACGGAAGCGCTCAATCAGAACTTAAAAGAGCTGACCGTGCGCACAAGGGTTGTAGTGCGCGATATGCTTAAGCAATTCCCAGTCCTGTCCAACATTATCGATGTTCGGCAAAAAAAAACTATCCGCTGGCTTAAAACGATAGGGTTCTCTTTCAAGGAAACCTTTGAGATTAAGCTGGGGGTTCCTGTTATCCGGTTTGAAATGAGGGTTACGAATGAATAGCGTGAGTAAATCGGTACATATTAAATCTATCTTAGATTTAGAAAATGAAGTACTAAAACTTCCGCAGGTAGAGCTGCCGTTAAAGCATGATTTCATTGATGGCGTTTATGCTCGATCTATGTTCATTCCAGCTGGAACCGTGCTGACTGGTGCCGTTCATGCTAAAGATTGTTTTACTGTTATTCGCTATGGCGACCTAATTATTTATACCGAAGAAGGCGCACAGACGGTAAAAGCCGGTGAAATGCTCCTATCAACAGCGGGTATCAAGCGTGCTGGTTATGCCATCACAGACACCTATATTACAGGGTTTATGGCAAATCCAAGCAATGAAACAGATCTCGATAAGTTGTGGAAGTTTTACACGTTACCGAATGAATCGCTTCTTTCATCAGTATCTAAAGAATTACTGGAGGAAAATTAATGTTTGGGCTTTCAGCGACAGCCATAGCAGCTATAGGGGTTGGCGTTGCCGCAGTTGGCGCAGGAGTTTCCGCCTACGGAGCCTCAGAACAAGCCTCAGCGCAAAAAGCGGCCGCCAACTATAACGCCATTGTTGCCCAAAATAATGCAATTTATCAGGCGCAAGTCGATAGAAATAGCGCGCTAGTATCGAAAAATAATGCCGCCCTTGCTCTGACTCAACGCTCGATGACATTGCAGCGTGGCGAGATCGAAGCCCAAAATGCCATGCGCATGCAGGCCGATACCATCGGTAAGCAACGAGCCAGCCTTGCCGCCAACGGCGTGGACGTTACCGAAGGATCGGCATTAGACCTGATTGCATCCACTGAGTTTTTAGGCCAATCCGACGTCAATACCATTCAAAGTAATGCGGCCTTAGAAGCATGGGGCTATGACGTAAAGGCTACCAACTTTTTAAACGAAGCATCAAACCAGAAGTCAGCCGCCGACATGGCTATAGTGAGCGGCGAACAAATATCAACCTTGGAGCGCTGGAAGGCCGATAACACCAATCCGACTAAAAGCGCACTACTGGTTGGCGGCTCATCATTGCTTAGTTCTGCGTCTATGTATGCTGCAGGAGCTGGTGGCGGCACGGGCGGGTCAAAAACGGCCATGAAATTCAGATCATCTGGCGGGAGTGGCTGGTAATGCAAGTGCCAGTTTATAACAGACAGGTCGAACAGCAGGGCGTTCCTGATGCCTATCAAACCAATACCGCCGTTGCTGAATATAAAGCGCCGAAGACTGGGGCCAGCGACTTCCTTAGCAATGACACCCAAGCGCTTAGCAACGCCGGGGCTTCTGCTGCCCATGATGTCAGCATAGCAACCACCCACCTGTACAGACAGCAACTGCATGAAGCCAACCAGACCCGCTTCAAAGACGGTTACACCCAATACCAGAAAGCCGTGCAGCAACGGATGTACGGTGAAAACGGCGCACTTAACCAGCGAGGCATTGATGCGTTTCAACCGAAAGATGGTAAGTCATTACTGGATAATGTCGGCGACGACCTGAGCGAAGTTCGCAGCAAAATAGCCGAAACATTCAGCAACGATCAGCAGCGCCAATGGTTCAACGAACATGCAGACGCACTGGATGCGCATACGCAAGGCCAGTTGCTGCAACACGGAGCCGAACAGCACAGGATTTACCAGCGCAGCACTCTGGACGCATCCGATGCGGTGGAATCGGATAACATAAGCTTAGCTTATAACGATCACAATTCCATTCAAAAATCACTTGATACCATCAATCAAAACGGATTAAGCCGGGCAAAACTGGAAGGCCTGCCCGAAGAAACTGGCAAACTGGCCGCTAAAAAGAACGCATCGAACGCGCTGACTAGCGCAATTCAATCGGCCTTGGCGCAAGGGGATCATGCCTCTGCGACCGCTATTTTGCATAAATTCTCGCCCGACATGGATACTAATGACATGTTGAAGAATTACGCGGTGATCACTAAAGAAAACGATGCCCGCGCATCGTTTGGAATGGCGCAAAACGTAATGTCGACCATTGTGCCACGCCTACAAACCTCAGATGGCGACCGGGCAGTTAATATTCTTTTTAATGCAGAATCTGGCGGCAATCATTTTCAAGGTAAATTCTATGGATTAAGACCTGATGGGACACCAAAAGGCACTGGTTATCTTGGGGAATTAAAACGGCCGGATGGCGGCGTGATGACCGAATATAGCATCGGCGTTAAAATCAATGACAAGGAAATGGATATTCCAACGATTGTGCCAACCCTTTCAAAAGATGAGGTTAATCATCTTCTTAATACAAAAGAGGGTGATAAATTACCAGATAGCATTGTTCAAAAGGCAGTTGATCATGCTGAAAGTCGAATCAAGCAAGGACTATCTGTTTGGCATGATACGCCACAACCTATCACCAGCTCAAAAGGCGCAGTCGGCATTGCTCAGGTCATGCCGGACACAGGTCCTGAGGCGGCAAAACTGGCCGGTCTTGACTGGGATGAAAACCGTTTCCGTAACGATCCTGAATACAACAAGGCATTAGGTACCGCTTACTTTAACCAACAGTTAAAATCATTCGGGGCTGATTTAGGCATGGCCTATGCCGCCTATAATGCCGGGCCTGGCGCTACTCAAGATGCTGTCGAAAAGGCCGGTAAAGAGGGCGGAAACTGGTTGTCGTACCTGCCGCAAGAAACCCAAGCCTACGTTACCAATAACATGAATGCCTATGCTGCCGGTGAAGGCCAATACAAGCGCCCAACACTGGCAGAAGCCCATGCGGTCGCCCTGGAACATATCGGCCCCAATGCGTCGCCTAATCTGCGCAAACAGGTGCTGGATGAGGTGGCCAATCAGTACGAAGAGCAGACCAAGGCCATCAAACAGCGCGAAGAGGAAAGCACGGCGGAAGCCATGCGCCAATTGCTGCAAAACGGCGGCAAGTTTTCAGCGCTTCCGGTTAATATCCGCGCGTCGGTACCGCCTAATCAGGTCGATAACCTGATGAATTTTGGCAAGAAGGTTTCTGAAGGCGAGCCGATAGCGACCGACTGGAGCCTATATTACAGGCTGAAAACAGACCCGGCGTTGTTGAAGAATACTAACCTGATGGCCTTCCGCGATAAGCTGAACGATACCGAGTTTAAGCAGCTGACCGGCGAGCAACAAAGCGCTGCCAACAGCAGCCATACCGAAACCCGCTCGGCCAAGGATATTTTGCAGAACTTCATGCGCGAGGCGGGGGTCGATCCAACGCCCAAGGATGACGACGCCAAAGGCGCGGCTACTGTTGGAAAAATCTGGTCGGCCTTTGACCAGCGGATCAGTGACGCCGAACAGGAAAAGGGCAAGAAGCTGAACGCCGAGGAGATTCAAAAAGTCGCGGCGCAGATGTTTACCAAAGTGGGCGTCAAGGCTTTTCTGTATGGCACTGATGAGAAGCCGGCGATATTGATCGATACGAACAAAGACAAGGTTATTGTTCCGGCTGATGAGCGCGCGCAGATTATTAATGCCTGGCGCACGGCTAAGCCGGGACAGCAGATTACCGAAGATGATATTTTTACTATGTATGCTAGGCATAAGGGGTTGTTGTAATCCATCCTTATGAGCAATGTTATTAATCTATTTGAAAAAAATGAACAGACCGGAACTGGAGAAGCCTTCTGCTTTCAATGTAAACATGAATGGATCGCTGTTTCTGCAACAGGTGTTATACAACTTGAGTGCCCTTCATGCCACACATTAAAAGGGCTTTATAAATTTCCGTTCAATATTTCTGAAGGCCAGCTCGCACGAGTCTGTAACTGTGGAAATGACCTATTTTATCTAACGCCGGAAGGCCATCTCTGCCCCAACTGTGGGCTTTACCAATCCTATTAGGAGGTTGTTGTGAAATTTAGAAAAAAACCTGTAGTTATTGAAGCAATCACATTTAAAGAGCTCGTACAACACGGAATCGATGCTGGCGCAAATATCTGTAATGGCATGCCGTGGTCATTTGAATACAAAGGACATCCAATTACGCATGAAAACGATGAGTGTTATTTGATTCCTACGCTTGAAGGGACGCATCGATTTACCCCTGGCGATATGTTAATCACCGGGATTAAAGGAGAAATTTACCCATGTAAAAAAGATATATTTGAAGCTACTTATGAGCCCGTGTAATAGGGCTATTACGAATATCCGGCTTTTCTAACTTATCACGGTAACCGATGGACGAATTAAATCCCTACCTCGACCTGATCCAACAGGATAGTGCTGACAATATCCGCCAATCCCTGCAAACCGCCGTCGATAAACAACCGGATGCCGAAGCCAAGCTGCAAAGCTTGGCAAAGCAGTACAGCCTGCCGGTCGACGCGGTGCGCCTGGATACCGGCACCGTTGAGCGTCGAGCGAAACTGGATGCAGTAGATTACGATACCCTGGCCAAGTCGTTGCCAGCAACGGGAAACTTGCTGTCGGATCCCGCAAAAGCCGCAATCGCCCATGATGACATCGATAACCTAAGCGCGATCGAGCAAACACTTAAATATGGCAAGAACATAGGCCAAGCAGTTGCTACCTGGCCGTTTACCATTGGCGAAGGCTTTGCTGGGCTGGCTGAGAACATAGCCGATATTCATAACAAATATCTTGATGGCGCGGCGAGCAATCCCTACGCCAAAAAACTCGGCACGCCTATCGCCGATATGATTCATGCGGTCAGGCAGAATCAAACCGATTGGAACGCCTATTTAATGCCCAAGGGCGACAGCAACCTTGAATCCGGCATTTATTCAGGCATTCAATCTATCGGCCCCAGCTTTGCCAGTATTCTGACTGGTAGCCCAGCCGCGGCGCTGCAATCGATATCCGCTATGACCGCCGGTCAGTCGATGGCGAAAGCCAAGGATAAGGGCGTCGATCCCTTACTTGCCATGGGTTATGGCGCTGCCGATGGAGTGGTTGAGGGTGTCACCGAGCAGTTTGGCGTCGGGCAGTTTTTTAAAGACATCAAGGCCGGATCATCCATTGTAAAAACTTTAGTTAACCAGATTGTGCCGGATGTTGCCGGTGAAGAAGCGGCAACCGTATTGCAGGATTTCAACGAGTGGTCGGTACTGAACCAAGACAAACCGTTGCAATCCTATCTTGATGAACGCCCCGCTGCGGCCGCTCAAACGCTGATTGCCACGCTGGTCGGATCTGGCGGCATGGTGACGCTGGCTAAGACTGCCGATGCGATCGCCAATCGTGGGCTTAATGCCGCCGAAAAAGCCGACAATCACGCCCTGAATATCGAGCAACTTAACCAGTTGACGGCAGCCAGCAAGGTGTTGAAACGCGATCCAGACACCATGAAAGCCTTTGTCGATACGGTAATCGGGGATAGCCCGGCGCAAAATCTGTTTATTGATGCAAAAACCTTCGCGCAATCGGGTGTGGCCGAACGGGTATCAGCGGAATTACCTGACGTTGCGGCGCAGATGAAAGAGGCGCTTGTTTCTGGCGGAGAAATCCGCATCCCGGTCAGTGATTATGTGACTCATATTGCCGGTACTGAATATGCGCAACCCTTAACCGACCATTTGCGCGTAGAGGGTGAAGAGTTCACTCGGGCGGAAGCGCAAACCTACATGCAGTCACACGCTGCAGAATTGCAGTCTGAGGTCGAGCGGATATTGATGCATAAACAGGCCGATGAGGATTTTCAGGCATCGGCTTTGTCCGTGAAGAACGCCATCAAGCAGCAACTGGAAACCGTATCGCGTTTTACCGACAAGGTGAACGATCACTATGCTTCATTGCTGTCCAATTTTTATGCGGTGCAGGCTGATAAGTTCGGCAAGACGCCGGAGGAATTATTTCAGCAATATCCGGTTAATGTAGCGGCAACGGGATTTTCCGGTAATGTGTTTGGTCAAGTATTGCCGGATGCAATGCCGGCACGGATGGAGCAGGGCGACGGTGCAAAGGCGGCGGCCATGTTTCGCGGCGATGATAAAACAAGAGCTATTTTACTGGGTCAGGCCGGTGAAAAACTGGCGGCCGATGCGCCTCATTTATCAAGTTACTCGCATTCAGTCGATGTATCAGCGCTGGATCACATTCGGAATCGCCATACGAATGAAAAAATCGAAGCATCTCGCAGTCAATTGCCTATTAGCGATACTGATGTAGCGAGTATCCCTGAAATTATTTCCGGGTACGATGCGGCAAGATTTGATCTGACCAGTAATTTAGGGCGCCCAGCTATTGCCTATGTGAAAAAAATGCCGGATGGCATTATTTTGTATATGGAGGAAGTGAGGAAAAAGCGGAAGGATTTAGCTGCATTATCTATGAGAAAATATCCCGCCACAGCCGATGTTCAGCAGGTACTCAGTACCGCTGCCGACGGCCCTAACGTCCGAAGCGATGGCGGGCATAATGTAAGTATAGATCAAAGCGGCGATCAGGTCTACAATCAGCGGAGGAGTAAACGCGATGACTACACCATTGACCTATTTGGCATACCAGCCGAGGCGGGACAAACTGATAATGCCGGAACCGATACCGGAGGGCGTTTATCGCGTGATGACGTCCCGGACGGAACCTATGCAACCCGCACGCAAATCGTCCAGGAAAATACCCGACAACTGGGTGCTGATAAAGTAAAATCTCCCAAAGATGCCGCACAGGCGTTAGCTTATTTATCAAACAGCAGTGTCGAGCGATTCGATGCGCTGATCACCGATAAAGACGGCAAGCCGCTGGCTATTGTCGGCGCATTTAAAGGCGCTGTCGATCAGTCTTCTGTCCACATCTCCACCATCACTGGAGAAGCTTTTCGTATCGAAGGCGCAGCTAATATCTGGTTTGCGCATAATCATCCCAGTGGGCTGGCTAAATTCAGTGATTTGGATCGGACTGTTTATAAAAAATTAGAGTCGGTTTTTCGCGGCAGCGAAATTACCCCGCGCGGTATTTTGGCGATCGGAGAAAAAGAGGGTGATGGCCGGCAGTGGGTATTCACCGATAACACCGATGCGAATGATAGCGGCCATGCTGATATAAAAGGCGTTACAACCAAGGCTAAAGGAAAGCCAACGGCAACGCCTGTGGTAGAGCGAGTTTATAGCGAAGAGAATAAGCTGGCATCATCTATCAGTAGTCCAGCTCAAGCCAAGGCCACCGCACAGGACTTATCAAATGGCGAATCCGGAGTCATGCTGATGGACAACCAGCATGCGCCGGTGGCATTTATCCCCATGAAGTCCGCAGAATCCGAAGTGCTGCGCACCGATGGGCGCATGGACGCGCTGCACCGAGGGTTATCCATGTCCAACGCCGCTGCCGCGATTATCGTCAACCAAGGCGATATGACGAATAACGCTGTGATGAATCTTGCTGGGTTCTTCAATACTAATGACGTCCGGGTACTGGACGTGCTGGATAAAAATGGCGACAAAATGGATTCACGCGCGGAAGTAGGTCTATCATTCAGCCGGGACAGCTTTAATCAGGGCGAGGACGTCAACCGTGGTGCATTTAATCCAGAAACACGGACCATCACCTTATTGGACAAGGCCGACTTGTCCACTTTCCTGCATGAATCCGGTCATTTCTTTTTGGAGATGCAGCTTGATCTGGCTGCAAATTTACGCAAGGAAAACGATCTGGTCGGAACCACGGATGCGCAAAAACAGCTTATTGCCGATACCGAAGCATTATTAAAATGGTTTGGACTGCAATCTCTGGATGAATGGTACAGCCTGGACTTCGAGCAAAAGCGCGGCTATCACGAACAGTTTGCCGAAGGATTTGAGAAATATCTGTTTGAAGGCAATGCCCCAAGCCTGCAACTGGCTCGAATATTCGCCAGTTTTCGGCAGTGGATGAAAAAGGTCTATGAGCATGTCCGCGATCACTTCAAAGACGTTGAGCTGAGTGATGAAGTGCGTCAGGTGTTCGATCGGATGCTGGCTACCGATGAAGAAATTAAACTGGCTCAGCAGGCGCGCAGCATGATGCCGTTGTTCGCTGATCAGACGCAATCAGGGATGACGCCTGAGCAATACGCCGATTATCAGGCGGCTGGGAAAGAGGCAACCAGCACAGCCATGGAGCAACTGGCGCTGAAAGGTTTGCGTGATATGCAGTGGTTACAAAACGCGCGTAACCGCGAACTGAAAAAACTGCAACAACAGCATGATGAATTGCGCCGTGAAGTGCGCTCGGTAGTGCGGATGGAGGTATTGGGTCGCCCAGTATATAAGGCATGGGATTTTTTAACGCGCAAGGAAGATGGGGGAAAACTGGATGCTCAAGCCGTGCGTGAAATGGATTTGCCGCAAATGGCAAGCAAACACCTACGCGACTTCAGTATGACTAGGACGGAAGGCGGTTTGCATCCGGACGTGATTGCTGAACTATTTGGCTTCACCTCCGGCGATCAGTTGGTTAGAGAGATTGCCGCCGCCGAAAAACCAAAAGACCTGATTGAGCAACTGACCGACGAACGCATGCTGCAAAACTATGGCGAACTATCGACGCCTGATGCGATTCAGCGTGCAGCGGATTTGGCGATTCATAATGAAGTGAGAGCCCGGTTTATTACCACTGAAGCCAATGCGTTGGCGCAGGCCACCGGCTCGCTACGGATACTGGGCAATGCGGCGAAAGAGTTTGCCGAAGGTATGATTGCGCAGATTAAAGTTAAGGATATTTCTCCGGTTCAATATATCCGCGCTGAAATCAGGGCTGCAAAAGCTTCGCTCAAGGCAGAGAAGGCCGGAAAACTGAATATTGCCGCTGCCGAGAAACGTAACCAGATAATCAACGTGCAGGCTACCCGCGCCGCCTATCAGGCGCAAGATGACGTTGATGCAGGGCTGCGATATTTCAGGAAGCTGGAAACTGATAAAAACGCTATCGATCCCGAATATAAGGATCAGATTTATCGGGAGCTTGAGCGCTTCGATTTGCGCAAGATCAGCAATAAGGGGATTGAGCGTCGAAAATCATTGGCACAATGGGCAGAATCGCAAAAAGAACAAGGTTATGATCCGGATATTCCTATCGAGCTGCTGAACGAGGCTACCAAGATTTCCTATAAGGACATGACCGTGGGAGAGTTTCGCGGTCTGGTCGATACCATCAAGCAGATAGAACACCTGGGTCGTCTGAAGAATCAGTTGTTAACCTCCAAAAAGAACCGTAATTTTGACGAGGTCAAGCATGAGATTGTCGCCAGCATCGATTTGCATGCTGGGGGCAGGAAGGCCAATACACGCACGCCTACCACCAATGCCGGACGCATGGTGGTAGGCTTAAAGAATTTCTACGCATCGCACGTCAAGGCCGCAACTTGGGCGCGGATTCTGGACGGTGGACATGATGGCGGCACAGTATGGGAATATTTCATCCGTAGCGCCAATGATCAAGGCGAATATGAAGCCACCCACCGCGCGGATGCCACCGAGAAATTAACCCAGATACTCAACCCGATATTCAAGATGGGCAAGATGGGTGGTAAGGAGTGTATTTCCCAAGCATCAACCGCAGCTTGAACCGGGAAATGCGTCTGGCGATGGCATTGAACACCGGCAACGATGGCAACTTGCAGCGCTTACTGGGTGGCGAAGGCTGGACGATTGAACAGATTGCGCCGGTTTTGCAAACTGTAACTGCGGAAGAGTGGCAGGCTGTGCAACAGATTTGGGATTACTTTGATACATACCGCCCTGAAATCGGAGCCAAGGAGCGCCGTGTTTACGGTATTGAACCGAACTGGGTAGAGCCAAAACCGGTAATTGTGCAGTGCAAAACAGCTGCCGGCATTCCTACCGAGTTGCGATTGCTCGGCGGCTATTACCCGATCAAATACGATCCCCTGGCCAGTCAACGCGCCGAGCAACATGCTGATGCCGAAGATGCCAAACGCCAGTTGCAAGGCGCTTATAGCTCGGCAACAACCCGCCGCAGCTTTACCAAGAACAGGAATGAGCAAATCTTTGGTAGGCCGTTGCTGTATTCATTATCTGGCGTTTACAGCGGCATCAATGAAGTGATTCACGATTTAGCCTGGCATGAATGGCTGATCGATATGAACAAGTTGTTGAAGTCGCATTCTATTGATCAGGCTATCCGTGGGCATTACGGTCCTGAAGTGGTGCGCCAGTTCAAGTCTTGGGAGCAAGATATTGCTAGTGGTGATGTGGCTGCGACTCATGCGGGTGAAATAGCGCTCGGCAAATTGCGACAAGGCATTAGTGCTGCAGGGTTAGGTTTTAATGCTATGTCGGCAGCCATGCAGGTGCTTGGGTTTACCCAGTCGATTGTGCGTGTTGGCGCTCCGTGGATGGGTCGCGGTATTTCCCGTTTTATCGGCGATCCGAAAGGGGCGTTGCGGGAGGTCAACGACAAATCCGAGTTTATGCGTAACCGTTCCAGAACCCGCTTTCGTGAGCTTAACGAATTGCGCAACCGGGTTCAGGACGAAACCGCTGCCCAGGCCGCTATCAGATCCGGCACATTTTTCATGATGATGAAGGCCCAGCAAATGGTCGATGTACCGACATGGTTGGGGGCTTATGACAAGGCGATTGCCGATCTCAACGAAGAGGAAAGAGCGATCGCCTTAGCTGATCAGGCTGTGATCGACTCCCAAGGCGGCGGTCAAACTAAAGACCTGTCCGCGATCGAGCGCGGCGGCCCGGCACTAAAACTGTTTACCGTGTTCTATAGTTTTATGAATACCGCCTTTAATCTGGGTGTGGCGCAAACCATGACCGAAAAGCAAAAAGCTAAACTGGCCGTGGATTATTTGATGTTATATTCGGTACCGGCTGTGCTGGGGTATTTCATGAAACAGGCTTTAACACCAGGTGGGGGTGATGATGATTGGGAGGAGCTGAGCAAAAAACTGTTGGCCGCGCAGATTGATTACCTGATGGGCTTGATGGTTGTCGTGCGGGAATTTTCCGACGCGGTTAAAACGGTGACCGGCGCCAATGATATGGGGCGAGAATATCAAGGCCCAGCCGGCTTACGATTGATTGCTGACAGCATAAAACTTGCCGGACAGGCGCATCAGGGCGAATTTGATGATGCTTTCCGGAAAGCTACTATTAATGTGATTGGTGATTTATCCGGGTTGCCGTCTGCTCAGGTGAACAGAACGATAACCGGTGCGGAAGCATTAAATGAGGGTAAAACCGAAAACCCGGCTGCGCTGGTGTTTGGGTTTAGGTAATGGTGGCGCACTGGCTTAACAAAATGCTGCGCTGCGGCCAGTCCATATAATACCATCCGTCACAATATAATCGTTTGGTGCATTCCATCCCGGAATAAGCCAGCCACGCTTTAGTCGCACATAAATAGGATAGGCAACAGGATAACAATCTCTATTGCTCAGGAAATTATTATTAACCAGCGCGCCAAATGACATATACATACCCATTGGCTGAGTAGAATACGGCCATCGCCAATCGCTGCTTCCGCTAAATAATGGAAGTTGTTTTTTCAGTTTATACATATCCTCTCCTTCAGTCTCTATGTAGTTCATGTTTGCGCGACCATCGGTATCTGATCTTTCCATTGATTGTTGTGGCCCAGTAACGAATACTAACATTGTTACGCTTACGGAGTTTTCTGGCACGTCTCGCGGAAACTTCACGGCCATTAGCTAGATACAATATCTTATTTATATATTCGTTTTGAAAGTTATTAGCCATTGCGTCGAAACGCAACTGAACTTCACCCCATCCTTCCTTAATTCCTGTTGCGGTGATCATGACGCTATTATTCTCGTTAATTTAAACTCGCCAATGTCCCAGTTCAATTCTTCCAGGCGCTCGTTTAAATTACCCTTAAAGCCTTCTTCTCTAGCCTTGTCCATAATCGATACTTCAACATCATGACGAGAAGAACCTACATGATGCGTTAATAATACGTCTCTATATTCATCGGTCTTTCCAACAGCGATAAAAATTTTATGCTCTTTCATTGTTTATCCATTAATAATATTAGCGATGCGTTAGTCACCTGCGAAATATACCCCAGCCGCCACCAATGCCAGTTTTACCAGGCTGGACAAATGTTGTTCTTCCGGGTTCTGAGCATCTTCCTTTTTCTCCTCCAGTGATAAGCCTGTTAATTGAAAATACTAAACACGGAGGATCAGCTTTATACCCGCCGCATGGGCGGCCTAACGGCTCATTCAACGCAGACCCGCCGCTCTGTGCTTCGTTTTTGTTTTGTTCTGTTCTGTACCCATAATCAGGACGCAGTATCCTTGAAGCGGTTCCATTTGAAAAAATTACATCATCGTCATCAATTCTCATTTAATTCACCATGGATTGTCATCGGGTTTTACTTTCATAATTTGAATCCTATCATAAATATCTATTAAATATTTTTCCCCAAAATAAAAATATAACTATCTGATATAATTACACTTAAAAAGTTAGTAAATAGCCTTAATAATTTTAATTATGTCGGCGTAAGTAATTGAATAGAAAAGAAAAAATAAAGGTGCTTTTTATCTGCATGGGCAACATCTGCCGGTCGCCCACTGCTGAGGGCGTCTTTACGAAACTCATTAAAGAGCAGGGAGTAAGCGAATGTTTTGCTGTCGATTCGGCCGGCACGCATGCGCATCATGTCGGCGATGCTCCTGATTTGCGCGCCCAAAAAGCAGCCATCGACCGGGGCATTGATTTAAAGCATTTGCGGGCCAGAAGAGTCGTCCTGGGAGATTTTGAGGATTTCGATTTTTTGTTGGCCATGGATGATGATAATTACTCAATACTTATCGGTGCCTGTCCCGAACAACACAAAGATAAAGTTAAATATTTTCTCGATTACGCTCCGCATTTGAATGAGCGCGAAGTGCCTGATCCCTATTATGGCGGCAAATACGGTTTTGAGAGGGTGCTGGACATGATAGAAGAAGCCTCAACCGGTTTTCTGAAAACATTACAGGCAGTCGGAGCCATAAAATGATAGCCGCAGGCAAATAGGACAGCAGCATGGCGATAGTATCAAATACCGTAGGTTATCTGGATGGCGATGTATTGCTGGAGGCTTTTTTTGCTTTTGACGATTCATTCTCAACTCGCAGGCCGGCTGTTTTAATTAATCATGCCTGGGGCGGGAGGGATGATTTTGTTGCAGAAAAGGCTAAAAAGCTCGCAGCTTTGGGCTATGTCGGCTTTGCGGTTGATATGTACGGAAAAGGCATTTTGGGTTCAGGCCCGGAAGAAAACATGAAACTCATGCAGCCGTTTATGGCTGATCGGGCAATGCTGCAAAAGCGCATGAAAGCTGCGCTTTATGCCGTGACACTGTTGCCCTGGGTTGATGACAGTAAAATCGCCGCGATTGGTTTTTGTTTTGGCGGTTTGTGTTCGCTTGATCTGGCCAGGACAGGCGCTGACCTGGAGGGTGTGGTCAGCTTCCATGGATTGCTGGGCGCGCCGGACAATACGCAAGGCACTGCGGTTAAGGCGAAGGTTTTGGCCTTGTGCGGTCATGACGATCCTCTGGTTCCGGTTGAGCAGGTGCTTGCCTTCCAGCAGGAAATGACGGAAGCAGGCGCGGACTGGCAGATGCATGTTTATGGCCATACGATGCATGCGTTTACCAATCCTGTAGCCAATGATCCGGCATTTGGCACGGTCTATCAGGCTGATGCAGACAGGCGATCATGGATAGCGATGGAAAACTTCCTGGCCGAAATTTTCGCCTAGTCTTTAAAGCGTCAACACCTTCGACTCACCATCGACTATTTGTTATAATTTCCGGGTTATTTATTGTCATGTAGTCTCGCTCAATACAAGGGACTCCGATTTGTGCGTTTGTATTTAGTAAAGAAACCATGCCGGCATGTGTTGTTTACCGGCGTTCATGTGTATATAGGGATCAATGTCAAACTTCGCTAAAGAAATAATACCTGTCAATCTCGAAGACGAG
>JBAZWN010000006.1:0-103254 GCA_041660285.1 Methylobacter sp.
CGGCGGGGATGAAATTATTCACCAGCAGATAAGCTCTCGGTTCATCGCCAAAACCGGCAATATCAAGCGTCGGGCGCTCCCTAAAAGGCTTTAGCGAGCCGACGGCATGAATGCGGCCGATAAACCGCCCCATCCATTCCAGTTTTTCGCGGCCCTCAAGTTCCGGCACGCGTCCGCCTTGTCTTGGGAACACGGAAAAGCGGAAACCATCGGCGTGGATTAAGGTCTGATTGCCAAACGGCATTGCCGGTACGACAGGGATTTCTGACTCGAACAATTCCTGAACGAAGCTATGCTCTTCAAGAATGGCCGCAGATGTCCAGCGTTCGGGCCTGTAGAACTTGGTTACTATAAAGGAGCCGTCCGCCATGCCGACCTGATAGACGCGGTTTTCATAGCTATTGAGCGCGAGCAGACGGCCATCGCTATGCAGGCCGATACTGTCTAGCGCGTTCAAAATAATATCGGGCGTCAGCGCTGAAAAAGGGGTGAGATTGGTATTCATGGTTATCATTGTAACGCTGAATGCAGATTCGGCTAATGTTATGCGTTTATCGGGGTGGTTTTGGCTGCTAATTACCGGTTCATTCAATTTTAATGCGGGTTCCCATCAGATAGTCGAACCAGGGCCAGGTCACGCACCAGTTCGCAGCGCCGTTGCCGCCGAGATGGTGGTCGTAATGCCAGCGCAGATGCCGTTTAGCCCAGGCAGGATCAAGGTGAGCCTTGCGGTGTTTGTAGTAATAAAGCATCAGCGATGCATATACCGCGCCGGTAAAAAAGGGAAATAGCATAAACAGCGGCGCATGCAGCAGCACAATGCCGGCCAGCACCGCCAACTCCTTGGTTTGGGCATTCCATGTTGTTAAAGTCACGGATTGATAACCTGAGTCGAACATATCGTTTTTGGCGCTAACAGTGTGATGCTCATGCCAATGATAAGACCAGAAACTGCGGCGGTTTCGCCCCAGCCCGTGAAGAACGTATTTGTGCATCAGCCATTCACCCGCATTGGCATACAGCAAGCCCAGCAGGAATTGAATGGCTGAGATGATCATGAGTTGATCAGCTTAATCATTCAGCCAATCCTGGGGCTTCAGGTATTCGTCATAGAGCACCGCTTCCGGACTGCCGGGCTCAGGCTGCCAGTTGTATTTCCAGTGCGCCACGGGAGGCATGGACATCAAGATGGATTCGGTTCTGCCGCCGGATTGCAGGCCGAACAGGGTGCCGCGGTCATAGACCAGATTGAATTCGACATAACGTCCCCGGCGGTAAAGCTGGAAATCACGCTCCCGGTCGCCGTAAGGCGTGTCTTTGCGTTTTTGCACGATAGGCAAATAGGCTTCGACATAGTGGTTGCTCACGCTTTGCATGAACGAAAAAGACCTCTCAAAGCCCCATTCGTTCAAGTCGTCAAAGAACAGCCCGCCCGCGCCGCGGGTCTCGTTCCGGTGCTTGAGGAAGAAATACTCATCGCACCATTTTTTGTATGTGGGGTAGATGTCATCGCCGAAAGGCTGGCAGGCGGCGCGGGCGGTCTGGTGCCAGTGCATGACGTCTTCTTTGAAGGGGTAGAACGGCGTTAAATCAAAGCCGCCGCCGAACCACCAGATGCTTGGCTCGCCCGGTTTTTCCGCGATCAAGAATCGCACATTGGCGTGAGAAGTCGGCACATAAGGATTTCTGGGGTGGATCACCAGCGATACGCCCATCGCCTGAAACTGCCGGTCTGCCAGTTCCGGGCGTTTGGCCGTTGCCGAAGGCGGCAGCTTAAAGCCGGAGACATGGGAAAAGTTGACGCCGCCTTGCTCGATAACCTGGCCATCAGCCAGCACCCGCGTTCTGCCGCCGCCACCTTCGGCCCTGTCCCAAAGGTCTTCAATAAACCGGGTTTTTGGCTCCACGCTTTCCAGCGCCGCGCAGATTTGGTCTTGCAGGTTAAGCAGGTAGTTTTTTACTTTGGCGATATCGTCGGTATTCATGGGTTGGTGTGGTTTAAATTAAATATGCGGGAAATCTACCAGCTTTTAGGCGTGGTCAGCAAATGAAATGCGGCTTTCGATAAGGCTGTTTGGATAAAATGGAGTCTTTGGGGCCCATTTTTATGGGATAATCAGGCAACTTTTTCGCATTGGCAATGACAACCATGACTTATCCAACCATTGAATCTTTTGTCGGCAACACGCCTTTAGTCAGACTGCAACGGTTGCCCGGCAATACCAGCAACACGATTCTGGTCAAGCTGGAAGGCAATAACCCGGCCGGCTCGGTCAAAGACCGTCCGGCGCTCAGCATGATTAAACACGCAGAAGCCAGAGGCGAGATCAAGCCCGGCGACCGCTTGATTGAGGCGACCAGCGGCAATACCGGCATTGCCCTGGCCATGGCGGCGGCTATCAAGGGTTATAAGATGACCTTGATTATGCCGGATAACATGAGTGAAGAGCGCAGGGCGTCGATGAAAGCCTATGGCGCCGAGATCATTCTGACGCCCGCCGCAGGCAGTATGGAAGCGGCGATTGATCTGGCGCGGGAAATGGAAGCGGCAGGCCAGGGCCGGGTTCTGGATCAGTTTTCCAACCCTGACAATCCGCGCGCGCATTATGAAGGCACTGGGCCTGAAATCTGGCGCGATACGCATGGGGAAATTACCCATTTCGTCAGCTCCATGGGGACGACCGGCACGATCATGGGCACTTCAAAATACCTGAAGGAACAGAATGCCGGTATCCATATTATCGGTGTGCAGCCGGAAGGCGAGTCTAAAATTCCCGGCATCCGGCGCTGGCCCAAGGAATATTTGCCCAAAATTTACCACGCCGAGCAGGTTGATCGCATTATCGACGTGGACCAGCAGTCGGCGGAACAAACTACCCGCGCTCTGGCGGCAAGAGAGGGCATTTTTGCCGGCATCTCATCCGGCGGGGCCGTTTATGCCGCCTTGAAATTGGCTGAAGAAGTCGAGCATGCGGTGATTGTGGTCATTGTCTGCGACCGCGGCGACCGGTATTTATCGACGGGTGTTTTCCCTGGCTAATGAAAGCCGCTCGTCCTGAGCCTGTCGAAAAATTTGTAGGGGCGGCCGGCTGGCCGCCCTTGGTAATGATCAGGCTCATCCTGACTATCGCTTTCATTTTAATAACCCCCTCTGCCAATGCTCTGGATGACGTGTCGCTTAATGTCGGAACCCTAAGCGCCAATGGCTGGCAACTGGAAGGCGTCAACATCGCCCTGACCGATCTTGCGCAAACCCCGCAAAAGCTGGCATTGACTATCGATAAGCTAAGCTTGCCGGAACCTTTCAATGATCTGACTCTGGTCAATATCCGCTGCACTGCTTTCACCTGGCAAAACAAGGAGCTGCTGTGCAAACAGGGCAGGGCGCAGATTCATTCAAAACGATGGCAGTCGCCGACTGCCAACTTTTCCTTTCATGTCACGGAAAAACGCAGTTCGTTCAAGTTAACCGATTTGCAGCTGGCTGGCGGAACAGTCGCCATTGATGGTGAAGAGCGGGGTGAGCAATGGCAGGTGCAGGTCAATGCCAGGGCCGTGGACAGTCAGTTAATTCAAAAGCTGTTGCAGAAGAAAGTGTTCGAGCTGAAAGGCGGCAAAATCAGCCTTAAGTTGAATGCGTCCGGCAGCCATGCGTTAGTAAAGTCATATACTTTAACAGCCCAGCTTAATGGCCTGACCGGGCAGACTAAAGATGGACGGTTTGCTGGTGAGGCATTAAATCTGGAGTCGACGCTGAACGCCCAAAACAATAACGGCTTGTGGCAATGGCAAAGCCATTCAACGTTTACCGGCGGCGCGCTGTATATCGAGCCGCTTTATCTGGAAGAGGGCGGCCAAAGCATAGGCCTGGATGCGCAGGGCGATTGGGACGAGTCAAACCAACGGGTCGAGATCAAGTCTGCAAGTTACCGACATTCAAAAGACGGGGAATTAAGCGGCAGTGCGATTGTTTACTATAAGGATGGCGTAAAGCTTGAAACAGCCAGGCTCGCGTTGAACAGCAATAATTTGGCGGGGTTGTCTCCCGTTTACCTGAAGCCGTTTTTTGCACAGACCGCATTGGAAGGCGTATCGCTCACGGGCAATTTAACAGCTGACTTTTCTATTACCGGGCAAGCATTAACGGCTTTCACGGCAACATTTAACAATCTTGGGGTTAAAGACGAAGCAGGGCGTATCGCCGTTCAGGGCGGCGTTGGCACTGTTAACTGGTCCGATAATGTGTTTTTTGATAAACCATCCGATGTCTCTTGGCAGCAATTGCAGCTGCGCGCTTTGCCGATAGGGCCATCCAGGCTTTTATTTGTGAGCAGTGCAAACAGCATCCGACTGCTTGAAAAGACCCAGCTGCCTTTTTTAGGTGGCGCAATCACCATCAAGCAATTTAGTTGGCAGGCAAAACAGCAGCAAGACCCTGAAGTTTACTTTAAAGGCAGCATAAGTGACGTGTCGTTAGAGCAACTGTCCCAGGCCCTAAACTGGACACCATTATCAGGGACTATCAGCGGGAATATTCCCCGGGTCGAGTACAGCAATAAAACCCTGAGTCTGGGCGGCGAACTGATCGTCAAGGTTTTCGACGGCGAGGTTAAGATCAGCAACCTTGCTTCTTCGGGGTTATTTACCGACTTCCCCAAATTTCACAGCGACCTGGAAATTGAGAACCTGGATCTGGATCAGCTAACCGGCAAGTTTGAATTCGGCGGCATTACCGGCAGGTTGTCGGGCTATGTTCGGCAGTTGTATATGGAAAACTGGCATCCGGTCACTTTTTTCGCGTGGCTGGGCACGCCGGAAACCGATGATTCCTGGCACAGGATCAGCCAAAAAGCAGTGAAAAACATCGCCAGCATTGGCGGCGGTGGCGCTTCGGATATGCTGTCCAGAAGCTTTTTAAGTTTTTTTGAAACCTTCGGCTACGACAAGCTCGGTTTGGGCTGTTACCTGCATGACGGCGTGTGTCAGCTGATGGGCGTGGAGGCTAGAGAATCGGGTTATGCCATTATCACCGGCGGCGGCCTGCCGCGGATTGATGTGATCGGTTATAACCCCCGCGTTGACTGGAATGTGTTGATGGATCGGTTAAAGCGTATTTCTACATCGGATGAAGTGATTGTTGAGTAACTGATGTAGTAAGCCACTTGGTAAAATCCAGTAACTTTTACAGCGTGTATAGGTTGGGAGCTAACTATTGTGAACGGCAGCAGTCGAGTCGGCCAATTGCGGATTATCAGTTTGAATTTGCTTCATTTCATTGATATTCATAAAGCTGATTGGAATTTCCGGTTTAGTGAAAATAGCGCCCACTATTCCAGAATCAGCTTATAATTCAAAACTCAGCAAATTCTAGAAATATTTTTTAGGGATTCATGGTAAAACTCGGTGTTATTCACTGGTAAATCCTCAACTAAGCCTCCTTCTGGACGAGGATAGCTTGCAATATAGTCGGCATAAAATACTATCAATCGGCGTTATTAATAATATGGTGGAACTCGTCCAACGAGTTCCACTCTACTACAAAAACATATTTAACTTGAAGCAAGGTCAAATCCAATACTATTACTATGGCTAAAGAATTCAGGAATAAAAGTTTGAATCGTAAGCGTATATTCCCCTGCTTAATCGATTTTGGTGTTGATATCCAGTCTTATGAGGCAATAAATTCATCGGGACAGCATCATTTAAAAGGTACATACCAAGGAAAAAATTTTCTTTTGAATGTATTCGAGAATAAAAATGGAAGTACCACAATAGGTTTCTCTGCGGGCCATGATAGAGACTTATTTGAATTCTTGGCAGAAGAAATTGTTCGATGCTGTTCATATTCGGATAACTCAATATTAGAGCTTTCTATACCAAAATTTCCTGTAGCCAATTTTAATGACCTGATGGAGTTTTTGAAAAGTGAAGGTGCGAGCATCCAAGAAGAGAAGTCATTGTCTTATGAAGCCAACCAGTACAAGTTGAAAGGTTCTACCGGGGACTTGCTCACTATTAAGTCATACAAAAATGAAACTGTGCAATTCCAAGGAAAACATGCTCATCTTGCTTCCTTAGTCTGGGATTATCTATGTAATGTTCTATCCTTAGAAGAAATATTAGCAAAACAAAGTCAGACATATAAAATCAATGCTACAGCTGAGGATATTAATGACGAGTTAGGTGCTAAGATGCCAGTGTCCCACCAGCTTCTTGAGGAGATAGTGAGGAAACAATTGTCATCAGCGCTTATGTTGTGCAAAATAGATCTGCCTCTTGAAGATTATAGTGCAGTAGCGTTTCCCGCATTACGCGGACTAGAAGGTTTTATAAAACAAGTTTTGCTAAAGAGCGGCCTAAAGCCTACTGATAAGTCTCTTATCGGAGAATATTTTGAGCAGAAAGTTGTTGGGAAATTCATATTGCGAAAGAATTATGCCGATTTTGTTGGCCCCCCTTATTCTGCTATTCTATCAAATAGCTACACTTATTACTTTAATCAACGTCACGGGATTTTTCATATGGATACCAGAGTCGAAACATCGCGTATATTGGGTTCTCCTGAAGATGCAAGGCGGATTGTTTTTGAGGTATTTGATATGATTGAAGACGCTAGCCAACAGTTGTGCACATGAAATCTTCTTTTCTTATTTCTATTCACCCTTTAAGCGATTTCTCTGCTGCTGTTATTGCGGCCGGAGTTAAAAGTCCAATGGAGACCATAGGTAAGGTTGAGAAAGATTTAAAACGTCAAAAAGTGAAAGGAAAAGTGTTATTTGATCTCCTATTAGCGCATGGTTCAAAATCTAATCGATATTTTGTTGGAGAGTTTGATGGTGAACATTTTTCTTCAACTAGATTTCAAAACGTAGACAGCTTTTACCGCGATTTTTCTATTATGTCTGCATCCATTCTAAAAGAGAAAGCCGATCAAGTGGATAGTTCACTGCTAAGCCGGGCTATGCAATTTGCCATCAAGCAGGGAATTCCTCTCTAAAAATAGTATGTATTGGGTATTAGTAAGTTCACGTCAAAATTTAAGGTTTTACTTCCCGAAAAGCCAGATGTTCTTACGCAATTGCGATTATTTGTTCCGGTTGCAAAAATAATGATTTAAAATTTTGTAATCTATTGAATAAATAGAGCTTTTATCGAAAATAAAATGGCAGACTCAAAAATTTATCTGAATGTTCCTTTTGCTCAAAAGGATGAAGCAAAGTTGCTCGGTGCTCGGTGGGATGCTGTCAATAAGAAATGGTACTCTCCTGCCGGTATGGACATTACGCTATTTGCTAGATGGCAAACTGAATCCAGCGCTGTAAAAATGCCAACAACGAGTACGCCAAGATCGAAGACTTCATCTTCAAAAATCAGTTCCTCATTTAGGGAAACCACCTCCGGCATCAAAACCTATGCAACAGTTAAAGATTTTGTTGCCTATAACGGCGATGAACCGCCATGGAATTAAAGTTAACGCGGTAAGGCGCAATCTATAGGGCGTCAATAGCGTAGCGTATTGCGCCGTATGGCAAGATTATCATTCGGCGCAATACGCGATAAAGCCGCTATTGCGCCCTACGGCCTGAGTGAGAAGGAGCGCACGCTCTTAAGCCAACAGTATTGGGCTTGATACGCAGTCCAGACGGTCTCTCCCCATTTCCCCATCCTCATTTTTCTTATTACCAACGGCGGTCTGCCGCGTATTGATGTGATCAGGTATAATCCCCGCGTTGACTGGAATGTATTAATGGAGCGGTTAGGGCGTATTTCGACATCAGAAGCTTCCGTGTCCTACTAACGCCCCTCGCCTATGTCCTATAGGCGACGAAGTAATCATTGACTAATTTGGAGAGTGTTATGAGAAAAATATCGGTACTGGGTACATTGTTATTGACGGCATGCGTCACGATTAATATTTACTTTCCTGCCGCTGCCGCTGAAAAAGCTGCGGATGAAATCATTAAGGACATACAAAAAACCGCGCCGCAAAAAGTGGAGCCCAAGGCGAGTTTGCCTGATTGGCAGGTGACGGCTTTTCAGTGGATTGATAATGCCATCAATGTGGTCGTTTCGCCTGCGCAGGCCGCCGAGGCAGACTTGGCGATTGATAGCGCTGAAATCAGGCAGTTGCGTGCGACGATGGAAACCCGTTTTACTGCGTTACAGCCTTTTTATAGTGCCGGTTTTATCGGCATTCAGGCGGACGGCTTGCTGGCGGTCAGAGATGCTGCAAGCGTACCGCTTAAAGACAGGAATCAGGTTAACAAGCTGGTTGCTGCGGAAAATGCCGACCGGCAAAGCCTTTATCAGGCGATCGCCAATGCCAACGGGCATCCTGAATGGGCCGAACAAATCAAATCAACCTTCGCCGTCCGCTGGATGAGCAATGCTCAGCCGGGCTGGTGGTATCAATCATCTGGAAGTTGGAAACAAAAGTAAGCATGGCACGTCAAAGATCAAGAAAGAAGCAGTTACCGGAAACGCCGGTTAAGGTCACTATAGAATCCCTGGCGCATGACGGGCGGGGCGTGGCGCATGTGGAGGGCAAAGTCATATTTATCGATGAGGCGCTGCCGGGCGAGGAGGTCGAATTCATCTATACCGAAAGCCGCAGGGACTATGCCGAAGGCAAGGTCGTCAACCTGTTAAGCCGCGCCGCCGACCGGGTTGATGCCGAATGCCCGCATTATGGTGTGTGTGGCGGTTGCAGTTTTCAGCATGTTGAGTCTTCCGCGCAAATCAGGATCAAGCAGGATTTGCTGGCCGAACAGTTCAGGCGCATCGGCAAGGTTGAGATTCCCGAGCTTTGGCAGCCGTTGGAAGGCCCGCATTGGGGTTATCGCCGCAAGGCGCGGATGGGCGTTAAATATGTCGAGAAAAAAAACCGGGTGCTGGTGGGGTTCAGGGAAAGACGGCATCCGTATCTGGCTGAAATCGATAGCTGTATCGTCATGCATCCGATCGTCGGCACAAAGCTGATGGCACTGTCGGAAATGATCGGCGGTTTGACTGTCAGGGATAAGATTCCGCAGATCGAGGTGGCTATAGGCGATGAGCAGTGCGTGCTGGCTTTCCGCGTGCTGGAGTCGCCGACTGTTGCCGATAAGGAACGGATGCGATCTTTCGGGCATGAACATAACGTGAGCATCTGCCTGCAATCCAAAGGCCCGGACACCATCGCGCCGCTGGATGGCGAGCCGGAAATCATACCGACTTATGCGCTGCCTGATCAGGATATTGAATTCAAATTCAGGCCCGCCATGTTTACCCAGGTCAATTACGAAATCAACCGGCAAATGATCAAGCGGGTGCTGGATACGCTGGACCTGAATGAAAACGACAGCGTGCTGGATTTGTTTTGCGGTCTGGGTAATTTCACCTTGCCGATGGCGAGATTTGCAGGCCGGGTAGTCGGCGTGGAAGGCGATCAGCCGCTGGTTAATCACGCCAAGGAAAACGCTCGCCACAATGGCATCACCAACGTTGAGTTTTATGCGGCGGACTTAAGCAAGGACATCAGCGACCAGCCCTGGGCCAACCGGAAATACAACAAGATCATGCTGGACCCTTCCAGAGCCGGGGCATCCGATGTCCTGCACCATTTTAAAAAATGGCAGCCCGAGCAGATTGTTTATGTGTCCTGTAATCCGTCAACGCTGGCCCGCGATGCGGGGATTCTGGTTAACGAACTGGGCTATAAACTGATTAAGGCCGGAGTGATGGATATGTTCCCGCAGACGGGGCATGTGGAGTCGATAGCCTTATTCGAAAAATAAAAGCTGTAATCTATAGCGTAGGGCAATGGGAGGAGTCCGTCCTATTGCCCGTTTTGCCAGCGCGATGGCGCGGTTTTCGATCAATACCCGCAGAGTTTGGCGCGGATCGTGTTGCCGAGGCCGTCAACGCTACCGCCGGACTTTAGGTCACGGCCAATTTCTCCGGCAGCGATCCCTAAGAGATAGTCGTACTCTTCGGGTACACGTCCCTCCCACCATTTTTTAATCCTGTCCTCCATGTACGTTCCCAAAGTAGCCCCTGAGGCACCGAACTCTGCGCCCGCCATCAGATACGCTACTGCATGGCGCACCTGATTGTCTTTTTCGAGACCGGGGGGGGCGACGAAGCGGCGATGAAAACCGCTGGCTGTGAACTCCACCGAGCGCGCATGGGGAGCAAGCACAAGTGGATTGCCTGTGGGCGCCAAAACACTCCCCATTACTGCCAAGTGTCTGCCGTATTGTCCGGTTTTCGGCGCTAACGCGTCCGACATCTGCGCCAGAGCCTCGCAAGATGTCAGGCTACCAGCGTCCACATCCTTCTTGACTGAGAACGCGTACAGCCGGAATGCGTTTTCGAGATTGCCCGGGTCCAGCATCTCTTTGCCGCGATCAAAAGCTCGCTGCTCCTTACTCAACAGCTCCAGCCCCCAGTTGTTCAGCTTATCTTCGCCGGGCTTTTCCTGAGTCGCATAGCGGTCGTCGATGTCCCGCTTCAGTGATTGCAGTGCGTCATGCTCGGACACACACCAGGCATAGAGGTCTTGATCCTCGATTACAGGGGCGCTACAGCCTTTGGAAACGAAGGTGCTAACCCTGCTTTCATAGCTGGTCAGATCGTTGTTATAGGGGATACAGATGTTGTCGCGGAAATCCTCGGCATCCGCTTTCCACTGTTCCAGTTCGGCAGCGTTGTCCTTGAGATCCTTTATAAACTGTCCGAATGCGGACGCAAACGGGTCTGCTTCGAGCTTGCTGCGTAATTCTTCCGCTTCCTGCCAAATCGGCTTGATGCCAATTTCACAGGGTGCTTCCGCCCGTGCGTCGAATGGAAGGACGAGCGATACTGAGACAAAGAAAAACAGCCAAATACCGCGCCATAATCTTCGGACTATATTACTTGTGTTCATATATGCTCCTTTCATTGTATTTGCTCTGGTTGTTGTCCAGTAACTACGGCGCAATACGGGCTACACTACGCCTATTGCAGTCGATGTTATGTGTCAATACAGTGAGTCCATTTCGGCAACCCCTTGTGCGAGAGATAGTCAACAAGATTCTTTGAGCCGTAGAATTTAAGGTGACCATATTCGTCGAATGCCAGCGCAGATTGATCAATCTTGTAGCCGGCAGCCCTAGCTTTGGCAGTGAGTTGGGCGAGAAGCTCTGCATTCGCGGAGGCTGTGTCGACAGTTGAATGAGCATCAAACACCGCAAAGTCGATCCAATCACCAGCCGTCGAACGCTCGCGAATATGGGCAAAATTAATTTTCATATTGAATTCTCCTTAATACGCAATTAAAGCTTGATAGTTGTGTTTTTGAATAGATTACGTTGCATTGTTGCAAGCCATAGTATGACATTAAATATAATGGATAAACCCCTGCTTGAAAAAGTCCGAGCGCAAATCAGGAATCAATGGGGTCGGATTCGATTGATTTGATTCGCTGTGTTCTCTTTCTTCCATCTTGTTCTCGGTATAGTTTAAATGCCTAACGTTTTAGTTATGCCGCATGCCTACCAAAAACGACCATTGGCAAGAGGGCCATGTCCTTCTCGGTAAGATTCCACAAATCGGTCTTCAATGTAGATAAACTATTCGTCGGTTTCTCGCCACGGGGCGCACCGCCTCTGCGGACTTAAGCGAAGCTCCGAACCTTGATTAAAAAACTGAACCTCAAAAACCGCCAACGGGCGGCGCGTCCTTTTGACCGACTTGTTAGGTCAAACAGTAACCGCATAGCCATACCACAGCCCCCCAAAACCGAAAGATTGCTTATCCGCGAGACCACCTTGCGGGTCGGGTCAGAAACGATTCAATGTGAATTTCTAATCTCTTTTTGAAGATCCAACATATTTTTCTGGCTAACCTGAATGGCACCGCGCTTGGGTCGGTCTAAATCCATCAGCATGGATGTTAAAATAACGACAACCATCATAAAACCGATAGTTGCCACAGAGGGTCGATGATTAGATAGTGCTGATGTATAACCGATTGAACTGCCTGATAAAATTATCATAATAATCAATAAAAAATTAATGACCTCCGGGATATGCCTGTTCAGGGCTTCATCTCTTGTTCCGAAAGCATCGATAAGGTCATTGAGTGTCTGAATATAAAGGCCGGATGTCGTCACTCGATCATCGTCCTTCACCGACTTCATCGCCAAGTCCCATAATTTAACCCTTAGCTCGCTTGCTTCTTGATGAAGAGGCTCCCTATATAGCATGTTCGCCACCGAAACTTCTCCGGCCTGGACACGGACATCCACATATTTTTTAAGTGTGGTCAATGTTTCCTTCCTCACTGTATCAGGTAATGAATGTGCACGAAGGTAGGTCGTGCCGATAGCATTGGCCTCTTCTTTCATAGCCTCGTTACGCTTATCGAAATGTTGTAAAGCAATAGAGAAAGTAAACCCTAGCAACAACGATAGCAATCCAAGCAGAGAACCCTGAATGCTAGCAACTTGAGACTTCATGGGATCACTGTAAAGCGATTGCCTTTTCAACCCAAGCTGGTAGCCGCCATAAATAGCCAGTGACACTATCACAAGTAATGTTGCGGCAATTAAAATAATATTTACCCCGTAAAGTATTTCATTCATCGAAATCTCCTAAATGTAAAGTCTAACGCAAAGGTAACGGGGGCGCCGCTCACTAAGCTTTAACGAACGCCGACCCTTGTAAAAAACTGGACTTTAATACTGCCAACGGCGGCGCGTTTCTTTGGCTGGCTTGTTAGACCTGGTTATACCCGCCAAAACCCAGCTACCACCAACCACCAACCACCAACCCAAAGTGCCTAGCTTGCCCCGATGTGGCTAACACCGCCGGAAACAAAGTTCTGTTGCCACTACTAACTTTGCATATTTCATGATTACAAGACTACGAACCAAGCAATTGAATTAAAAGCTTAATCCACATGGAAGCGACAACTGACGTACCCGCCAAGAAAGCAAGCCTTCTGTGCTTTAAACCGTTATAGGTAGTATGAATGTAAGCATGAACATACCTAGCCCCGACAAAAAGCCAAGCCAAACAAAGAAACACGATGTCGGTACTATTGGTGGCAAGAATAGATAAGCAGACCACATAATACAGGACTGGCATTTCAAAGAGGTTGTCGTAGTGCTGTGTTACCTTTGTCAGACCATCAGGAAGTTTGGCTCCTCTGTTTAGAAGAAAATAACCCGGATTTAAACCCTCTTCCTTGACAGCCTTGATTCTGAGTCTGAGCATCCAGATACCGATTACAAAAGTGAGCAATACAACTGCAAATACAGGGTAGATGATTAATGCTTGCTTCATATTTAAATTCTCGATTACCAAATAGATTGTAGTTTTTGATTGCCCAACGTCACGTTCAGTGGCGTAAAGAAGTGGAGTCCGCTGCAACGATTAGCTAGTCTGGAGCGGGGAAATCAATGGAGTCAGACTCGATTGATTTCTTGGTCAACGAAAACAATATACCTAACTTTTTTAAGAGGTGTTATTTTATTACATGAATTTAAGTTTGTTGTATTTCGATTGGTATGGTGTTTGGGTAATGAATGAAAAGTAATCGGACGGACGAGCGGGATTATCTGGATATTTGTATCGCCAGTCAGCAATTGACGGTTTATGCGGATGGAAATCCGGTGCGGCGTTATCTTGTTTCCACTGCCAAGAATGGCGCGGGCGAACTGATGGGCAGCGAATGTACGCCAACAGGCTGGCATAAAATCAGGGCAAAAATTGGCGCGGGTCAGCCCTTAAATGCAGTGTTCATAGGCAGGCGCGCTACGGGTGAAGTTTACAGCGCCGATTTGGGCAAACAGCATCCGCAACGCGATTGGATATTGACTCGAATCCTCTGGCTGGGCGGACTGGAACCGGGCAAAAACCGCTACGGCAAAATCGATACCACTTGGCGTTATATTTATATCCACGGCTGTCCCGATGAGTTAATGAACGGCGATCCTGGATCGCACGGTTGTATCCGTATGAAAAATGCCGATGTGCTGGATTTGTTTAACCGGGTAGAGGCCGGGGTTAAGGTTTATATTCATGAATAGAGGTGCGTACTAAATGGCGCGCATTGTTTTAGGCGTGGAATACGATGGCAGCGGTTTTTCGGGTTGGCAGTGGCAAACCGATCAGCGCAGCGTTCAGCAGGTGCTCGAGCAGGCGTTGTCGAAAGTCGCCGATCATCCGGTTACGGTGCAGTGCGCAGGGCGAACCGATACCGGCGTACATGCCCTTGAGCAGGTGGTGCATTTTGACGCAAAAATAGAGCGCGAACTTCATGCCTGGATGTTGGGCGGTAACAGTAACCTGCCGGATGATGTCAGGATTACTTGGGTCAAAGAGGCGGTGGGTGATTTTCATGCCAGATACAGCGCGATCGCCCGTTTTTATCGTTATGTCATTCTTAACCGGCCAATCAAATCGGCATTGTTGCGCAAGCAGGTGACCTGGCATCACAATCCGCTGGACGCCGATAAAATGCACCAGGCCGCGCAGCATCTGATCGGCTTGCATGATTTTTCTACATTCCGGGCGCAGGGCTGCCAGTCCAAAAGCCCTTGCCGGGCGATATATTTTATTGACGTTTACCGGGATGGCGATAAAGTCATTATGGATATTTCTGCCAATGCTTTTTTGCATCATATGGTCAGGAATATTGCCGGCGTATTGATGGATATAGGCGCGGGGAAGCAGCCGGTAGACTGGACTCGGCAATTGCTTGAAGTGAAAAGCCGTAAGTTGGGCGGGGTGACTGCGCCGCCTGACGGCTTGTATTTGGGAGCGGTTTATTACCCTGAACACTATGGCATTGCAAAACACCCTGTATTTGACAAGTTGCCGGCTGATGCCAAGCGTTTCGATTAAGTTAGGCATGCAAAGATACAGGCTATAAACTATGTTTACTTGCAATTATCGCTATATCGGGTAAATTGCGCCCCTTGTTAAAAAATTTAAATGGTTAATATGAATAATTTTCTCTCTTTTCAGGTTCATGCAGGGAATGATATAGCTAATCACTTTATTGCTATAGTTGGTGTTCTGCTGCCTTTTCTTGAAGGACTTGTCGGTAAGGGTTGGAGGGATGTTTTTTCGGCGATTATGCCGGGAGTTTCCGGTCTGGCCAATATTCACCCGTTGCTGGTGCATTTCCCCATTGCATTTCTATCCGCTTTTTTTGTAGTGGACGTTGCCGGGACACTGGCAAGAAAGCCGCAATGGCGCAGTGTTGCCAGCTGGTTTCTTTATTTCGGTACCGTTACGGCTGTGTTTACCGTTACCGCCGGGTTTATTGCCGCCGCCACTGTGCCGCATGGCGGCAATGTGCACGAGATCATGACCTATCACAAATATTTTGGTGTGACCGTGCTTTTGTTGGCTGCACTGTTGTCAGCCTGGCGGGTAAAAGGTGGCGTAATCAAAGGGGTTGGAGCAAACACCTTTTTTCTTGTGCTGTCGGCCTTGTTGTGTGCTTTTATGGCGTTAGGAGCTGATTTGGGCGGCTTGATGGTTTATAAATATGGCGTGGCCGTTCAAGCGGTCCAGATTCCTGATGCTGAGACTCATGTGCATGCGGATGGTGAAACTCATGTGCATGGAAATATTAATGTTGAAACGGCTGCTGATGCCAATGTTAATACGGATGTTAAAGCGCCTGCGGATGTTAATGCTGTCGATCAGACAAAAACCGATGTGCATGTACATGCCGATGGGCATCAGCATGTGCATAAACATTGATTTAGAAAGATAAGCTATAAAATACGGGGCTGACTTTATGTCAGCTTTTTTGTTGGTGGGGTCATCAACAACATCAATATATGTTATTCTACGCGCCTGACTTTTTGGGTTAAATTCTCATATCACTTTATGCGAACTCGCGTTAAAATTTGCGGTTTTACCCGCGCTGAAGATGCTGTTTGTGCGGCTCGATTAGGCGTGGACGCAATCGGGCTGGTGTTTTATCCACCCAGCCCAAGAAATATTGATATTGAGCAAGCGATTGAAATAGTTAATGCCCTGCCGGCGTTTGTCTCGGTAGTCGCTTTGTTTGTCGATGAGCAGGAGTCACGGATACGCGAGGTTCTGGAGAGGGTGCCGGTAGATTGTCTTCAGTTTCATGGCGATGAACCTGCTGAAGCTTGCAGGCTTTACGGCAAGCGCTATATGAAGGCGGTGAGAATGCAGGATGGCACCGATATTTCAGGTTTGGCCCGGCAATATCATGACGCGGCAGGGTTGCTGCTGGATGCCTATCATCCGGGAGCGAAAGGCGGCACGGGTAGCCGGTTTGACTGGAACAGGATTCCTGAGCGCTGCGCCTTGCCTATCGTATTGGCGGGCGGTCTGGATGAGAGCAATGCCAGGCAGGCGGTGCAGACGGTAAGACCTTACGCGCTGGATGTCAGCAGCGGTGTGGAGGCGGAAAAAGGTATTAAGGATGCGCTGAAAATGGCGGCATTCATACATGAAGTTAATGAGGGTGACAGAATAATAATATGACAGAAAAATATAATATGCCCGATGAGCGGGGACACTTTGGCCCTTATGGCGGAATGTTTGTCGCAGAAACATTGATGCTGCCGATTCAGGAATTGAATGCCGCTTATCAGCAGTATTTAAACGATCCGGAATTTATAGCGGAACTGGATGCCGACTTAACGCATTACGTGGGAAGGCCTTCGCCTTTATATCATGCCGAGCGCTGGAGCCGCGAGCTGGGCGGTGCGCAGATTTATCTGAAACGCGAAGACTTGAACCATACCGGCGCACATAAAATAAACAATACGATAGGTCAGGCTTTATTGGCTAAACGCATGGGCAAGACGCGCATTATTGCTGAAACCGGGGCCGGTCAGCATGGTGTTGCGACGGCGACGGTTGCAGCAAGGCTGGGATTGGAGTGCGTGGTCTATATGGGCGCTGTTGATGTCGCCCGGCAGTCTTTAAATGTGTACCGGATGAAGCTGCTGGGCGCGAAAGTCGTCGCCGTCGAGTCCGGTTCAAAAACCTTGAAAGATGCGTTGAACGAAGCGCTCAGAGACTGGGTGACCAATGTCGATAATACTTTCTATATCATCGGTACGGTTGCAGGCCCTCATCCTTATCCTGCCATGGTCAGGGATTTTCAGGCCATCATCGGTCGCGAAGCAAGGCAGCAATGCCTGGATCAGGCCGGACGCCTGCCTGATGCGCTGATTGCCTGTGTTGGCGGCGGATCAAATGCCATCGGTTTGTTTTATCCGTTTATCGATGACCGTTCGGTGAAAATGATCGGTGTCGAAGCGGCCGGTGACGGCGTTGAAACTGGCCGTCATTCCGCGCCTTTATGCGCAGGCCGTCCCGGCGTACTGCACGGCAACCGGACTTACCTGATGGAAGATGACGACGGTG
This sequence comes from Methylobacter sp., assembly GCA_041660285.1. Taxonomy (GTDB): domain Bacteria; phylum Pseudomonadota; class Gammaproteobacteria; order Methylococcales; family Methylomonadaceae; genus Methylobacter_A. The sequence goes on from JBAZWN010000006.1 coordinate 17,394, forward strand.
AGATCATCGAGACCCATTCTATTTCAGCCGGCCTGGATTATCCGGGCGTAGGCCCTGAACATGCGTGGCTGAAAGATACCGGCAGGGCTGAATATGTCAACATTACCGACACCGAGGCGTTGGAAGGTTTCCATGCATTGACCCGGATGGAAGGCATTATTCCGGCGCTGGAATCGAGCCATGCCATGGCGTATACCATGAAACTTGCACCAGCCATGAGCAAAGACGAAATCATCATTGTCTGTCTGTCCGGCCGTGGCGATAAAGATATGCAAACGATGGCTCAACGCGAGGGGATAGAACTGTGAGTCGATTAGCCGCTACATTTGAAGAGTTATCCAAAACAGGCCGCAAGGCGCTGATCCCGTTTATTACCGCCGGTGATCCAAGGCCTGATTTTACCTTGCCGATGATGCATGCCATGGTTGAGGCCGGTGCTGATGTGATCGAGCTGGGCGTGCCGTTTTCCGATCCTATGGCCGATGGCCCTGTTATTCAGCGGGCCAGCGAGCGCGCGTTGGATCATAAAATGAGCTTACGGCGCACACTGGCCATTGCGACAGAGTTTCGGAAAACCAATCAACATACGCCAGTGGTGTTGATGGGCTATGTGAACCCTATTGAAGCCATGGGGTATGAGGATTTTGCCAATGCTGCGCAGCGGGCTGAGATTGATGGCGTTTTAACCGTTGACCTGCCGCCGGAAGAGGCGGAAGAATGTGTCGCCTTGTTAAAGGCGCGCGGCATTGATCCGGTTTTCCTGTTGGCGCCCAACAGCAACGATGAGCGCATTAAAAAAATGGATACGGCCGGTAGCGGTTATATTTATTATGTTTCGCTCAAGGGCGTGACCGGTGCGGGGCATTTGGACATTGCAGATGTCGAAAATAAGCTGAACCAGATCAGGGCAAATACCCGCTTGCCTGTAGCGATCGGTTTTGGCGTCAAAGACGCGCAAACGGCAAAAACGGTTTCTGGATTGGGTGACGGTGTGGTCATCGGCAGCGCCCTGATCAGCAAGATTGAGGCGAATCTGGATGATCCTGAACGGGCGAAAAGAGAAATAGTCGAGTTATTAAAATCCATGCGCCAGGCCATGGACAGTTAAAAGGTATGATTTAGAGCGCGATGATGAAATACGACGGAGCAAACGAATGAGTTGGTTTGATAAATTACGCCCATCAATAATAAGAACGGAAGGCGTCAATAAAAAAGGCGCGGTGCCGCAAGGATTGTGGGCCAAGTGCCCAAGATGCAGTTCGATTCTATACAATTCAGAATTGGAGAAAAATTCCAGCGTCTGCCCGAAATGTGAGCATCATCTGCGCATTTCGGCCAGAATGCGGTTGAATATGTTTCTGGATGAGGATGTTGTAGAGGAAATCGGCAAAGGCATTAAACCCCTCGATCCGTTAAAATTCAAGGATAGCAAGAAATATAAGGACCGGATTACCCAGGCGCAAAAACAAACCAAAGAAAATGACGCGCTGGTCGTCATGAAAGGGAAGTTAAAAGGCAAGGACATTGTGGTTGCGGCCTTCGATTTTAATTTCATGGGCGGATCAATGGGCTCGGTGGTAGGTGAAAAGTTTGTACGCGGTATCAATAAAAGCCTTGAGTTAGGTGCGCCGTTTATTGTGTTTACTGCCAGTGGCGGTGCGCGTATGCAGGAGTCGCTGTTTTCCCTGTTTCAAATGGCCAAAACCAGCGCCGCCTTAACCAGGCTGTCAGCGGCGGGCATCCCCTATATTTCGTTTATGACAGATCCGACTATGGGCGGCGTTTCTGCCAGTCTGGCAATGCTGGGCGATATCAATGTTGCCGAACCCGATGCCTTGATCGGGTTTGCAGGCCCCAGAGTGATAGAGCAAACCGTCCGCGAAAAATTGCCCGAAGGCTTTCAGCGCAGCGAGTTTTTACAGGAACATGGCGCCATCGACATGATTATCGACCGGCGTGAGATGCGCGATAAAATTGCCAGTGTTTTGGCTATGCTGATGTCAGGCAGAGAAGATGTATCTGCTCCGATTCAACCGGAAGCTGCGGCTGTTAAAATTGAAGCTTAAGACATGGCTGAATACTACTCCGGTCAGGAATGTAAGCCCCATATCGCTTAATGATGCGTTTTGATTCGCTACAGGGTTGGTTGAATTGGCAGGAAGGCTTACATCCTTTAGCAATAGACTTGGGTTTGGAACGGGCGGCGCAGGTTTTTCGGGCGCTTAACCCGGAGTGTATCAAGCCCCCGACAATTACTGTTGCAGGGACTAACGGGAAAGGTTCAAGCATTGCCTACCTTGATGCGATTTACAGGGCGCAGGGCTATCGGGTAGGGGCTTATACATCGCCCCACATCCTGAAATATAATGAAAGAATAAAAATAGACGGCAAACCGGTTCCGGATGAGCTGATTTGCGAAGCTTTTGCACGAATAGAATCGGTTCGGGGCAATACCACATTAAGCTATTTTGAATTTGGCACACTGGCCGCGCTGGATATATTCTGGCGGGCAGGGCTGGACGTGCAATTACTCGAAGTCGGTTTGGGCGGGCGGCTTGATGCAGTCAATATCGTTGATCCTGATGTCTCGTTGATAACCAGCATCTGTATTGATCATGTCGAGTGGCTGGGTGGAACGCGAGAAGCAATAGGCCTGGAAAAAGCCGGCATATTCCGGGCGGCGATTCCCGCTATTGTGGGTGATCCTGAGCCTCCAAAGTCATTGATACAGAATGCTGCCGACAAGCATGCGCTGCTGTATTGTATAGGCAAAGATTTTGGCTATAAAAAGCAGGCCGCTGGATGGGATTGGTTTTCCGCCGACAACAAAATCACTCATCTACCGGAACCGGGTTTAAAAGGCGAGCATCAATACCGTAATGCATCGGCCGTTATTTTAGCAGTGACCCGATTGGCAAAAACCTTGCCGGTAAGTGAAGCATCAATTCGGGAAGGACTGGAAAAGGTACAATTAGCAGGCCGGTTTCAACTGATAGATGACGAAATCCCGGTGCTACTGGATGTGGGGCATAATCCCCAGGCAGTCAGGACATTGGTTGAATATATAACAAACACGTTTCCCGGCAGACGCATACATGCTGTTTTTTCAATGATGAAAGACAAGGACATAGCGGGTGTTCTTGAAATTATGAATCCCGTTGTCCATGACTGGTTTTTTGCGCCTTTAGCCAACCCCAGAGCAGCGACGGAATCTGCTATGCGTGATATTTTTTCACAAAGTCCGGTGTCCAATGTCACTTTTGGTTTTTCTGGTTTTTCTGAGGCATTTTCTGCTGCAAAAAACCAGTCGCAAAAAGGTGATTTGCTATTGGTTTTTGGGTCTTTCTTTTTGGTATCTGATTGCTTGGTTGAGTTTGAGAAGAGGTGAGTGACGAAATGGATCATGAATTAAAACAACGGTTAATCGGTGCAGTAGTTGTAACGGCGCTGTGTGCTATTTTTATCCCCATGCTGTTTGATGATCCTATTGATAATAGCGGTCAAGTAGTGAGTGAACTGGGCATTCCTGAACCGGCTAATTCCGGTGAAGGCGCTGCCGGCAAACTGCCGGCCAGTACCGATGAGGTTCTATCACAACCTGACGCAGAGCCTTTGTCCGCTGAAAATACAGGCGATATCCTTGAGAGCACGGGTGCAGAAGAAGAGGAAGAGCAACCGGTCGAGTCATCGGGTGCTGAGGTTGTAGAAGAACCCCAAAAACCGGTAAAAGCCGCAAAACCTGAAGTTGCCCAGCCAAAATCAACTCCAAAACCTGTTAGCACGCAAAAACCAGTGGATACTGAGGCTGCAGAAGAGGTTGCCAAACCGGTAAAACCTGCAAAACCTGAAGTTGCTCAGCCAAAGGCGGCGCCGAAACAGGCAAGTGCGCCAAAGCCAGTGGATACTAACGTTGTCGAAGAGGGTAAAGAGCCGGTAAAGGCCGCAAAACCTGAAGTTGCCCAGCCAAAATCAACTCCAAAACCTGAAGATATTCAGCCAAAAGCGGCGCCGAAACAGATGACTGCTCCGAAGCCAGTGGGTGCCGATGTTGTAGAAGAGGTTAGCAAGCCGGTAAAAGCCGCAAAACCAGAAAATATTCAGCCGAAACCTGTTAGCGCTGGCGCCCCGAAACCTTTGGATGTCGCTGTAGAAGAAGCTAAAAAACCCGTTGTTGCGCCCAAAACAGAACCCTCAAAATCTGTTCCGGAAATGGTTCGCTGGTATATCCAGGTAGGCAGTTTCAGTCAAAAAGAAAATGCACTGTCTCTTTGGGATAAGCTGCACCAGCAAGGCTTTCCGGTTTCTTTGGACACCATTCCATCAGAAAAAGGCCCCACAACATACCGGCTCAGAATAGGGCCGGAGCTGGACGGCAAAAGAGCTGCAGCAATGAAGTTGAAGCTGGATAAGCAAAATATCAAGGCCATTCTGCTTTCCGAATGACGCAATACGACCGAGTTAAGCCAGGCCAGCACAAAATATGATCTGGGTAGATTTTGCCATTATCGGGCTTATTTTTATTTCTTTAATAACAGGGCTGGTGCGCGGGTTTATTAAGGAGGTTTTTTCGCTAGGGTTTTGGCTGCTGGCCATCTGGGTCGGCTTGAGTTTCAGCCGTGATTTATCGGGTTTTCTGGAGCCGGTTATCGGTTCTCCATCGGCCAGAATCGCCGCATCTTTTGTGATGCTGTTTGTAGCCACCTTAATCCTTGGCGGTTTAATCCGTTTTCTATTGGGTGCGTTGGTTAAAAAAACCGGGTTAACTTTTTCTGACCGTATCGGCGGGCTGGTTTTTGGAGTCGTTCGCGGCATGGTCGTTGTTGCGGCCATTGTAGTGCTGGCGGGATTTACCTCTTTGCCGAAGGATGCATGGTGGGCAGAGTCAAAATTGATTCCGCCTTTTCAATTACTCGCTGTTTGGTTGCGAGATCATATTCCGGCAGGCGTGGCGGAATTCGTAAATTATCATTAATTTCTTTTAAAATCAGGTTAAAAAATAATGTGTGGTATTGCTGCTATCGTTTCACATCAGGCTGTTAATCAGGATTTATATGATGCCCTGACAGTCCTGCAACACAGGGGGCAGGATGCCGCAGGCATTGTGACTTGTGAAAATGGGCGGTTGCATTTGCGCAAGGAAAATGGTCTGGCCCGCGATGTTTTTACCAATGCCCAGATGTTGAAATTGAAAGGTAACATGGGGATTGCCCATGTCCGCTATCCGACGGCAGGCTGCACCAGTTCTGCAGAAGCCCAGCCATTCTATGTAAATTCCCCTTTTGGCTTAACGCTCGCGCATAACGGCAATTTGACCAATACCGAAGAGCTGAAAAAAGCCCTGTTCGTGGAAGATCAGCGGCATATCAATACCGATTCCGATTCTGAAGTCTTGCTGAATGTTTTTGCTCATGAACTGCAAAGTCTAGGCAAATTGCATTTAAGCGTTGATGACGTTTTTCAGGCGGTATCCGGAGTGCACCGTCGCTGTCGCGGGGCTTATGCGGTTGTGATTATGATTGCAGGAGTCGGGATTTTAGGTTTCAGGGATCCTCACGGCATCCGGCCTATCGTGTTTGGCGAAAGAAAAACCGGGCAAGGTTCGGAATTCATGATTGCATCCGAAAGCGTTGCGCTGGATGTGCTGGGCTTTGATCTTATTAGAGACCTTGAGCCTGGCGAAGCGGTATTTATCGAAGAGTCAGGTGCGTTGCATACCAAACAGTGCGCTGAACAGATAGATCATTGCCCGTGCATTTTTGAGTACGTTTATTTTGCCCGCCCGGATTCAATCATTGATGACATTTCGGTATACAAGGCACGTCTGCGCATGGGCGAGAAATTGGCCAAGAAAGTGCTCAGGGACTGGCCCGATCATGACATCGATGTGGTTATCCCCATCCCTGACACCAGCAGAACAGCGGCTTTGCAGATGGCAAATATTTTAGGCGTGAAGTACCGAGAAGGCTTTATCAAAAACCGCTACATCGGCAGGACTTTCATCATGCCCGGCCAGAAAATGAGAGAAAAGTCGGTCAGGCAAAAGCTAAACGCCATCAGCCTTGAATTTGAAGGCAAGAATGTGCTGCTGGTTGATGATTCGATTGTCAGAGGCACGACTTCCGAGCAGATTATCCAGATGGCCAGGGATGCCGGCGCGAAAAAGGTGTACTTTGCCTCTGCTGCGCCGCCGGTCCGGTATCCTAATGTTTATGGCATTGATATGCCGGCCGCTCATGAATTGATTGCCCATAATCGTACTGAAGACGAGGTGCGTGTAGCCATAGGTGCTGACCGGGTGATTTACCAGGAATTGAATGACCTGATTGATGCCGTCCGTAAAGGTAACCCTGATATCAAGCATTTCGATACCTCATGCTTCAGCAATGAATATATTACCGGCGATATTGATGATGCGTATCTGGAGCGCACCGAGGCTTTACGCAATGATAATGCGCAAGCGGCAAGGAATTCGGCTAACTCCATTATTGAGATGCAGAATTGCGACTAGATAAGATGAAAGATTCAAAGTGCAAGAAGCGCACTTATTGAATGGCAGGCATTTTTTAACAAATAAACACGTTTAATAAGCAAATGAAAGATATTAACTGGAACGACTATTCTCTGGAAACTCAGGCAATAAGAGCAGGGCACCAGCGCACGCATGAAGATGAGCACAGCATGCCGATTTTTGCCACCTCCAGTTATGTTTTTAAAAGCGCTGAAGAGGCTTCGTTGCGGTTTACCGGGCAGAAACCGGGCAATATCTATTCCCGCTTTACCAATCCAACGGTTAGCGCTTTTCAGGAAAGGCTGGCGTTGATGGAGAAAGGCGAGCGATGCCTGGCGTTTTCCTCGGGCATGGCCGCCATTATGGCGGTCGGCATGGGCCTGCTTAAGGCGGGCGACCATGTGGTCTGTTCACGCAGCGTATTTGGCAATACCGTCTTAATGTTCCAGAACTATTTCGGCAAATTCGGCGTTGAAACCGATTTTGTTGACTTAACCGATGCAGCTGCCTGGGAAGCGGCCATCAAGCCGAATACCCGGTTTTTGTTTCTGGAAACGCCGTCCAACCCATTGATTGAAATTGCCGACATCTCCGCTCTTGCCGACATTGCCCATAAGCACGGCTGCCTGCTGGTAGTCGATAATGTTTTTTGCACGCCTGTCTTGCAAAAGCCTCTGGAACTGGGCGCGGACATTGTCGTCCATTCGGCAACCAAATATATTGACGGCCAAGGCCGTTGTGTCGGCGGCGCCGTCGTTGCCAGCGACGAGATCATAGAAAAGCATATTTACCCGTACCTGCGCACCGGCGGTTCGACGATGAGCCCGTTTAACGCATGGGTGTTTTTATCCGGTCTGGAAACCTTGGCAGTCAGGATGAAAGCGCACTGCGACAATGCTTTTGAGCTGGCCAAGTGGCTGGAGCAGCAGGCGGGTATCGCAAAAGTCCGCTATCCCGGTTTGCAATCGCATGCGCAGCATGAACTGGCCAAGCGCCAGCAAAGCCATTTCGGCGGCGTTGTCAGCTTTGAATTGAACGGCGGCAAGGAGCACGCCTGGAAATTGATCGATGCAACCCAAATGCTGTCGATTACCGCCAATCTGGGCGATGTCAAAACCACTATCACGCATCCTGCCTCAACCACTCATGGCCGGCTGACGCCGGAAGTTCGCGCCGCAGCCGGCATTAAAGACGGCTTGGTAAGAATTTCGGTGGGTCTGGAAAATCTTGAAGATATTAAAAACGATCTTTTAAGAGGCCTGTAAAACCAGGCAAGAGAGCCATATCAGGGAATGACGGCTTCTTGACCGGCCTGAAGGTTGGGGCCGCTTTTATTAATGGGCTTTTTATTGCCGGTCTTGTCGATGCTGACAAAAGTGATATTGGTTTCAAAAACCTGGGCAATGCTGCCGGTGTCGCGGTCCTCGCAGGAAACCCTGACATTATAAGTTGCTGACGTGTTGCCAAGCCTGATCAGACTTGATTCAAACTTCAGAATGGAGCCGAGCTTGATGCTCTGTTTAAAAACCACATTATCCAGCCCAATCGTGACAAACTCATGGCCCGGAAACTGGAGATTGGCTGCGATATAGCCGATTTCATCAATCCACTGCAACAGATTGCCGCCGAATAAATAGCCGTAATGGTTTAAATGTTGGGGTAAAACCAGTTTGTAGTGATCCATGATATGCCTCGTGGTTGATCGGTGTTTAACGGGTATCAGCGTTTAAATCATCAGCCCTTAGGCTGCTGACAATAAGGCATCCAGTTTCTTTTGTTGTTCCAGAGCGTACAATTCGTCAAAGCCGCCGACATGATAATCCCCGATATAGATTTGAGGCACGGTACGGCGGTTCGTTTTCTGCATCATTTCCTCCCTTAAGCCGGGTTTGGCATCCACATTGATTTCCGTGTAATGGGCGCCTTTTTTGTCGAGCAGGCGTTTAGCCATCACGCAATAAGGGCAAATATTGGTGGTGTAGATCAGTATTTCGGGCATGTTTTATTAATGGTTGCTAATATATAAGCGCATTCTATTCGGTATTGCGTTGCTGTTCAATGCCGATAGCCAGTGATAAATAGTTGATCAGTGTCCACGCGGCCTCCGGCATGTTTCTGCCAAAAGAGACAACGCCGTCTTCATGTCCCAGCATGGTGAATAATGAGGTCTGTGTTAATTGGCCGGATTGGAATAATCGCCCAACCGCCGCAGCCATTTCAACGGTGCCGTAGGGAATATCCGCTGTAGTGTGGGGCAGTTTAAGCGCGGCCGTATGCTTCCAGATTTCAGGGCTGTGTGCGTGAATGACGGCTTGAATGGCATTGTCCTGGGCGTAAACGCTGGCGTGTGTCAGGGATTCAGAAGAGGGTTTGCACAGGCCGCAGGATTGAAGCCGGTTTTGTTGGGGTTCTGCATTGACGATAAGGCAGTAATGTTCGGGGCTTAATTGTTCAATATGCCCGGTTTGAGTGCCGCTGACAATAAACTGGGCGCTGTCGGGTGTCAGTCTTTGGCTGATATTGCCGAATCCGATGTTGTCGTATCGTTCAGGAATTTGTCCAATAAGATCAAGCCGGACAGCAATAGTGTGCCAGGCATTGATTTCGGTAAATGAGAATTCGTGACCGATCGGTTGTTGTGTGTGGTTCAGTTGATACTTTATGACACCTTCTTGTTCTTTCATCTTGGCTGTATTTTAAGCGGTGTGGTTAATAGAATGCATGGTTAGTCAATAACACTATATAGGCACAGGGATTATCTATACTGGTACAGTATATATTAGAAAAATAAAATACAGATAAACTGAAGAGTGTTATAAAATCAACTGTTTTGAACAGAATGCCGATTCTGCCGACGACTGCTCCCGGCAGTCGTCGGCATTTCCTCCATTCCTGGAGGTCATCGGTAAACAAAAACAGTGGCTTAACTATGCGATGTCCGTTTTGTGGGACACAAGATACCCGCGTTATTGATTCCAGATTGGCAAATGAAGGCGATCAGGTTCGCCGCCGGCGTGAATGCACTTCCTGCAAAGAGCGGTTTACAACGTATGAGGTGGCTGAACTAACGCTGCCCCGTATTGTCAAGCGTGACGGGATTCGTGAGCCTTTTGATGAAAATAAACTGCGATCGGGCATGCTCAGGGCGCTGGAAAAGCGGCCGGTGGGCAGCGATGATATTGAAGCGGCAATCAACCGGATAAAAAAGGATTTGATGGCCAAGGGCGAACGGGAAATACCGGCGCAGGAGTTGGGCGAAAAAGTCATGAAAGAGTTGAGTCTACTGGATCACGTGGCTTTCGTGCGGTTCGCCTCGGTTTATCGCAGTTTTCAGGACGTCAGCGAATTTACCGACATGATTAAGCATTTGCAAAAGAAATAATGTTAGCGCAGCAAGACGCTTTTTATATGGCGCAAGCCATTCATCTGGCTAAAAGAGGGTGTTATACAACTGACCCGAACCCGCGCGTGGGCTGTGTTTTAGTCAGGGACGGCAGGGTTATCGGCGAAGGCTGGCATGTTAAAGCGGGACAAGGCCACGCGGAAGTCGAAGCGTTAAAAAATGTACCGGATGCCAAAGGCGCAACGGCTTATGTGACCTTGGAACCTTGCAGTCATCATGGCAAAACGCCGCCGTGTTGCAATGCACTGATAAACGCCGGAGTCAGCCGGGTTGTTGCGGCGATGCAAGACCCAAACCCGCAGGTGTCCGGCAGCGGACTGGAAAAACTAAAAGAGGCAGGGATTGAAGTGTCCTGCGGCGTATTGCAGGAAGATGCGCTGGCGTTAAACCGCGGCTTTATCAAGCGGATGACCGAAAACCGTCCGTTTGTGCGCAGCAAGCTGGCGATGAGCCTGGACGGACGTACAGCAATGGTGTCGGGCGAAAGCAAGTGGATTACCGGAGCCGAGGCCAGGGCTGACGTGCACCGGTTGAGGGCGGAGAGCTCGGCCATTTTAACAGGTGTTAATACTGTGCTGGCGGACGATCCGGCGCTGAATGCTCGCGTGGACTGGGAGATTGTACAGCCAGTCAGAGTGGTGCTGGACACGCAGTTGAGAATGCCGGTTACCGCGCAGATGGTTAAGCTTCCGGGACGTAGCCTGATTTTGACCAGCTCGCAGGATGAACAAAAACAACAGGTGTTGCAACAGGCAGGTTTTGAAGTTTACCAACTGCCCGGCAAAGACGGGCGACTGGATTTGCATGCAGTGATGAATTTTTTGAGCCGGCAGCAAATCAATGAGCTGCTGGTGGAGGCAGGTTCCATACTCAATGGCGCGTTGCTGGCTGAAGGCCTGGTCGATGAATGGGTGGTCTATATGGCGCCCTGTATCTTGGGCGATCAGGCGCGCGGATTATTTAGCCTGCCGGGTTTGCAGCAGATGGCCGATAAAAAGAACTTGAAACTGCGTGATGTCAGGCAGGTCGGCCAGGATTTGAAATTAACTTATACACCATTGTAGGGCATTCATGTTTACAGGCATTATCTTGGCAGTGGGGAAAATATCGGCAATCGAGCAGAGGGCGGGCGATTGCAGGTTAACCGTAGCAACCGGAAAATTACCGTTGCACGATGTCGAGCTCGGAGACAGCATTGCCGTCAACGGTGTGTGCCTGACTGCGGTGGAATTGGGTGCGGACTATTTTTGCGCCGATGTGTCCAATGAAACCCTGTCCAGAACCATTTTAAATGCCGCGACCGTAGGCGCGCCGGTTAATCTGGAGCTGGCCTTGACGCCGTCAACCCGGCTGGGCGGGCATATCGTCAGCGGCCATGTCGATGGCATTGGCGTGGTGACGGAAAAACAGGCGGACGGCCGTTCTTTCCGGTTTAAATTTAAGGCGCCCGATAACCTGGCCAAATATATCGCGGAAAAAGGCTCTATCTGTATCAACGGCATCAGTCTGACGGTCAATGAAGTCGATGGCGCTGTGTTCGGCGTCAATATCGTGCCGCATACGCTCAAGGAGACTACATTGGGCGATGTTGTGATCGGAACCAAGGTCAATCTGGAAGTTGACTTGCTGGCGCGGTACCTAGAGCGTTTAATCAAGGGCGATGCGGCGGCCAAAAGCCACGGCAGCATCACCGAAGAACTATTGCAAAAAAGCGGTTTTTTAGGCTAACAGCCCGAAGGCAAAATGAATACAACTGAAGAGATAATAGAAGATTTACGGCTAGGCAAAATGGTCATCATCATGGATGATGAAGACCGTGAGAATGAAGGCGATCTGGTCATGGCGGCTTCTTTCGCGCGGCCTGAAGATATTAATTTCATGGCGCGCTACGGGCGCGGCCTGATTTGTTTGACCCTCACCAGTGAGCGCTGCCAGCAGCTGCGCCTGCCGCTGATGGTCAATGAAAACAAAACCGCCCATTCGACAAACTTCACCGTGTCCATCGAGGCGGCAACAGGCGTAACCACAGGCATTTCAGCCGCCGACCGGGCGCGCACCATCCAATGTGCGGTAGCCCCGGATGCCAAGGCCGATGATCTGGTGCAGCCGGGACACATCTTCCCGTTAATGGCGCAATCCGGTGGCGTATTAAATCGCGCCGGACACACCGAAGCGGGCTGTGATTTGGCCAAGCTGGCAGGGGCGGAGCCTGCGGCAGTTATCGTTGAGATCCTGAATGAAGACGGGTCGATGGCAAGACGGCCTGATCTGGAGGTATTTGCCGAGCAGCACAATCTTAAGATCGGCACTATTGCTGATTTGATTCATTACCGCATCCAGCATGAAAATACCCTGGAGCGCATCAGCGAATGCATTTTTCCAACGGAGTTTGGCGATTTCAGGCTCTATGCGTATCAGGACAGGAATGACAATAACCTGCACCTGGCTCTGGTTATGGGGCAGGTTTCCGGTGACGAGCCGGTTTTGGTCAGGGTTCATGCGCGGAATTTGCTGGATGATCTGTTTGCGTCTAAGCGCAGTGATTGCAGTGTTTCGATACGCGAGGCCATGCAAAAAATAGCTGAGGAAGGGCGCGGCGTGCTGGTGGTTATCAGGCAAAGCGAAGACAATAAGTCTCTGGCGGAATTGATACATCGCTATCAATTGGAAGATAACGGCGTTGATAGTTCGACTCAGGCTGTAGATGCCGCGGATTGGCGCACCACGGGAACCGGCGCCAGAATACTGGCCGACCTGGGGGTGCATAAGCTGAAAGTGCTGGGCACCCAGAAAAAATATGTCGCGCTGTCCGGTTTTGACCTGGAAGTGGCCGAGCATGTCGGCTGAGATGCTGATCGATAAATCGTTTCAGAAAATAATGTTAGTAATTTAAGGTAGAGAGAAAATGTCGACAATAAAGACTTTTGAAGGAAATTTATCAGCTCAGGGCGGCAAATTTTGTATCGTATCGTCCCGTTTTAATAGTTTTATCGTTGAGCAATTAGAGGCCGGCGCGGTCGATGCGCTGGTGCGCCACGGCGCCAATAAAGCGGATATTCATCTGGTCAAAGCCCCAGGCGCGTTTGAATTGCCGATGGTGGTGCAGCGCATAGCGGCGGCAAAAAAATATGATGCGATCATTGCTTTAGGCGCAGTAATCCGCGGCGGCACTCCGCATTTTGAATATGTCGCGGGAGAATGCGTTAAAGGTCTGGCCAGCGTTTCCTTGCAATACGATGTGCCGGTCAGCTTTGGCGTATTGACGGTCGACAGCATTGAACAGGCGATAGAGCGCGCAGGCACCAAAGCCGGCAATAAAGGCGCGGAAGCTGCAATGTCAGCGATCGAAATGGTGAGTTTGTTTAATAACCTGGAAATCTGATGAGTCAAGCTCGAACCAATGCCCGAAAGGCTGCTGTACAGGCATTGTATCAATGGCAGATGGCCGGCCAGAATCTCGCCGAGATCGAGCGGCAGTTTGTCGAAGAAGAGCGGTTGAAAGACGCCCAGAAAAGCTATTTTGTTGAGCTGTTTTACGGAGTGCCCAAGAATCTGGATGCTATAGATCAGGTGTTGTCCGAATTTGTAGACCGTCCGGTTGATGCGATTGATCCGGTCGAAAGGGCGATTTTAAGAATCGGTGTGTACGAGTTGTTGCACCGTCTGGATATGCCGTACCGGGTTGTTTTAAATGAAGGCATTAATCTCGCCAAGTACTTTGGGGCTGACGGCAGTCATAAATACATCAACGGCATACTGGACAAAGTGGCCCAGCAAAAAAGAGCGGTGGAAATTAAAGCCAGAATGGCGGGCGACAAGTAATTGTGCCGGTTTCGACAGCCGCTCCATTGTCTGAATTTGGCCTGATTCAGCGTTTCTTTACCAGACAGCGGGTGAAAAATCCAACAACGTGCCTCGGGATAGGCGATGACTGCGCCTTGATGTCAATTCCGGACTGCTACGAATTGGCGGTGACCACCGATACCATGGTGGAAAACGTACATTTTTTTGCCGGAGCCGCCCCCGAGCTGCTGGGGCACAAACTGTTAGCCGTTAATTTAAGCGACCTTGCCAGCATGGGAGCAATACCTGTTTCGGTAACGCTGGCATTAACCCTGCCCAGGGTTGATGAAAACTGGCTGACGGCTTTTGCCAAAGGTTTTTTGGCCTTGGCTGAGCGGTATTCGGTGGATCTGATTGGGGGCGATACCACGTCCGGCCCTTTGACATTGACTGTTCAGGCTATGGGGCTGGTCCCTAAAGGTCGGGCGCTGATGCGTTCTACTGCAAAGCCGGGGGATTTTATTTATATGACCGGTTTTTTGGGCGATGCGGGGCTGGGCTTAAAGATAAAGCAAGGCTACATCTGCGCAAATTCCGATGCTGCTTTAAAGCGCTTTAACCGGCCGGATCCTCAAATCGAGGCGGGGCTGGCGCTAAGGGGCATTGCCCATGCCTGTATAGATTTGTCGGACGGACTGGCCGGTGATTTGGGCCATATTCTGGAGCAAAGCCGGGTAGGCGCATGTCTCGATTGGGAGGCGTTGCCGCTGTCGGAATCAGTGCTGGCCTACATCAACGATACCGGTGACTGGTCTATGCCCTTGGTTGCGGGCGATGACTATGAGTTGTGTTTTACCGTGAGCCCGGAGCAGGTTGGACGGTTGGCTGTTGGCTGCAGAAAAATAGGCGTGATTGAATCTCAGTTGGGGTTGCGGCTGAACAAGTCGGGTAATATCCAACCATTAGAGGTCAAAGGTTTTGAGCATTTTTCTTAATACGCAGCTGGGTAAAAATAAGCTGACGCCCAAACAGATTCTTTCTGACCCCATCCTGTTTCTGGCTTTCGGATTTGGTTCCGGCTTGGCCAAAAAAGCCCCCGGTACTTTAGGTACGCTGGCGGCGGTTCCTGTTTACTGGGCGCTTGTACAGACCGGCATTGTTGCCTATAGCCTGTTAACGGTAGCAGTAACTATTGTCGGCATTTGGATTTGTGGCTTAGCCGCTGAAAAGCTGGGCGAGCATGATTTTGGCGGCATAGTTTGGGATGAAATTGCCGGTTACTTGATAACCATGTGGCTGGTTCCTTTTAGCTGGCAAGCGATGGTGGCCGGGTTTTTGTTGTTCAGGGTATTTGATGTCATCAAGCCGTGGCCGATTAAATGGGTCGATCAACGAGTAGAAGGCGGTTTTGGAATAATGCTCGATGATGTTTTAGCTGGCGTGTTTGCGGGTTTTTTACTGCTGTTATTTATTGATCTGGGTTGGATTGTTTAAAGTGCTGAAACCCAGTAATAATAAGCACTGGAAGGCGATGACAAAGAAATAGGTTGCTAAATGCTGAAAAGCCCCTATAATATGGAAATCAATCGCGGGGTGGAGCAGCTTGGTAGCTCGTCGGGCTCATAACCCGAAGGTCGTAGGTTCAAATCCTGCCCCCGCTACCAGATTAGAAGGGACCCCATTTTGGGGTTTTTTGTTTTTAGGGCTTCGGTAATTTGGAGCTTACAATTGGTTGTTAATGGAAGAGCCTCTGGCTCTTTTTTTATGTGTGAAATTAAGTGAGGAATAAATGAAACAGGCTCCTGAGCATTTGGTTAATCTGATTGAGCCAATTGTTGAAGGATTGGGTTATGAATGCGTAGGCATTGAATATAACCCGCATCCTAGGCATGGTCTGTTAAGGATTTATATTGATAGCGAGAATGGAATTCTGGTTGACGACTGCTCTAAGGTGAGCCATCAAGTCAGCGGAGTTCTGGATGTGGAAGATCCCATTCAAGGCAACTATCAGTTGGAGGTTTCTTCACCGGGCGAAGACAGGCCGTTCTTTAAAATAAGTCAGTTTGAACGGTATATTGGCAGTATGGTGTTGGTTAATCTATTTAAAGTAATAGATGGGCGTAGAAAAATTACAGGCCTGATTACAAAAGTTTCAGGCGATGTCGTTACGCTTCAAGAAGGTGAACAGGTTTTTGAGGTTCCATTTGACGCAATGAGTAAAGCGCGTTTGGTGCCTGAGTATTTAATCGAAAAAGGGGGACGCAGTGGCAAATAAAGAAATTTTGTTGGTAGTTGATGTTTTTTCTAATGAAAAGGATATTGAAAAAGAAATCGTTTTTCAGGCTATAGAATCAGCATTAGAAGCGGCTACGATCAAGCGTCACGCAAATCAGATCAAGGCACGCGTTGCCATTGACAGAAAAACCGGCGACTACGTTACTTACAGAATCTGGGAAGTTGTTGATGCCAATAATCAGATTGACGGCGATGTCGAGTTTCCTGAGACGCAGGTCTTGTTGGAAGTCGCCAGGCTCGACAACCCCAATATTCAAGTCGGTGATTTTGTCGAAGAAGAAATTGAATCTGTCGATTTCGGACGCATTGCTGCGCAGACCGCCAAACAGGTTATTATTCACAAAGTCAGGGAAGCCGAGCGCAAGAAAATTGTTGATGCCTATAAGAGCCGCGTGGGCGAGCTTATCACCGGCATCGTAAAACGTATTGAAAAGGGCAGCGTCTATCTTGATCTGGGCGGGCACGTAGAAGCCTATATTGCCAAGGAAGACATGATTCCCCGTGAGGCTATCCGCATCGGTGACAGAATAAGAGGTTATCTGAAAGATGTGCGTTCAGAACCGCGTGGCCCCCAATTGTTTGTCAGCCGGACCACGCCGGAATTACTCATTGCCTTGTTCCGCCTTGAAGTGCCTGAAGTGGGCGAAGGATTGATTGAGGTGATGGGTGCGGCGCGTGATCCCGGCTCCAGAGCCAAGATTGCCGTAAAAGGCAATGATCCCAGGCTGGACCCGGTTGGCGCGTGCGTTGGCATGAGAGGATCGAGAGTACAGTCGGTTTCTAATGAACTGGCCGGAGAGCGCGTTGATATTATTCTTTGGAATCCAAGTGATGCTCAATTTGTGATTAACGCCATGTCGCCTGCGGAAATCCAGTCCATAGTCGTGGATGAAGACAAGCACAGCATGGATTTGGCGGTAAGCTCGGATAACCTGTCTCAAGCTATAGGTCGCGGCGGTCAAAATGTACGTCTGGCAACCCAGCTGACTGGCTGGGAGTTGAATGTAATCGATGCCTCCAAGGCGGAAGAAAACAGCGAAGCCGAAGCCGATAAAATAAAGCAGTTGTTTGTCGAACAACTGGATGTCGATGAAGATATAGCATTGATTCTGGTTGAAGAAGGTTTTAATACGGTTGAGGAAATTGCCTATGTTCCGGTCAGCGAAATGCTGGAAATTGAAGGCTTTGATGAAGATCTTGTTAACGAACTTAGAAGCCGGGCAAAAGATGCCTTGCTGATTAGCGCCATTGCAGCCGAAGAGAAAATGGAAACTGCAGAACCTGCACAAGACTTGCTGGAAATGGAAGGCATGGACAGGGATTTGGCCTATGACATGGCAAGTCGCGGCATTATTACGATGGATGATTTGGCAGAACAGGCGGTGGATGATCTGCTGGATATTGCAGGAATGAACGAAGACCGGGCGGCAAAATTGATTATGAAGGCGCGTGAGCCTTGGTTTGCTGAGGAACAGGCGAGTAAGTAGGCAGGGGTATGAAATGAGCGATAAAACAGTACGGCAATTAGCGGAGGTTGTAAAAATTCCTCTGGAACGATTATTAGAGCAGCTGAAAGAAGCGGGATTATCCGCGAGCGCCCCTGATGATGTCATTAACGAAGACGAAAAAATGCAGTTACTTGCGCATTTGCGCAAACGTCATGGTAAGGACGAAGGCGAAGCCGAAAGTTCTCCCAGAAGAGTGACTCTAAAGCGCAGAACCGTGAGCGAGCTTAAGCAGGCAAGTGCGCCCGGCAGTTCCACGAAAACGATTAGTGTTGAAATTCGCAAACAAAGAACCTACATAAAACGCAGTGAAGCAGCGGAGTCTGAAGAGCAAAAGAATCTGGAAGCGGCCAAGCTTGCTGTGGAGGAGCAGGCTGCAAAACAAGCTGAAGTTGAAGTTATTCCACCTGCTGAAACGCCGGTAACAGCAAAAGAAGTTGAAATTGAGCCCAAAGAAGCCGCTGAAGCAGAGCAGGTTGAAGCTGAAGCCGTCGTTGAGCCTGAATTGGACATCGTGCCTGAAATTGAACCTGCATTTGATGTCTTGACGGTTAAGGAAGAAAAGAAAGGCAAGCCGGAAAAATCGGGAAAAACCAAGGAATCTGAAGAGTTAAGAAAGAAACAGGAAGAAAAAGAGCTTCGACTTGAAGAATCCATCAAAAGAAATGCTGAAAAAGTAAGGCAGCAGGCTGCGGTCAAGCAAGAAACATTGCATAGAAAAAAACAGGATGAAGGAGCGTACGCTGGAGCAGAAGGCAGAGATGCTAGAAGAGGCAAGAAAAAAGGCAAGAAAACTGAACGGGCAAACATAAAGTCCGATGGCAAACATCAGTTTGAAATGCCGGTTGAGGCAATAGTAAAAGAGGTAGCCATACCGGAAAATATTATTGTTTCCGATCTTGCGCAAAAAATGAGCGTCAAAGCCGCATTGGTGATCAAGCACTTGATGAAACTCGGCATTATGGCGACCATCAATCAAAGCATAGACCAGGAAACAGCGGCTATTTTGGTTGAAGAAATGGGCCATAAAGCCATTATGCAGAGCGAGGACGATCTCGAACAGGAAATGCTGTCTGAAATTCAGGTGGAAGAAGACCGTGTGGAGTTACCGCGAGCGCCGATTGTTACCATCATGGGGCATGTCGATCACGGTAAAACCTCGCTGCTGGATTATATTCGTAAAACCCGCGTTGCCGCCGGCGAAGCGGGCGGTATTACCCAGCATATCGGCGCCTATCAGGTAAAAACCGATCATGGATCGGTAACCTTTTTAGATACGCCGGGTCACGCCGCGTTCACAGCCATGCGTGCCAGAGGCGCCGACGTTACCGACGTCGTAATCGTTGTTGTTGCAGCGGATGACGGTGTTATGCCGCAAACCCGGGAAGCCGTTGAGCACGCCAGGGCGGCCGATGTGCCGATCATTGTGGCGATGAACAAGATCGATAAGCCCGATGCAAACCCTGAAAAAGTGATGCAGGAGCTCTCAACCATGAACGTTCTTGCGGAAGAGTGGGGCGGTGATGTGCAGTTCCTCAAGATTTCGGCTAAAACCGGTGAAGGTATTGATGACTTAATCGAGGCCTTAATCGTGCAGACTGAAATCCTCGAATTGAAAGCGCCTGTTGAAGGGCCGGCATCGGGTATTGTTATTGAATCAAGACTGGATAAAGGCCGCGGCGTCGTTGCAACCGTGCTGATTCAGAAAGGCACTCTGGAAAACGGGCAAATGGTTTTGTGCGGTCACGAGTTTGGTCGTGTCAGAGCCATGTTTAATGAGAACGGCAAAGCCATTAAAGAAGCAGGCCCTTGTGCGCCGGTTGAAATTCTAGGCTTGTCGGGCACGCCGAATGCCGGCGATGAATTTCTGGTGGTGCAAAACGAACGTGTCGCTAAGGATTTGGCTAAGCATCGTGAAGACCGTAAAAGATCCAGCCGGCATGCAGCACAACAGGCTTCCAAGCTGGATGAGGTGTTCTCCAGAATGGCAACCGGTGAACTTGCCAGCGTCAATCTGGTGCTTAAAACCGATGTTCAGGGCAGTTTGGAAGCCTTGCGAGGCTCCCTGGTGGCGTTGTCGAATGACGAAGTGGAAGTCAAGGTCGTGTTCGGCGGCGTTGGCGGCATTAATGAAGGCGATGTGAATTTGGCGCTGGCTTCCGGCGCGATTCTGATGGGCTTTAACGTTCGTGCCGATGCCACTGCGCGGAAACTGATTGAAGAAAAAGGCATAGACCTGCATTACTACAGCGTCATTTATGATGCGATTGATGAGGTCAAGAAATCAATCAGCGGTATGCTGGCGCCGGAAATTAAGGAACAGATTGTCGGTCTGGCTGAAGTCCGGGATGTATTTAAATCACCAAAATTCGGCGCAGTTGCCGGTTGTATGGTCGTTGACGGCTTTGTTAAGAGAAACTTGCCGATACGGGTTCTGCGTGAAAACGGGGTGATTTATGAAGGACAGCTGGAATCCTTGCGCCGCTTCAAAGATGATGTGGCCGAAGTCAAGATGGGCATGGAGTGCGGTATCGGTGTGAAAAATTACAACGATGTCAAACCCGGCGACCAGATCGAAGTTTTTGAACGCATAGAAGTCAAGCGGGAACTGTAACCTGATGGCAAGAGAATTTGGCCGCAATGCCCGCGTTTCATCACAGATGCAAAAGGAGCTTTCTTTAGTCCTGCAACGCGATATTGATGATTCACGGCTGGGCTTTATTACTATCAATGAAGTGGTGGTGACTAAAGACTTGGCCGTTGCAAAAGTGTACGTCACGGTATTGAATGTTGACGAGCAGGGCAAAAAAGACAATGTTAAGTGGCTGAATGAGTTAGCCCCTGTTATCCGGCATGAGCTGGCAAAAAGAATGCGCTTGCGGCATATCTCTGAATTGCGTTTTTATTACGATGATTCATTTGATACCGGCATGCGCGTTGCAGAACTCTTAAGTGATCTGGATAAGCGCGGCGAAGGCTAGTTTCCATGAGCAAACGCAAGTCCGGGCGTAATGTTCATGGCATATTGCTGTTAGACAAGCGCTTGGGCGTATCGTCAAACAGAGCCTTGCAGGAAGTAAGACGCTTGTTCAATGCCAATAAAGCGGGGCATACCGGCAGCCTTGATCCTCTGGCCACAGGCTTGCTGCCGCTTTGCTTTGGCGAGGCGACCAAGGTTTCCGCATTGATGCTGGATGATAACAAACGTTATCAGGTCGTTGTTCAGCTTGGTGTTATGACCGATACAGGTGATGCCGAAGGCGCTGTTATTGAAACAAAGCCGGTGCCGGAATTGTCAGTTGATGTGATACAAGCTTGTCTGAACAAGTTTACCGGTGAAATCGATCAGGTTCCACCCATGTATTCGGCTTTAAAGCATAACGGCAAAAAGCTTTATGAATTGGCAAGGGAAGGCAAAACAGTGGAGCGCAAAGCCAGGCGCATCACTATATTCGAGCTGAAGCTGCTGGATTTTTCCAAAGACCGGTTGACGCTGGACGTGTTTTGCTCAAAAGGCACTTATATCCGCTCGCTGGCGGAAGACATCGGACACACTCTGGGCTGCGGCGGAACGGTAAAGGAATTGCGCCGGCTGGAAGCGGGTCAATTCAGCATTGAAAATGCCAGAACCATCGAGCAGTTGACGGCAATGGATGAGCAAAGCCTGCTTGAATGCCTGATTAATGTCGATAAGCCGCTGGAAGCGTTGCCCGCTGTACAGTTGTCCGATGAACAGGCAGGCTGCATAAAGCACGGGCAGTCGCTTAGTTCTCTTGCCTTTCCAAGCGGGAGTACCATGCAAGGCATGGTGCGAATGTACAATGCCGAGGTGTTTTTAGGCTTGGGGGAAATGCTATTGGATGGTAAACTAGTACCGAAAAAGTTGTTCAATATGAGCAACGAACTGCTCTGAGTTTATACCCTCAGGCTGAAAGAATACACCGGTTTCTACACCCTATCGTGGAAACAGTGTACTTAAGGAGTCGTCGATTGGCGGCTTTATTTTTAATTTTTAATCTAAATAGGGATTACAAATGCCATTTACAGCAGAACAAAAAAAAGCGGTCGTAGAAGCGTATCGTCAGTCAGAAACCGATACCGGTTCACCTGAAGTACAGATTGCTCTATTGACAGCACACATCACTCACTTAACGCCGCACTTTGCAGAGCACAAAAAAGACAACCATTCACGTCGTGGATTGTTGCGCATGGTTAACCAGCGCCGTAAGTTGCTGGACTACCTGAAAAATAAAGACGGCAACCGTTACCGCTCATTGATTGATCGTCTCGGTTTACGCAAATAGCAATACAAAGAAACGGCACAGAATTATGTGCCGTTTCTGTTTCAGCACCTTCATGGATTGAACAAATTTTTAAACAACTTCTACGCAAAGGAACCTTATAGTGAATCCTATTAGGAAAGAATTTCAGTACGGCGATCGACTCGTTAAACTAGAAACTGGTGAAATAGCCCGTCAAGCAGACGGCGCTGTCATAATCGATGTAGACGGTACATCACTGTTGGTCACTGTCGTTGGTAAAAAAGAGGCAAGCGGAGGCGACTTTTTCCCATTGACTGTTAATTATCAAGAAAAAGCTTATGCAGCCGGTAAAATTCCAGGCGGCTTTTTTAAGAGAGAAGGACGTCCCAGTGAACAAGAGACTTTAACCTCTCGTCTGATTGACCGGCCTATTCGTCCCCTTTTTCCTGAAGGCTATACTCACGAAGTTCAAATTATTGCGACAGTCATATCGCTGAACCCTGAAGTTAATCCCGAAATTCCCGCTTTATTGGGCGCCTCTGCTGCTCTGGCTGTTTCAGGCTTGCCTTTCAACGGCCCGGTCGGCGCAGCGACTGTCGGTTATAAGGACGGCGCATATCTATTAAATCCAACCCCTGCCGCGTTAAAAGAATCACAGCTGGAATTGGTTGTTGCAGGGACAGCTCACGCCGTATTAATGGTTGAATCTGAAGCTGATAATTTGCCGGAAGAAGTGATGCTGGGCGCCGTTTTATTCGGCCACGAGCAGATGCAGACTGCCATCAATGCCATTAACGAATTCGCCCAAGCAGCCGGTGCCGGCATTGTTAAGTGGGTAGCGCCTGAAACTGATGCTGAACTTAAAAAACTGGTAACAGCCGAGGTTGAAGAAGGCATTAAAGCCGCTTATCAAATTGCTGAAAAACTGGTTAGACAAGAGCATTTAAAAACACTGAGAAACGCAGTAGTTGAAAAACTGGTGGCGAATGGCGAGTATGCAGAAAGCGACATACGCGGCATTATCGAGCATCTGGAATACCGTATTGTTCGCAATGCCATTCTCAACGAAGGCAAGCGTATTGATGGCCGTGCTTTAGACAAGATCAGGCCGATTACCGTCAGAACCGGCGTACTGCCAAGAACCCATGGCTCTGCACTGTTTACCCGCGGCGAAACCCAGGCTTTGGTGGTTGCAACACTGGGCACTCAACGCGATGCTCAAATCATCGATGCATTGGCCGGTGAATATAAAGAACCGTTCATGCTGCATTACAACTTTCCTCCGTACAGCGTTGGCGAAACCGGCTTTGTGGGCTCACCAAAACGCCGTGAGATTGGTCATGGCCGTTTGGCGAAACGCGGCGTTGCCGCCGTGTTGCCTAACATGGATGAATTCCCGTACACCATCCGGGTGGTTTCTGAAATCACTGAATCCAACGGTTCAAGCTCTATGGCTTCTGTTTGCGGCAGCAGCTTGGCGCTAATGGATGCCGGTGTGCCGATTAAATCACCTGTTGCCGGTATCGCGATGGGCCTGATTAAGGAAGGCGACAGCTTTGCCGTATTGTCAGACATCATGGGCGATGAAGATCACCTGGGCGATATGGACTTTAAGGTCGCCGGTTCGGTAGACGGCATTACCGCGCTGCAAATGGACATCAAGATAGATGGCATTACCGCGGAAATCATGAAGACAGCTCTGGATCAAGCGAAACATGGTCGTCTGCACATTCTGGGTGAAATGAATAAGTCGTTGTCTGCGACACGTGAAGAGATGTCGGATTTCGCACCTCGCATCATCACTTTCAAAATCGATCCAGCTAAAATCCGTGAAGTGATCGGCAAGGGTGGCGCAACTATCCGCAGCATTACCGAGCAAACCGGCGCCAGCGTCGATTTGACTGATGACGGTATTGTTAAGGTTGCTTCGGTTGATAAAGCGGCAGGTGAAGAAGCGCGCCGTTTGATCGAGGAAATTACTGCGGAAGTTGAAGTCGGTAAAGTCTACGAAGGTAAAGTGGTCAGGTTAATGGACTTCGGCGCTTTCGTTACCATTCTTCCCGGTAAAGATGGTCTGGTTCATATTTCACAAATTACCGATGAGCACGTCGATAAAGTTAGCGATAAGCTGGCGGAAGGCGATGTGGTTAAGGTTAAGGTGCTTGAAATTGACCGTCAGGGCAGAGTCAGATTAAGCATGAAAGAAGTAGACGCGGAATAAGCAATAATGCCTAGCTGTTCTTCATAAGAGGGCAGCTTTTATTGCAATAAAAAAAGGGATTGTGATGACTCACAATCCCTTTTTTGTTTTATGCCATAGCTGGGGGAAAAGTTATGGACGGTAATGCGTTTCAATATAGCGCTGTACTATTTCCTGAAACTCCTCAGCAATTCTGTCGCCCTTAAGCGTGACGGTTTTTTCGCCATCTTCATAAACCGGCGCTACCGGTGATTCGCCGGTGCCGGGCAGGCTGATGCCGATATTGGCGTTTTTACTTTCGCCCGGACCATTGACCACACAGCCCATGACCGCGACTTCCATGGTTTCAACACCCGGATATTGCGTGCGCCATACCGGCATTTGGTCGCGTAAATAGCCTTGAATATCCATAGCCAGTTTCTGGAAATAATCGCTGGTAGTGCGACCGCAGCCGGGGCAGGAGATAACCATAGGCGTGAATGAACGAAATCCCATGGTTTGCAGGATTTCCTGGCCGACAATCACTTCCTGAGTTCTGGATGAGCCTGGTTCAGGGGTCAGTGAAATCCGGATGGTATCGCCTATACCTTGTTGCATTAACACGGACAACGCGGCGGCTGAAGCGACTATGCCTTTGGAACCCATACCGGCTTCGGTAAGGCCCAAATGCAACGCATAATCGCAGCGACTGGACAGATCCTGATAAATGGCAATCAGTTCCTGTACGTTACTGATCTTGCAGGAAAGAATGATTTTGTTTTTGCCCAAGCCGATTTCCTCGGCTTTGGCGGCGCTTTCAAGCGCAGATAATACTATTGCTTTGCGGGTTACGGCAGCCAACGGCTCAGGAGTTTTCAGGCTTCTGTTTTCATCCAGCAAACGGGTCAGCACTGCTTGATCCAAGCTGCCGCCATTGACGCCTATGCGTACAGGCTTGTCATACTGGCAGGCAAACTCAATCATTTGCTGGAATTGCGGGTCACGGCTTTTACCGCGGCCTACGTTGCCTGGATTGATGCGGTACTTGGCTAAAGCCTGGGCGCAGTCGGGGTATTTTTCCAGCAATTTGTGGCCGTTAAAATGAAAGTCGCCGACGATTGGGGTTGAGTTGCCTTTTTTGTCCAACTGGTTGCGAATTTCCGCAACAGCTGCTGCCGCTTCCTCGGAATTGACCGTAATGCGGACAAGTTCGGAACCTGCGGTGGCCAGTTCGATGATTTGATTAACGGTTGCAGTGATATCGGCGGTATCGGTATTAGTCATTGATTGAATGACGATAGGAGCGCCGCCTCCAACTTTAACATTGCCGACTAAAACTTGATGGGTGATTTTTCTAAGGCTAATAGACATACACAAATCTTTTGGGAAGAGGTTACGGTTATTTGAAAAAATTTATCAAATTATACGCCTATACAGGCTATTGAGTAGAGTTTAGTGTGAAGATTAATTATTTTTCCGATATACAGTCGGAGTTTGGAAGGTTGGAAGTACTTGGTAATGACGCTGAGATAATCATTGCAGCGGGTAAAAGCAAGGAGTTGATTGTTTGGAATCGCTCAATAAACCGGTCGGTTATGCTGCCGGCAGTCATGAATATTATGGGAACTAAAGTTGATTAGCGAGCCATGTACAGGCAGCAACGTGCTCTTCCAGAGGCTGTGTTGGGAAGAAAACAGTAGCCGAGTTTGATCAGAGCGGGGGCGGAGATTTAGATTTATGCGGACAAATCAATTTTAGACCCTAGATGGTCTTTATTGCCATTTTGGGTGTTTTGATTTTTCTTTAATAACTCTATCTGCGCCGTCGCTGTTGTGCTTGCCGCATCTTGTATATCCTGGTCGGAAGATTGCGAAGGAGCTGGGGTCGCTTTTCTGATTATGTCCGCTTTCTTTAATGTTGCTGCCGGATCGTCTGCGACTGCAGAAGCGTCTATTTTTGCATGATCATTAACAGTCTGCGTCTTTGTATCTGTCGTTGTTGCATCTGTGTTTTGCTTGGCGGGTTGTGCAGGGGCTAGCGTAGCTTCCCTGAGTATGTCAGCATTCCTTAATTTTGCTGCGGGGGTGTCGGCAACAAAAGAAGTGCTTGTTTTTATCTTATCTTTAGCAGCGTGTAGGGTGCTATCAGAATTTTTGTTGGTATTTGAAATGGCATTTTTCTTAGAAATACCGCCCGCGGAACTCAGATGCAATAATCCATAAGGAGCGTTGACTTCATTGTTTGTTTTTGCAGGCTGCTGGATGGTTTTTGGCTTTTCCTTGGCAAGAGTTTTTTCGGATTGTAGTGATTTAAGATTGTTTATTAGTTTCTGTTCTATGGGATTTATGGCGACCGACCGCTGCAAGGCATAAAAACCTTGTTGTATGTCAGGACTAAAGCGAGATACTAAGGAAATCATGATTGTCTTATAACAGATAACAGCTATTATGTCTAGTAAAAAAAGACAGCGGCTTGGCGTGTAAGCCGCTACAGATGCGTTTTTGATGACCGAGAGCCGACACAGCCTTATCAAGCCAATGCCGCCTTGTTTCACGGACATGTACACAGCCGGTACAGAAGGTTTTGATCGGAGCAGGCTGATGAATATTCAGGCTTATGCTGACAGGTCGATTTTGGTTCCCAGTTGGTCTTTATCGCCATTCTGGGTATCCTGATTTTTCTGCAACAACTCGGCCTGCGCTTGGGCGGCCATTGCCGTTGCGCTTGCCGCCGCTGCCAGATCCGGGCCGGAGGGTTGGGCTGGAGCCAGGGCGGCTCTTCTGATGGTATCGGCTTTTCGTATGGTTGCGGCCAGGTCGCCGGAAACCGGGGAGGTGTCTATGCTGACCTCGCCACCAATTGCGTACCGCGCTCCATCGGGGCCTTGCTGATAGCTGAAACTGGCACCGCTGGTGGCGATGCCGCCTGCGGCAGCCAGATGCGCCGCTTCATGCGCCCTGACTTCGGCATCTCTTTGTTTAAGTTCGCGGATGACTTTTAGATCGCCCTCGGACAGCTCACCGACTTTTTTCTCGTCAGTTGCTTTAGACGCTTCCGCTTTTACTGCGGGGTCTTGCTGAACGTTTTGGTCTGGATCATTTGCCGGGGCGAACGATTGCCGCTGGGAATAATCAGTTTGCGGGGCGGCGAATCTATTGCTGGATACGGAAGAAATCATGATGCACCTGCACATCAGATGAATATTTTTTGAGTCTAATAAACAATCAGCCAATAGTCTATGGATAAAATCCAAAACAGATAAATTAACGTATAATCCACCAATTTATCCGGCTGTTTTTGATGTCCACCCCCGATCTTATCAAGCGACTTACCAGTCAATTATCTCTCTGCCTAAACCAGGACAGGCATGCATTAAAGCGGCAGTTGGATCGCTGCCGCAGCAAGGGTTCAGTGGAAGAATTAAACGCGCTGGCAAACCGTATTGAACGGTCGGTCGCGGCTAGGAACCAGCGGCTTGCCAGTATTCCTGCACTGACGTTCCCCGATCTGCCCGTCACCGGCAAAAAAGACGATATCGCCAAACTGATACAGGAAAACCAGGTGGTGATTGTCTGCGGCGAAACCGGTTCCGGCAAGACCACGCAGCTGCCCAAGATTTGCCTGTCGCTAGGCCATGGCGCTGCCGGGTTTATCGGCCACACCCAGCCCCGGCGAATCGCCGCGCGCACCGTCGCCGACCGCATCGCGGAAGAACTTGGCGAACCGGTCGGCAAGTCGGTCGGCTACAAAATCCGTTTTAATGATAAAACCCACGCTGAATCGCTGGTTAAACTGATGACCGACGGCATCTTGCTGGCCGAGTCGCAAAACGATCCTTACCTGAACCAGTACGACACCATCATTATCGATGAGGCGCATGAGCGCAGCTTGAACATCGATTTCCTGATCGGGTACATGAAATGGCTGCTGCCTAAACGGCCCGATTTAAAGCTGGTCATCACTTCGGCCACGATCGACACGCAGCGCTTTTCCGATCATTTCAACAAGGCCCCGATTATCGAAGTTTCAGGGCGCACGTATCCGGTGGATATTCGTTACCGGCCTATTGAACAGAAAGAAGAAGAGGAGGGTGACGATACTACTGACGAACTGCAAAACGCGATACTCGATGCGGTTGATGAGCTTTACCGTGACCTGCGCGGCGATATCCTGATTTTTCTGAGCGGCGAGCGGGAAATCAGGGAAACCACCGATTCGCTGAAAAAACACCACCCGACCCAATATGAAATCCTGCCGCTGTATTCGAAACTCAGCGTCAGCGAACAGGAGCGGGTGTTCAAACCCAAGGGCGGCAAACTACGCATCGTGCTGGCGACCAATGTCGCGGAAACCTCATTGACGGTGCCGGGCATCCGTTGCGTGATCGACACCGGCCATGCGCGGATCAGCCGTTACAGCCACCGCAGTAAAATCCAGCGCCTGCCGATCGAGCGCATCTCGCAATCTTCCGCCAACCAAAGGGCCGGACGCTGCGGCCGTGTCGCCGAGGGCATTTGCATCCGGCTGTATTCGCACGACGATTATTTAGCTAGGCCGGAGTTTACCGAACCGGAAATCATGCGCACCAATCTGTCT
Source organism: Methylobacter sp. (assembly GCA_041660285.1). Taxonomy (GTDB): domain Bacteria; phylum Pseudomonadota; class Gammaproteobacteria; order Methylococcales; family Methylomonadaceae; genus Methylobacter_A. The sequence goes on from JBAZWN010000006.1 coordinate 45,925, forward strand.
GCGGTTATTTTGCAGATGATCTCGTTAAAGCTTGGCGATATTGAAGACTTCCCGTTTATTGAGCCGCCTGAAGACAAGATGATCCGGGACGGCAAAACCGTGCTGCATGAAGTCAACGCGCTGGACAAATCGGGCAAGCTCACCGAAATCGGCAAACAGCTGGCCAAATTCCCGACCGACCCCAAGCTTGCCCGGATGCTGATCGCCGCCGCGCATGAGCATTGCCTGACCGAAGTCGCGATTATCGTTGCCGCGTTAAGCGTGCAAGACCCGAGGGAAAAACCTGCCGACAAAATGGCGCAGGCCGATCAAAAACATGTGGCGTTTCGCCATCCCGAGTCCGATTTTTTAACGCTGTTAAATATCTGGAATACCTACGAGGAGAAGAAAAAACACCTGTCCAACAGCAAGCTGCGCAAATACTGCACCGACAATTTCCTGTCTTATATGCGGATGCGCGAGTGGTTCGACATCCACGCGCAAATCATGCAGGTGGTTAAGGGCGATTTAAAGATGACCCCGAACACTGACGATGCCGATTATCAAAAAACCCATCGCGCGTTGTTGCCGGGCTTGTTGTCCAATATCGGCTTTCGCCATGAGCAATACGAATACCTGGGCGCACGCGGCCTGAAGTTCTTCATCTTCCCAGGTTCCGGCCTGCATAAACTCAAGCCCAAGTGGATTATGGCCGCGGAGCAGGTCGAAACCAGCAAGGTTTATGCGCGCAATGTCGCCCGGATCGAGCCGGAATGGATAGAGCAATGCGCCGAGCATCTGGTCAAGCACAACTATTACGATCCGCATTGGGAAAAGAAAGGTGCGCGTTGCATGGTGTCTTCGCGGACTTTGCTGTACGGCTTGACGCTGCAAGCCGGGCGCAAGATTCCTTACGATCATGTCGATGCCAAGGCTGCCAGGGAAATTTTTATCCGCTCGGCGCTGGTCGATCATGATTACCACAGCAATGCGCCGTTTTATGTCGCCAACCAGAAACTGCTCGAAGAAGTGGGCATGATTCAGCATAAAGGCCGCCGGGTCGATCTGGTCGAGGACGAGCAGTGGCTGTATCAATTCTACGACAGCAAACTGCCGCCCGAGGTAGTCAGCGGCGTTACCTTGGATACCTGGCGCAAGACGGCCGAACGCGCCAACCCGAAAATCCTGTTTTTAACCAAGGAGGATTTAACGCGGGAGCAGGAGCAGAACTATGTCAACGAATGGGATTTTCCGGACAGCAAGAAGATCGGCAACCTGACCATCCCGCTGCAATACCGTTTCGAGCCGGGGCATGATGAAGACGGCGTGACGGCTATTATCCCGGTGCATCAATTGAACCAGGTCTCGCAAACGGCTTTCGACTGGCTGGTGCCGGGGTTATTGGAAGAAAAATGCATCGCCCTGATTAAAGCCCTGCCCAAGAACATCAGGAAACATTTTGTGCCGGTACCTGAGACCGTCAAGCAATGTCTTGAAATCGAGCCGGATTTTAAAGGCGCGTTGCAGGAATGGCTGGGCAACCGCTTAAGAAAACTGACCGGCGAGGCGATTCCGCTCAATGCCTGGAATATGGAGACCTTGACCGACCACTTGAGGATGAATTTCAGGGTGGTAGACGATCAGGGGCAGCTGCTGGATTACGGCCGCGACCTGAAAAAATTGCAGCTCAAGCACACCGCCAAAGCCGGAGACAGCTTCGACCAGATCGCCGCCGACGAGCTGAGCTACACCGGCTGCATCGGCTGGGCATTCGACGACTTGCCGGAGACTTACCAGTTTATCCAGAAGGGGCAGGCGTTTGTCGGATTCCCCTCGATCATCGATGAGGGCGATGCGGTCGGCGTGCGCATTTTCGACACCGAGCAAAAAGCCGCATTGCAGCACCAAGCCGGATTAATGCGCCTGTTCCAGCTGCAACTGCGCAAGGAATGCACTTATGTGAGCAAAAACATGCCGAAGTCGGCGGCAGCGGAACTGGCCTATAACCGCTTGCCGAAGCATCCGTTGATCGGCAGCGACGCGGAAGTATCGTTCAAGGACGACATGCTGTATCTGATCCTGCACAGCGTGTTTGTCGAAGGCCGAACCATTCGTACCCAGCAGGCCTTCGAGCAAAGCTTACAGCAGAATAAATCCGGGCTGATCAGCGCCGCCAATGAAGCCGGCAAAATTGCACTGGAAATCATGGAACTTTACGGCGCCATCAAAACCCAGCTGAACCGATTCAATGCGAATGACCCGCTGGCGAAAGATATTAATGAACAGCTGGATTTTATGATTTATGCCGGGTTCATTCGCAACACGCCTTATCAGCAGCTTAAAGCCATTCCTCGTTATTTGAAGGCCGTGCAATACCGGCTGGATAAACGGGATAACAACCTGCAAAAAGTCCAGGAAGCCAGCCGTTATGCGACACGGTATTGGAAGGACGTGGAGAAGAAAATCAAAAAAGACAAGGTCATCCCGGAGCAAGACCCGTTCCGCTGGATGCTGGAGGAATTCAGGGTTTCGCTGTTTGCCCAGCAGCTTAAAACCGCTTATCCGGTTTCTGAGAAGAGGATGGATAAGGCTTGGGATGAGAGAGGGGGAGTTGTTTAATGTAGGGTGCGCTGGGCGTACCGCATCGTAGACGAGATTGATTTTCACACGGCATGGATTTTTGAGATCATGATGCAATATGTTAGACTTCAAGGTACGTGATGCGTCCCCTACACCTAGCTCTATCGGGTTATTTTGCAGTACCTTTTGGCGGCTAGCTATATCAAACGTTAAACACAAAGAAAAAGGAGCGACAATGGAAGATTTTGTCTACAGAGGAAAAGAGGTCGAGTTCTTGCAAGCGACGGGGGAGGTACTTGGGAGCAATAAATATAGTGAAACACACATATCTTCAAGTGGCGGTGGTGGGTACGTCGGCAAATATGGTGGAAATGTAAGTGCTCCGCAGGTTCATTCCACAGCTGTAACAAATCATGAGTTTTGGATAAAAACCGAAGATGGCGTCGAAGTAGACATTAAGTTGAAAGGTGTTGATATTCCATTACGCGTAGGCCAGAAAATATCCGTTATCGCAGCGACAATAAAGGGTTCAGAAAGTATGTGGTACAGTGTTTTGGTGAACCACAGCGCAGGAAAGCATTGGTTTATCAATAAGGCTGATGATTTGAACAAACTCCTTAAACTGGAACCACTTTTTACAGGAAAGTCATTAATCATCGCTGGCCTAATCTTTTTTGCCATTGCAGGGTTCACAGCGCACAACGATTTTTGGGAAATCGACAATGATTATTGGGAAATTAACTGGCACTATGCATCTTGGGATTTAGCTCTTAGCATTGCGGGGACATTTGTCGTGTATCGCTTGGGGGCAAAACTTGTGAGGCTCTCGAAGTTGAACAAGTCCTTGACTGCACATTTGGAAAAGTTAGTGCAGTCGGCTTATCAAGAAGCTTAATGGTGTAAGACGGTATCTACAGACCGACCAATTCCCTACCTATACTAAGGAGCAAAAATTGACTACCTATTCCGGCGACATACAGAAAATGACGCAGCAAGAGCTAGAAAATGCTCTTAAGCAAGTTGCGGCAAATTGGAGGGGGCGACCTTATTTGAGCAATGACTACTCCGAGGGACTGCGCTATGGAGAACTCCGAGATGCGCTTCAAGACAGGTTTGGCATTACTATGAAAATCAAAGCAGTTAACCACTCAATAGACTATTGGGCGGTGTAAAAGGCCGTAAGCCGTAACAGCATGTAGGGTGTAATAGCGCAGCGTATTACACCATTGGAAGCCTGATGAGTTAATCGGGACGTTGGTTCCGAATGGCTTATTTTAATCGCGGGCTCGTCCGCGAAGCCGAGATACTTTCTTTTGCGTCGCCAAAAGAAAGTATCCAAAGAAAAGGCGACCCCACACCACGAAAGCTCCTGCGCTTCTCGGTTTTCAGTGGGTTTGCCAGAAGGGGCTCCAAGCCCCTCTGGCAAATGCTCACATCCCTGTGAGCATCCTGCGGACTCATCCACTAAAAACCTGCGATGCTCGGCGTGGTGTAAGGGGATGGGTAGCAACGCTGTCCGTGTCAGCTTAGTTTTCCCCTTTCCATTTTGTTCGGATATGTAACATCCTAAAATCCACTGTGTTAAGCTCGCGTTAAGTTATCGAGATGCAAGATATATTTGAATAACTCATATTAAATATAGAGTTATTTGATATGCGAAACTTTTATAGTAATCATCTTGAGTAAGGAAAAATAATATGAAAACAGTAATGAAATTATCAATGATTGTTCTGGCTTCCAGTCTGGTTACGGCTTGCGCAACTAATTCTGATGTTGAAAATTTACAGTCGCAAGTTAATGGCTTGGATAGTTCTGTTAAACAAGCATCGGCTACAGCTGCCGATGCGGCTGCAAAGGCAGGAGCTGCAGAAGCCGAAGCTAACCGGGCGGCTCAATTATCTCAAGATGCCAATGACAAATTGGATAAAAAATTCAAAAGATCAATGAGGAAATAAATTATTGTTTGCGGTAAGACGCAATCCGTTGCGCCGCATGTTGTATTTTGAAAATGACAACATGCGGGGCCGGCTCAGCCAACTAGCTCAGCAATAGCTGCACAATTAAATGCCGTTGGGATAATCGTAGCTGTAATGCTTGCGCAATGGTTTGACCACTTCCCATTGGCTATCCAGCCCTGCGTGGAATGACACCAGGTCACCAGGCAGAATACGTACAGGTTCTCCACCTGCGGGCGTTACCAGAATTTCGCCATCCAATACATAGGCACATTCCGTTTCATCAAAATTTATGGGGAATTTTGAGATTTCTTTTTCCCAGATTTCCCAGCCGGAAACGCCAAGCTCTTTTAAACGCTCTTCACTAGGATTGTGTTCGATGGTAATTTTGCTCATGTTTTTCCTTAAAAATTAAAATTGTTGAAAAATCTGATTTTAGCATCAGGCCTGCCTTTGGGCTATTTAAAAGGGTACTACAAGATCGGGAGAAACCTTACGGAGCAGGTGGTTAAGAGTTGGAAAATCAAGCTGAATCGGGTAGCATAAGCGGGTTTTGGGTGGTCTCCTCCGATATGCTTTTGATCGGAATAACAGGGGTTCGCGCTAGCAATAATAATTATTAAAAAACTGCTTACCTTCTCGATTATCTATGAAATTATTAGTCAAATACCTTTCGCTTTGCTGGTTCAGAAATAACCCCGTCGATTTAACTCCCACAAAATCATTTATGTGGAAAACTGTGGCTTTCTACCTTGTTTCAGGGATTATTGTTGAAAGCCTGATTTCCGATCCCGCCGATGGCACGCTGGAAGTTTTGCTGCGGACAATCATGGCGTTTTCAACCGTCGCCACTTTATTGTTGATCGTCAAAAAATGGCAGTATTTTAATCAGTTGTTCACGGCCATTTTTGTCTGCGAGAATTTCATTATGACACTGGCCACCGTCACTGAAGCTTTGTATTTTCTGATGGTAATGAAGCATTACGAGTATGCGGAAGAAGTGTCAATCGGCATCGGCGTATTATTGCTCCTATGGTATTTGGCGATTGTCGGTTACATCTTCCGGCAGTTTTTTTCGTACAGAATGAGTCTTAGCCTTATCCTGGCATTTGGCTATTTTGTTATGACTTACGGTATTCCCATGTTGTTTATGGATATCTGATTCAAGCCGTAATTTGGCTAATTTTCTAAAGTTCACAAAACCGGAGTCTTCTATGTTCATGAGCAAAGGCATTCTGCTAGTTTCCGCAACCCTTTGCATTTCAGCGAATGCCATTGCAGCGCCGGACTTGTTGAGCAACGATCCGCGCCGTCCTGTCGAAAGTGTCAGCCGTGACCTCGGCATAAAGCCGGAACAGTTCGTGGCCTGTTTCGAGAACGTGAACCCCGCCCCTCAAGGCGAACGGCCAACGACTGAGCGCGTTCACGCGAACAAAGCTGTCTTGCTTGGTTGTCTTCAAAAAGCGGATGCAGGCATCACTAACGAGAAGCTGGATGAAGTCATGGACCGTTACCGCCCTGGCGGCCATGAGGCTCAGGCTCCTGCCAAGTAGCGTCAATCAACGGAGTCAGGTTAAATGCCGGACAGGGCTTGCAACTCTGTTCGGCTCTATAACATCTCATCCGGGATGTTACCGTAACACCAGGGGATAGTTACTGTTACGATACTTACGTTAACGTTGGTGAGGCATTATCGTTTATATGTGGCGCTTGAGATCAGTTTTAGCAATCCGGTAAGCCGATGGTTTACTTGTTATTGCCTTTGCGTTGTTTGTAAGGGATACCTCAGGGATCTGATTCTTTTCCGGCTGCCATCTTTCTCAGGATTAGATTTGCGTCCATGAGATTGTACTCATAAACAACAGAACCGGGAGGTTTGTCATGTCTGAAAAAGTGCTTGGTCAAGTAACAGTTGCCGATCTGAAACAGAGAAGCGGCAAAGTTAAATGTAAGAAAGTTTTGTTAATGCTTCTGTATGTAGTTACGTCAGTTGGCCCCTTCATATCGGATAGTGGCATTGCGCATGCCGATATCGTTTTTAAGTCGGGTTGGGATGCCCCTGAAAACAGTAATGTACACGTGTATACACAACAGGAAGCAACAACTTTTCTGAGAGATTATTCTGAGGAATTAAAGAAAGGAATCGACTCATCCAGCTGCAAAATTAACGTGACTAAAGGGTGCCACCAGCCCAATGACCCACATTTCACGCTAGACGGACAGGGAAGTAAACCAAGTTGTAAGAGTTCATATGCCGGATCAAAAAGCGTACATGTCGGGCCCTGTCCCTAGGGAGAGGGCATAAGCGTATAGCCTGGTGTAGCTTGCGGAGTGTGGGCTTTGTTGGTTCCGATTATCCCGTATTTCGCAAGCTACACCAGGCTACACGATTGATGCAGCTTTCTACAGGATCACTTCGCTGGAGCGGCGATGCATAAATTGTGTTGGGGACGACTGGTCTCAAACATGACAATTTGATTCACAATGTCCTTGGCGCTGCTTTCTCCTATCGGACCGGCGGTGATGCGGTCGGTTGCTGCGCTGACCAGATGCACATAGCTCTTATGTGGCCCGCCGGCAAGAGTTGAATTGATCAGCAACTCGGTTTCATCCTTCTCCAGCACTTTTACCGGAGCCGCGCTGCCAGGATTGCAGGCGCCGAAAAAAATCAGGCCGTCTGCCGTTGCCAGCGAACTCAGGGATTTTGCAAAATGAAAGAACCGTTCCGGTGATATTTCGACAGATGTCTTTTGCTCGAACAGTGGCTCGCGGCAAATGAGTTCACAAAGATAGAGCCGGTATTCACGCTGCTCCTCCGGGCTTGCAGCCAGTCGATCCGGCGAGCAGGATTGTTGAAAACAGGCATAATTAAGCGGCTGCAACTGTTTTTCCAGTCCCTTGAGCAAATGCCTGATATCGGCCGGTTTCATTAGCGCCAATTCCGGCCAGTGCAAGGCCATATAGTCGCTGAATATGCGGTTTTTTTCGGTATCATAGATGATAGACAGCACATTCTTAAGCCCCGGCTGCGCCTCGGAAAGTTGACGCAATTCGCCTTTTCCTCCTGTTATCTCAAGATTTTGCCGAAATATGACGTTTTCCAGTACTGGCCCATCAAAACCGCCATGACTGATAAAAATAACCCGGTCGAAAGGGGGCTGCTGCTGCACTATTTGTTCGACCTGCCGGTAATAATCCGTCCAGCTCCAGACATCCCGCAGTTGCGTGACGGACGCATTAAACCGCTTTCGATAAAAGGCTTCCAGAGTGCGGGCAGGTTGCTCAGACCACCTTGGGCTTTCAATCGTGTGCGGTTCCCTGCTCAGTAAAGGCACAAGCAGCACTCGCCTTGGCGGTTGCTGCAACTTCAAGTCGCTTAATCTGTTATGAAAAGACTGGCACGACATTGCGTGGTTTTCATTACTGTAAACATCGACCGCATAAATCCACAGCAACAAAGAAACCAGAAACCGGATGCTCACGATATTCTTCAGGGTAAAGCTCCATCAACTAAGGTTGGAATCAAGACATTCCGTAAGATACGTTTTTAAAAGAGGTATTATCCACGCTATATTAATCTCTAAGCGAGAGAATTTTATGAAGATTAATTGAAATGGTCATCACCGGAGGCGATTCTTTAATTCGAATGACTGGAAAGAATCGAGAGTAGGCTTTGTTTCGGTTTTTTGTGGCGACGGGATAAGCCATCGCCACCTTGAATTCATTAGGATTCTATTTTTTAGTAAAGTAATAATAGCCACCGAATTTCCCTTTTAGGGTCATACTAGTGTCGGTTTTTTCCACTAAAGAAAACAGGTCAAATCTGCTGCTGCCTATCATGGAAATTTTCAACTTGCCGTCCGCTATTTCATAGTTTACAGGCGGTTGGTCATAGTGCGTTCCATCGCGCGGAATATTCAAAATCGTTACTGTACCCTCTTTAAATATCCAGGTATCTTCCCTCGGGATGGATTCTTTATCGGTTAAAGAGTTTTTGGTGTGATCCAGCTTCCAGGTGCCTTCTACTTCTTCTTTAGATTTCAAGGCGACGTCAGCATAAACTGCGCTTGTAAATACCGACAAAATCAATAACATTACTGCTAAATTTATTTTTTTCATGTTCACTTCCTCTCAACTTAAATAATGGGCTAGTCACGCGGCCTCGAAGCTGATTATGCGCCGGAAATGATTGAACAAACAGCGGTTTATTATGTTTTTCCGGAAGAGGTTGTTTTTAATAGCCGTTATTTAGCCATTCGTAGCCCATGCCCTCTTGCGTGACCCACATCCATGTCGGTATGACGCTGTCTGTGCGATTACAGGTTAATTAATCAGCTTAGGCTCCATAGCCAAATCCTCAACCCAGCAGCCAACTGGGTTGCCAAGGTTCATGTCTTTATCTTCAAAACGCACCAGAAAAACGCTGCGATTTGGCTCTTCTTCTACATGCCCGATCATGGTGATTACGCCGCGTGTTCCGGCTTCAGCCAATATTTCACCTTCGGCGCCGCCGGGTATTGAGCCGTCATCAGTAATCGTCTTCGCCGCGTAGACTACATCGCCTAAGTCTAAATCTTCTACCTTCATTTTCTATCTCCTTTTTTGTAGCAAACCTTACATTGTCAGCCGGTTGTGTGATTGAAACCCGTTTGATAATACATTTATTTTTGTAGGGATATTGTCATTAACGCTTTATTAAACAATCCATTACATATAAATAATTAAATGGCATACAGGTTGCTATGACTATTTACAAGAACGATGCCAAACCATTCAGGAGACTTTAAATATGATTACATTAACAGAAAAGGCCATAACCGCTGTCGGCCGCTTTATTGCCAGCTCGGAAACGCCTACAGCAGGTCTGCGGATAGAAGTCACCGACGGCGGTTGTTCAGGTTATCAATACGGGTTGAAGCTCGAAGGCAGCCACACGCCGGAAGACACCGTCATTGATTGCGGCGAGGTGAAAGTGTTTATCGATCCGGCCAGTATGCCGATGCTGGACGGCATGTCCGTCGATTTTCTCGACAGCATCGACGGTTCGGGATTCAAGTTTACCAATCCTAATGCGGCTAAAAGTTGCGCTTGCGGCACTTCGTTTAATACCAGTGCCGAAGGCACCGGAACTAAAACCTGTTCGTAACGCGCCAGCAAACCATTTTCCGAGGATAAAGCCATGTGGGACTATTCAGACAAAGTTAAAGAGCATTTTTTTAACCCCAAAAATGCGGGCGCGGTCGTTGATGCCAATGCGACAGGCGAAGTGGGTTCAATCAGTTGCGGCGATGCGTTGCGGCTGACCTTGAAGGTTGATGATGAAAGCGAAGTGATCCTTGAGGCGGGCTTTCAAACCTTCGGTTGCGGTTCGGCGATTGCTTCGTCATCGGTGCTGACCGAAATCATTAAGGGCATGACGCTGGATGAAGCGTTAAAAGTGACTAACCAGGATATCGCCGATCAACTCGAAGGTTTACCGCCTGAAAAAATGCACTGTTCGGTCATGGGGCGCGAAGCATTGCAAGCAGCGATAGCGAATTACCGCGGCGAAGAGTGGAAGGACGATCATGAAGAAGGTGCGCTGATCTGCAAATGTTTTGCGATTGATGCGGTGATGATCGAGGAAATGGTTTGGGCCAATAAGTTGCGCACTGTTGAAGATGTTACTAATTTTACCAAAGCGGGCGGCGGTTGCGCGGCTTGCCATGAAGACATCGAAGCGATTCTGGAAAAAGTGTTGGCGGAAAAAGGCGAAAAGTTTGACCCGAATGCTGCGCCTGTAGAAGCTCCGGCAAAAGTCGCCGCCGTTAAAGCGCCGTTGACCAATTTGCAGCGCATCAAAAAAATCGAAGAAGTGCTGGAATCGTTAAGACCGGCACTGATGGCGGACGGCGGCGACGTGGAACTAGTCGAGGTCATCGGCAACACCGCTTATGTCAATATGACCGGCGCGTGTAACGGTTGCCAGATGGCGGCGATGACGATTGCGGGAATCCAGCAGCGCCTGATGGAAGTGATGGGCGAATTCATTAAAGTCGTACCGGCAGCGGAAATGGCGAAACTGGTCAATATAGAGGTGGCGTGATGACTGACATTTATCTGGATAACAATGCCACCACCAAGGTTGATCCTGCGGTGGTCGATGTGATGATTCCTTATTTTCTGGAGCAATACGGCAATCCGTCATCCATACATAAATTTGCCGACGGCGTGGCGCGCGGGCTTAAACAGGCCCGGCAGCAGGTGCAGGCTTTGATCGGCTGCGAGCATGATTCCGAAATCATTTTTACTTCTTGCGGCACCGAGTCCAACTCCACGGCGATTCTTTCCGCCATCAAGGCGCAGCCGAACAAGAAAGAAATCATTACCACCACGGTGGAGCATCCGGCCATTTTAAGCGTGTGCGAGTATCTTGAAAAAGAAGGTTACACGATCCATAGAATGCCGGTCGATAAAGCCGGACGCTTGAACCTGGAATCCTATAAAAGATTGCTTTCCGATCAGGTGGCGATTGTCTCGGTGATGTGGGCCAATAATGAAACCGGCACTATTTTCCCGGTCGTAGAAATGGCGGAAATGGCAAACGCCGCAGGCGTGATGTTTCATACCGATGCGGTACAGGCGGTGGGCAAGATTCCGATGATGCTGCAAGACACCAAAATCGACATGTTGTCAGTATCGGGGCATAAGCTGCATGCGCCCAAAGGCATCGGCGTTTTGTATCTGCGCCGCGGTACGCGTTATCGTCCTTTGTTGCGCGGCGGTCATCAGGAGCGCGGCAGAAGGGCGGGGACTGAAAACAGCGCCTCCATTGTCGGCCTTGGAAAAGCCTGTGAGCTGGCGCTGGAGTTTATTGAGTATGAAAACACCAAGGTCAAAGCCATGCGCGACCGTCTGGAGCGAGGCATTACCGAAGAGATTCCGCATTGTTTTGTGACCGGCGACATGTACAACCGTCTGCCTAACACGACTGACATAGCCTTCGAATATATAGAAGGCGAGTCGATTCTGATGTTGTTGAACAAAGCCGGTATCGCGGCGTCGAGCGGTTCAGCCTGCACCTCAGGTTCCTTGGAACCTTCGCACGTGATGCGGGCAATGGACATTCCTTACACCGCCGCGCACGGCACGATCCGCTTTTCCTTTTCGCGCTACAACACCATGGCGGAAGTGGATGAAGTGCTGAAAGTGATGCCCGGCATTGTTGAGACCTTGCGCAAGCTTTCGCCGTATTGGGATGGTAATGGCCCTGTGGCCGATCCTGAAAAAGCGTTTGCACCGACTTATGCGTAGAGCCGGAAAATGAAAATCCCCCCCCGCCATATCATCATAGACGACACCACGCTCAGGGATGGCGAGCAATCGGCCGGCGTAGCTTTTTCGCTGGACGAAAAGCTCATCATTGCAACGCGGCTGGCGGATTTGGGCGTGCCGGAACTGGAAATCGGCATTCCGGCGATGGGGCCGGTGGAGCGGGAAGAAATCAAGGCGATTGCCGCTTTGGGATTGCCAGCAAAGCTGCTGGTCTGGTCGAGAATGCGCCGCGATGATTTGCACGCCTGCTTGGGGCTGAATGTGGACAAGGTCGATTTATCCATATCGGCTTCGGATCAGCATATTCAGCACAAACTCAAGCAAAGCCGGCAGTGGGTTTTAAACACCATTAACTGCTGCGTTCAGGAAGCGCGAAGTCTGGACATGGACGTGTGCGTCGGCATGGAGGATGCCTCGCGGGCGGATGTGGATTTCTTGATACGCATGGCCGAAACCGCGCAGCGGGCAGGGGCGAGCAGAATCCGTTTCGCCGATACGGTGGGCATTATGGAGCCGTTCGGCGTATTCGAGACCATCAAAAAGCTAAGGGCGGCAACCGACCTGGAAATCGAGATGCACGCCCATGACGATTTAGGGCTTGCCACCGCCAACACGCTGGCCGCGGCGCTGGCAGGCGCGACCCATGTCAATACCACGGTTAATGGCTTGGGCGAGCGCGCGGGCAACGCGGCACTGGAAGAAGTGGTGGTTGGCTTAAAGCAATTATATGGTATTGAAACAGGGGTTGATTTGCAGAATCTCCCCGCCTTGTCCGAGCAGGTTGCCCGTGCGTCGGGCGATGCCATCGGCAGCCGGAAAAGCCTGATCGGCAAAAGAGTATTCAGCCATGAAGCCGGCATTCATGTCGATGGGTTGTTAAAGGACCCGAATAATTACCAAGGCGTCGATCCCGCCGTTGTCGGGCGCAGCCACCAGCTGGTGCTCGGCAAACATTCGGGCACTCAGGGCGTGATCCATGCCTACAAGCAAATAGGCATAGCGGTAAGCCGGATACAGGCGCAAGCCTTGTTAACACAAGTCAGGCGCTTTGTCTGCGACACGAAAAGGTCGCCAAAAACCGAAGACTTAAACCTTTTTCATCAGAATCTTTAGAGGGCGATCACCATGAACGAACATAGTGAACTGCAGTCATGCGAACCGGAAGTTAAAGAAACGTTGGAAATACCGGATCAGGACGACCGTTATCCCGGTTCTTTTTTCAGGATACCCGCTCCGCCAATGCCCGGTAAAACGGGTTGGAGCTTGAATTAATTCCGTTGTCCCTGGAAATTGCCACTCACTCAATGGGAGCAAAAAATGGTTATGGTCATGTCAGATACTGTTAAAAATCAGGCGGAAACACCGCAGAGTTTTCTGGCCCAATGGCATGAAGATGTCCACTGTGTTTTTGGCCGTGACCCCGCAGCGCACAGCGTCTGGGAAATATTGCTGACCTATTCGGGCGTCCATGCGGTGCTGGTGCACCGGATCAGCCACCGTTTATGGAAAGCCAACTGGAAACTGGCCGCCAGAATCCTGGCCGCATTCAGCAAAATGATTACCAGTGTCGACATTCACCCTGCGGCAACCATCGGGCGGCGCTTATTCATCGACCATGCGCTGGGAGTGGTAATCGGCGAGACGGCTGAGATAGGCAATGACGTCACGCTCTATCATGGCGTGACGTTGGGCGGCACCACCTGGAACAAGGAAAAGCGTCATCCTACCCTGGGCAATAACGTGATGGTGGGCTCCGGGGCCAAGATTTTAGGGGCGATTACTCTGGGCAACAATGTCCGTGTCGGCGCCAATTCAGTCGTGGTCAAAGATGTGCCTCCCTGCTGCACGGTGGTGGGCATTCCAGGGCGGGTTATCCAAAGCAAGGGCACGCAAATCCAAAACCGGCACGGCATTGATTTGGATCATCATTTGATTCCCGATCCGGTGGGCAAAGCCATTGCCTGTTTAATCGAACGGATAGATGAACTGGAAGCCGGTCAAAAGCAGGCGCATAAAGTTCTGGTTGAGGAGAGTTGTGACGTGTGCGACGCGGAAAGCATTTGCGCACCCCGGAAAGAGAGTCCGGTAAAACAGGCGGCGAGGGGTTAGATGGATCTGTTGGATTTTGAAGCGCAAGGTTTGTATTTCGAACGAGCGGATGTCGCAGGCGTTAAGGAGCTGATAGCAACCGCAGCGGAAAATTATGCGGGTGGCGATGCCGAGCTGTCTTTACTGAAAGCTTATTTTCTTGCGCCCGAGTCGTTGAACGTATTGGTGGCATTAAACCGTTTTTATTATTACCAGCATCGGCTGGAAGAGGCTCTAAGCGCAACTATTAAAGCCCTGGCTGTGATAAGGGCTTTGATAGATTTTCCTGAGGATTGGCATGATTTGCAACAAAGCCATCTTAGCGATGCTCCCGCTGATTTGTTGACGCAGGTCAGGTTGTATCTGTTTACGCTAAAAGCCATCGGTTTTTTGAATATGCGTTTGGAGAATCTGGATTTGAGCCAGGCGATTTTTGAAAAACTGGCGGGGTTGGACAGCAAAGACAGGATTGGCGCAAGGGGACTGTTGGAACTGGTTATTAAGCGCAAAGGTGAAGAATGTAGCTTGGCGTAGCCTGCCACTCAAAGTTTTTATTATCGGAGAAAGATCATGTTGAAAGAGATAACTGATTCATTACTGACCACCATGGGCTTAGTGGCATTCATTATTCTGGCAATCTACCTTCTAACTCAAGATGCTTCTTTAGTCGGCCCTATTTAATTACCGGAGAAAACCCATGAGTTTTGAAGAAGAAATGGAAGAGCTGGAATCCGCAGAAGACTTCCTGCAATATTTTCAACTGGACTACGTGCCAAGCGTGGTGCACGTCAACCGCTTGCATATCTTGCAGCGTTTTCATGATTACTTGCAAAAAGCCGCCGATGACATGCCGGAGAATGAAATTCCGAAACGGGCGGTTTACAGCAAGCTATTGCAACGGGCCTATCAGGATTTTGTCGAATCCGACGCCCAGACCGAAAAAGTGTTTAAAGTGTTTGCAATGGGCGAGTTGTCGCAAACCGCATTTGTTTCCTTAAGCGATATAAAAACATGAACCCCGATCGCTTCGACGAAGGCCGGTTTGAATTCGGCGAATCGGTCCGGGTAACCAGAAACGTCCGCAATGACGGCACTTATCCGGGTGTGGACGTAGGCACTTTGTTAGTTCGCCGGGGGAGTGTGGGCAATATCCTTAATGTGGGCACTTTTTTACAGGATCAGGTTATTTATACCGTCCATTTCCTGGCTGTTGACCGAATGGTGGGCTGTCGGCTGGAAGAACTGATTGGTGGAGATGAATCCTGGAATCCCAGCCGCTTTGAGTTCAGGGACAAGGTGGTTTGTACTATGGATTTAGGCATGCAGGGCAATATCCTGTTTGCAAAAGGTACGGAAGGCGAGGTGTTTAAGGTGATCAGGGACAATGAGCTGATTCAATACCATGTCGCTTTTCAGGGTAGAGTCCTGCAAGTGCCTGAGACCGCCCTTGCCCCGGCGCACCCTGAGTCATTCAATGAACCAGAGGTTTGATATGGCTGAAATTGAAGAACCTGCCCAGCTGTCAACTTACAACTTATTGAGAGCGGCTTTAACCTTATTCAAGAAATCACCCGATGAATTGACTGAGACCGAGTTACAGCAGGCAAAAACCCAGGCTTTAAATGAGTTCAGGATTGAGAGCCGTGTGCTGAATGCGCCGGAAGCGGCGGCAGTGGTCATTACCGAACAGGAAGTGCAGCAGGCTTTTCAGGAAATCCGAGGCCGCTATCAGGACGACGACTGCATGGATGCAGGAGGTAGAGCAACGCATGGAGCAGTTGCCGAGGACGCTTTTTTCAGCGATCTGGAGAAAAACCGGCTCGACAAAGACAGCTTGCTGGCGGCATTGCATCGCCAGTGCAAGGTCAATACCGTGCTGGAGCTGGTTGCCAGCCGTGCGCCTGCTATCAGCGAGGTCGAAATCGGCATCTATTACCACCTGCATGCCGAGCAATTCCATCTTCCTGAAAGGCGTGAAGCCTGTCATATCTTCATCAGTATTAACCCGGAGTATCCTGAAAACACGCAGGAGATGGCCTTGATACGCGCCCAGGAACTTTCCGAAAAACTGCGTAAAAAACCGCACAAATTTTCCGATCTGGCGTTAAGGCATTCCGAATGCCCCACCGCTTTGCAAGGCGGCGTTTTGGGTACGGTGCCGCGCGGCACGCTGTATCCTGAGCTGGATGCGGTGCTGTTCACCTTAAAGCAGGGTGAAGTCAGCGACGTCGTCAAATCGGAAATCGGTTTTCATGTGCTGTTGTGCAAAAACATACAGAAGTCGGAAACCCTGTCGCTTGCAAAAGCGACACCCAAAATACGCCAACTAATGAAAGAACGCGCCCGTCGCACCTGCCAGCGCGCCTGGTTAGCCGGTTTAGCCAATCCTGAATCAGGGAGAGCAGATAATGAGCAATAAAGAAGTCAAACACTGTTCTTTTTGCGGCATAGAGCAATCCGCATCGGTGCCTTTGATTGCAGGCAGCGAAGGCTATATTTGCGGGGCTTGCGTGTTATTGGCCAATCAGGTGGTGACCAACTGGAGCCGGAAAAAAGAGCTTTCCGAAATGCAGGGCGCATTGCCTATCCCTGCCAAAATAAAAGAGCATCTCGACCAATACATTATCGGACAGCATCTTGCCAAGGAGATATTGTCCGTTGCTGTTTACAATCATTACAAACGCCTCAAGCACGAAAGCGGCGATGCGGGCCTGGGCGAGTTTGACAAGGATGTGGAAATCGGCAAATCCAACATTCTGTTAATAGGGCCGTCCGGCACCGGGAAGACACTGTTGGCCAGCACCCTGGCGAAAATTGTCGGGGTGCCGTTTGTTATAGCCGATGCGACCACGCTGACTCAGGCGGGTTATGTCGGCGACGATGTGGAAAACATCCTGGTCAGGCTGCTGGATGTCGCGGAAGGCAATATGACCAATGCGGAATGGGGCATTGTTTACCTGGACGAAATCGACAAGATCGCCCGCAGCCCGGAGCAGCAAACCGGAACCCGCGATGTATCGGGTGAAGGCGTGCAGCAGGCATTGCTGAGGCTGGTCGAAGGCTCGCACGTCAAAATTCCGGGAAAAGGGCGCAACAAGGACGGTGAAACCGTTATGGATACGCGCAATATCCTGTTTATTGCCGGTGGCTCGTTTCCGGGGCTGGAAAAACACGTCGAAAAACGCCTGGTGCCGACCAATTCGGCTATCGGTTTTCATGCTGAGGTGAACAAAACGGCCGAGAAACCGGCGCTGGAAGACATGTTGAATGCGACGCAGCCCAGTGATTTGCGCAAGTTCGGCTTAATCCCCGAGTTTATCGGCCGCTTTCCGGTGTTGGCGGCATTGGAACCGCTGGATGTAGACGCATTGATTCAGGTTTTGACCGAACCTAAAAATGCGCTGGTGCGCCAGTACCAACAACTGTTCGCTTATGACGGCGTGGAGCTGGTATTCGAGCAGGACGCGCTGGTTGAAATCGCCAAAAAGGCCATAGAACGTGAAACCGGAGCACGCGGTTTGCGCAGCATCATGGAGCAGATCTTGCGGAAAACCATGTTCGGCATTCCGTCCGTCGATGATGTCGAGCAATGCATTGTCGATGCCGATACGGTTAAAGGGGAAGGCGAGATCAGGCTGATCAAAAAAGCCGAAACCAAACGCAGGCAGCAGGCTGGATAGTAACAACTCCCGTTTACCGCGCCGAGCACCGGAGCTTTTAGCAGGATTAGCCCGGTAGGGGCGCTGCATGGATGCAGCGCGTTGCAAAAGGGACAGGGTTGTCCCTTTTGGTAACCCCTGTTAAAAGCGAGGAGCGCAAGGATTAAGCGGTAACCGGGTCGCCTTTTCTTTGGTTACTTTCTTTTGGTGACGCAAAAGAAAGTAACTCGCCTTCGGGTGCGAGAACCCGATTAACTTAAATCGTCGCATTAGCGACACCATAAATCAATGTTAACAATTTAATCAGAAGTCTGCGTAACATCAGTAAATAATTAATGAGAACCTTATGAAAACCGAAGACAAAATCCGCAATCAACTGGCAGGCAATCCGATCATCCTCTACATGAAAGGCATACCGGCTAATCCGCAATGCGGATTTTCCGGCAAAGCAGTCAGCATACTCAATGCGACCCATATTCCTTACGCCTATGTGAATGTGCTGGAAGCGCCGTTTATCCGTGAAAAGCTGCCGAGCATTTCCCACTGGCCGACCTATCCCCAGCTGTTTGTTAACGCAGAGCTGGTGGGCGGTTGCGACATCATTGAAGAAATGTCCAACAACGGCAGTTTATTACCCTTATTGACGGCTGCCGCGCCGAAAAAAGAGCAAGCCGCAAGCGACGCATTGACCGCCAGCGAAGTTGCACAACTGGTGCAGCAGGGCATTAACGATGCGGAAGTGATGGTCGAAGGCGAGGGCTGTGATTTAACGATCACGGTGGTCAGCCCGCAATTTAGCGAGCTGGCGCTGGTAAAAAAACAGCAGCTGGTCATGGCGACGTTAAAAGAGCCTTTGGCATCCGGCAAGCTTCACGCGGTCAGCGTTAAAGCCTATACCCCGGATGAATGGCGGGAGTTACAGGCAAACAAGGGTAGCGGACTGCTGCAAATACAGCATTAAAACGGAATTCGTGCCTTCGCCATTAACTATAGGCAGCGCACCTGGGAGGACATCATGGCTAAAGTAGGCGTTTTTTTCGGGACTGATACCGGCAATACCCGGCGTATTGCAAAAGATATTACCACTGCATTGGGTTCGGCTGTTGCCGCAAAACCGGTGAATGTGCGCAACGCCGAGGTGGCGGATATGCTGGCATTTGACACCTTGATACTGGGCACTCCCACTTATGGCGAAGGCCAGTTGCCCGGCTTATCAACCGGCAACGCAACTGAAAGCTGGGAGGAGTTCCTGCCGAAGCTGGCAGGGCAGGATTTCAGCGGTAAAAAAGTGGCGATTTACGGGCTGGGGAATCAAAAAAGCTATCCGGCAGAATTTGTTGACGCCATGTTCTATTTGTATGAGCAGTTCAAGCAATGCGGCGCGACCCTAATTGGCGCATGGGACACTGAAGGCTATAACTTTAAGAGTTCCAAAGCCGTCGTTGACAGCCGCTTTGTCGGCTTGGCGCTGGATCAGGAAAACCAGAAAGACCTTACCCCCGAAAGGCTGGAAACATGGTTAAAAGGCTTGGGCTTAAAATTTTAAACATTGTAGGCCGGAATAAGCCTGTTTGAGCGCAAGCAAAAACAAGCGTTTCCGGCGTCATCGCTCATCGATTGAATGATTACAGCTATGATTGAAGAACTAGCGGTCGTGGTAAAAATAGAAAACCATCAGGTCTGGGTCGAAAGCGGAGCCAACAGCGCGTGCGGTGGTTGCCTGCAAAAAGCATCGTGCGCGACCAACGCGGTCGGCAGCGTTCTCAAGAAAAAATCGGTACCGGTGGATAGCGACATTCAACTGAAAACCGGCGATCAAGTCATGGTCGCTATTGATGAGAGCCTGTTGCTGCGAGCTTCTCTTTTATTGTATCTGGTGCCGTTAATAGCCCTGTTTACCGGCGCCGGCATGGCCGACTGGCTGCTGGATAACATGCTGTATGCGGATTTATGGATTGCCGGCAGCGCCGTACTGAGTTTTTTGGTTTCGCTGTGGTTAATCAACAAGGCGCAAAGCCTGTTGATATTGAGTTATTACGCTCGCCCTGTCGTAGTCAGGAAGGTTTGACCCTTCGTGCCGGTATGAATGTCTGGGCCATTGATAAAGATATTTCGCTCAAGCTCCTGTTACTGGAACTGGTGCATTGTTACGGCGAGAATACGCTGGCGCTGAACGATCAGGAACAGCACTTCCAGGCTATCGACCTGTGCACGGTTAACGAACCGGCTATTTCCACCTACATCTACACCTTCGGCCAGAACGCAGGGCGTTACGGCATAGACCTGAAATATCCCATTTCCGCGCATAACATCGTCGGGGAAAATGAAGACCTGACCCTGGACCAAATCATAGAAATCATCTCCACTCATTTATTTTCTTAAAAGCTACGCGCATGAACCAAGAACAACAAACCGGATTCCGCTATTTCGTCAGTTACAGCGGCATCAAGCTCCCGCTAAAGCTGGTCAATGAAATAACTGAAGACAGCTTAAATAACCGAAATACCTATTACCGCAGTCAATTCGATGCCCAGGACAGGATGCTGCTTTGCCAGAAAATTGTCTATGGCGAGGTTGAATCCGAACACCGGTATCAGTATTACGATGATGGCGTTTTGAAACATGCGCAAATAACCGAGGATGATGAAGTCAGGGAGATTCATTTTAATGAGTCGGGTGAGATGGTGTGACTCGGCAAGTCGTAGGCCGGAATAAGGTCGACCACGCGTAGCGTAGAGGGAACGTTTCAGGCTTATCGCACGGTGTGCCGGAAACGTCTTATCATCGCTTATGCTCGAACAGGTTTATTCCGGCCTCAAGGCTTCGATTTCCTCCATGAACTGGGAGACCCAGCGTTCGACGCGCGGCAGGCAGCCGTTCAGCGAGGCCTGTTTTTCCGGGATGGCGAAGAAGCCGGGTTCGTGGAGGTAGGGATTTGCGATTCTGCCGACATCGATGGCGTCGTGACTAAGATCGACTATTCGCCCGCCGATGATATTGTATTGATGTTCATAGTGGCCGCAGATCGTCCCGCCGAAGACCTGATTCATGAACAGGCTCCCATATTTGCACGATCCGGAAAGATCGGTTGGCGGGAGCGCATGCCGCTCGGCGGCCTGCTCGCACCATTTACGAAACACAAAGACCTTGGCTTGTGCGAAACGTTCGTAGGAATAGGCAAGTTGCGCCTTCCGGTCTACAGTCCAATCTGTCATTTTAAGGGCCTAAGCGAATTACATATCGGCCCTCCATGATGGATTTGGAGGGATGGGGGGGTAGCGGCCAGATGGTAGAACAATCATAGCCGGATAGCGTGATGGCTTTTTTGCCTTAGGGACGAGAAATAAACAACTCATACATTTTGCGTAATGGGCGACCAGCCGGTCGCCCCTACGGTTTATTGTTTGCTCAAGTTATTTTGTTTTCATTCCTTTAGAATGAGTACGCCGTTTACAACTGAACATCATCAAGGTGCGCCTTAACAAACCTCGTCATGAGTAAACCTGACCCGCTCCTCGGCCGAACGGCCCAGGGCTTTGGCAAACCACGGCGGCGGCGCATCGAATACTTTCTGGAATTCCTTCAACTGATCCACCGCTTCGGTGACATCCGGAACCTTGATCGGGTAAATGTCTGCGCGTATCACTTTGGCCGCAGCCGGGCCTCCGATGGATTGCACGAACATGACATGACAGTCTTTAATCAAATTGGCGCGGAACAGGTTCCTGTCCTCGGCGCTATCGGCTTCGATGGTTGAGCGGATGTCGACCAGCCGGTAATCGTCTCGTGACAGCTGATACACCAGAAAGCGGATGCAGGAACCGAAATGCCCGTTAATCAGCGCGCCGCTGTTTGAACCGATGGCGACGCGGATGGAGTCGGGCATGTCGCCTTCCTTATAGGGCAGTATTTCCGGCAGGTCTTCGTCCTCCGCCTCGTCGCCCCACAGGTAGCGCACCGCCAGTTTGATATTGGCAAGGCCGATGCCGATGTCCTCGCCGTCTTCTTCGCCATCCAGGCTGCCTAAGCCGGTTTTAAGATTGGTGACGGTGATGGATTTTAATTTTTCATCATCCAGGGGCGAACCCACGCGTTCGTGCAATATTTCCAGCAACCTGGGTATGTCGATGCCAGGCAGGATGCGTGACGCTAAGGCGATGCGTAAGGCCAGTTCACGGGGCAATGCTTCCATTTCAATCTCCTGATGTAACAAGTTTGGATAATAGTTTGAGTATTCTTCTGGTGGAGGCTAAGTCCAGCGCAGTGAAATCGTCGTGCGTTTTAAGGTCTGGATCAGCGTCGGCCGCCAACAGTTGTTCGACAACCTTTTCTCTGCCGCTGGATGCCGCAAAAATCAAGGCAGTCGCACCGGAGGCGGAATTTTGGTGATTAATATCGATGCCGGCCTGAATCAGTGCGTCAATGCAGTCGCTACTGTCGGCATAACAGGCTGCCCATAATGCGTTATTGCCGTATTGATCAATAACATTTATCTCGGCATTCTGTCCGATCAAAAAGCGGACGACATCGCTGTGGCCTTGCTGGCTCGCCAAAATCAAAGGGTAAATGCCGTCATGGTTCTTTAATGCCGGCCGGGTTACTGAGAAATAGTTATTTTGTAACCAATCCCATATTTCAGGCTTCATCATGCTTCCTGATGCTGATCTTTCCAGCCGGAATAACCGCCGTCCAGGCTGTAAACATCCTTAAAGCCGAAATCGCTGAAAAATTCGGCAAGGTGCTCGCTGGCATGACCGTAATAACAATAAATCAGCAAGCTGCGCTGCTTGTCGCCGCGCTTGACCAGCATATCTTTTAAGCCTTCATGAACGTGCAGAGCGTCTTCCAGATGCCCGGCCCGATAATCTTTCAAATCCCTACAGTCCAGGATCATAGGTTTGGCTTCTTTAATCAGGTTTTTAGAGTCGGCAACGGAGATTTTTTTGTATTTCATGGCAGTGTTAATGGCCGGAAGGCCATTCCTCAAAAGGATGCAAAGGTTGTAGTAAAACCAACAATAAAATGGATTTTGTCGCTTCGTGTGTGGTCATCGGCCATTTAGCGGCGCTCCCATGTAGTTAAGGCGGCACACTGGATTAACAAGCAATTCATTTGCCACATCTCCGAATAGCCCTTGTTTCCCTGACCCGGCAAGAGATTGCCAGGCAAAAAAAAGCGCCCTGGTCGAGAAAACAGGACGCCGAAGGTATAAAACCCAGGAGAGAGCGATATAAAAAATGATAATTCATAAAATATACAGCATTAATGATGCCAACAATGAATATGCTGATATTTCAACCGTTTTATTGTTTGGCCGCTGGATATTTGCACCAAAGATTTGCGTTGGTCTATTTTGCATGTCCTAACTTAGTGCATTTTCTACAGATTTTTCCAGATCCATGCCCCGGAATATTGAGCAGCGCTTGAATACATCCAGAGTTGGCGCTACTTTTTTGTGCTGACAAAACTTTGCGACCAGTTTGGAAAGTCCTTTGATGTCGCGGCCCGTAGCTTCCGGGAAGCTTTCCGCTAATTGATCGATCAAGCGAACATCAACATCCAGCTCGAATTGGTCGGTCATTACCTGCCAAATCCGGCGGCGCGCATCGCTGTCCGGCGGATAATATTTGATCAGGGCGATACAACGGGAAACGATCGCTTCATCGATGTCATCCACACGATTGGTCGTCAAAAACAGCAGGCCGTTAAAATATTCAAGCACTCTTAAAAACACCCCGACCACGGCATTCATGGCGATGTTATTATCGCGCCGCTTGATGTAGACATCCGCCTCGTCAATCAGCATCACGGCGCCCCAGCGCTGAGCGCGGGTTAATACGTCTTTTAAGGCTTTTTCCATTTCGCCCACATTGAGGCCGAGCTGTCCTGAATGCACACGGTACAACGGACGCTTGATGATCTCGGAATAGACTTCGGCAGTTAAAGTCTTGCCAACTCCGGCAGGCCCCGCGCACAACACGGTCGTTCCTCCCGACTTGCCTTCAACAATATCATCCATCAGGACATCCATTTCGGCGGTCAGAATGTCAATCAAATCGATCTGCTCTTCGCGCAGGATCAGTTTTTGTTTTAATTCAGGTTGATAGCGATAGGGCGTGATGTCGTTAACGTGCACCCATAAGTGATGGTGCAGTTCCAGATGGAACATCAGCAGGTAGCAATGCACGGGCAGTTCGGTAAACAGGCCTTTGGGGATTTCTGTTTGCGAGGCTTCGACTTCATTCTCGACCTTGCAGTCATAGCGATTGCTTTTGGCGGCCTTGCGCAAATACTTGGCAAGAATGTCGCCTTTGGCATCCACCGTTAATGCGCGCTCGCTGAGGATGCTTTCATCACACACCAGACGCGCAGTCCCTCCTTCCGTAGATAAAACCACGACATCTTTACGCGCCCAATCAGTGTTGCGATGCGATGCCGTGGGATCTTCCGCATAAAATCCGGTGCCTTTGCCGCAAAACTGCGCGCCGGACTGGCCGCACCATTCGAAATAACGTCCGGCGGCATCGTCGTAAGTGCTGATAAGCTCCGGCGTTTCTTTAAGAAAACCTTTGGCCATAAAAATTTCGGTAACCGTTTTATTGGCAATGTCCCGGGCGCGGATAGTGACGGTTGAGATCGCCACTTTGCCCTTGGCATTGGCTTTGAGCTCCAGCGTGACGCGTCCGGTTTCCTCCTCGCCCGAGGGCGTAAAGTCCAGCCGGGTGACCACGTAGGCCATGGGTTTTCCGGCAACGTTGGCCTGGAATAACCAGCCGCGTATGGCGTCATTGATAAGATAACGGGCGATTGCCGGCAGCAACATTTCCAGGTCATCTTCTTCAAACCTGACCGTATCGTCGTTCATCGCTTTTTGCAGCGTCGAAAGCTGCGCGGCGCGGCCTTGCATTTCAGCCCCGGCATTCTTGTAAAGAACCTGCAAGAAACTTAGCTCGGTATCCGATAGTTGCGTGAACGGCACTTCGGCTTTATTGCCAAACCGCAGTTGATCTTTCAATGCCGCTAACTCAGGGAACTCATTAACCATTGCTTCTACATATTTGCGCTCAATCTGAAGTTTCATGGCTTATCCATATCGATGAGTTGACAATAGCGGGGGAGGGCAGGGAGGCTGCACAACGCTGAGGGATAGTTAAGTCCCTCAGCGTTGTGCGCAAGGTATGTCTTTTAACAGAAGGACAATAATCAAACTTTAGATTGCACCTACCGCGGCTTCCTTAATGACCTCGATGGTATTTTCTTCCGCTTCTGCAAATGAAACGAGCGGTGTTTTCGGGTTGTAGGTCTTGGCCGCCGCATAAGCGATGGCGACTTTGTCTTCAGCAGACTGGTTTTTTAGCTCGCTTTTTTCAATATACAATTCTTCGAGCAGTTCATTCCATACCAGGCCTTCCTTGAAAGGAATCAATTTGTATGTCACGCCTTCCAGTTCAACCTGCATGCCTTTGCCGATATTTTCCACATAGATTAAAGCGATGCAGTCCGCTGCCATATCGGCTTTGTATTTTTCAACAAAAACGGGCAGCAAATCGAGCGTAGGCAGCAGGCCGTTGATGAATTTGATCTTGTCGTTTTCAATGATCAAGGCGGAATGAATCAACAGGGCTTCTGGCGGTTTACGGTCGGTTGCCGAGCCTTCGCGCAGAGAGCCTTCTTTTATAACCAGGTCGCCGCGATAAGCGTAAACGCCCGCAGTGCCGGTTTGACCATTGACCAAGGTGACAGTTAATAATCCTTTAGCTTGATAGGTTTCTAGTAGCATTGTTTTTTCTCCTGATGATTTAGAGGGTAAATAAATTTTGTGATTGCATGTGGGTAGAGTAATAACCTGGATAAAGCAGGGTTTATGCCATGTCGGAATGTTGATTTGTTTTGCTTTTAAAACAGCCAGATGGAAGTGTTTTGGTGGTTTGGTCGTCATGTCTAATCCAACAACACAAATCGATTTTGTGAGTGATTGTCGGAAACCCTACATATGAGTAAACTGGAAATCGTAATAGCGAATAACGCAGAATGATCCAGTCATGATGGGTGTGCATCCCACAGGCGCTTATAGCTGCTGTCCATGCGCGAAAGCTTGGTTGTCATCTGGTTGAGACGGTTATATTCAGGAAACCGGCTTTTGTTGCCGGTGCCGTACCATTGTTCCATAGCCAGATTGAGTTGTTGCCTGTCTGCATAGTCCTGGGCTATCTGGCTCTTCAACCAGGTCATGCTGTTACTGGGCGTCAGATCGACTATCCGGTAACGCACCGCATCGTCAAAAATGCGCACACCGCCGCCTTCCGCCGCAGTCTGGTACAGTTTTACGGGATCGATCACTTCAACGCCCGCCAGATAATCGATGGCGAATTCGTGCAGTTCGGGCAGCCACGGCACGGTCGGCCCCATCAGTACGGTGGTGGCGTGCTGGGCAAGCTCGGCCAGGCGCGGGAAGGTTTTATTGGTGATGGAACTTGCCGTTAAAAATACCCAGTCGGCGTCGGGCAATAAAAATTCACAAGCGGGATCGGGGTAATCGGAAGGCTGCGGCTGCCGTTCGATGATGCTGAGACTGATCTGCTCGGCATAGCGCTCAATGCCCGGATAACGACCGACAACAACGACTTTCTTGCCTTGCAGCCGGGGCAGGAAATGCTCGAAAACAGCCAGATTGGCGTTTTCCTGCGCAGGCAGCAGGGTCAAGCCGGATGGCAGTTCATAGCGGTTCAGGCTGCAATTGATGGCCGCCATGGCAACCGTCGCCTTGTAAGGCTCCCAGTCGGTAATCCATCCGGCCAGTTCTGATAATGTCTTACCGGCCAAGGTACCCGGCCAGGGCAGGGTGCGGGTGGGAACGCCGGGGCTCATCGCCAAGCCTGTGCCTATGTGCCGGGCTTCACAAACCGTCCAGACCACACCGATGCTTAATTGAGTGACTTGCGTGTCGCTGGCGGCGTAATCCAGCAACAGCTCATAAATTCGCGCCGGATTTTCCATATCGGCTATTCCGGCATATCCAGCAGCTTGGGTTCGGACTTAATCTGTTCGGCTTTACCCCAGGCGGTAACGCCTTCAACAAAACGTTTGGCGTTGTTGGGATGCGGTTTGGCTACATCGTATTCTGCGTAAAAAGTGCCGTCGCTATTAAACTGTAGCCTGCCGATACGCTGTTTTTTAGGCTCATCGTACCAATAGCAGGCCAAGTTATGCTCTCCGGTAAAAGGGTCTTTGATCAGCACAAAGACGGCATCATCGTAATTCGGATAGTGCTGGATTTCTGCTGCGGCAAAACCCAGTTCGTTGATTTCTTCAGTCAGTCGTTGGCATACGCATTCAGCCAGATGACGGTTTAATGCGATGTGCTTGGATAAATCCATTACTCGGCCACTCCCGCGGCTAAATCCATAATCACCGACACGCCGGAAAGGTCTTCGGGGTCCAGCTGTTGCAGGTGCGACAAAACAAGCTGCGCGTCTATGGTAAACCCAAGCCTTAGCTTGATAAACGCCAATGCTTTCAGGGTATATAAATAGAACAGGGTGATCTCATTGGCATACAAGTTCCATTTTTGCCGGTTTCTGGCCAAGCGTCGATAGTCGCTGGGAAAGCCGCCTTGTCTTGCCGATTCCTCCAGGCCTGCCAAGACAATCCGTTCTGCATCGGCGAGGCGTTTCTGGAAGAAATAAAACTTGTACAGCGCAAAATACGTTTGCAAGCAATGGCTATCCAGTGTTTGCGCTTGTAAAAACAGCTTTTCCGCGCGGCTTTGGTCAATCGAGCTTGCGGCGACAGCCGCTTGCAGAAGGTTATTGACTTCGGCGGGCATATTCGGGCTGAACATCACCCGCTCCTCTACAAACGCAACCGAACCCATTACCAGATCTCGGCAGGAACCATCAGGTCGGCAACCGGCTCGCCGCCGAGCAGATGCTGCTCGATGATGGTTTTGACATCGTCCTTTTTCAGCTTGCCGTACATGATTCCTTCGGGATAAACCAGAACGCTGGGTCCCATCATGCAAGGCCCCATGCAGCCGGTGTTGGTCAGGGCGATTTTTTCAAACAGGTTGCGGGCTTGTATTTCATTCATGAATGCGTCCATGATTTCCGCGCAACCGCTGCTGGCGCATGAACCGCGGGGATGTCCCTGCGGACGGTTTTGGGTGCATACGAATACATGTTTTTCAGGTCTAGGCATGGTTTTGTTCCTTAATTGTAGAAAAGTTTTATCGTTCCCACGCCGGAGCGTGGGAACTATTAAATATTTAAAAGCACGTCATTCCGGCAGGGATTGCCGGAATCCAGACCACATGGATGTATTTAAGATTACCATCCATGGCACTGGATACCCGCTTCCCGGCGAGTATGACGTTATTTGGGAACTTGTGTATAACGATGAACGCTCCGGGGTGGGAACCATCAAAACTGTTAAATAGTTAAGCCGCTTGTTTATGTTCGTGGGTAAAACAGCTTTTGGGGCACACTTTGGAGCAAGCTTCGCAGCCGATGCAATCGAGCCTGTTTTTTAGACTCATGACCATGCTGTTGTCATCGTCGTCTTCAAAATCGCCGTAATCGTCATCGAAGTCATCGGGATCAAGGACGTCGGCTTTTTCCACCAGATCGAAAACATCGCGCGGGCAGACTTTAAAACAGCGCCCGCAGCCGATGCAGGTTTTTTGGTTGATGTCGGTTACATAGGCGGGCGTCCACTCCGTGCCGCCAAAGGTAACCCCGGTTACAAATTCAGACATGGCTATTCTCCTGCTCAGGCCGCTTCAGTTTGCGCGGCAATCAGTTTTTGGTTGGCTTCATCCCAGGCTTTGCAGGCATCATAAGTGGCTTGCGCAATACCCATGAGTTCGCTGTAAGCATCAGGCAGGCGGTCTTCAATCAGGTCATGCAGCTCCATCGCCTGTTCACTGGCCAGACGCTTGGTTTTTTTGACATCTTTTTCCAGTTTTTTCAGCTCTTCTTCAGTCATTTAGGCGTTCCTCAGTCGGTTGCAGCCGCATTGTATTTTTCGATCAAGCCCAGCGCTTTCTCGATGGTTTGGTCGCTTTTTTCGCGCAGGTCTTCCAGGCTTGAGAAGCCGAAACGGTGGGTGTCGCGCAGGATTTTATCGACCACAATCAGTTTGCCGACCATGATTAACGCGCGGCCAAAGCCTTCATGGCTGATGTGAACCATGGGTGCCGCCATCAGGCCGGTTTTTTTCTCAATCAGGGTCGCCAATGAGTTGTAATAGGCTTTTAGGCGGGCGATGGTGATTTCGTCGGGATCGCCAATTACCGGAATGTCTTTCTTGCGTTCTTTGGTTAACACGATAGGGTCGATGATTTTTGCTTCCGACCAGCCCTCGTAGGTGTCGTAAGTGTCAATCGCGCGTAATTGCTTGATCATGTCCTTGACAATATCGGAATCCAGATCGGGATCGTTTTCTTGTACGACTAATGCGGCTGCAGCCATTTTGTTTTCTCCGTTAAGTAGTTATTTTGGTTATTGGGTTCCCAGGCAGGAAATATCATTCATCCCAGCCCTCGTCAGCCATCTTGTTAAAGCGCTCCGGGTCTGGGCTCTTGTGTTGGTTAATCGCTTTTGCCAGCCAGCTGGACGGCCCGGCTTTCATCTCATTTTGCAGGTCAACGATCAGGTCTTTAATCTTGCCGCCTTCATGCACCTTGACCGGCTGTATGTTTTTGGCGATCAGCTGGTTAATGGCCGAGCCGCCAACGGCTTGGCAATACACCGCCGCGCAGCCGTCCAGCAAGTCAATCTTGACCGACAGCTTGTCTTCATTGCCGTCCTGGCTGAGCTCGCCAAATTCGGCGGCTTCCAGCAATTGCGCGTTTTCCATATCCACCGCATAAATGGCGAAGGACTTGGCCGAGCCGAAATGCTGGTTTACCGTTTCCATGTCGGTTGTCGCAAACGCTATTTTTAATGCGGTTTCCATAAATTTCCTCTCATCAGTGCCTTGCACTATATGCATGCGTCTTGTTAATGACATGACAGCGGGTAGTTGGTGATTTCGCTGGCGGGTTTTTGTGCGTACACCGAGCGGTAGACCGGAATTTCTTCATGCGAATAATTGATGACCAGATTGGCCAGATCAAACAGCGTCTGCCGGGAGCCGCGATAACCGATCCAGGTTTTCTGGTAGCCGCCAATAATGTCGTATAACGGGAATCCGGCCCTCAAAATGGGCGTACCCAGCCGTTCGGCGGTATCGACAGCATGGGAATTGCCGATAACCAGTTGCACCTTGTTGGCCTTGCCGATATGTTCCATGTCTTCAAGGTCGCCGATTTTGATGCTGGCGACAGGAATCCTCGATAATAAAGGCACGTTACAGGATGTGATGGCGGCAACGACTTCCGAGCCCATTTCCTGAACCTGATCGACAAACGCGTTCAGCAAATCCGCATCGGCGGCAATCGCAATACGCAATTGACCGAGCATGAAATGCGTATCCAGCATGGCGTCCTGCAACTGCGAGCGCTGGCGCTCAATGCGCTCAGGCACGTCATGGCCGCTGATTTCAGCCAATGCGGAAATCAGCGCGTCATTGGCTTTCAAGCCGTAAAGATGATCGAGGGCATAGGTCGGCACGCCGGTTTTTTGTTCCAATAACTCCGCCGCCTTGGCTAACGATGGGCCGATAACCACGGTCGCCAGCGCATCGCCTAATGTTGCCATTTCAGACAGCGGGGTGCCGCCGATGGTCACAGGGCTGAAATCCTCATCCGTCAAACAGCCGTCCAGCGAATCGGAAATATCCGGCACGAAAACAGGCCTGAGCTGGAATTGCTCGAAAATATCCCGAAGCGCTTCGAGGTCGCCGGGCGTCAGCATGTAATTGACCAGCACATTGACTTGGCGCTTTCTTTTGCCGGGATAAGTTCCTGCCTCCTTGGCATCCGGCACCAACGCGCGAATGATTTCGGTGAGAGTCGCCGCAAAACCGGTCTCGACGCTGCCGGTAAAATCGGGCGTATTGACCGCGACGACCGCGACATCGGCAAATTCCGGGTTAGCTTCCCTGAATTCCCGGACATTCCGATGCACGTCCGCGCCTTGCGTTTCCGCAAGGCCCGTAGTCAAAATGGTAATCAGGGCAGGGCGGGATTTTTCGGCAATGGTTTTGATGCCTTCAACGACATTTTCGTCCGCGCCCATCACCGAACTGCCCTGATCCATCGCAGTGCTTTGCAACGGAATAGGCTCCCGGAAATGGCGGACAAAAAACACCTTGGCGAAAGCGGTGCAGCCTTGCGATCCGTGCAGCATCGGCATCGCGCGGTTAAAGCCCAGTGTCGCCAGCGAGCCGCCTATCGGCTGGCTGGCTTTCAGCGGATTGACCGATAGTGCTTTGCTTCTTTTCAGGATGTCAGCCATTGCTCACCTCTTCGATCTCATTCCCCCCTTTAGCAAAGGGGGGCAGGGGGGATTTTTTCCACGGCGCAGGCGCTCTAACCGCCTCCCAGACAGGGCTTTCAATCGTCAACGCCAGTTGACGCACCAGCTCCAGCATGCCTTGGTAGCCTTCATAACCGAATTCGCGTTCCTGGTTAATGTCCAGAAACGGCACCTTGGCTTTTAACGCCGTGTACATGTTGCGGCCGCCGGCGATCAGGATGTCGGCTTTGTAATCATGGACGATTTTCAGCAACGCCTTGGGGCTGCCGTCGTCGATCATCACCGTATCTTCGCCCATCAGCTCGCGGATTCTGGCCTTGTCTTCTTCAGTGGATTTCTTGGTGCCGGTCGCAACCACCACCATGCCCAAATCCTGTAACGCGGAAATCACCGACCAGCTTTTAACGCCGCCGGTAAACAGCAGCACCCGCTTGCCTTTCAGGCGCGCTTTCCAAGGCTCCAGTTCTTTCCTGATCCGGGTTTCTTCGCGCAGTATCAGCGCCTCGGTGCGCTCCGTTAAATCCTCATCGTTAAGGGCCTTGGCGAAATCCCTTAAGGCCTGGCTGGTGTCGGTAATGCCGTAATAACTGCCTTCAAACCAAGGCGTGCCGTACTGTTGCTGTAACTTGCGGGCGACATTGACCATGGCTTTGGAGCACACCATCATGTTGACTTCGGCCTTGTGCATGGTTTGCACTTCGCGGAAGCGCGCATCGCCGGATAAAGTGCACAACACGCGCAAGCCCAGTTCATCGAACAGCGGCAGCACATGCCAGAACTCGCCGGCGATGTTGTATTCGCCGATCAGGTTAACGTCATGGATTTTTATTTCCGCGCGTTGAACGGTTAAAGGCAGGGGATCGGGATCGCGGGTGCCGATCACATGATTGACCATCGCGTCACCGGCAATGCGGTTGCCCAGATTCTTGGTGCCGTAAAATCCGGCAGAATCAATCGGCACGACCGGAACGCCCCAGAGTTCCTGGGCGGATTTGCAAACGGCATTAATATCGTCGCCAACCAAGGCCGGAACGCAGGTGTTGTAAATAAACACGGCGGGGGGATGATAGCTGTCTATCGCCTGCTTGATCGCATGGAACAACCGTTTTTCCGAGCGACCCATGACAATGTCCTGCTCGGTCAGGTCGGTGGTCATGCCGATGCGGTATAAGTCCGCCCCGGAAGACCGCGTGCCCCGGTTATCCCAGGAGCTGCCAGCACAGGCGATAGGCCCGTGGACGATATGCGCGACATCCGCAATCGGCAGCAAGGCGATCTGCGCCCCGTCAAAAGCGCAACCGCCCGCCGAAGCGCCGGGTTTGGGTTTGGCGCAACCGGACTTTTCCTTCTTGTTATGCTCGCAGGCCGGTTCGTCCAGCAGCGCGGCAATGTCTTTAGTTGATTTCATCGGCTTAACCAATAGCTTTGTTTATCTAAGCTAAAGCAAGCGTTGTGCCATTCTATATGGTGTTGAAATTGTTGGGGTTTGTTTGGATTTTGTTTGTAGCAAAGCTTACAAAGTTGGTGGATGGATATGACAAGCGGGCTTGTTGGAGCAATGACCTTATTCCGGCTTACAAGACTGGTTGGGAGCACGGGGAATTAATAGATGTACAATTGGAGACCTGATTCCATGACCCTGACGGAGTGTGGCCAACTCGAATGTTGTAAATGTCTACGGGTTGAACTCGGTCTTTCGAGAATGACTCAGTTCGTCCAATTGCGGACAGTCATATCTAATGCTTTTAAGTTGTCTTGAATACTAACATTTTTGTATGTGGTAAATTTAGTGCAATATTTTCACTTAATTTTTCTTAGAGCTTGGTATGAATTTTCTTGTAAGACGCTTGGTTATATTGGTTGCCATTTTGTTATCTACACCTGCTGACGCTTTTTATACAATTACTGATTTAGGTGTTCTAGCTTGCTCACCTAGTTGCGGTACTGCCATTAACAACAAAGAACAACTTATTTACGGATTCTCTCCTGTTGTTATTGCCTCGTTTATTGCTTTTATTGGCTTGGCTCTTTCTAATATCTTTGTCCATTGGTCTTCTATGAGAAGGGAAGAAAAATCGCATCATAACGCCATGTTGAAAGAGGAAGAATCGCATCGAAACGCCGTTTTAAGGGAAAAAGATTCTTTGCTGCGAGAAAAAGCGGAAGCCTTGGGTGAAATATTATTAGAAAGTCAACGTTGGCTTATTAGCAGCATGAGAAGTTTGTGCCCCCATAACAAAACTTTCGTCGATCCAATATCGCCTGTCATAAAGGCTGTAGTGATTTTTCATCTTTATTTTCCTGAATTAGAAAATGAGCTCAGTGACATTATGAATAAACATACTATTATCGATAAGTTTATTTATGATCAGTCCATGATTTTATCAAATGAAACTGATAAAGATATTTGGTTTGCAAATTATGAAAATTCACAACAGTTTATAGAGTGCGGAGAACTGATTGCTAATTATGGTGACACCATAGAGGAGTTTTTACCCAAGGTAACTGAGTTAATCAATAAACAGTTTAAGGGGAATAAAGCCAACGCAGTGGCATAATCCGTAGGGTGCAATAGGCATTAGCCGTATTGCACCATGTTGTGTTTTGAAAGATAAATCTTCGACCGTCGGTTTAGGGGCGAGCCTATCAGGCACTTGGTTATCGGCAGTTCGATAGCCAGTAGCGAGTTGCCCGGCTAAGCTGGATTGCAAAGCAAAATCCGTTTCCTCTAATGCAACAGAAACAACAAATTCACCATACCCCAGGATACTCCCGCCGCTGCCGGAATCGTCAAAATCCACGCCCAAACAATCCGTTCGATGACGGAAAGTTTAAGCGCGTGAGGGTTCTTGGCAAAACCTACGCCCATAATCGCTGTTGAAATGCTGTGCGTGGTGGAAACCGGCATGCCGAAATGGGCAGCGGTCAACAAGATTGTCGCCGAGCTGGTTTCCGCCGCAAAACCGTTTATCGGGTGCAGCTTGACCATTTTGTGCCCGAGAGTCCTGATAATACGCCAGCCGCCTACCGCAGTGCCCAGCGCCATGACCAAAGCGCAAGTGCAGGCGATCCAGGTGTCGATGTCTTTTTCTCCTCCATCCGGCCGTAAGAATTCAGCCCAGTGCGGCAACTGATCGAGCGTGCCGGCGCTGTTGGCGGTAAAAATTGCCAAGGCGATGATGCCCATGGTTTTTTGCGCATCGTTGCTGCCATGCGCAAATCCCATATAACCGGCTGACAAAAGCTGGGCCTTCCCGAACACCGCATTAACCCATTTTGGGCGCGCCATTCGCTCCATGGCGCCGCCCGCGGAATTCATGCCGCTGATGATAGCCATCAAGCCGCCCATGATAACGATGCCCAAGGTAAAACCGGCAACCGGCGAACTGATCATGGGAATCACGACTTTCCAAAGCAAACCTTTATTTTCCGTCCAGACTGCCGCCGTTTTCGACCATATCAAAACATCGAAATTATTGTTTCCGGCTGCAAGCGCTGCGCCGCATAAGCCGCCGATCAGGGCATGGCTGGAAGAGGATGGCAGCCCCAATGCCCAGGTAATAAGATTCCAGATAATTGCGCCAGTCAGCGCGCAGATCAGGACTTCGGAGGTGATATTCACCATGCCGGTGTCCACCAGTCCCGACGAAATGGTTTTGGCGACTGCCGTACCCGATAACGCACCGACCAGATTGGTGGCTGCGGCAAGTATTACCGCTTGCGCTGGCGTTAATACTTTGGTGGCAACAACCGTGGCAATAGAGTTCGCGGTGTCGTGGAAGCCGTTGATGAACTCGAATACCAGCGCTACCAGAATGACAAGCAAGAGCAAGGTCAGCATGATAACCCTTTATGAATTTTTTAAGGCGATATGGTAGATGACATTGCCGGCATCGCGGCAGCGGTCAATCGCTTTTTCGAGGATTTCAAACAAATCCATTTTTACCAGGTAGCGGATCGGATCGGTTTCATTGTTGTAGGCATCCCGATACAACTCAAGTATTTGGCGATCCGCTTCGGCTTCAAGGGTTTGCAACTGATCGTTTAATTTTTTGATTTCGTCCAAATCCATCCCTTTACGCAACAGTCCAACCATTTGCTCCAGGACTTCGCAGGCTTGTTCCAGCATCGCGGCACGGCTGGTGAAATCCACATCACCAATACGGCCCAAGGCCAGCGTATACCGCTCCGCAAACTTTTCCACGACTTTGGGAATTTTATAAAGAGCGCCGTTAAGGGCTTCAATATCTTCACGGTCGAGCACGGTAACAAA
Organism: Methylobacter sp.; assembly: GCA_041660285.1. Lineage (GTDB taxonomy): Bacteria > Pseudomonadota > Gammaproteobacteria > Methylococcales > Methylomonadaceae > Methylobacter_A. The sequence continues at coordinate 81,191 of JBAZWN010000006.1, forward strand.
AGTATTGACCAGTTCCTCGCTGATTTGCGCGAATAAATTCTTTTCCCGGCGACGCGCCTGTTTAAATTTTTCCAATGATTGTTGCGTCGCTGGCGTACTTAGAAGCTCGATCAATGCCCTGGCCGATGAATGCGCGGACTCGGCACTGGCTTCAAGCAAGCCATAAAATTTATCGCCTTTGCCGAAGATGGTTTGCAATGAGAACATGGTGTTTCCTTATTTATTAGCCATAAGGCATTTATTGGTCTTATCAATTTGTTATCGTATAACAATGTTCTTAAACATCAAAAGTTATGCGTTGAAATGACTTTAATAACCGCATAAATTTTATACGCGGAATAGGAAGTTGCGGCCTGACTGACAAATCATTCAACTCGGGCTGGCACTTGGTTATCAGCAGTCAACAACCAACCAGCTATGCCATAGTGAGTGCTTTTCATGAAGTTCGTTTATAATCGGCACACGGTAAAGCGTTCTACCCGTTCACCTTTACTATTATCGTCGCTTTGCTGAGGAGTAAATATGCGAACATTTAGACAACAATTTAAACAAATTCCGGCTTTTTTTCTCTTCATCGCAGTTTTTTCGGGTTACAGCCCGGTTTTTGCTGAAATGACCGGGACACAGGATCAGGATGCACACCATGCCCACAATAGCCTTGATTGGCCGGGTATTTATAGAGGTTTTACGCCCTGTGCCGATTGCGCGGGAGTTAAAACTTCGCTCGCTTTAAACAAAAACAATAGTTATATCCTGATTACCCAATACGCCGGCAAGTCACCGAGAGAGTTCGTGGAAAAAGGTAAGTTCACGTGGGATGATAACGCCAATACGATTGTCTTAACGCCACGCAATGGCTCAACTGCACAGCAATATTATGTCGGCGAAAACATGCTTGTTCAGCTCGACAGCAATGGCAATCGCATCGCTGGCGAACTTGCAGATAGATATATTTTGCGTAGAACTGATGTAGTATCAGAACCACCGTCACATTCAGGGCATTGAGCAGCTTGTGCTTCAATCGTTGGTTTAACTCGTAAGATGGATAGAGGCGATAGCCGTCTACCCGGCTGAGCTGGATGACAGTCAAAATCCGTACTTAATCTCCGCAAACACCGCCGAATTGTCGCGCAGCCGCCCGTAGAAGCCGGTATTTTCGCCGCGAAACAGGTTGACGCCCAGTGAGCCTTTCCAGTGGTCGTTAAAGGCATAGACCAGCTTCGGTTTGATCACGTAGTCAGGCCGGGTCAAGGAAGCGATGCCGGCAATCTCGCCTTCCAGGGTTTCATTCAGCCACTTGTTGCTGATGCGGAACGTCAGCCCGTGCTGGACGCGCTCGAACTGGTTGTTGACGACTGCCTCCTGGATCGCCACGGTCCTCAGCAGCGGGTCGGGCTGATCGAGCGGGTTTTGATAACGGGTAACCTGGCGGAAGTAATACTGCAGGTTGATATTGAGGTATTCGAAAAAACTGCGGTCGCCGCCTGCAACCAGATAGAAGAACGGATTTTTGATGAACGGATTTCCGCCTTCCTGGTCTTCGGTCAAGGTGTAGGCCGCCTCGGCGCGCAGCGAATAGCGGCCTAGTACGGTGGCGGCGTCGGTGCCGAAAACACGGAGCCGGTTATGATCCAGTTGCAGGTTCACGCCGTTGCCGCCGGAGGATGCGACGCTGATGTCCGGGTTAAGGTCCAGGCCGTGATAATACGACATGGACCAGTCGATGGTTTTGCCCGTCTGCTCGATCTTGATCCCTCCTTGCTGGGCATCCGGCACGCGTTCGCCGAAGTTCAGCCCCGGCGTATGCGGCAGCGGCAGGACATTGGGCGCAAATTTCGGCACCCATAGACCTGTCAGCGACCAGTCCTTGAAGTTGTAAACAGCCTTGGCGGTATAGGCGCCCAGCCGCTGGTCGTCGTCTTCGGCAACCGGCAGCGTATAGTCGCGCGGGGAAATGTTGTCGGTTGGATTCAGCCGATCCGCGCGTCCCCAAATGACCAGCTGTTTGCCGATACGGAAGTCGGCATCGCCCAGCGAGGCGCTCAGATAGCCTTCCCGCAGCCTGCCCTGGCGACCGCCGCCCCTGATGGCATCGTCGTTCATCACCCAGCCTTCGACGACCATCGCCGTATCCTTGCCCAGCCTGGGTTCGGCCTTGAGCCACAAAGCCCCGACGGGGAGGTTGTTTTTGCCGTCAAGATTCATCGAAGACGACCAGTAAGCGGCGCGCGCCGAACCGCTGATCGCCAGACTCTGGACGATGCCGGGCAGCCCAGGCGCGTTGTCTTCGGCCCGGCCCATTTGACAAATCAGCAGCAAGCCGCCGAAAACCGCCAGCAGCGGGGCGGCTAGCCTCATTGCTCTTTTTCCATATAGCGGGTGGTGAAGAAATCGTTCTGCACTTTCTGGTTTACCTTGAAATCGCCGTACTGGATGACAGTGCGATGCCCGGTCTGGAGGTTGTCGGCCTCCAGCCGCATCGCCTGCCACTTGCCGTGTTCGGGATCGACCTGGCGGATGTCGGTAAAATGGCTGGTCTTTAGCGCCTGCCCCGACTCATCCCAGAACTCGGCTTTGGCGCTGACGAAATTATCTTTGCGTATCCAATTCTTGCGTTTGGAATAGCCGCTGCTGTCCCTGATATCGCCGGTTTTCGGCAGCGATTCGATGACATAGCAGGGGCTGCCGTCGACGACTTCTTCGCCGAGCAGATGGTGATCCCATTCGCCGACCTTGTGGCCGATCACGTCGCCGTAGGAAAAGTCGGTGCCGACGAAGCTGTCCTTTTTGTTGCTGGCCACCATGCGCCGCACTTTTTTCAGGGCCGGGAGGTAGATCCAGATGTCGTCTTCCTGGTCGGCATGTTCCAGCAGCAGCGATACGGTGCCCTTGATGTCGGCGGGCGACAGGAACTGCGTCATGCGCATGTTGTCGATGCCGTTGTCCTGCAGTTTGGTGGTGCCGAAGGTTTGCCTGACGCGTTCCTGCCCGGATTTGTTGACCAAGGTGAAGGTCGCGTCCGAAACCGAATCGGCGACCTTGCTGACCACAAAGTTGTTTTGCATGATTTCGGCGACTGCCGGATCGGCGGCTTGGGTTTCCCCGGAATGCACGGAAAGTCCGGTAGCGATTGCCAGTACAAGCATAGCGATGGGAGTAGGGTTGAGTTTCATGGGAGTTCTCCTGAAAATAAAGTTGGGACGAAAACTGAGAATTAGCGACGGAATCAGCAGCAAGGCGGCAAAGGCGCTGACCATCATGGCGACCGCGATCAGAATGGCCATCCAGATGTGGATGTAGAAACCGAACGACAGCAACAGGACGCCGTAACCGGCCGCCACCGCCGATGCGACGAACAACGTGGCCTTGCCTGCGGAAGCCAGCACATTGCGGGTGGCGGCGATTTCGTCATGGCCGTTCGCCAGTTCCTCGCGCAGCCGGAAAATCAGGTAAATTGCATAATCGGCGCCGATACCCACCGCCATCGCGGAAGTGAGCGAGGTGGGAATGTTGAGCAGGATGCCGCTCCAGCCCATCAGGCCGAAATTGACGATCACCGCGACCAGCAAGGGCACCAGCACCAGGAATCCGGCGACGAAGGAGCGGAACGCCAGGGCTGAAATGACAAACACCACCGCGCAGATCTGCAGGATGTTGAGCAGCTTGCCATGCACCATGGCTTCATTGAGCGCCGCGCTTTGCGGCACGTTGCCGCCGATGCTCAAATGCACGCTGCCGTCGAACCGCGTCGCGGCGTATGCCTTCAGCTTGGCGATCAGCGATTCGACATAGGCGCTGCTGTCGGTTTTCAGGTAAGCCGTGATGTTGGCCGTGCGATAGCCGTAATCGACATAGGAATCGAAGTCGCCCGGTTCACCCGACATCGAATACAGCAGCAGGTACTGCGATACCAAATCGCGGCTTTCGGGAATCCTGAAATGGCCGGGATCGTCGCCGTTCATCGCCTGATTCATGCGCTTGATGAAATCGGCTATGGACAGGGTTTTGCCCACGTAGGGCTGCCGCTCCAGAAAACGCTGCACGTCATCCATAGCCTGCAAGGTTTTAGGATCTTTAATGGCATCCTCATCCTTGCCCTCGATCATGAAGTAAAGGGTGTTGGTGCCGCCGAGGCGGGCATTAAGCGCCTTGTCATCCTGCTGGAAAGGCAGATCGGGAGAGAAGAAGCTCTTAGTGGAGTTGTCCACTATCACCCGCCCCATGCCTGCAACGGCAAGCAGGATGAAAGCGAATACGCCCGCATACAGCCTGCGCCGTTTCGGCCCCGTGACCCAGCGCGTGATGGTGTCGGTCACCTTGTCGGCAAGACTCGGCTGCTGTTCAATCAGGCGGTCATTGTCGTTTGGCGGCGTCAGTAACGAGCGCACCGCGGGGGTGAAGGTCATTTCCAGGACTAATGCCGCCAGAATGCCGATGCCGGTGAAGATGCCGAAGGTTTTCACTGTGCTGATCTCGAAAACGATCAGCGAGAAGAATCCCAGCGAGGCGATCAGCCCGGCGGTGATCATGACCGGCCCGACATGGAGCAGCGAGTCGATCACCGCCTGATGATTGGCCGCTTTCGGCGTCAGCCCGGTCGTTTCGCGCAGGCGGTGGTACTCCTCGTAAAAGCGCTTGAGCATCTGCACCGCGTGTCCCGATGCCACGGCCAGAATCAGGATAGGTGTCGAGGCGTTGAAAACGTCCATCGGAATGCCCGATGCCCCCATCACGCCGATACCCCAGGCGACGGCGAGACCGGCTGTGGTCAGCGGCAGAATCAAGCCCTGCTTGGAACGGAACGCGCCGTAGAGCACCACGCCGACAACAACCAGCGAGATCGGCAGCAGCAGCGCCATGCGTTCGGAATAAATTTCGATCCGGGACAGAAAACTCGGCATGCCGCCGATGTTGATTTCCACGGAGACATCGCGCTCGCGTTCGACTATGGGCTCGATCTTGTCAATCATGGAGCGGAAACCGCCGGGACCGTCCCTGAATTCGGCGATGACGGCGGCGGTATGTTCGTCGTTGGAAACGATGCTGTTCAAATAGACCGGGTTGCTGTGTACAGCCTGCTGCAATGCGGCCAGCTGTTCGGCGGTATGCGGCACGGTTTCCATCAGCGGTTTGACGTCCAGCCCATCGGCAGTGCCGGCGATATTCTTGACCCTGCGCGCGGAAAGGCTGAGCAGGTTCTCTTTCACGACGCCGGGTGTTTGCAGCAGGGCAGAGGTGATGCGCTGAACTTTCTCCAGAACGGCTGGCTGATAGATGTCGCCCTGCTGCGGCGTAATGCCGACCACCACCAGGTACTTCGAGCCGAAAATCCGCTCCACCTCGTTGTTCGTCGTCACATAAGGATGAGACTGCGGCAGCATGGTGTTTGGGTCGATGATGATTTTCAGATGCCGCGCCTGACTGACGGCGGCGGCAGTGACAAGCAGGATGATCGCGATAACGGCGATGCGGTGACGTAATATCCATTCCAGATAGCGTTTCATGGTGACTCCTCTGTTAAAATTTAATTTCGTATAGTTATAGATTTAAAATCATATAGCGTCAATTATATTATTTTGACTTTAATTTTTTTTTGCCGGAGAATTCAGCCATGAGCAAAACACCCCGCAGTTACAATCAGTTTTGTGCCCTGGCCAAGGCGCTGGATATCGTCGGCGAACGCTGGACGCTGCTGATTACCCGTGAGCTGCTGTCAGGCCCCAAACGGTTCAAGGATCTGCACGATGCCCTACCGGGCATCGGCACCAATCTGCTGTCGGCAAGACTGAAGGAAATGGAACGGCACGGGCTGGTTGCCAGAGGCAAGCTGCCGCCGCCTGCGGCCTCGGCGATTTATGAACTGACCGAGCGCGGCCGCGGGCTTGGAAGCGTGGTCGGGGCGCTGGTGAAATGGGGATTCTCGCTGCTCGGCACTCCGGAACCGGAAGAGTTTTTCCGCCCGAGCTGGGCCATGCAGGCGCTGCTGGTCACGTTCGATCCCGAAGCGGCGCAGGGGATTTCGGAAACTTATGAGTTTCGTATCGACGATGAGGTATTCCATCTCACGGTCAGCGACGGCAAGGCGGAAGGGCATCTCGGTCCGGCATCAAAACCGGATTTGGTTGTGGTTGCGACCAGGCTCGAATTCCTCACCCTGGGTTTTGGGGAAAACCAGAACGACTATGCGGTTGAGAAAGGTTTGATTAAGCAGGGTACGCTGGAGATGCTGAACCGCTTCGCCCGGATTTTCAGGCATTTGCGGTAACCGGCTCGGTTGCCCCTGCTGGGAAGAAGAGAAAATGCCGGAAGCAAGGCCGCCTGATGCCGAATTCCGGCGGCGGGTTCTCTGATAGCGAGGCGTACCGGGCGCTTCGCTAAAGATGAAAACATCAAAAATATTTCGTTATCTGCGCTCATTAACCAATATGACATTACCCAGTTACCGTGGAGAATGGTCGTGAAGACCAAACAGCAGCGACCGAACTTGCCGCCAACGAGTGAGAATGCCGTGCGCGAGACGGTGAACGCGCTTTACCGATCCGATTCGCGGCACATCTTCGCCACGCTGATCCGCCTGCTCGGCGACTTCGATCTCGCCGAGGAAGCGCTGCACGAGGCCTTCAGGATTGCGCTGGAGCAATGGCCGCGTGACGGTGTACCGGCCAATCCTAAGGCCTGGCTGGTATCGACCGGCCGCTTCAAGGCCGTCGACGGCATTCGCCGCCGCGCCCGGTTCGACGTTTTGGAAGACGCTGACGCGCTGGCCGATCTCGCTAGCGAAGATGCTGAAGCTTGGGACGGTGAAGGCGTCGAGGATGACCGCTTAAGGCTGATCTTCACCTGCTGCCACCCGGCGCTGTCGCCGGACGCGCAGGTGGCGCTGACTCTGCGCGAGGTGTGCGGCCTCGCTACGGAAGAGATTGCGCGTGCATTCCTCACGCCTGCTGCGACGCTGGCCCAGCGTATCGTGCGCGCCAAGGCGAAAATCCGCGATGCGCGCATTCCCTATCAGGTTCCTTCGCTGACCGATCTCCCTGATCGATTGGACAGCGTTCTGCGCGTGATCTATCTGGTATTCAACGAGGGATATTCCGCGTCATCCGGTGCGTTGCTGCCCCGGCACGACCTGTCGGAAGAAGCTATCCGTTTGGGAAGGCTGCTGGTCGAACTGCTGCCCGAGCCTGAAGCGCAGGGCTTGCTGGCGCTGATGCTGCTCCAGGAGTCCCGCCGCGCCGCACGCAGTTCTCCGAGCGGCGAGCTGATCCTGCTGGACGATCAGGATCGCGAGCTGTGGAACCGGGAACAGATCGAAGAAGGATCGGCGCTGGTGGAACGGGCGTTGTTGTCGCGTCGGTTCGGCCTCTACACCTTGCAAGCGGCAATCGCGGCCGTGCATGCCAACGCGATCGACCCTGCCTCCACGGATTGGGCGCAAATAGCCGCCCTCTACGGGATGCTGATGCAAGCCGATTCATCGCCCGTGATCGGGCTGAATCATGCCGTGGCGGTGGCGATGCGGGACGGGCCTGCCGCCGGGCTTGATCTCGTCGACGAGATCCTGGGACGCGGCGATCTCGCGGATTATCATCTGGCGCACGCGGCGCGGGCGGACCTGTGCCGGCGTCTGGGGAAAACGGCGGAAGCCCGAGCCGCTTACGAACAAGCTCTCGGTCTCACCCGGCAGGAGCCGGAGCGGCGCTTTCTCGAGCGCAGGCTGCGCGAACTGCCGGGTTAAGTCTGTAGTCTGACTACGTCGGCGAATGAGGGTGACATCCGATGATTCGTCCTGAAAAAAGGAGGCCTTGAAAAAGTTATCCCGATTTTGTGTGCCATGTCGAAATCACCCATCCCCGAACGACTATCCGATGTGAACAGTTTTTTAAACCGGAGGAATTAACCATGAAATACTTATGCCTGATTTGTGCCGAAACTGTAATGGAGCAGATGCCAGAAGCCGTTGCGAAGAAGCACTTCGAAGAATACTCGGAATTTACCCAAGCCATCAGGGACAGCGGCCATTACCTTGGGTGCAACCGGCTGCTGCCATCCAGCGCCGCGATTACGCTACGGGTGCGAAACGGCAAGGTCACGACTACCGACGGCCCTTTCGCGGAAACCAAGGAACAGTTCGGCGGCTACTACCTGATAGAGGCCAGGGATCTGAACGAGGCGTTGCAGGTGGCTTCGCGGATTCCTGGGGCTAAGCACGGCTGCGTCGAAGTGAGGCCGGTTGCTGAGGACGAGCAAACGCTGCAGGCGCTCGGATTTGCCGATGCGGATGCCTCGCGTTAGCCTGCAATATTGACTGTTTAGCCTCGGCAAAAAAATTTTGATAGCAATGTCGATTTCGGCGCTCGCCATTCGACTAACGGTGCGGGCAATATTTTTCAACCACTTAACCCTAAAACAGGAGAATAATCATGACCACAAAAATCAAACCCATACCGGACGGTTGCCACACGTTAACCGCCTACCTGGTCGTCCAGGGCGCGGCCGATGCGCTTGACTTCTACCAAAAAGCCTTCGGCGCTACCGAGTTGTTCCGTCTTAATGCCCCGGCGGAAAAATAGCTCACGCCGAATTTAAAATAGGCGATTCAATCTTCATGCTCTCGGACGAAAATCCGCAGTGCACCGATGTTTCGCCTAAAACACTGGGCGGAACTCCGGTCAAACTACATCTTTATGTCACTGATACCAACGCTGTCTTTGACGCTGCGATCAAGGCGGGTGCTACGGAAACCATGCAACCCGCCAACCAATTCTGGGGCGATCGCATGGGTGCGGTGACCGATCCATTCGGCCATCACTGGCTGATTGCCACGCATGTCGAAGATGTCGATCCGAATGAACTGCAAGGCAGAATGGAGGCTTTCTTCGCGGCTCAGCCTGCCTGCGCCGGCTCACAATAGCGTCGGCAAATATTTTTTATCAATCACATAAGGAGAAAAACATGGATAAATGCCAACTTCATGGCGCATTCAGCTGGTGTGAACTGCTGACCACCGATGCCGAGGCTGCCAAGCATTTTTACGGCAAGCTGTTCAACTGGACACTGGAACCAGCGCCCATCCCTGACATGGAGTACAACCTGGTGAAATACGGCGGCGAGCATATGGGCGGCATCATGAAAATACCGGCCCATTGCGAGGGGACACCGCCTCATTGGGGTGTGTATGTCACGGTGGACGACGTGGATGCCACCGCCGAGCTGGCCGTAAAGATGGGCGGCAAGGTGTGTCTGCCGCCGCATGACATCCCTCAGGTCGGACGCTTCTGCGTGCTGCAAGACCCGCAGGGCGCCATTATCAACGTCATAACGTATCTGCCAAAAACCGATTGAGGAACAGTGATGTCCAGACAAATTTTCGTAAATCTGCCGGTAAAAAACCTCAACCAGTCTGTGGCGTTTTTTATCAAACTCGGCTATGTATTCAATCCGCAATTTACTGACGAGACTGCCGCTTGCATGATCGTCAGCGATGACATCTTCGTCATGCTGTTGACCGAGGACAAGTTCAAGACTTTCACGCCCAAAGCAATTTGCGATGCCACGAAAAGTACAGAGGTGCTGGTGTGCCTGTCTTCCGAGAGCCGTAAAGAAGTCGATGAAATGGTGCGCAAGGCCGTCGCCGCCGGTGGAACCACTTATAACGAGCCGCAAGACCATGGCTCCATGTATGGGCATGGGTTTCAGGATCTGGATGGTCATATCTGGGAATTGGTCTACATGGAGCCGGGCGCAACATGCCAGGGCTAACAATGCAACCGCGGAGATACTAATGAAATATATGCTGTTGATTTACCATGAAGAACATGTGCTGGACGAGGCCGAGCGTGAAGAATGTTACGTCGAGTCCACCCAGCTCGCGCATCAGCTCAAAGCTAACGGCCAGTTTCTGGCCGCCAGCCCGTTGCAACCCGCCGCAATGGCAACCAGCGTCCGGGTGCGCGAGGGCAAACGCTTTGTGACCGACGGCCCGTTCGCGGAAACCCGCGAACAACTGGGCGGCTACTTTCTTGTCGACGCCAAGGATCTTGACGAGGCGATAGCCATAGCCGAGCGGATTCCGATGGCGCGCAAAGGCACCGTCGAAGTTAGGCCGGTGATCGAGATTGCCGGCTTGCCGATTTAATACTTTACAGGGGAAACCAATGATCAAGACCATAATCATCGTATTGGCCGTGCTACTTGTCGCAGTGCTGATCTATGCAGCGACCAAACCCGATACTTTCCGTGTCCAGCGTTCGATCAGCGTTGAGGCGTCGCCGGAAATGATTTTTCCGCTGATCAACGATCTGCACATCATGCAGACCTGGTCGGCCTGGGAAAAAGTAGACCCCGATATGAAGAGAGCATACAGCGGCGCGGCCAGCGGCCCGGGCGCAGTGTATGAATGGGAGGGCAACAAGGAGATCGGTCAGGGGCGTATGGAGATCATCGAGTCAGCGCCGTCCAGGATTATGATCAAGATGGATTTCATCAAACCTTTCGCGGCCCAGAACACTTTGGAGTTTACGCTGCAAGCCGACGGCGGATTGACACGGGTCACGCAGGCGATTTTCGGCCCTAGCCCCTACCTCTCGAAATTGATGGGACTTGTGTGCAGCATGGACAAGATGATCGGCGGGAAGTTCGAGGAAAGCCTGGCCGGGTTGAAGGCTGTTGCCGAAAAGCAGTGAGGGTTCCGCGAGCCGGAACAAACCGTGAGGAGAAGCTGTGAAATACTTATGTTTGGGTTACTTCGATCCAGAGAAAATGGATGCCCGTCCCAAGGCCGAAACCGATGCTGTCATGCGCGAATGTCAGCCCCACCTGGAGGAATTCTACAGGCGCGGCCATTTGCTTGTCGATGCCGGCCTTGTCTTGGAGAGCAAATGTTTGCGGCGCGTGGACGGGAAAGTGAGGATCACCGACGGCCCTTTTATTGAAACCAAGGAGATGATAGGCAGTGCATTCCTCATAGAAGCACGGGATATGGAGGAAGCGATCCGCTTAGCCTCGCTGCATCCGGCCATGCAAGTGAGTGCGGGCGAGCAGTTTGGCTGGGGCATTGAGATCCGTCCTGTCCATTACTTCGAGATGAGTCAATCGAAGGTCTAGTTATAGTCGCTTATTTAAATTAAATTTAAGAGTAAATCCTTATGCAAAAAATCACCCCGTTTTTGTGGTTCGATCATCAAGCCGAAGAGGCGATGAATTTTTATGTTTCTGTTTTCAAGAACTCGAAAGTCTTGAGCGTCAATCGTTATGGCGATGCCGGGCCGGGACCGAAGGGCTCGGTGATGACGGCGAGTTTCGAGCTGGACGGGCAAGTATTTACGGCGCTCAATGGCGGTCCGGTGTACAAGTTCTCGCCCGCCATTTCGTTTGTCGTACACTGCGAAACGCAAGCCGAGGTGGACGAATATTGGGAGAAGCTTTCCGAAGGCGGGAAAGAAAACCAATGCGCTTGGCTGGACGACAAATTTGGCGTGTCCTGGCAGATTGTTCCCAATATCCTCATTGAATTATTGAGTGATCCCGATCCCGCCAAATCGGGAAGGGTGATGCAGGCCATGCTGCAAATGAAGAAAATCGACATCGAAAAGCTAAAGCAAGCTTATGAATTACGATAAAGAAGACGGATCAATAGGAGAGCACGATGACAACAAACACGAAGCAACAAGACGACGCGACGATGCGGTTCATGATTATGGTTAAAGCCAGCAAGGACACGGAAGCCGGCGTCATGCCGCCGGAAACGCTCATTGCAGAAATGGCGGAGTACCACGAAGAACTGGTGAAAGCTGGAGCGCTGCTCGATGCCTCCGGGCTCCAGCCGAGTTCGAAGGGCTGGCGCATCAAATATTCAGGAGAAAAACGCAGTGTGATCGATGGGCCATTCGCTGAAACGAAGGAGCTTATCGGCGGGTACACGCTAATCCAGGTGAAGTCGAGAGAAGAGGCGATCGAATGGACAAAACGTTTCCCCAATCCTTCCATCGATGGCAGGGAAGCAGAGATCGAGGTGCGCCAACTGTTCGAGCTGGAGGATTTTGGCCCCAGCGAGGCGATCGAATGCTTCCGAGAGATGGGGATCGGCGGGAAGAGGTAGCGCAGGACATCGCACTACCTTCTCGCGCCATGCGGGTTGCCCGGTTTGTTTTTGCTGCAAGCCCGCGGATTTCAGAAAAGGGCTCAGGCTGTCGTTATTTTGGTCACTATGTTGGGAGCCACCAGGGGGCGTTCGGTCATGCTTGATGCCAGTTTATGCGCCAGACGTTCGCTGCTTAGAACCAGCAGCAAACACTCCTCGCCGGGTTTGTCCGGGGCAATGGCCGCGTCCGCAAGCAGCGCTCCGCCTCCCAGCACGTTCGGCAGCGTATTCAGGCGCGACTCGTGGACTTCCGGAATTTCACCCAGGGCATCCGCGATCACGCCGAACCGCGTATCTTCGTTCTTTTCTATCACGATGACTTGCTGTGCCTTGCGATTCACCGGTTCCGCATGATTCTCGGTTGTGCATATCCTATTGCGAATGTCGAATACCGGCATTGGCAGTTTTTCGTATATCAGATAGCCAACGCAGTCGGCCCCGGAGCCGGGCGCCGGCGTGATGTTCGTGGTATCGACCGCTTCCAGGATCTGGTTCGCGCGAATGCCAAACCATTCATCGCCTAACCGGAAGGTTGCGATTTCCACAGTGGTTTCGGCATGTCCCCGGTCGGAGCGGATGGTAGGACAAGGAATCTCTTCCGTTTCCTCCCGACTTTCGGTAATGTCGCACAGTTCCTTCCCCACGAGTGCGATCACTTCATTCTTATAGAAATCGGACTCGCTCTTGTATTCGCGGTAACCGCTGGAGGCATGGGCGCCGATTGCATAGTAGTGGCCTTTCAGTGAAATCACGTCGGTCATTTCCTCCCCTGGATTAAGATTGCACAAGGCCGAGGAAATCGTAAGTCTATCGCCGGGGTTGAATCGATCATCCGAACAGGCCAGAACCCGGCCGTCCCGCGAAACAAAAACGCCAAATGAGCTCGAATCGATCTGTCCTTCGGCATCCTTGGGCAGGGCATCGCGCAGCATCGATGAAAACTGCGGCGCCGAGTCGAATACGATTCCAATGCCGCCGACAACCCGCGTACCGTCCGGGTCCCGTATCGCCGCCCCATAGATGTAGGTGTGGCGGCCTTGATAGAAACGGGTCTCGGTAAAATCCGATACCGCATAGCCTTGCGAGTCCGCCAGCATGAGAACGCGCCGCTGCCATTCTTCGCCGACATTTTGTCCGACCACGGATGCCTCGCCGGGGTTGGAGACTGCCACGATTCGTCCGTTGGCGTCGAAAACGATCAGATTGGTGTAAACGGTATACAGACTGTTGATGTAAGTCAGGATGCCCGAAATGACTTCTTTTCCAGAGTCTGAAATTTCCCCCTCGGCAAGTAGCTCGCGGAATGATGAGGTTAACGCCCACCACCGGCAATCGTTGGCGCGCTCGTAAAGGTTGCGATCCATGATGTCGATCGCCAGGGATGCCTGAAAATGACTGTCTTCAAGCACCGAAGAAACGACAGTCTCGTGCAGATTGGCGATGGAGCGTTGAAACACAGACTGGGTTCTGGCTCCGGTATTGCTGATTTCCCACAGCAGAATTTTCGAGAACCCCGTGTCTTTTCCCTGCCCGAAACGGCATTGCCGTACATTTCCATTCCAGACTGAACGATTGAGTTCACGCTGAATCCGATCCGCCTGCTGCGGAATGCTGCGCAAGCTTTCACCAAATAACTGCGACCGCTCCATGATGGTATCGAGTGTCTCCTGGGGAATATTCTTGAGCAAACCGGAGGCATCCTTGTTGAATGCGTGCTGCAAGGGCAGCATGACATGCGCATACCACTGCGGGCCTGCGTAGCCCTGGTAGCCGCTGCTGCAGCGCGTGGAAGCCAGATATTCCTGTCCTGCGAACCGCAGTACGCGGAATTCCCGATCCAAAACCGGCGTTAACGTGGCTCCCAGCGGCACATGATACGTATCCGAGCTGGCGATTACCTGTCCATCGCTATTCAGCAGGGTAATGACTGACCAATCTTCCGGGGCAACGAGATTGGCAAAAATCCCCTTCAATTCGTTATCGAACCGGAAACACAGACAAAGCACGCCAAGCGGTCTATTTTCGTCGTCTACGGCGCGGAACGAATAAATCAGGGAACAACTTTCATCCGGCAAAAAATCGATCCGGTCAAAGGTTTCCACGTAACCGTCCGAAGTCTCCAGGGAAAGCTTTAAAAGCGGATGCCGGGTACGCTCTATCCCGTCATGCTCTTTGAGCCGGACCAGGATATCCCCATCGGTATCCAATAAAACAACGTCGGAATAGACGGAATATTTGGATAAATATTCGGAAAACCGGTCCCGAAGCCGGGACAGCCCCGCTTCCATATCCTGCTTTCTGGAATACTTGCCTTTCAGGTTATTAGCCTCCCTGAGCACCGCGCATATGTCGTCGTCCGTAGCCAAGAATCCAATATCGGCGGTACGTTCAAACAGATTCCTGACCAGGATGTCGATTGCGACTTGCGCCTTCGATGTTATTTCCAGCACACATTTTCGCAGCGTCTCGTTTGCTAACTGATTAAGCAGGGAGCCTGTCAATTTTTGAAAGGACTGGCGGGTGCCATTCATATCCGTGCCCGTTCCGGACAGCTGCCCCAGCAAGGTCAGATTGTCCCAGACGCTTTGTAAGTTATTCAGCTCTTCCCGGCATTCATCAACGGCTTGCATATGCCGTATCATTCCTATTAACCCTTCCTCGAGATCGATATTTTTATAATTAGCCATGATTAAGTACCCTGGGTGCAACAATCAAAGGTGGCATACTCAATTGATTAAATACAAAGGTAAGCCGTTATTTTTATTAAGAACTTGTCTTGCATGGGTTGCGTGGATGGCTCGAAGGCAGCATCCTGTTTCAGGCAAACGGTAAAGATCATGCGACCGCTTATGCCTGCGGCTCTCCAATCGCCTGGTGTATCTTGATTCGCCAGGATGAAAGGAAAGCCTGATTTCTACTAGGGTAACGCTACGTGAAAATACGGAGTGAAACCTCCTGCTGAAGACTTAAACTCTCAGCAACGCCTTGGCCATTCTTTCGGAAAGCTGTTCTTCGACAAATTGCGGTTCGTTGGGCGGGTAAAGCTCCACTTCATCCAGCTCAAAGTTGTATTCCTTGCCCAATGCGATTAGTTCCCTGATTTTTTGCACGGCTAACAGTTTTTCTTTTAATTCGGGGTCTGTTTTTGCCTGTTCAGAGAATGCTTTTATTTGTGCGATTGACATCGTGTTTACTCCTGTTGTTGATAATGCAGTTGATGAAAAATTCAGTGTTAGCTACACGCTGTAAGGCGTGTTGATCCAGTCTTTAAGGACTGCGACATCGCGTTCGGGTAAGTAAGAGAAATCTCCGCTGATATCCTTGAAAACCGCTACGCCGCAGTGCGGGGAAACCAGCTTGCCTTTAACCATATAAAAGAACCAGGAAAAGGGGTAACCGGCCTGGCGGTCAAAACGGGTTAACAGGTTATGCAGGGCAACGCCTTTTTTGCCGTTAATATCGTCCAGTTGCGGCACATGTTTTTGCTGGGTATTGATAAGCTCAATGTTGATTATTTGTTCCCCGAAGCGGCCGGTATGCCTGAAAGGGCGAACGATCCAGTCGTCGGAAAGCGCGGCTTTTTGCATGGCGCTGCTTCGGTTCCAGTCATCCATAAAGCGTTGCACCGGATGTTCCTGGATGTGGTATTTATTGATTTCACCCATGAAAACCGACACGTCGGTTTTACGCCGGTAGGAATAACGCGGCGTTCCTATGCCGGATGTTTCTATGCATTCCGGCTCCAGGGGATCAATAAATTCTTCCAGGTCTTCCGGCGGGTTGTGTTCGCCGACAAGCAGCCGATCCGCCGTCTCGTGGGTTTTATCGATGTCGATCTGTACGAATTGTTCCGCTTTGCTGCCCGTTTGCACGACAAAATGCAGGGTGTTGCCGGTTTGCCGCGTGGCAATCAGCTTTTGTTCCCGTGCATGATCAATCAGGGTTTGCAGGTTCTTGCCGCATTCGATATAGGTTCTTTCCGTCCATTCAACCAAATTATTGGCGATACGGTTGCCGTTCATATCAACGATGCCGCCCAGGCGATACCATTCTTCGCCTGTTTTGGCCAACCGGATCGGGTAGCCGGGGTTGAGCGATTGGAGCTCGGAAAGCAATAATTCATCATTTGAGTTGGGCAGGGTGTGCTTGCAGATTTTTGCGAGCTGTTGCCCATCCAGTTGAAAGTGTTGATCAGTCATGCACTGTTCCCGGTTTCTCGCTCCCATGCGTTTCATGGGAATAGTTGGTTAATCGTTCCTGCACCGCCGCCCTGACATCAGGCTCGGGATCATCAAGCAGACAGGCCAGCGCCTCAGGCTCAACGCGCTTGACGGCGGTATAGCGAACCACCCAGTCGGGGTCGTTTAACAGGGTAACGGCGTCATCAGGGCTCATGCGTTCGGCGACGATGCGCCTGACTTCGGGGGCATCGTCATGAGCCATTAAGCCCAGGCTGACTTCGGGCAAGCGTTCGGCAACCACTTTCCTGACTTGCAAATCCTTGTCACGGATAAGACGAAACAGGCGTCCTGGCGGCAGTCGCCTGGCAACGGTTAATCTGACAATGTAGTCCTTATCGTCAGCCAGTTTTTCCAGTTCTTCGGGCGCAATGCGATCCGCGACGGTCATGCGCACTTCCCGATCAGGATCATCAATCAGCAGATTTAGCTGCATTTGAGGCAGACGATAGGCGACTGCGCGCCTGACCACTTCATCTTCATCATAAATCAGCTTAGCGAGCGCTTTCTGGGGTGCGTAACGGACGGCAATGGCGCGTCTTTCCCAAAAAACATCGCCCAGGTATTGCTCGGCATAGGCAGGGTTAACGCGAAAAAAGCGGTCGATCTGCCGGCCGCTTTCAACGAATATACAGGTATCGCCGGGCATGCAGCGGCCCATCAGCAATGTTTTGCCGCGAAACGGACATAAGCTGCAATCGGCAATAGGAACGCTGACAGGGCTTTCATGATCGGACATGCAATGAGTTCCGTTCAGTCAGGGATGATTTCTGCAACGACAATGCCCGTTGCAACCTCATAATCATTGGTCAGGCAAAGGCAATGTTCACGGCCGTCAATCAAATAAAGATTGAAGTCTTTATGCTCAATGACCGGCGTATTACTGGGCAGATCGTCATCCATGCAGTAAGTGAAATGGATGGGCTGATATTGCTGTCTTAGGGTGGAAACAGTAACTTCGTCTACACCCATAGTTTCTATTTTCGCCGCTATGGCGTTGACTTGTTCTGTGGTGATCATCCCGTTGCTTCCCTCTCAAACCTGAACCGGTCGGCCGCTTCAACACCCATGACTTTAGCCAGCCACGGCGGCGGTGTACCGGCAATGACGGTTTGCAGCTGGTCGATGACGCCGGCAATGGATTCAACGCCTGACAGTTTCATCGGGTGTATGCCCAGCTTGACGATTTTTGCCGCCGCAGGGCCGCCCACCGAGGCGATATAAAGCACCTGACAATCCTGAATCAGTTCCGCCCTGAACACGTTTTTGTCCTCCGTTTCCAGGACATCAGGGCTATCTGTGCGGCGGATGTCGATCAAACGGACTTCATCGGCTGAAACCTGATAAATCATGAATTGGCTGCAAGAGCCGAAATGGCCGTCAACGTTAATGCCGTCATTGCTGGCGCAGGCGATGCGAACGGAACTCGGCATATCGCAATCTGCATAGGCTTCTTTTTCCCATGCCCCTGTGGAGGCATTTGGAGCGGAATTGAGAATGCTTAAGGCATGCGTCAATAAAGGCTCGTCGACATCGGAAAACTCGCCCGCCAGCCCGGTTTTAAGCGTTTTCAGACTAATGCCGGCAATTTTTTCTTCAGTGATGGGTAGGCCGATGCAGTCAGTCAGCACTGAAAGCAGGCGTTTGGCGTCGGTATCGGGCAAAGCGCGAGCCGCCAGCCCGATACGTAAAGCCAGTTCTCGTGAGATAGCCTGGCTGTTCATGGGGTTACGCCTCTAAAGGCAAAATACAGTTGTCGATAGGGCAAACCTTGACGCACTGCGGCACGTCAAAATCACCTTCGCATTCGGTGCAGGTTTTTTTGTCGATTTCAAAGACAATTTTGCCCTCGGTGATGGAGTTGGTCGGGCACACCGGTTCGCAGTCGCCACATGAAATACAATCCGCTGCAACAATATATAAGGCCATGATTATTCTCCTGAATCTAAACGTTTTGCGCGCAAGGTAACGGGGAAATCCGGTTGTTCATCCTGCGGTTCAAAATAATACTTTGAGCCGTCGCTAAGCAGGACTTCACCGCCCCATTTATCGGGGCTGTCGAATTCAATGGATTCCGCCACTTCTTCCAAATCTTTCTTGGGTACGTAGAAGACTAATTTGCCTTCTGCATTCTTTTTTAACATGACGCTAGGCATTGAGTTCTCCGTTTACACGCGTTTGAGTTAGCAAAATGGAACGCTGATGACGCTGATAATTATGATACATAAGATTTTTATAAATAATCTGCGTTCATCATATTCATCTGCGTCATCTGCGTTCCATTGCATTGAGTGGCTGAGTAATTACAATTAACGAATCAAATCGTAGTTATAGTCAGTCGTACCCATGCCTTTGGTTTCTTTATCCAATTGCTCCAGCACCGCATTAACCAGGGTTGTCAGCATATAAATAGCGCCTTCATAACCCATAGTTGTCATTCTGTGCAGGTGATGTCTGTCAAAGATTGGGAAACCGATGCGGATCAACGGCACTTCAAACTCTTCACCCTTATAGAAAGTATCGCGCTGGATGAACTTGCCGTAAGAGTTGCCGATCATGAAATCCGGTTTGTTAGTGAAGACCAGTGAACGGAAATGCCATAAATCTTTGCCGGTATGGACTACAGTTTTTTGTCCGTAAGGGGAATCTTTCAGCATTTTATCCATCGCTTTCGCCCAACGTTTATTGGCATGGTTGCACAATACATCGGTCGGTTCGGCACCCACTTCGAGCAGGAATTTGGTCATGCCCATGACGAAATCCGCATCGCCGTACAAGGAGAACTTTTTGCCGTGCAACCAAGCGTGCGAGTCGGTCATCATGTCAACAAGGCGGCCGCGCTCAAGTTCCAGGGAAGCTGGGATCGGTTTGCCGGTCAGTTCGGAGATTTTCATCAGGAATTCATCGGTCCATTCCAGGCCCATCGGAATATTGATGGCTGTAGCAGGTTGATGCATAATAGTTTGCACATACTTTTTGGTTTTTTCCAACTGCCAAGGTTGCAACAACAAGGTGTCAATTGCATTAGGCGCGTCTTTCACTTCAGCTTGGGTAGTGCCGCCCGCATACAGGCGGAAAGTACCGTCAGCAGGCGTATCCAAAACTTCGGAAGGATCGCTCAATAACGAGTAATCAACACCCATTTCTTTCATCATGCGGTGCATGACGCGGAAGTTGCCCAAGTAAGTTTCAAAGCCCGGAACCAGGTTGATCTTGCCGTTTGAGCCGACTTTCTTGTCGTCCATATGGTTCAGGGTGAAGTACTTCAACATGCCTTCGAACATATTATCCCAGCCAGTGGTATGACTACCGACAAAGCTTGGGGTATGAGCATAAGGTGTTGGAAAATCCTGTTCGACATGTCCGGCATTTTTAGCGTTATTGATGAAGGCATTCAAGTCGTCACCGATAACTTCAGCCATACAGGTTGTTGAGACGGCGATGATGTCCGGTTTGTACAAGGCTTTGGCGTTTTCCAAGCCGGCCATCATGTTTTTCTGGCCGCCGAAAACCGCCGCATCTTCAGTCATGGAGTCTGAAACGCAGGCAACAGGCTCTTTAAAATGACGGTTGAAATAAGAACGGAAATAGGCGACGCAACCTTGCGAACCATGAACGTAAGGCATGGTCTTTTCAAATCCTAATGCGCACAATACAGCGCCTAGCGGTTGACAGGCTTTAGCCGGGTTTACGGTTAACGCTTCACGGTTAAAATTGAGTTCCTGATATTCCTTAGTGGTCGTCCACTGAAAGACTTCATCAATTTTTTCCTGGGGGTGACGCTCTTCATAAGCTTCACGTTTATTGGCCAAGTTTTCCTTATATTCATCGTTACGGAATAGAGGATAACTCGGTTGTATGTTTTCTACTTCTTGACTCATGATAATCTCCTACGCGCCACTAATCTGTGGACGACGGTTGAAGGAGTAGGAGCGGGTGAGGGGAGAAACCGCTCCTACACAAAATTAAGCGCTTGCAGCGACCGCTACGTTTGAACTTTCAGCTGTTTTCCACGGTGCTTTCACCTGTTTCCAGCAAGGGTTGTTCAGCGTCATGTCCATATCGCGGGCGAAGATGGCAAAGCCGTCATAGCCGTGATAAGGGCCGGAATAATCCCAGGAGTGCATTTGCCGGAACGGAATGCCCATTTTTTGGAAAATGTACTTTTCCTTAATGCCGGAACCGATCAAGTCAGGCTGAACCTTCTTGACGAACTCTTCAAACTCATAACCGGTCACGTCATCATAAATCAGCGTCGCATTGCCCATTTCCTTGATGGTGCGGTCATAGTCGTCGTTGTGGCCGAATTCGTAGCCGGTGCCGACCACTTCCATGCCCAGGTCTTCATACGCACCGATAACATGACGAGGACGCAAACCGCCGACATAGAGCATTACGCGTTT
The DNA here is from genome assembly GCA_041660285.1 of Methylobacter sp. Lineage (GTDB taxonomy): Bacteria > Pseudomonadota > Gammaproteobacteria > Methylococcales > Methylomonadaceae > Methylobacter_A. The sequence continues at coordinate 101,971 of JBAZWN010000006.1, forward strand.
GCCTTGCAGACGCGGTTTGTATTTGGCGATAACCGCATCGTATTCAGCCTGATATTTGGCGATAACCTTTTCAGCGCCAGCCTGAATCGTTTCATCAAACAACGCGGCAATCTTGCGTAATGATTCGGCAATTTTGGTGGGGCCGAAGAAGTTGTACTCAATCCAGGGGATCTTGTATTTTTCTTCCATGTGCCGCGCAATGTAGTTCATTGAACGGTAGCAATGGATCAAATTCAGTTTCACCTTGGGCGTTTTTTCCATTTCCGCAATCGTACCGTCACCGGACCATTGAGCGACCACACGCAAGCCCATTTCTTCCAGCAAAGTACGCGAAGCCCAGGCATCGCCGCCGATGTTGTAGTCACCGATGACAGCGACATCATAAGGCGTAGTTGGCCAAGTATCATCGCCGTCACGGTTTTCCAGTACCCAGTCACGAATCGCATCGTTAGCAATGTGATGGCCCAGCGATTGTGATACGCCGCGGAAACCTTCGCAACGAACCGGAACCACAGGTTTGTTGATTTCCTTGTTGGCTTTTTTTGCGACCGCTTCAATATCGTCGCCGATCAAACCGATCGGGCATTCCGATTGAATGCTGATGCCTTTGTTCAACGGGAACAATTCCTCGATTTCAGTCATGATTTTGGCGAGCTTTTTATCGCCGCCGAAAACAATGTCTTTTTCCTGAAAGTCGGAAGTGAAGTTCATCGTGCCGAACGTATTGATGCCGGTGGTGCCGACATAATAGTTGCGGCGGCCTGCGCGCGAATACTGTCCGCAGCCGACCGGGCCGTGCGAGATATGGATCATATCTTTAATCGGACCCCAAACCACGCCCTTGGAGCCGGCGTAAGCGCAACCGCGAATGGTCATTACGCCGGGCTGGGATTTGCGGTTTGAAGTAATGCATTTATTCGATTTTTCCAGGGATTGATCGTTAACCGCCAAATGCTTGGCGCGATCTTTCCTTGCTTGTTCCGGGTAGACTTCCAGCACTTCTTGAATAAGCGCTTCGGTCTCTTCTTTTGTTAGAGCTGCCATGAGTGTCTCCTACTTATGCCGTGGGTAATCCCCCAACAGACAGGTTTTAGGACGGAATAGTGGCGGCAAACTGTGTTACTGTTGAGTTGAAACTGCACCCTTTCTTCCTGTGGGGGGGGGGGTAGGGGAGAATACATTTCCAAGATCAACAGTAATACAGTAAACCGCCTCCGGTCTTTCGTTTATTAAGCGGTTGCTTCAGCGGCCGCAGTCACACCGATAATGGATTCGTCTTCCTGA
>JBAZWN010000007.1:0-101997 GCA_041660285.1 Methylobacter sp.
TCTTCATCTGCAATACCGGGTATGGTTCGGCGATGGCAGCGTCGCCCAGACGCATGCCTATCAGCAGCGCCTTGAAGAACTGAATAAAGAGGTTGAGGAGAAAAAAGAGCGCAATGAAGCGCTTTACGCTGAAGTGCTGGACTTAAGAAAGGGGCAGGAAGCGATTGAAGAGCGGGCTCGTGATGAATTAGGGATGATTAAAGAGGACGAGACGTTTTTTCAGGTTCTCGAATAAAAGTGACGGCTTTCTTGAACAGTACAGGCCGCCCTGCACGTTCTTTCACCGATATATTTCATTCATAATGACTGACGCAATAAAATTCTGGGCTATTGTTCCTGCTGCCGGTGTCGGCAAACGTATGCAAGCGGATAGACCCAAACAATATCTGGAGCTTGCCGGAAAGACGGTCATCGAGCAAACGCTGTCGCGCTTGTTGCAGGCCAATGTATTTGAAGCCATCGCGGTTGCAGTTTCTGAGGAAGATCCCTACTGGCCAACACTTCCAATATCACAACATGCAAACATTATTGCCGCACCCGGCGGAAAAGAGCGTGCAGACTCGGTGCTTTCGGCGTTAAAGGCCATAAGAGACAAGGCATCCGATGATGATTGGGTGTTGGTCCATGATGCTGCAAGACCCTGCATTACCGCTGCCGATATTCAATATCTCATTGACTCTTTGGTTAATGACGATGTGGGCGGAATTCTTGCCTTGTCTTCGCATGACACCCTGAAAAGTGTGCAAGGTAATTGCATCACTGAAACATTGGATAGAAGCCATATCTGGCGGGCATTGACGCCGCAGATGTTTCGTTACGGCATGTTGAAAACCGCGCTGGAAGAGGCCGAAGGCAATCCAGCCATCACTGACGATGCCAGTGCCTTGGAATTAAAAGGTTTGCAGCCGAAAATCGTCGAAGGCCGTCCCGACAATATCAAAATCACCAGGCCGGAAGACTTACCGTTAGCACAATTTTATATGGAGCAGCAATGATAAGAGTTGGTCAAGGTTACGATGTGCACCGCTTCAAAGAAGGTGGTGACGTTATTTTAGGCGGCGTGAAAATACCTTACGAACAAGGCCTGGAAGCGCATTCTGACGGCGACGTCGTACTGCATGCGCTGTGTGATGCCTTATTGGGTGCGGCGGCATTGGGCGACATCGGCAAGCATTTTCCCGATACCGACCCTGAATTTAAAGGTGCCGACAGCCGCGTCTTATTGCGCCATGTGTACGGCATCGTGCAGGAAAAAGGCTACCGTCTGGTGAATGCCGACATCACCATCATCGCCCAGGCGCCAAAAATGGCCCCCTATATAACTGCCATGTGCAGCAATATCGCCGATGACCTGAAGATGGAGGTTGATTGCATCAACGTCAAAGCGACCACCACCGAAAAGCTCGGTTTTGAAGGACGCAAGGAAGGCATTGCCGTGCAGGCGGTGGTCCTGATCGAAAAATAGTCTAGCTACTTTTTCTGATGCAAGACATTGAAATCCCCGTCTGGCCTTATGTCTATGGCGGGCCTTCCGGGCAGGGAAAAATCCGCAGCCTGCCCGAAGACTTCATCGTCAAGGAAAACCTGTCTTTTGAACCCTCGGGAGAGGGAGAACACGCTTTTTTGCAGATAGAAAAGAAAGGCGAAAACACCGAGTATGTCGCAAGGCAACTGTCCAGGTTCGCCAATGTCCGGCAGCGCGATGTCAGTTTCGCAGGCCTGAAAGACCGCTATGCCGTCACGACGCAATGGTTCAGCGTCTGGCTGCCGGGCAAGGCTGATCTTGACTGGGCGCAGTTTGAATCAGACAGCATGAAAGTGCTGCGCTCGGCGCGCCATGCCAGAAAACTCAAACGCGGCGTGTTATCCGGCAACAGCTTTAAGCTGACAATTCGCGACTGGCAGGGCGATCAAGAAAAAACCATCCGGCAACTGGAGCAGATCAAAGCCGACGGCATCGCCAATTATTTCGGCTCGCAGCGTTTTGGCAATCTGGGGCAAAATGTCAGCAAAGCCTTGGCAATGTTTCAGGGAGCAAAAGTGGGGCGGGAGCAACGCAGCATTTATCTGTCTGCGGCCCGCTCTTATCTGTTCAACCGGATTTTAGCTTCCCGGGTAACCCAAAATAACTGGAACCAGCCGGTTGCAGGTGATACCTACCAATTTGATTTGTCGCACAGCTGTTTCCAGTCGGAGCAGCCGGATGCTGAAATCATCCGGCGACTGGCGGCAAAAGAAATTCATCCTACCGGCGTATTATGGGGCAAGGGAAATGCCGATGTGTCCGGCGAGGCTCTAGCCATTGAGCAAGCAGTTATTGATGCGCATGACGAACTGGCTCAAGGCTTGATAACGAGTGCCGTTGACCGCGATAGGCGGGCGCTAAGGGTTGGCGTGCAGGATATGCAGTGGCGGTTTGCTAATGACGATGTACTGGAGCTTTGCTTTACTTTGCCAGCGGGAAGTTATGCGACTTCAGTATTGCGGGAAATTATTGAAGTATAGAAAGTCAGTCGAGCCCGACTTCATTGGTTTTATATTTCTCGGATAGTTGCAACAACACAAATACCGCGCCGGTTCCGCCATCTTTTTGCGGTGCGGAACAAAAAGCCTGAACGTCTTTATGCTGCCTTAGCCATAAGTTGAGGTTGTTTTTCAGAATGGGGTGGTTGTCAGGCGAACGGTAACCTTTGCCGTGGACGATATGTACACAGCGGCAGCCGTCTTCTACGCAGTCATGCAGGAAATGCAGCAATTGCCGTTTGGCTTCATTGCTGTTGAGCCCGTGCAGGTCGATTTCCGCATCCAGGCCATACTGCCCTTTGCGCAGTTTTTTCATGACATTATGCTGCAGCCCCGGCGCCATAAAGCTCATCGAGTCTTCAAGCCCCACTTTCTCAATATCAAATCCGGCCTCATTGCTTAAATGCTCCTCTACATTAAAGGCTTGTGATTTAGGGTAGGGCTTAGGTTTAACGTCTGCTGTTAATAGCACCTTATCGCTTTTTACCGCATGCACTTTACCGATAGTCTGGCGGAATAAATCACTGTCTTCTGTGGGGAGGTTTTTTTTTGACACGAAAGCTGATTTTGTAGTGTTTTGTTGCTAAGATGGCTGATTTTATAGCTTATTCTGCTTCAGGGCGAACTGATAATGCACATTTTGTTAAGTAATGATGACGGATACTTGGCTGAAGGGCTTGCGGCATTAGCCAATGCATTACGCGAACATGCCGAAATATCGGTAGTTGCACCCGATAGAAACCGCAGTGCGGCGAGTAATTCCCTGACGCTGGAAATGCCTTTGCGCGCTTATGATGCGGATAACGGGTTTATTAAAGTGGACGGTACACCCACCGATTGCGTGCACTTGGCTATAACGGGGTTGCTGGAAAATGAACCTGATATGGTTTTTGCAGGTATCAATCATGGCTCAAACCTGGGCGATGACGTGCTTTATTCGGGCACTGTCGCTGCGGCAACCGAAGGTCGTTTTTTAGGCCTGCCCGCCGTCGCAATTTCGTTGGTAGGCAGTAATCCCAGTCATTTTGAAACAGCTGCACATGTCGCGGTGACGCTGTTACAGCAGTTGATTAAAAAACCTTTGCCGCAAGATACCATTCTTAATGTCAATGTGCCGGATGTCGCTATTAAAGATTTAAAAGGTTATCAGTCGACCAGGCTGGGGCAGCGGCATAAATCGGAGCCGGTCATCAAGAGCGAAGACCCCCGCGGGCGCTTTATTTATTGGGTAGGACCTCCGGGGGCGGAGCAGGATGCAGGCCCCGGAACTGACTTTCATGCAATTAACACGGGTTATGTGTCTGTTACACCGTTACAAGTGGATTTAACACGGTATGAACGGATAAATGAGTTACAGGCATGGCTACCTAAGGAGCATGATTTATGATTCAAAGCTTGCAAGGAATAGGCATGACTTCCCGGCGTACGCGCGAACGTATGATTAACCGGCTCAAGGAGCAGGGAATCACCAGTAATAAAGTCCTGGACGTTATGCGTAATACGCCCCGGCATATTTTCATGGATGAGGCGTTGGCTAGCAGGGCTTATGAGGATACGGCACTGCCGATTGGCTATAATCAGACGATTTCACAGCCTTATATCGTTGCAAAAATGACAGAACTGCTGCTGGAGTCATCCGAGCGTTTAACAAGAGTATTGGAAATTGGTACCGGCTGCGGATACCAGACGGCCGTTCTGGCGCAACTTGTCGACCATGTGTATTCGGTTGAAAGAATCCTGCCGTTGCAGAGAAAAGCGAAAGGCCATTTATGGGACTTAAAGCTTAAGAATGTCAGTTTTTTGCATAGCGACGGCGGCTGGGGATGGCCGGATTATGCGCCGTTTGACGGCATTCTTGTTGCCGCCGCACCGCCTGAAATCCCGGAAATGCTGCTGCAACAGATGGCTGTTGGCGGGGTCATGATTATCCCGATTGGTCATGGCGGCAGTCAGGAGTTGCAGAGAGTGGTACGCACAGAAAACGGCTATGAAATTGAAAAACTGGAGCCGGTTGTTTTTGTACCGTTTTTATCAGGAAAGGAATAACCATGTTTCAAAACTACATGGTAAATCTTGCAGTGGTTCAGACGCCGGCACGCGACATAATTAATTGTAAATAATTTCTGAAGTTCTCAATCGGGAGGGTGACATATCATTTTTGCGACGGAGTTAACAGACATATAATTTTTCATACGCCGTTTAAGAGGTAAGATTGAGTCTCATAATTATGAGTCCTAGTCTTATGAATCTGATAATGCCAAGCCTTAATTTTAAGAAAATTCTGGTAATCGAAGATCAATCGATTATACGCGACACCATTAAGCATATATTAAGCTCATTAGGTGCTCGACATCTTGTTGAAGCGGAGTCCGGCAATAATGGAATGGCTGCGATGAGAGAAGACAGATTTGATATTGTCCTCTGCGATTATAATCTTGGCGAAGGGAAAAACGGCCAGCAGATTCTGGAAGAAGCAAAACATCTCAAGCTATTGCCGCTTAACGCCATCTTTATTATGGTCACCGGCGTGCAGAATCAGAATATGATACTGAGCGCCCTCGACAACAAGCTAGATGATTACCTGATAAAGCCATTTAACAAACAACAGCTTTCAAGCCGTCTGGAAAGATGTATTGTTCGTAAAAAATACCTTGCCAGTGTTGAGGGTGAAATAGACCGCGGCAACCTTTACCAGGCCATACATAACTGCGAAAAGCTACTTGAGCAGGACAATAAAAAAATGCGCCTGCAACTGCTGAAAATGCGCGCCGAACTGGCCATTAAAATCAGCGACTTAGATACGGCTGCAAAGATCTATCAGGAAATACTGCAGGAAAGAAAAATTCCCTGGGCACGGCTGGGCTTGGGTATTATCGCTTTTTTCCACGATGACTTCACACAGGCTGTTGCGTCTTTTCAGCAGATCATCGACCAAACCCCGACGATGCTGGAAGCTTATGACTGGCTGGCAAAATCGTATGAGGCCATCGGTAACCATGAGGAGGCCTTGGCCACAATTAATTTGGCAATTGGTCTTTCGCCTCAAACCATCCTGAGGCAAAAACAGCTCGCCTTGCTGGCCGAAAAGACTGAAAACGCCGAAGTCGCAAAAAAAGCCTATGGCGCCGCTGTTAAATTAGGTAAAAACTCCGTACACAGGTCGGCCAGTGACTATGTCGGTCTGGCCAAAGCCCACTTAAAAACCAATTCAACCAACGAAGCGCTAAAGACGCTGCTTGATCTGAGTCAGCAATTCCACAATGATCCTGAAGGAAAGCTTAGGGCGGCAACATTAGAAATCGATATTTATAAAAAAACAAATAAAGAGGCGCTAGCCAGACAATCCTATGACAAGGCGGTTAAACTAAATGCGGAATTTGGCAGCCGGATATCCAGAGAGTCACGGCTGGAAATGGCGAAGGCTTGCCATCTATACGGGGACACCCAAATTTCCGAAGAAATTCTTGCTGATTTGGTTAAAGCCAACATTGATGATAAGCAGTTTATCGATACCGTCGGGGAAATGTGCAGCACTTTTATTGGCGATAATTATGCAGAAAATCTGCTTCGCCAGGCAAAACAGGAGCTGGTTGAGATCAATAACAAGGGCGTCAGCCTATTCAAGGAAGGCAAGATTGACGAGGCCCTTGCGGTTTTTGAAGAAGCCATCAAAAAAATGCCTGATAACCGAACCATCATTCTGAATATGGCAAAAATCATTGTTCATGACATTAAGACATCAAAACCCGATCCGGAAAAATTAATGAATGCACAGTCCCATATCAATAAAGCCATTCAATTGGGTATTTCACACGATAAGATTGGCACCATTCAAATGGAACTGGATAATATTCAATACACAGCCCATTAAATTAATTCACCTTATCGACTTTAATTAAAATATGCATCTGGTTTTTGCTTGTTTGTTTGATAATTGAAGTCTTTCTGCTTGTGCTGCTGTTGCTGTTTTCACCCGTGCTTCCCAGCTCTACCCACTCACCAAGATTAATCCGTACAGTGGATTGTGCATCCTGAGTCTGGATTTGGTTCTGCATATTCATTTTTTCCGCCCAGGGCGCTACATTAAGAACGACCTGCCGCCCTGCCAGCCTGGGAGTGACTGCAAAACCGGTTGTTGTCTCGATAAATTGAGTGTTATTGAAAATGACAGGATAACCATAGCCTGGGGTAGGCGTAGGGGTTGGTGTAGGCGTAGGGGTAGGCTGAGCACCAGCATCAGGCTGGAAGGGATCTGCTGGAAACGTGCTTCCCGTTTCTGGGTCATAAGTTTGAACGCTTTGTGTTGGAAACGTGTTTTCTGATTCTGAGTTGTAAGTCAGAACGTCTTTTTGAGGGTAAGTGCCGCCCGGGTTATAAACCGGGACGTTTTGTATCGGGTAAGTGTTTCCTGTCTTAATGTATGCTGTGTTTCCTTCCATTGTTCTAATGGTCTGGGTGCTCTCATTAGCATTTCTATCCTGGGTTTGATAAACATGGCCCGTTTTGGCTCTGGCAGCGGCGTTGAGGTCATCGGCGGTAGTCTGCCGGCTCTGAATGACAGTGATGATCAGGTTGCTCTGGCGGACATCCAGTTGGCTGATGATGGTTTTAATTTCAGCAAGCCGGTCAGGCGTGGTTTTGACGATCAGTTTGTAGCCGTCGGCAATAACCTGATCGGTAATTTCAAGCAATGGACTGAGCAGCGGTTGTACCTCCGACGCCGACCGGTTGGACAAGGAAATCACTTCAAGCACCGTTTCTTCGGCAGACGAAACAGTGCTAAACAGGGTTATGAAAATCAATGATAAAAGCGTTTTTTTCAAAGTGAACCTCCACTCCGGTAGGAGTCAAATATTAAATACCCCGGTATAAGGCCAGGTATTGTTTGGCACTTTGTTGCCAGGAGAAATCTTTTTTCATGCCGTTGGTTTGCAGTTGCTTCCAGATACTAGCGGAACTGTACAAAATCATTGCCCGTTTGATGGCTTCCAGCAAAGCCCCCGGGCTTGCTTCGTTGAAAACAATGCCGGTTGCCGTTTTTTTCGCAATTGTTTCCGGCAATGTATCAACGACAGTATCCGCCAGCCCTCCTGTTTTCCTGACCACGGGAATGGTGCCGTAACGTTGGCTGTACATCTGGTTCAGGCCGCAGGGTTCAAAACGCGACGGCATCAAAAATATATCGGCACCGGCCTCGATAAGATGAGCCAGCGATTCGTCATAGCCTATGGATATCGCTATTTTATCGGGATATAACTGAGCAAGATCCTGTAAGCGTTGTTCAAATTCATGCTCGCCATTGCCGAGCAAGACAAATTGCAGTGGCATGTCGATCATATCAGGAAGACATTCTATGAGCAGGTCTATGCCTTTTTGCTCAACCAGCCGGCTGATCAGTCCGAAAACGGGAATATTATCATCAACCGGAAGTGACAGCTTGTTTTGCAATGCGGATTTGTTGAGCCGTTTTTTGGCGAGTGATTTTGCGCCATATTGCTGGCTGATATAAGGGTCGGTCTCAGGGTTCCACTGCTCAATATCAATGCCGTTAATAATGCCGCTCAGAATGTCTTTCCGGTAAGTTAACAGCCCTTCAAGGCCATAACCCAAAGAGGGCGTTTGGATTTCCAATGCATAGGTTGGGCTGACAGTGGTAATGCGATCGGCATAGGCCAGGCCGCCTTTAATGAAAGAAACCATGCTGTGAAATTCCAGCCCGTCGGAATGTAATAACTGGCCCGGCAGATTTAAGGAGGCCGCGATGATGCCGGGGAATAAGCCCTGATAAGCCATGTTGTGTATGGTAAATACGGTCGCGGGCCTGTCGTGCTCAAGAGATAATAGCGCCGGAACCAAACCGCTTTGCCAGTCGTTGCAGTGGACTATATCGGCTTTCCAGTCCAGATGCGCCCTGTTCATCGCAACTTCAACGGCAATGCGGCAAAGCAGCGCAAAGCGCTCGGCATTGTCCGGCCAGGGGTTACCTTGTTCATCAACATAAGGATTGCCCGGATAATCAAAATATTCAGGGCAATCAACCAGCCAGGCTATAACGCCTGTTTCAGGCATACGGGTTTCAAGAATATCAACGTCCCTGTTATCAATACGCAGGGAACAAAGAAAACGGACATCCTCACTGGTTTTTATAGACTGGTAATTGGGTATGATCAGTCTTACATCTTGTGATAATTCAGCTAATGCCTTGGGCAGACTGCCGGAAACATCGCCGAGGCCTCCGGTCTTGATCAGGGGATATGCTTCGCTGGTAACGAAAAGTACTTTTTTTATGTGCGTCATTGCAATCATTTATAACTTTAAAATTAGTGCTCCTAGGGGCGGCAAGGTGAGACTGATAGAGTGGGGCTGATTCATCCAGGCCGTAGGTTCTGACAGCGCTACGCCATTGCCGACGTTGCTGCCGTCATAATAGCCGGAATCAGAATTGAAAATCTCGGTATAAGTGCCCGCTTCAGGTACGCCGATCCGGTATCGCTCTCGGGTCACCGGAGTGAAGTTGAGCACGATAATCAAGTCTTCATGCTCGGTTTTGCGTCGATAGCTGATGATGGATTGCTGTACATCATGGCAATCGATCCATTCAAATCCATGATGGTCAAAATCATGCCGGTATAAAGCCGGATGCTTTTTATAAAGATGGTTGAGGTCTTTGACCAGCGACTGCACGCCCTGGTGATGCGGGTAGTCCAGAACATACCAGTCCAGCGCCTTGTTGAAATTCCATTCCGCGCCTTGCCCGAACTCGCAGCCCATGAACAGCAGTTTTTTGCCGGGATAGGTGTACATCAAGGTGTAAAGCAGCCGGAGATTGGCGAAGCGCTGCCATTCGTCGCCGGGCATTTTGTTGATCAGGGAGCCTTTGCCGTGAACGACTTCATCGTGGGAAAAAGGCAGGCAGAAGTTTTCGGTAAAAGCGTAGAGCATTCCGAAAGTGAGCTGATCGTGATGGTATTTGCGGTGGACAGGTTCCTGACGCATATAGGCCAGCGTGTCATGCATCCAGCCCATATTCCATTTCATGGAAAAGCCCAGGCCCCCGGTCCAGGTCGGACGGGTTACCTGCGGCCATGACGTGGATTCTTCAGCCATCATCACCGTGCCGGGATGCTGATCGTGCGTGACCGTATTGAGTTCCCGGAGAAAATCGATGGCTTCCAGATTCTCGTTGCCGCCATACATATTGGGGATCCAGTCGTTATCGTTACGTGAATAATCCAGATAAAGCATGGACGCGACGGCATCGACCCTCAGGCCGTCAAGATGAAATTCCTCCAGCCAGAAAATGGCGCTGGACAGCAGAAAATTTTTAACTTCATTGCGGCCATAGTTATAAATCAATGTGCCCCAGTCGCGGTGCTCGCCTTTGCGCGGATCTTCATGCTCATAAAGCGCGCTGCCGTCAAAACGGGCCAGGGCAAAGCCGTCTTTGGGAAAATGCGCGGGCACCCAGTCCAGAATCACGCCTATGCCGTTCTGGTGGCAGGTATCGATAAAATAGCGAAAATCGTCGGGCGTGCCGTGGCGGCTGGTCGGGGCAAAATAGCCCGTGGTTTGATAACCCCATGAGGCATCCAGAGGATGTTCGGTCACGGGCAATAACTCAACATGGGTAAAGCCCATTTCTTTGACATAGTCTACGAGCTGGACGGCGAGCTCGCGGTAGTTGAGAAAATTGCCCAGATTATCCCGCCGCCATGAGCCAAGGTGGACTTCATAGATGGACATGGGCTCATGCAGCCAATTATGGTTGGGGCGATGAGTCATCCACTGGCTGTCCCGCCATGCATAGCTTTTTTCATTGACGACAATTGACGAGGTGCTGGGACGAAACTCAAACTGCTGTCCATAGGGGTCTGTTTTTACCAGCACCTCGTTGGTATAGCGGTTCAATATTTCAAATTTATAGTAGCAACCGGCTTCCAGACCCGGGATGAATATTTCCCAGATACCACTGCCACCGAGGCTGCGCATGGCATGGCAACGGCCGTCCCAGCGGTTAAAATCACCAACCACACTGACCCGGCCGGCATTGGGCGCCCAGACAGTAAACAGGACGCCTTCTATACCGTCAACGCTATGTAGGTGAGCGCCCAGTTTTTGATAGATATGCCAGTGCTTGCCTTCCCCGAATAAATGCTGGTCAAACTCCGGCAATTGCGTTGCAAAATCGTATGGGTCATGGTTTTCGTGGCTGTAGCCGTCTTTATCGATCCATGACAGTTTATAATGTTCTGGCAATTCTTCTTTTTCGGCGTAGTATTCGAAAAAATCCGTGCCGGGCGTTCGCTGTAAAGCAGGTCCGTCATTACCAAGGCGGACTGATTCTGCATAAGGAAGATAAGCTTTAATCTGGATTTTATTGTTTTTTTGATGGCGTCCCAAAAATGAAAAAGGATTATGATGCCGGGCCTCCATGATTTTTATAGCATCAGGGTCAAGCGTGGTTATCGCCAGGGATGGTGTGTATGCCGCAGGCCTGTCGGGAGCAGGCGCGGTGTTGGAGTGCTTTTTCACTATGAATAGTCTCAGCCTGGTAGGATAATGATTCAGTGAATATTACCAAACACGCCAATAGTTGTCAGTCTATTCCACAGGGAGACGAAAAATGTCAGAGTCGAGTAATCAAAAACAAGATCGTTTTGTCAGTCATTTAACGCGTAATACAATCGCATTGATATTGGCCGGTGGGCGTGGTTCGAGGTTGATGAATATGACTGATTGGCGCGCCAAGCCGGCAGTGCCATTTGGAGGCAAGTTCCGCATTATTGATTTTCCGTTGTCCAACTGCGTGAATTCGGGCATCCGCAAGATAGGCGTTTTGACGCAATACAAAGCGGATTCGCTCATCCGCCATATTCAACAGGGATGGGGTTTCTTGCGCGGCGAATTTGGCGAATATGTCGATTTGATGCCCGCACAGCAAAGGCATGATGATGATTCCTGGTACAAAGGCACGGCCGACGCTGTTTTTCAGAATATTGATATTCTGCGCAGCCGCCATCCTGAACATGTTTTAGTGCTGGCAGGTGACCATATCTATAAAATGGATTATGGCGCGATGCTGGCGGATCATGCTTCGAAAAATGCGGATTTAACCATCGGCTGCATAGAGGTTTCACTGCAGGACGCAACGGCTTTTGGCGTTATGGATATTGACGCAAACCGGCGGGTTAAAGCTTTTGTAGAAAAACCGGAACATCCTCCTGTGATGCCAGGCAGAACGGATACCGCATTAGCGTCTATGGGCATTTATGTTTTTAACGCCGATTTTCTGTATGAACAGTTGATTAAAGATGCCGACACCAAAGGCTCAAGCCGCGATTTCGGCAAGGATATTATTCCATCGGTTATTGATAAATATGTGGTCAATGCCTACCCATTTCTGGACTTGCAAAGCGGGGTGCAAAGTTATTGGCGCGATGTAGGTACTATAGACGCATACTGGGCCGCCAACATGGAATTGATCGGGGTAAAGCCGGATTTGAATTTATATGATAAAACCTGGCCCATATGGACTTATCAGGCGCAAACCCCGCCGGCTAAATTTGTTTTCGACAGCGACAAAAGACGAGGCCAGGCTGTTGACTCCATGGTTTCTGGAGGCTGTGTGATTTCCGGCTCAAAAGTCAGGCATTCCCTGTTGTTTTCAAATGTCCGGGTTAACTCATACACGACCTTGCAGGATACCATTGTCTTGCCGGAAGTTAATATTGGCCGTCATTGCCGTATTACCAAGGCGATTCTGGAAAAAGGCTGTGAAATTCCGGAAGGCACTATAATCGGCGAAAATAGGGCGGAGGACGAAAAAAGATTTCATGTAAGCCCCGGCGGAGTCGTTTTAGTCACGCCGGATATGTTGGGATTAAGAAGACACTATGTTAGATAAAAAGAAGTTGAAATTAGTATTGTGCTGGCACATGCACCAGCCGGAATACAGGGATTTGCAAACAGGGGAATATAAGCTGCCCTGGACGTACCTGCATGTCATCAAAGACTATGTGGACATGGTGGCGCATCTGGAAGCGGTGCCAAAAGCCAAGGCGGTTGTGAATTTTGCGCCCATTCTCCTGGAGCAAATTGAAGAATATGCCAAACAGGTTGCCTGTTATTTGCATGATGGTATTTCTATTACCGACCCTTTGCTGGCGGCCCTGGTTGACCCAAGCATTCCTTCCGATCCTGAAGAGCGCATGAAGCTGGTTAAAGACTGCATGCGGGCCAACAGGGAAAGGCAAATAAACCGTTATCCGGCGTTTAAGAAACTGGTTGAGATGGCCGAATGGCTTGAACAGCACTACGATTCTTTAGGCTATGTCAATTCCCAGTTTATCAGCGATATGTTGGTTTGGTACCACCTGGCCTGGATGGGGGAAACCGTAAAATTAACCGATAGCAGAATAAAACGCTTAATAGAGAAAGGTTCAGGTTATACCTTGCACGAAAGGATCGAGATCATAGAAATCATAGGTGAGCAGTTGGCCAATGTCATCTGCAGATACAAGGTCCTGGCCAGAAAAGGACAGATTGAACTTTCAGTAACGCCTTATGCGCACCCCATCATGCCGCTTTTGCTGGACTTGAACTCCGCTCATGAGGCCATGCCGAATGCTCCCTTGCCCGAACTGGACGCTTATCCCGGAGGAGAAGAGCGGGTCAAATGGCATCTTGAGAAAGGCGTGCAGACCTTTAAACGGTTGTTTGGATTCAAGCCCAAAGGATGCTGGCCATCAGAAGGCAGCATCAGCGAGCAGACCCTGAAAATACTGGGCGATTCTGGTTTTGATTGGGCGGCGAGCGGCGGTTCTGTGTTGCGTAACAGCTTGGCTCTTCCTGAGAACGAGGAGCCATCAGGAACGCATCATCCGTTTAAACTCAAAAAGACCGACATAGCCTGTTTTTTCCGGGATGACGGTTTGTCCGACCTTATAGGGTTTGAATATTCAAAGTGGCATGCCGATGACGCTGTGGCTGATTTGATTCATCATCTGAAAAATATTGCCGTGCATGAATCCGGTGACACGGTGGTTTCAATCATCATGGATGGTGAGAACGCCTGGGAATATTTCCCTGATAATGGCTATTACTTTCTCAGCGCCCTGTATCAGCGATTGGCGGTTCATCCGGATATTGAATTGACCACTTTTTCTGAATGCCTGCAAAACAAGGTTGAAGTGAAGCCATTGGCAAAGCTGGTTGCGGGCAGCTGGGTTTACGGCACGTTCTCGACCTGGATAGGGGATGCGGACAAAAATCGCGGCTGGGACATGCTGGGCGACGTTAAATGGGTGTTTGACAAGGTCATCTCGTCCGGCAGGTTAACAGACAAACAAATCCAGCAGGCCGAACTTCAACTGGCTGTTTGCGAGGGCTCCGACTGGTTCTGGTGGTTTGGCGATTATAATCCCGGGGAAGCGGTCAGTAATTTTGAAAAACAGTTCAGGCTTAATTTGGCTAATTTGTATAAATTATTGGGCGAGGAGCCGCCGGCTTATCTGGCGCTTTCATTTACACAGGGATCTGGTGCTCCGGCTATGGGCGGGGCAATGCGGCCGGGCATTGAGCACATATAGAGATCACTAAACGTGAATGATATTCTAAACAAGCGCCGTGCAGGCATTCTGCTGCATATTACGTCATTGCCGGGTACCGGCGGCACGGGGGATTTGGGGCAGGAAGCGTATCATTTCGTAAAATTCCTTCATGATACCGGGGTTAGCGTGTGGCAAGTTCTGCCTTTGGGCATGACTCATGCGGATGGCTCGCCCTATCAGTGTTTATCCGCTCATGCCGGTAATCCTGAATTAATCAATATTGACAGGCTGGTGAGACACGGCTGGCTGCAACGCTCCGAAAAAAATGGAGAGTATCTTGGCAGTCGCTCAAAAAGCAGTTTGATAGCAGAAGCTTTTGATGGATTCATGGAGCGCGCGGGGCAACAGGAGCATGATCGTTTTGCGCATTTTTGCCGGGAAAAAGCATTCTGGCTTGATGATTTCGCGCTGTTTATAGCGCTTAGGAATGAATTCAATCAACAGTGCTGGAATCAATGGCCTGAGCATTTCAGGGAAAGAGATGCCAATGCAATTAAAGAAGCGCGTCGGCGGCTAAAGGCAGAAATTGACGCCATCAAATTTGAGCAATATATTTTTTTCCGGCAATGGCTGGGTTTAAAGGCTTACGCCAATCGGCACGGCGTGTTTTTGTTTGGCGACATTCCTATTTTTGTATCCTATGACAGCGCTGATGTATGGGCTCACCGCGAAGTTTTTAAGCTCGATGATTCCGGTGAGATGTCTGTTGTGACAGGCGTGCCGCCTGATTATTTTTCCGAAACAGGGCAGCGCTGGGGAAATCCTCACTATAACTGGCAATACCTGGAGAAAACCGGATTTCATTGGTGGGTCGAGAGGATGCAAACCCAGCTTGAACTGTTTGATATTATTCGGATCGACCATTTCCGGGGACTTGAAGCCGCCTGGGAGATCCCCGCAAGTGAAGATACTGCAATCAATGGGCAATGGGTTACGGCGCCAGGCAAGGCATTGTTGAATGCCATAAAAGCAGAGCATGGGGCGATTTCACTGGTTGCTGAGGATTTGGGCGTTATTACCCATGAAGTCGAGGAATTAAGAGACGAATTTAATCTGCCCGGCATGAAAATCCTGCAGTTTGCCTTCGGTAGCGGGCCTGATAACCCTTATTTGCCGAATAATTATAAAAAGAATTGCGTCGTCTATACCGGCACGCACGATAATGACACGACTTTAGGCTGGTCTGAAAAGTTAAGCGAGGGCGAGAAAAAATATGTTTACGACTATTTAGGCAATCCCTCCCAGGCGTTGCATTGCGCTCTGATACATGCGGCCTTGGCATCGGTTGCAAATCTTGCGGTAATCCCGATGCAGGATATTCTGGAGCTGGGTTCTGAGCACCGCATGAATATTCCCGGTACAACGGAGGGCAATTGGATATGGCGTTTTCAGTGGGATCAGCTGCCACATGAGCGTGCAGCCAGGTTTGCGTATCTGGTTGGGTTGTTTAATCGGAAATAATGCTTCGCAGCACCCAGGGGCATAAAGGGCGGCCATCCGGCCGCCCCCCGCTTTTGGAACCTTATTCAAGATCAATCATCATCTTCACGAACAACTTGCTTAGGGATAGCTAGCAAAGGAATATTGTAGCCCGCCATGATGGCCTGAATCTCTTTGGATTTGGTCGCAATCAGCTTGTTAAGGGTTTCTTGTCTTGCCTTATCGCCATTGCGAACCCCCATCGCCATGGCGAAATCAAATTTCATGTCTGGGGTCGCTTTCATGGGAATCATGGAATAACTGTTTTTGGGGCTTTGTGAAACAACATAACCCGCCATAGGTCCCCACAGGATGACCATATCAATTTTTCCTGCTTTGATGTCTTTTTCGATCTGCATGGCCACATTATTGTCGTCATCGCCTGACATGCTTTGGTAAGGGATGCCTTGATCCAGCAAACCGTTTTTCTGCATCCAGGTTGTGCCGGGGCCGCGGTCAAACATGGCAATCTTTAACGATTCCTGCCTTTGCAAAGGCAGATCAACCAATTGCGCCGCATCGTTGATATCGTCCCAGTCGCGCCCTTTGGCGATTAAAAGGACGTATGTTGACTGGTAGTACGGCGCGGTCGTTAAGGTGAGGTCATAGCCTGCGGGAACGCCCATAATGACATCGCATTTGAACTCCTTGCTGTCCACATCACTGTCTTTTAACGGTGCGGTTAAGGTGTTGCGGATGAAACCAATGCGCTGGGGAAACCATGTGTACTCAACGGTCTGCCCAAGTTCCTTGGCGAACAGTTCGGCAATTTTGTTTTCAAAGCCGTCTTTGTTTTTAGTGGAGTAGGGCGGGTTCAGCGGGTCAGCGCATACTTTGAATTTTTCTTCCGCTGCTGAAGCGGAAAAGGCGGCTGCAGCCAGGCATAAGCCCGCAAGTATTTTGTTAGTCAGAGGTGTTGCCCTCATTTAAGAACTCCTGATGTGAATCAAACAATAAGGATGGGTAGTTTACTGCATAAAGAGATGCGGCTTAAACTAAAAATTGGGATCGGATCTAGGCCTGTTGATATAAATAACGGTCAAAAAAAAGCCCCGGCCGATAAATCGACCGGGGCTTTTTAATCAATCTAAAAAATCAGATCGATTAGTTAGGCAATGCAAATACAGTCAATGTACCACCCAGTTTAGTGTAAGAGCTTAGGCTTCTGTATGCGCCAACTGCTCCCAAACCTTCTGAGTTTGAACCTGATTCACCAGTGTCAAGACCTGCAGCGATACCGATACCAGCCCAGCCGCCGATACCTGAAAGAACGCCAACATATTGTTTGCCGTTGTATTCCCAAGTATTAACGTTGCCGATGATGCCTGAAGGTGTTTTGAATCTGTAAAGTTCTTTACCTGTTTTAGCGTCAACTGCTTTCAGATAACCTTCCAGAGTGCCGTAGAACACGATGCCGCCAGCTGTTGCAACAGAACCTGACCAAACAGAGAATTGTTCTTTGTTGGACCAGACGATTTTACCTGTTTTAGCGTCGTAAGCAGTGAACTGACCCAGGTTGGTTGTGCCGTCTGGTTTGCCAGTCATAACGTCTGCACCAGCAGGCATCATGCTTAAAGTAGCGCCAACGTATGGTTGACCTGCAGTGTATGCAACTTCGAATGGTTCGTAGTCCATGCACAAGTGGTTACCGGAGATGTAGAACAGGCCGGTTTGTGGAGAGTAAGAAACCGGTTGTTGGTTTTTGCTTCCTAACGCGGCAGGGCAAATGCCTTTTGAGTTTACATCTTCACCGTTGTGTTCAGTACTGAATTCAGGCACGACTTGTGGACGGCCGGTTTTCATGTCTACGTGAGAAGCCCAGTTAACTGATTTGTCGAATTTTTCAGCAACAAGCAATTCACCAGTTTCACGATCTAAAGTGTAGCCAAAGCCGTTACGGTCGAAATGCACGATAGTTTTATGCATTTTGCCTTTAACTTCCTGGTCAACCAGAACAGTTTCGTTGATGCCGTCAAAATCCCACTCATCGTGCGGAGTCATTTGGTAAACCCATTTAACAGCGCCTGTATCAGCGTCACGAGCCCATAATGACATGGACCATTTGTTGTCGCCTGGACGTTGTACAGGGTTCCATGTAGATGGGTTGCCTGATCCGTAGTAGATCAAGTTCAATTTAGGGTCGTAGCTAGTCCAGCCCCAAGTTGTGCCGCCGCCGATTTTCCACTGGTCGCCTTCCCAAGTGCTTAAGCTTGAGTTTTCGCCAACAGGAGCGACTTTGCCGTCTTTCCATGTAGTTGTTTTCTTGGCGTCAATCAGGGTGTCTTTGTCTGGACCCATGCTGTAGCCTTTCCAAGCCAACTCGCCAGTGTTGATGTCATAAGCCGCTAAAAAGCCGCGAACACCAAACTCACCGCCAGAAATACCAGTCAGAACTTTATCTTTAACAACCAATGGAGCAGATGTGTTGGTCATACCCAATTTAGGATCGCCGTTTTGTACGCTCCATACGCGTTTACCAGTTTTAGCATCTAAAGCTGTTAAAACAGTATCAGATTGTTGCAGGAAGATTTTGCCGTCGCCGTAAGCTAAACCGCGGTTGACAGTGTCGCAGCACATAACAGGAATAGTTACATCAGCATCTTGTGTTGGTGTGAATTCCCAGATTACAGATTGAGTTTTTTGGTCAATCGCGTAAACAGTGTTAGGGAAAGGCGTGTGGATGTAAAGAACATCATCTACAACCAATGGACCACCTTCGTGACCACGTAAGACACCTGTCGAAAAAGACCATGCAGGTTGCAGATTTTTTACGTTAGTAGCGTTGATTTGACTTAGATCGCTGTAACGAGTACCTGCGTAGTTACCACCCCATGTCGCCCAGTTAGCTGGGTTTTGAGTTAGTTTTTCAACATCGCTGTTAGCAGTTGAAACCGCTGGTGCAGCTAATAAAGCAGCTACACTGGAAGCAAGCAGCCAACTTTTCAAAGGCTTCTTCATATATATTTCTCCTGGCATCCTGTTAATTTGACAGAATTATGATTATGTTTTTTAGGACTAATATTAGTTTTAGGGTGGGTTTCCATGTTCTATGGATACAGGAAATTTTCACTCTAGGAGCCTAAATTTAATGATTTTGCCTCAAAAGTCAACTTTTATAGGTAGCAGTAAGAAGTGGAATTTGTAGTGATTTTATAAAAAACAAGGGGTTTGCGATGGGTGATGCCCGTTTATTTTGGCATATTAAAGTTATGTAAACGGTATTGCTTGGGGCGATGGGGCGGGTATAAATTTAACGACGTTCTTTGATTGGGGTTAACAGTTTATAGGGGTTCGATTTGATAGCCGTTATTGCGCCAGCAGAGCACTTCGGCTGCATCTTTACTCCATGCGGCAAGTACAAAGCGTTGGGCAGGCTGGCCGTTTATTTCAAAGTCATGAATGGCCGGTCGATGGGTGTGGCCATGAATCAGGCGCAAGCAGCGGTGTTCACGCATGACATTAATCACGGTGTCCTGATTAACATCCATGATTTCCTGGGTCTTGTTGCGTTTGTGGAAGTAGCTGCGGAAACGGTACCAGCGAGCCATGATTAAACGCACTAGCAACGGTTTGGACAGTACATAGCGCTGCCATTCAGGTGTGTGTGATTTAACACGAAACGCCTGATAAGGCAGGTCATCGGTACACAGCAAATCGCCGTGTGTGAGCAGCGTAGGCGTACCCTGTAAGTCGATGACGAGATAATCATCGATCAGGGTAACGCCGGTATCTTCGCAAAACTTGTTGCCCAGCAGGAAGTCGCGGTTACCCTGCTGTAAATAGACTTTTGTGCCTGAATCCGTCAGCTGCTTGAGTTGTTTCCGGATTTTATTGCTAGGCGGGGTTGGGTCGTCGTCGCCTATCCAGGTATCGAAAAGATCACCCAGTATATAAACAGCGGCGGCTTTTGGCGCTCTATCTTTGAGGAATGCAAGAAACCGGCGGGTGATTTCAGGCTTTTCCAGTGAGATATGCAGGTCTGAAATAAACAGGGTTTCTTGGTTCAATGGGTGCTCTGTTGGCGTGCTGTTTGGATGGGACTGGAAAATGCGCGAGACACGAGCTTTTTAGCTTCGCACCTCGCGTATTACGCTTATTATTTTACGACTTCGGCTTTTTCGATGACGATGTTTTCTTTAGGCACATCCTGGTGTCCGCCGCGGTTGCCTGTAGGTTGTTTGGCCATTTCATCGACGATATCCATGCCTTCGATAACCTCGCCAAACACAGCGTATCCCCAGCCGCTAGGTGTTGGGCTGGTATAGTTCAGGAATGCATTATCCTTATAATTGATAAAGAATTGAGCTGTTGCCGAATCAGGAACGTTGGTGCGGGCCATGGCCAGTGTGCCGCGGTTGTTCGGCAGGCCGTTATCGGCTTCGTTTTTGATGGGGTCATGCACCGCTTTTTGGTTGAAGTCAGTGTCAAAACCGCCGCCTTGCGCCATGAATCCTGGAATTATGCGATGGAAAATGGTGCCGTTGTAAAAGCCTTCATTAACATAAGTCAGAAAATTCGCAGATGAAACAGGCGCTTTTTCAGTATTCAGTTGAATAATGATTTCACCCAGATTGGTTGTTAATTTAACTTTTGTTTGTGTGTCAGACATTTTGTTTCCCGTTGCAAATGAAAGTGTTGTGGTTAAAAACAGCATCATAGAAAGCATGAGGACGCGCATGGGATTTCCTTGTATAGTGATGCAAAAGGCAAATTCTATGTGTTTTTGTCTTGAAAGAGAAGCATGTGCTTGGTAAATTGTGCAGTTTTGTTTCTAACTGGCCTTGTTTATCAGTGACCTTAATTACTGTGGTGGTTGGTGCGTGCAAATATTGCGTAACTGGTTAAACCTAAATAAATATGTTGAAAATATATAACACCCTGACGCGAAAAAAAGAAGAGTTTCAGCCGCGCGTACCGGGCAAGGTCGGCATGTATGTCTGCGGCATGACAGTTTATGATTATTGCCATATCGGTCATGCCCGCGTCATGGTGGTGTTCGATACGGTTGCGCGTTATCTGCGGCATTCGGGGTATGCCTTGACCTATGTGCGCAATATTACCGATATTGACGACAAGATCATCCAACGCGCCAATGAAAACGGCGAGGAATTCGGCAAGCTGACCGAGCGTTTTATTGATGCCATGCACGAGGACGAGCGGGCGCTTGGCGTTTTGCCGCCTGACCTTGAGCCGAGAGCAACGCAGTCTATCCCCGATATTATCGCCATGATCGAGGCTTTAATAAGCAAAGAACTGGCCTATGTCGGCAGCAATGGCGATGTGTTCTATGCCGTGACCAAGTTTAAAAACTATGGCCGATTATCAGGCAAGAATCTGGACGATCTGCAAGCAGGAGAGCGGGTTGATGTTGATCTGGCAAAGCGCAATCCCATGGATTTCGTGTTATGGAAGATGACCAAAGCCAATGAACCGGCATGGCAATCGCCCTGGGGCTTGGGTCGCCCCGGCTGGCATATCGAATGCTCGGCCATGTCTACCTGCTGTCTGGGTAATCATTTTGACATTCATGGCGGCGGCATGGATTTGCAGTTTCCGCACCATGAAAATGAAATCGCCCAGTCAGAAGGCGCGACCGGTGAGAAATATGTCAATCTGTGGATGCACAACGGCTTCGTGCGTATCAATGAAGAAAAAATGTCCAAGTCGCTGGGCAATTTCTTTACCGTGCGTGAAGTTCTGCAACGCTATCGGCCTGAAATCATACGTTTTTTTATACTCTCGAGTCATTACCGCAGCCCTTTGAATTATTCGGATGAATCGCTTAATGATGCAAAAGCGGGGTTGGATCGACTGTATACGGCTTTGCGCGGGGTGGACCTATCATCTTTAGATTCTGCCACCAATTTTGATGCGGGTGTGTATAAAGCTCTTTTTAATGATTCAATGAAAGACGACTTCAATACTCCCAAAGCAATTGCGGTATTGTTCGGGTTAGTTAAAGAGATTAATCAAGCAAAAAAAGAGAACAATCTTAAAAGAGCGGGGCATTTAGCGGCTAGCCTTAAATTATATGGTAGCTTGCTGGGCATATTGCAGGATGATCCTGAACTTTTTTTGAAGGGCCGCGTTGTACAAATTAGCGACACAGGTTATGGCAGCGACACTGTAGAAGTGACGAAGTACGAATACATTGAACAACGAATCCAAGACCGCATTGATGCCAAAAAAGCCAAAAACTGGACATTGGCCGACCAAATCCGCGATGAATTAAAACAGCAGGGCGTAATACTGGAAGACGCGCCGGATGGCACAACCAGCTGGCGGCGCGAATAACCTCTCAAGAATGCCGGGCTGCACTATTCAAGCCCACAATATTAAATTGATAACAGAGAAGTGACACAATGAGTGAAATCAAAGACAAACCGGTTCAGGTCTTTCTTGATGAGTTGGCCAGCAGGGCGCCTACGCCGGGCGGCGGCAGCGCGGCGGCGGTAATGGGCGCACAGGCCGCTGCTTTAGTCAGCATGGTTTGTAACCTGACCATCGGAAAACCCAAGTACGTTGAGGTCGAAGCCGAAATGCTGGCATTGCTGGCAAAATCGGAAGCCTTGCGTGAAAAACTGACCGGCATGATCAAGGCCGATGTCGATGTGTTTGACCGCTTAATGGCCACCTACGGTTTGCCCAAAGAGTCTGATGAAGAAAAAGCGGCGCGCAGCGAGGCAATTCAGGCGGTATTAAAAGAGGCCACGGTGGTTCCTTTGGATTGCGCGCGCGCATGTGCGGAAACCATTGCATTAAGCCGGATCGCCGCAGAAAAAGGCAATATTGGCGTTATCAGTGATGCCGGTGTTGCGGTAATGGCCGGTTACGGCGCATTAAAAAGTGCCGCGTTAAATGTTTACATTAATGCGGGCGGCCTTAAAGACAAGGCATTTGCCGATGCAAAACTGGCTGAACTGGAGACGATTCTGAATGGCGCTGATGCGGCTGCAGAAGAGATTTATCAAATCGTTAAAGCCAAACTGTAAGCATTAACGAGCAGGTGATTATTTCGAGAAATAATCACGTATAGAGCAAAAAAGAATTGACGATAAAGGGATGCATCGTTATCATAGACAGCTCTTCAGGAGTGGTTGAAAAAGTGTAACAAGCCATTAAAAATGGAGATCGTCGGGGTATAGCGCAGTTTGGTAGCGCGCCTGCTTTGGGAGCAGGATGTCGGGAGTTCGAATCTCTCTACCCCGACCAATTTAGCGCTTGTAGCTCAACCGGATAGAGCACCGGCCTTCTAAGCCGGGGGTCGCAGGTTCGAGTCCTGCCAAGCGCACCATCGTTGCCATAATTATGGTGAGCGTAGCTCAGTCGGTAGAGCCCCGGATTGTGATTCCGGTTGTCGTGGGTTCGAGCCCCATCGTTCACCCCATTAAATCAAGCAGTTAAGCGATATTTACGACCACACTGTTTTTGCCTGCAACCGATTTTGCAACTTTTGAGTTACCTGCAAACTCAGCTAGATGTTCAGGCGCCAAATGTGCGTACCTCTGCACCATCTCATAACTCGCCCAACCGCCTAATTCTTTCAGAATATGAAGTGGCGTTCCATTTTGCACATGCCAGCTTGCCCAAGTATGGCGTAGATCATGCCACCTAAACAGTTCAATGCCAGCCCGTTTTAGTGCTTTGTGCCACGCAAGGGTTCCTGCTTTTGCAACTGGTTTACCTTTATAGGTAAACACATGGGAGTGGTGTTTTCCTATTTGAGCTTTGATTATGGCTATAGCATCATCATTTAACGGCACTCCAATCGCTTTTGCAGCCTTGGCTTGGTCAGGATGAATCCAAGCAACATGTCGTTGCATGTCAATTTGCTGCCATTCCAGTTGCAGGACATTTGATTCTCTCAAACCCGTTGCCAAGGTAAATCGTGCCATTGCCGCTAAGTGATCTGGAAGTTCGGTTATCAGCCGTACCGTTTCATCTTGGGTTAACCAGCGTATTCTGACGCTGGGTTCCTTGAATTTGCGAATATGTGGTTTGCTTTCCAGCCATTGCCATTCTTTCACAGCTTTATTAAGAATGGTATTAATTACAGTGGTAACACGATTCACTCTGGTTTTGCTTACGCCTTCTTTGAGTTTTGCATCAATGATTGATTCGATTAAGGTCTTGTCAATGCTATGCAAATACTTGTTGTCAAGGTGTTGTGCAATCCAGCGCAGCATGGTTTTATCGTCATTAATACTTTTTTTATCAGCTTCTTGTAAATATCTGACGACGGCTTCCTGCCAAATATAAGTTTGTTTTTCACCTCCTTTAAGTTGATCCCAGGTTTTTGCTTTTACCTTGTCGGCTATTTCTTGTGCTTTGACTTTGTCTGCAGTTCCAGTAGATCTATATATTGTTTTTCCACTAATTGTAAATTTGTAATACCAGATTTCGTTACGTTTAAAGAGCATTGTGCTTCTCCATTTTGTGACGCTATCCGTTTGCCATGTTCAGTGTACTGCGATCGGATATATTGGGCCAAGTCTTCATCGATAAATACCCAGCTTTTTCCCGGTTTAGCGCCCGGTATTTCGCCGGACTTTGCTTTGCCTTGCAGGGTAACAGGGTGCATTTTTAAAAAGGCAGCGGCCTGCTTAAGGTCTAAGGTGTGCATGGTAGGGATCTCAGCAATTGCCAAAATGACTTTAATGTGTGAGCAGTCCAGCGCTGGAAAACTGCTTTAAATATTTGCCACCAATCAGCGTTGAATTTTTCAGTCAGAAAATTTTCATATGCAATAATATCAACATGATAGTGGGTGGATGTTGGAAAATTTAAACGCTCTTTTGTTGTAAAACTGGCAAAATCGCGACGCCGTTTTCCAATCAGGGGAATCAATAAATATATCTGTTGCCGTCGATGGATCACGTCTGTTCTAAAGCCCTATTGGACATGAAAAATTAACGATACTATGTCACAAAAAATGTAGCCAGGCAGGTCGAAAGAGCGCGAAAAAACGCGTCTTTCTGGAATTGTTGACGCCAGTCATAAAATTTACATGTGATAATAATATCAACATGATAGGGGTTATGGGTTGCTGACAGTCTGATTTTAGAATATCTTGTACCCAACGACATACGCCCACCTTGGAAACCAGAAGCAAGGCATTAAAGAAAGAGAGTGAAGACTTAGGGAATCGCTGAACAAGTTGATTCCATTCATGGTTCGACAAGCTAACCACGAACGGGATTAACAACTTACCGTTCGTCCTGAGCCTGTCAAAGGATTTAATCAACGCTTCCTTAGGCTAATTTTACCTTTTGTGAGATTAGGTAAAATTAGCCATGTTGGTAATCGAGTGGATTCGAAAAACGCTTGTAATAAAATATCTTAAGCTTTGCAGTATGAAGGAATCCAGCTGCGCTCGATCATATGATCAGGCAGGCCATTAAAATTAAAAGCAACGCCGTCTTTAATCATCTGCTCGACATCAAACAACTGTCCCACCTCAGGAATGTCATTAAAGAACATTGTATAGAAAGGCTTAACAAGCGCTTTTGAAACCTTCATGCCTATCGGGCCGATAAAGTTTCTTCTTTGCCCTACATGAGCCACTTCATCAATGGTGATTTCAGCCAGCAATTCCTTTAAACGCTCACGAACTTCCGGCTCATCAGCCAACACTTCATCGAATAGATCATATAAATGACAATAAAAAGTCACCCCCATCAACTCGGTTACAAAAGCCGGGGAATCCATCAAGAATCCCGGGAACTTGGGAAATTGTTCGTAGATTTTCTCTTTAACGGGACCTAAAGGCACCCACTCCACGTCATTTAACCCGCATGTGCGCAGCATTTCGCCAAACAACCGCACATGGCAGAATTCTTCAGCCAAATGCACTCGACTGATCTTGTCTTCCACAGTATGTGAATTTGCCATATCAGGAACTGCGTCCCAAGCGCCTTTAATTCCCACCCATTCATGTCTTGCAAACTTGTATATGCCCGTCAGCATTAATGTCATGCGATCCAGGGAATCAGGGTTATCTTGCATCTCAACATAATTGCGATAAAAAGCGTCGGGATCAGCAAGCGGCTTACGCAATCGGACAGGGTTGTCCTGAAAATGCTTGAGCGTGGCTCGTTTCTTGGCCAAATCCTTATCGTCTTCGAACAGTTCCCCGCCATGCTGCTGGGTAAACACCCAGTAGTCGTCAAAATTTTCTTTCCTCTCCTGCTTCGTAGCCGGTGAAAAAACAGACAAATATTTAGCTGGCATCATAGTTCTTTGGTCCAAATTGATAATGTAGACGGTTATTCTACGAGATATATTAATTAACACTTAATATTAAATGAGATGAGATGAGATGAGGTGAGGTGAGGTGAGGTGAGTAATAGGCGCCAATACTAAGGGCATTACTGTTATCGCCAGTTTCGAATTGACCTTTGACACGATCTAGTGCCTGTTTCTTAAACTGTGCTGTATATTTGTTGCGGACGGATAGGGTATTGGATTTTTTGGATTTTCATTGTTTACCTCGGTTTTAGAGATGATTCTCTTAGACGAGTATCCGCTAGATCTGGGCAAGATCAGTCTGATATTGACCTTTGTTGTGCACTGTCGATTGGAGTCACTCTGAAAGGAATTGCCATCAACGGCCCCCACTGATTGTCTTCGGGATAAAAAGCTCGATTATTTACGCCAAGTGCGGTTGGGTGCATACTAGGATGGTATTCAAACGTCCCAAAGAGTTGATCCCAAATTGTGATGACGGCTGCATAGTTCTTGCCTTCGTCTGGGTCAGCACTGTGGTGATAACGATGTAACTCAGTTCCCATAAATACACGGTTCAACCAACCTGCTCTAATATCCACATTGAAATGGGAAATCAGTCCCTGAAAGCCGGTCAAAACTGTGGCGGCAAAGATTGCTTCTTCCGAAAAGCCAAGTGCAATGGAAGGAGCCATAAGGATGATCCTCACATAAGCACTGTTGATGGGATGCCCAACGACATGCATGAAGACATAAACTTGCTCCGGCAAGTGATGTAGCGCGTGCGTTTTCCATAACCAGTGCCCCACGGGTCCCTGTCCCTCATGGCTATAGCGATGCACCCAATACCACATGAAATCCGAGATCAATATTGCAGCTACTGCTTCCCCCCACCAGGGTAGCAGGTGGGTATGTCTTATAGGTCCGGTAATAGCCCAGTGTGCAAACGCAGTAACGCCGCCGGTGGTGGCGGCAATAGCTGCACCGTTGATAAGCATCATAGGCAAATCTCGGCGCAAAAAGCTGCGCCATGTCATAGCCCAATCAGATCGGAGCGGAACTAGCCACTCCAGCAAAAGCATGGTACTGATCATCAAGCCCAGGTAGAGTGGGTATGCTTTCCCGAGAGGACTGAGAGCGCGTAGAGTTTCCAGATAGATAAACAAAAGGGTTAGTCCCAATGCAATTGGGTAGAAAGCAAATCTGATAAGGCAGGCAAAATATTGCCGTTTTAGAATATTTCCAGAATCTACTGCATGTTTCGAAAATGATGGTGCATTCATGTAATGATTACTCCACTCTGATGAAGATGGTTTGCGCAGTTTGGCCGTGAATAAATTGAAGCTTCTCAAAACTCGGCAAACCTGAAGTCAGGGATATGGCAAAGTTATTCGAGAACCCCAGCGCCTCGCTGGGAAGAGCTAACAAGTTGTGGTCGATAGTTCCATTCTCATTTTCGTCATGAAAAACCACCACGGCATAATCGCCAGAAGGTAGCGCTGGAAAAGTCATGCTGGCTTGCCCGCCACAAATCGCTCCTACAACCTCTTGTCGCCCTTTTTTGAGCACGTTGTCGCTAGGTGCAAACAGCTTTGCAGTGGCATGCCCAGTGCCATTTTTGAATCCGGTCGCCACCACGATCAAAGTATTTGAGTCCGGCGCAGCCTGGACTGAAGCGGCTCCAAACATGAGAGCAGCTTGCAAAATGCAGGGTTTGATGACTTGCGTCTTACGTTGATGAAATTTTGATCGGCAAAACAGCAATCCAGCGGAGTCGAAACGAATACTTGAGTTCATGATGGTTGTCTGAAATTGGACATGAGTCCATAATTTCATGCAACCGGAATTAGTGGAAGAACACCAATTCCCCTTGTGACTGTTTTCAGACGATTGTCCCGCTTTTGTTCAGGATGCTACTAACATGCCCGTCAAGCCAATAACTGACCGTCGAATTGCAAAAACCAGACTTGCTTTGCGGGATGCGATGCTGCAACTGCTGCCAGGGTGTGGGTGGGATGACCTCACCATCCAGGAAATTTGCGAACGTGCAAATGTGGGGCGGTCTACGTTTTATATGCATTATCGCAGTAAGGACGACTTGCTTTCTGAAAGTCTAAATGATCTGCGTGACGTGCTGAGTACTGCCGTAACTGAAGATTCTGAGCAGTTGGCATTCATTCCCGGATTGCTAGCGCACATGGTAGAGCAACGCAGGATATTCAAGACTGTTATCGGGCGCCGTAGTGGCCAAGGCGTGGAACGTCGATTTCGAGAAATGGTTTTTCAATTGATTGACCAAGACATCGCAAAACGAAATTATCCAAAGGTACAGCAGCAGATGATTGGCCGTTACCTAGCTGGCGGCTTGGTTGACCTGATGGCATGGTGGGTTGATGCACCGGACGCCCCTGCAGTTGGGACGCTTGAGCAACTCATACAAGAACTAACCCAAATAGGTTTGCGTGTTACAAATATTGAGATTGCCCCAAAAAAAACTACCTCTTAGAGTGAATTTAAACAAAAAACAGAATGATTTATAGAATTTTGAGTGGTGATAAGGCGCAAAACTTTTACTAAGCTGAACCTCCTCCGCTGCCTTTTAATTTTGCTCGTTTCATTCTGAAACAAAATCAAGCGGACTTTATTAAATCTTTCGGGCAAAGGAAGTAGTGTCGTATTTGTTTGAGCCTCATGTCCTGTTGATTTAGACTTGGTTTAATAAAAAACAATCAATTAAATTAATTCATGAAGAATGTACGACAAATTAGATTTTTTATAAGACAATTGATGTCGTATATATCACGTTATGCGTCTTGAGAGGTTCGTATGTTGAAACGCCTATCGCTTATCGGCATGCTTTGCATCCCCGTCGCTGCTTGGGCATTCGTTAAGCCCGTTCGAGTTGTTGCCCCTGCACTGGCGGGGCTTTCCTGCATCAATGACACTCTGTGTACAGATGACGTGTCCCGCTTCGAGGAAGCAGCCAAGCTGTACGACGAGGCTTTGCATTTTGTCGAGTCCTCGGTCAACTCAATCGAGAACAAACCGCGTGTCATTTTCTGCAGCACTGATGCCTGCTTTCAATCCTTCGGGTTTAGAAAACAAGCGGGGGCTAATATCGGTATCTTTGGTATTGTTATCAGCCCTCGCGCATGGAAACCATACTATGTGCGCCATGAAATAATTCACCACCTTCAGAATGAAAAGCTGGGCATGATAAAAGCATGGCGTGAACCCCAATGGTTTATGGAGGGTATGGCGTACTCTCTCAGCGAAGATCCCCGTCAAAAGCTATCCGAGCCTTTTGAGCAGTACCGCTCAAAATTCGAAGTTTGGTATAAGCAGGTGGGCAAAGAGCGGCTATGGACAGAGGCTCGTAACTTATGAGCTCGCATAACATGGCGCTCAACCGGAGCGCGGTTATAATGCGGTTTTATTTTTCAGCTTTCCGTGCCGCGTCCGGTTAGCTGTACGTTGAGCATCTCGATAAATGACTGGTATCTGTGTAATCTTTGATTTGGATGGTACGCTCGTAGACAGCGAGGGGCTTTGCAATCAAGCGTTTCTCGATTTACTTCCGCAGCTAAGTGATACGGTGGAGTCATTGATCCAACGGTATCGCGGCAAAAAGTTGGCCCAAATTTTTGCTGATCTTGAGGGCCGTCTTTGCCAGAAGTTGCCAGATGCGTTTGAACAACATTATCGCCAGCGTGTTGCAGAACTCTTTTCTCGTGAGTTAAAACCTATGCCTGGCGTTCTTGAAATGCTTGAGGTCACGAACTTCCCGAAGTGCATTGCCTCAAGCGGGCCACTTTTGAAAATCCGTCAGACGCTACAAGTTAGTGGCCTCGCACCTTACTTTGGCGATAGCATCTTCAGTTCATATGAAGTTGGCTCTTGGAAGCCAGAGCCAGGTTTATTCCAATATGCAGCAAATGCGATGGGCTTTATGCCTCGCCAATGCGTGGTTGTAGAAGATAGTGAAGTTGGGATTGAGGCAGCCGCTTTAGCAGGAATGAAAGCATTCCAGTATGTGCAAAATGGTGAAACCTCGTTGTGCCGAGCCGGAAATGAAGTGTCATTTGACGATATGTTGCTACTTCCCCAGTTGCTCGCTCACTTTGCTAGTAATGCCCAATCCATCGTTCCAGAGGACGTTGAGCAATGAAGCCGCGTAGCATCTCTGAACTCAAATGTTGGGCGTCCACCTACTTCAGGGAGAATCGAGAATGAAATCTCAATCCAAGTCCTCTATGGTTCTACCGATTCATCACTTTGAGCAAAGGTAAAACCTGAGAAATAAAATGAAACAATTTATTCAGGACTTCGCAGAAAAAAATCACAATCAGGCAACTCATTTGTTGCAAATTTTAAGAGTGATCTTGCCCCGATCTAGCGGACACTCGGCGAAGAGAATCATCTATAAAACAGAGGTAAACAATGAAAGCCCAAAAAGAATCCAATACCCCATCCGTCCGCAACTAATATACGGTAGGTCAGTAAGGAGAACATCACTGAGTATCTATGCTTTTTTAAATTGTCATGACTGCCATCAGAACATTTGGCTAAGCAAAGTACGCTAATATTGTTATGAACGAAAGCCAATATGATAATTTAATCGGAAAAATTTACGATGCTGCCGTCATGCCGGAATTATGGCCGGTTTTTTTGGAGCAGTTGTCAGATGCTTTCGGAAGCAGGGGCACAGCACTATATCTGGTGGACTTCGCCAGCCGTAGCGCCACTTGCCGCAGCGATGAAATCTCCTTTATTCAATCCGTTCGCATCGACCCTGAAACCGCCGTGTCATACGACCGCTATTATTCCAAGGTCAATGTATGGCTTGAAAAGTCCAGGGATTTACCTGAAGGCGAACTTATAACAACTGACCGTTTGTTTCCGGTGCGGGAACTTGTCAAGACGGAATGGTATAACGATTGGCTTAAACCGCAGGATTATTTTCATGCCATGATTGGCCATCTTCTCAAACAGGATACGCTGGCAGTGCGTCTGTCGATTTTTAGATCCAAGCAACAACCCTTTTCTGCTGACGAAACGGCACTGTTCTCCCGCTTAGTGCCGCATTTGCGCCGCTCTTGCATGATCCACAAGAAATTTTCCGAAGTTAAAAGCGTACAGGCTACAGATACTGACCTGTTGAACCGCTTACCAGTCGGGTTGGTCTTGTTCGATAAATGCGGCCAAGCCGTATCTATCAATCACATGGCAGAAACTTTAACCCGCTCTTCAGACGGCTTTTGTCTCAATGTCGCAGGTCGCTGCCTGACGGATAACGCTAATGAAACCCGCGCCTTGCGTCAGTTAATCGGCAATGCCGCAGAGCTCGGGCAAGGCAATGCGATGAGTTTGCATAGGAATAATTCAAGCCGTCCTTTGTCGGCAATAGTGGTATCGCTACAAAACCAACCGTTAGCTTTTATCGGATCGGGGCCAGCCGTTGCGTTATTTCTTTACGACCCGGATCTGCCGTTCGATTTAGACGACGGCCTGTTGACTCAATGCTACGGACTTTCCCCGGCCGAAGCCAAACTCGCGGCCGCTTTGCTGCGCGGACAAACGCTCAGCGATTATGCCCAAACGCGAGGCATCAGCAATAACACGGTAAAAACGCAGCTAAAGCAGGTACTGGCAAAAACGGGAACACATCGGCAGTCCGAACTCATACAGTTGCTGACTACAGGTTTCGGCATGCTTGCAGCTCCGGCCAAGGGTGCTGTAACAGAAGATTGATCCTCACTTGACGTATACTCCCACGGATTTATTTTCGTTGGGCAAAATGGCTTTCAAAAATTTATCTTAATAAATTTCCTCTTTTTCACCCGAACGGGTGACGCACCGCTCAATCGATTGGTTTAAATTCATTACACATAAGGTGTCACAGCCAACATGTGTAGCTACATTAAACCGGAGCACAAATGAATTCCTGCAATTTTCGTTGTAGAGGTCGATTACCTTTGTCATTCAAAAATACCCCAATCAACTACTTGATAACGGTATTACTTTTGACATTAGTTGGATGTTCGCATCACAACCAAGACCAACCCCCTCTTCGCCCAGTCAATGTTGTTCGCATATCTAGCCAAGAGACATTGAACGATAGACCGTTTTCGGGCGAGGTTCGAGCTCGTTTTGAAACGACTTTATCATTCCGAGTGGCGGGAAAACTAATAAACCGTTCGGTTGACATAGGCGAGCAAGTGCATAAAGGACAGTTGCTGGCAAGACTCGATCCCGGCGATTTCCGGCTTGCGGTTCAGAATATCAAGGCCCAGTTTATATCAGCCAAAGCCGACAGCGATTACAGCAAAGAGGACTTAATCAGATATCGGGAATTGTTCGATCAACACATCATCAGCCAGCCTGAATTAGATCGCCGTCAAACGCTCTACATTACCGCTCAACAAAAGGTTGCGGCACTCGAAGCCCAGCTCGGACAGACAGACAATCAATTGGCTTACGCCGATTTACTGGCCGACCGCGACGGGGTGGTGACGGCGCTGGAAGTCGAGACAGGGCAAGTTGTTGTCGCTGGTCAGGCGGTCATCAAGTTAGCCCAACTTGATGAGAAAGAAATCCATATCGACATCCCCGAGCACCATGTTGCCAGTATCGATTTCCAGCAGAAAGTCGCTGTGACGCTGTGGGCTGATGGCGACAAGCGAATCAAGGCGCGTATCCGCGAGATTGCGGCGGCGGCCGATCCGGTCAGCCGCACCTATCGGGTCAAAGCGACTCTGTTGGAAGGTCAAGACGAAGTGCGGCTTGGTATGACCGCAACGGTTTGGATACCTTCAATCACGCCTTCCAGTCTCGCCGTTCCCCTCTCAGCTATTTTTACGCCCCAGAATCAGCAGGAACAAACCAGTGTCTGGCTGGTTGACGAACGCACGTCTACAGTCAAAGCCGCACCGATACAAATCGGCGCAGCATTGCCCGGCGAACGGGTTGCAGTGACAGGATTGAGTTCCGGACAACTGGTTGTCAGCGCCGGTGTAAACCGCTTGCGCGAAGCTCAAACCGTGCGTTTGCCGCAACAATTTAGCCAGACGCTGGCGCAGGCAAAGAGTTCCAGCCATGAGTAACTTCAATCTAAGCGCCTGGGTGTTGCAGCATCGCGCTTTCACCGGTTTTATCATGGTGCTGTTGCTATTGGGCGGAATATTCGCCTATTTCCGCCTCGGACAACGGGAAGACCCGGAATTTACCTTTCGGGTGATGGTGGTCAAAACCCTCTATCCGGGCGCAACGGCTTTGGAAGTCGAACAACAACTGACTGATCGGCTGGAAAAGAAAATCCAGGAATTGCCCGATCTGGATATTTTGCGCAGTTACTCCAAGCCGGGGGAGTCGGTCATTTTCGTGACTCCGCGCGAAGACACGCCACCCAAGGAAATCTCCAATCTTTGGTATCAGGTGCGCAAAAAAATCGACGACATTCGCATGACACTGCCGCCCGGCAGCATCGGGCCGTTTTTCAACGATGAATTCGGCGATACTTACAGCTTGATCTATACCTTCTCGGGAGACGGCTTTAGTTACGCCGAGCTGAAAAAAGCGGCCGATTCGGCCCGCCAACAGCTGCTGCGGGTCAAGGATGTCGAAAAAATCGACTTGATCGGCACCCAGGACGAAAAAATCTACATCGAATTTTCCGACAAAAAACTGGCTGAACTGGGACTGGATGCCAACGCGGTCGCCGAGGCGTTGCAAGCGCAAAACAGCATGTCCCCGGCGGGAATGGTGTACACCGCCCAACGTAATTTGCCGATACGTATCACCGGCCACTTCGATTCGGTTGAGAGCATCGCCAGCCTGCCGGTGCACATTCAAGGCCGTACCTTACGCGTCGACGATTTCGCGCAGGTCAGGCGCGGATACATTGACCCGCCGGAACTCAAAATGCGCGTCAACGGCAAGGAAGCCGTCGGCCTCGGCATCACCATGAACAAACGCGGCGATGTTTTGGAACTGGGCAAGGTGCTGGAAGCCGCTAAGACTAAAATCGAGGACGAACTCCCGCTGGGGATGGACATCAACCAGATCGCCGACCAGCCGCGCGTCGTCAAAACAGCTATCGGAGAATTCCTGTCCACTTTCTTCGAAGCCTTGGCCGCGGTGCTTCTGGTCAGCTTTTTGAGCCTCGGTTTCCGTACCGGCTCCGTGGTCGCGCTGACGGTGCCGCTGGTGCTGTCAGGAACACTGCTGTGCATGCTGCTGTTCGGCATGGAAATCCACCGCATTTCATTGGGCGCGTTGATTCTGGCGCTTGGCTTATTGGTCGACGATGCGATGATCGCCATCGAGATGATGGCGCGCAAGCTGGAAGAGGGCAGGGACAGGATTAGTGCGGCGACTTATGCCTATAGCGCCACCGCCTTCCCGATGCTGACCGGCACCTTGATCACCATCGTCGGCTTCCTGCCGGTGGGTTTGGCCGAGTCGCAAGCCGGCGAATACACGGTGTCGATATTCCAAGTGATGGGCATTTCTTTGTTGCTGTCGTGGATCGGCGCAGTCGTTTTTACGCCTTACCTGGGTTTCCTGTTGCTGAAGGTTCAGCCCCATAGCACCCATGATCAGGATTTGTTCGACACGCCTTTTTACAATCGCCTGCGCCATTGGGTGGCGTGGTGCGTGGAGCATCGCAAAAAAGTCATCATAGCGACGGTCGTATTATTCGGCATAGGCGTGGCAACGCTGAGCCAAGTTCCCGAACAGTTTTTCCCGCTGTCGAACCGGCCCGAGGTCATCATCGACCTGTGGCTGCCCGAGGGCAGTTCTTTTGCAGAAAGCGAAGTGGCCGCCAAGCGCATGGAAGACATCTTGAGCAAAGACGAAGACGTGTTGAATTACACGGCCTATATCGGCGGCGGTACGCCGCGCTTCTTCCTGCTGATCGTGCAACAGCTGGCCAATACCAACCTGGCCGAATTCGTGGTGATGACCAAAGACAATACCGCCCGCGAGCGGGTCATGCAGCGTATCCGGCAGGCGTTCGCGACCGATTTTCCGCAAGTGCGCGGACGCGTCATGCGCCTTAACGTCGGACCGCCGATGGATTATCCGTTGGTGTTCAGAGTGTTCGGAGAAGATCCCATGACGGTTCGGAGCATTGCCGACCGGGTGACCGAGATCATGCGCGCCAATCCCAACACCGTGGATGTGAACGACGACTGGCACGACCGGATTCCGTCGCTACGCCTGATGCTCGATCAGGACAAGGCCCGCGCGCTCGGCGTCTCGACCTTAAGCCTGTCGCAAGCCTTGCACGCCCACTACACGGGAATTCCCGTAGGACAATTCCGGGAAGACGATAAGCTGATCGACATCGTCTGGAGGGCGCAAGACAACTTGCGCACCGCCGCCGACCAGTTGCCAGACGTGACCGTGCGCACCGGCAACGGCCGGACCGCGCCGCTGTCTCAGTTCGTCAAGTTCGAAACCGTGTTCGAGGACGGCGTGCGCTGGCGCCGCAACCGCTTCCCGGCCATTTCGGTGCGGGCCGACGTGGTCGACGGCAAGATGGCTCCCGACGTGGCGGCCGAGATCATCCCAAAACTTAAACCTATCCAGGATCAATTGCCGGTCGGCTATTTCCTGGAAACCGGCGGCTCCAAGGAAGATGCCGGGACCTCCCAGAAATCGATCCTGGTTTGGATTCCATTGGTTCTGATCGTCACGCTGATCCTGCTGATGATGCAATTGCAGAATTTGTCGCGAACCTTTTTGGTGTTCGTCACCGCGCCTTTAGGGGTGATCGGCGCGGCGTTCGCGCTGCTGCTGTTCCGGGCGCCTTTCGGTTTTGTGGCATTGCTCGGCATCATCGCATTGTCCGGCATGATCATGCGCAACTCGGTGATTTTGGTGGACCAGATCGAGCAGGATCAAAAAGCCGGACTCGATACCTGGAGCGCTATAGTCGAATCGACGGTGCGGCGCTTCAGGCCCATCCTGCTGACCGCGACGGCGGCCATCCTGGCGATGATCCCGTTATCGCGCAACGATTTTTTCGGGCCGCAGGCTATCGCCATTATGGGCGGACTCACGGTAGCCACGGTGCTGACGGTTTTCTTCCTGCCTGCGCTTTATGCAGCTTGGTTCAGGGTGAAACGCGCGCCGCCTAATGCCGAATCAGTTGGTAACGGAGTTTCCCAATGAACCGGCAGCATTGGCTATCGATCCCCATTTTGGCGGTGCTGTTTGATTTGACTGCTTGCACCCCGACACGTGTCGACGATCCAGTAAACAGGATAGCGCCGCCCAAGGATTGGCATCATGCCCCCGATACCCGAACGATTTCCGATTCGGCTGACCTTAAGGACTGGTGGAAAGGATTTCAAGACCCGAAGCTGAACGCCTTGATTTCCCAAGCCTTGACCAAAAATCACGATCTAAGGATTGCCGTAGCGCGTGTCCGTGAGGCCAAAGCCATGGCCACCGTCGCCGAATCGGCACTCTATCCCGGCATCGACCTGTTCACGTCCGGCGGTAGGGAAAAAAAGATCGACCGGGTCATAGACGTACCGACCAATCAAGGCATCGGACTATTCACACCCACTGCCGATATGATCACCGGCGGACTGGCTGCGCGTTGGGAAATCGACCTGTTCGGCGCCAAACAGTTGGAAGCGGAAGCCGCCACCGCTCAGGCCGAGGGCGCCGAAGAGGCGCTGCATGCAGTCCAAGTGGGATTACTGGCTCAAGTGGCGACGAACTATTTGGAACTGCGCGGCGTACAGCAACGTATAGGCATCCTGCGGGAAAACATCAATATCCAGCAGGAACGTCTGAGGGCGCTACAAGCGTTTAATCGCGCTGGTCTGATCAACCAATGGGACGTCGCCCGTCAGGAAACCCTGCTGCGCACCACTGAGAGCGTTCTTCCGGCTCTCACCAGTACGGCGGCGAGCCTGATCCATCGTCTTGCCGTGTTGCTGGGCGAGCAGCCGGAAAATCTGGAAAGCCGGTTGGCGCATGCTGGTTCATTGCCTGCAAACTCGCCGAACATCCCACGGCTGCTGCCTTCGGGCTTGCTGGAACAACGCCCGGATCTGCGCCTGGCACGAACCGAAGTCAGCGCGATGGCGGCGGGTCTTGGCGAGGCGCGCGCCGATTTATTTCCAAAGTTAGTGCTGTCGGCTAGTGGCGGTTTCGGCGCGCTGGCTGTGGGTGGCTTTCCGAGTCTTGCCGAGAGTGTTTACGCGCTCGGTTCGGGACTCAGCGCACCGATATTCAATGCCGGGCGCATCCAGGCCCACATAACAGCCGCAGATGCCCGGCTGGATCAAGTTGCGGCGAACTACGAGAAGACCTTCCTGCTCGCCCTGGAAGATGCGGAAAATGCTTTCGTTGCACATACCGCGTCGATGGAACAAAGTAATCGCCTGTTGCAGGCTGAAACGGCGGCAGTGCAGGCCTACCGGTTCGCCAATGCGCTATATCAGCGTGGCGCTAATGACTATTTGTCCGTGCTGGACGCTCAACGCAGCAAGCTTGCTGTCGCCGATGAACGGGCCAAGGCCGAAACTGCGGAACGTGTATCCATAGTCTCGCTATACCGAGCTTTCGGCGGCGGATGGATAGCTGAAGCTGATCTTCAATAATGAGTCATTGACTATGAAAATTGTGGATACGTTCAGTGTGTGTGATCTATCAGGAACAGATGCACAAGTGCATGAGAAAGAAACGCAGCAGAGTTAATGGGGTTTTATTAGGGAGGGTTCTGAGAAACCAAAGGTTTAGAACATGCATCACATACAGGTCATACGCTTGATAAAGTCCTGCAGGCTTTGGCCTTCAATATCTATAAATGTCGCGATTTCCGATTGGATACTCTGAATCCGATCAAGCCGGAAATTACGGAAATCGTCTCGCAATTCGCACCAGCCGACCAAGGTCCAGACGTTTCCCCAAAAATAGAGGCCCAACGGCCGGATACGGCGTAAACTTTGTTCGCCATCGGCACGGCAATAGCTCATCTGTAACAAGCATTTGCTATCAATGGCTTTACGGCAAATATCCAGATTAATATCGAGATCCTGGCGTTGATCGAAGCGCAACGAAAACAGTTTGCTGTCTTCGATCTTATTCCTCAGTTCGGCAGGAATGACGGCGGTAATTTTGTCCAGCGCCGATTGCGCCGAATAACCTAGCTCGGTTCCCGCCCAGGTCTTGACCATCCGCGCACCGACGACCAGCGCCTCGATTTCGTCCGGGGTAAACATGATCGGGGGAATGTCGATGGTATGCCGCAACCGATACCCGACACCGGCTTCGCCTTCGACCGGAACGCCGGACAGGCTGATATCTTGAATATCCCGATAAATGGTGCGCTCGGACACTTCCAGGCGCTCGGCAAGCGTCTTGGCGGTAACCAGGCGCTTGTTACGCAGAATTTGTACGATTTGAAATAAACGGTCGGCGCGTCGCATGTTTTTGGATAGGCGGCCGATGCTCCGGCCGCCTACTGATCAATAATGATTAGGACGCTGAATACAAACCAACGCGGTTGCCTTCGCTATCCAAAAACAGCGCGAAGTAGCCGCAGTCGCCGTCATGAATCGGCGTTTTGGGAAGAAGAACGCTGCCGCCGTGTTGGACGGCCCTATCCAACGGGGCGCTTAAATCCTCGCCGCCGTTGAAGTAAACCACCGCGCCGGTCTGGCTGGGCTGGTAATGTTCGCCCAGAACCAGCATGCCGCTGACAGCGCCTTGTTCGGCTTCGAAAATCGCCAGTTGATAACCACCCATTGCTTCGTCTTTAAAGGAGCTTTGCAGAACATTTTGGTAAAAGCCTTTAGCGCGTTGCAGGTCAGTGACTGGAATTTCAAACCAGGTTGCTACATTATTCATTTTTATCTCCGTGTTTTAAGTGTTAACGAGCGGCTATGGTATGACAGCTCTCCTGACAGCGTGGTGTCAGGAGTGTTTACCGCCTTGACGATATTTTTACGGGACCGGATCAAGTTTAATGTACACGATAATGGATACCACAGCATTGCCGCAATGATCAGATAAGCAATCGTCCTGGTTCGATTGCGCAATCGGCAGAAACGGCTTTGCCGCCAGCCGATTGATGCCGCTCGCCAGCGCCCTGATTCCGGCAAGCACATGGGGCATCCCATCCATTTTCAGCGCGAGGCGGATACTCTGGCCGCTATCGTGTTCGAAAAGATGGTGCTCGATGTTACTGCACGGGCTTGACGGTATCGGGATAAGTCAGGGAAAACAATTGCCATAGCCAGCGGCAGCATCTTTACAATAATCCAAGCAGCGCAGCCTTTACCGCAGCCGAAGTTTTGTTGGCGGCATTCAACTTGGCGATGGCATTATTGACATGAAAGTTGACTGTCCGCTCTGCAATATTAAGGATGCTCGAAATCTCGCCTGAGGTTTTGCCGTCGGCAGTCCAGCGAAGCACTGCTATCTCGCGGTTTGATAATTTCGCATCGGCTTCCGGCATCAATTTCGGCGTCAAGCATCGCGACATGCCTAAGTGCGCTGTTTGGGTCAGCCAAGCCATTTTGAATTGCTTGGCTTCAAGCTCTGTTTCAGTGATCGGCTCATTTGAGCGCGCCAGCGTTAACATGCCTATAACGCCATTGAAATCGCGGATGGACTGCGCCCGGCCATAACGCAACCCGAATGATTTGGCTTCCTCCCATAGTTCGCGCACGGGGCTGAATAA
Organism: Methylobacter sp.; assembly: GCA_041660285.1. Lineage (GTDB taxonomy): Bacteria > Pseudomonadota > Gammaproteobacteria > Methylococcales > Methylomonadaceae > Methylobacter_A. Next base: position 39,544 of record JBAZWN010000007.1, read on the forward strand.
ATTATCTGTCCATACGACGGGTAAGAGGGAACGCATACCATGATGTACTGTCGGATCAACCGCCAGATAGTTTTTGGCCTGATAGCGCGCTTGCCAAGCTGTTGGGTAATTGCTGAATATTAAGGTCTTAGGTGTCGCAAGAGGTAGCGGCGCGCGCAAGCCGTAGGTGCAATAATCAAAGCCAAGTTCGCTGCCAAGCGAAGCGATGGTTTGGAAAAGCTGCTGCTCGGATTGAATGGACTGCAATGTTTGAAGTTGATTCTCTTGCCAAGTTTTCATGAGATTTTTCGCCGGTTTTTCTAGTGGCTATATTATGATGCCTGAATCTGAAAGATGCTTGATTAAAAGCGGCAGAACCTGTCAATACTGACAGTTGCTGCTGATAACAAATTCCAGTGTAATTAGCCGAGGATAGGTAAGACGGTTAGCTATGAACCATTGCATCGTCTGTCTGAGGTAATAAAAACAACCGCATGATAAATTAAGGAGACCGCATGTCGGGTGAAACGAAAGGCGCAGTGCGCGTCGTGCTTCGGCTTGAAGGATTAGCTATACTTATTGCCGCTTCCGTCGCCTATTCTAAATTCGGCCTAGGCTGGGGAACGTTTGCACTGTTCTTTCTTGCTCCGGATCTTTCTTTGCTAGGCTATCTCGCAGGGTCGAAGATTGGTGCCATTAGCTACAATCTGGCGCATTCTTATAGTGGGGCGGTTGCTTGCTTTGCAGCGAGTCTTATTCTTTCTGCGCCGATTATCCTTGGTGTCGGTCTCATCTGGTGCGCTCATATCGGTTTTGACCGCGCGCTCGGTTACGGGCTTAAGTATTCGGACGGCTTTACCTTTACTCATCTTGGCCGTATTGGGAGATTTGCTTCGGTTACGTCCGGTCAGGTTGTTGATTCGGATGTTAGGCCATAAAAAAAGGGGAAGATAGATGGTAAACGAGTTTCTTGTGGTAACGGGCAGTCTTTGTCTGATTGCGGCTCTATTCGAAGCTTGGCTTCTGGTAATAGTCATTTCCAATCCCGATGTAAGACTTGCCAAATGGATACCTGGCTTTCAGGATGTTATCAAGTCGCACCTGGATTACTTGATGATGTCGCTGTTCCTTTTTATTTTCTATGTGCTGTTCAATCAGTTCCAGATCAAGCCAGCCGCATTTATTATTGCTTGTATGTGCCTTGGTTCGTTTGGCAATGCGTTTCTTTTTCTAGTCCGGGCCATGAAGCCAAGCTTAAAAGAAGAAATAACGGTATCGTTTCGTCTTGGAATGTTAATTAGCTGCTTACTGACAACGATAGGTTATTTTAGCGGAGCTTGGCTTGTTGCAAGATCGGCCTTTGCCCTTATCTAGGCTGCATAGTTGATGACCAAATTTAAACCAACGCTTAACCGGAGTGCGGGCATTTTGCATTCGCTGCCCGACAGAGAAACGGAGCCTAGCGAAGTGATGTCGGGTAGTCCCCGGTAGCGATAGTGCATGTGTTTTCACGAAGCGCTTTTTGCGGAGTGAAAATGCAGGCTTTCCGAAATCGCGTTCAGTCATTGCGATAGCGATGCGACATACCCCTTGTCGGGTATGTCGCCAGTGAAGCAGGACGTCCGGGGCTTGCGTAGCAATTTAACCGTCGCGTAATTTTTACGCTTGCTTGGGCTCGGAAGCCCAAAACAAGCTTTCGTAAAAATAGCGGCTCGCTTATTATTTTAAAGCTTTCGCGGGTCTTATCCGGTTAGCTTGACGTTAGGCGTTCTGAAACAAAGGGTGAACTCTTGATTAAACTGGCACAAAACGATAACGAAATAGCTGACTGCTTCCAAGTCATGAAGCAGCTGCGCACGGAGCTTGCGGAGGAAGCCTCTTTTGTTCCGCTTGTTCGGGAGCTAATGACTGATGGCTACCAGCTCGCCTACCTCCGGGATGAAGCTCAGGTTGTGTCCGTTGCCGGGTTTAAGATTTCAAAAAATTTATTTTTGGGTAAGCACCTCTACGTCGAAGATTTGTCGACATTGGAGACTGAACGATCAAAAGACTATGGCAAACAAATGATGGTTTGGCTGCGTAATCTAGCGATAGCTGAAGGATGCAGCGCTTTCCACCTCGATTCTGGCGTTCAACGTCATCGGGCACACAAGTTTTACTTGAACCGGAATATGAACATTGCCAGTTATCACTTTGTAGAAAAATTGCCTAACCCGGCAATCAATTCGAGCGATGCGCGATAAAGCTGCGTAGTGCCGGTTCCTAGGTTAAAAAAGGATCATTCATGGGATTTACACTCGACAAAGTCGTACCTTGGGGACGATCATACGATGAATATGTCAGTATGTTTGACCTTACGGCAGCTGAGCTTGGACTGCGCATTCTTGGCTGCGCCGACGGGCCTGCGGAGTTCAATTCTGTACTAACCCAACGTGGCGGGAATATCATCTCGGTAGACCCTGCTTACGCTTTTGACGCTGAACAGATCAGAGTTCGTATTTCCGAAACGTATGAAACTGTGATGGCACAAACGAGCCAGAACCATAGCAACTTCATTTGGGGAGTCATTCCATCAGTCGAACAACTTGGGAGTCTTCGCATGTCTGCTATGGAAACTTTCCTTGCCGACTTTGAGGCGGGAAAGCTGGAAGGCCGGTACATTCATGGAGAATTGCCCTCGTTGCCTTTTGCAAGCGGACAATTCGATATTGCTCTGTCATCGCATTTCCTGTTTTTATACAGCGCCCACTTGTCAGCAGAATTCCATCTTCAGGCTATTCAGGAAATGTTGCGTGTGTCTCGCGAAGTGCGGATATTTCCACTACTTACGCTTGATGCTTCTTTGTCTCCCCACCTCCAATTCGTGAGAGAACATCTTGCGAATCATGGCTTTGACGTGGGGATCAAGCGGGTACCTTACGAGTTTCAGCGCGGCGGCAATCAAATGCTAGTCATCAAGCATGTTTAGCATTGCAGTCAAGCGGGGCATGCAAAAAGCTTTACGCCCCTTACCTTTAGTTCTGGGGGCCTCATGCAAGTAAGAAGCGCAGTGCAATCCGATAGCGCAGCCATAGCGGAGCTACTCGTTTCGCTAGGTTATCCAGGAACCGAATTGTTCATGAGCAAGAAAATCAAGCAACTGCTTTCGCACCCGGACGCAAGTCTTTTTGTTGCAGTAGAAGGCCCTGATGTTCTCGGGTTTGTCTCATTGCACTTTATTCCCCAGATAGCACTGGAAGGGGATTTTTGCAGAATTAGTTATTTTTGCGTGGCGGAGGCGGCAAGAAACAAAGGTATTGGCACAATGTTGGAGGCAGAGATTACATTTCAGGCTCAGCGACGCCAATGTGATCGAATTGAGGCTCATTGCCACAGCCGGAGAGAGGCGGCCCACAAGTTTTACTATCGCCAGGGTTATTCCGAATCTCCGAAATACCTCATGAAATCGCTTAAATGAACCAGCGGACTCCGCTACGCTAAAAGTGAACGTTATGCTAAGAAGAAGGAGTTTTACGTGAGTAAGAAATTCGGCGAGATGCGGCAGATTGCTTTTGTCGTTCGCGACATCGATAAAGCGATGAAATACTGGACGCAAACACTTGGTATCGGGCCATTCTTTATCAAACGAAATGTCGAATTTTCTAACTTTGTTTATCGTGGCTCTAGTGCAAAATCGCCTGTTGTCAGTATCGCGCTTGCCAATTCCGGGCAAATGCAAATTGAATTAATACAACAACACGACGAGACTCAGAGCATTTACAAAGAATTTCTGGATTCGGATAGCGAGGGTTTTCAACACGTATCATCATGGATGACTCAAGATGAGATGAAAAATCGCAAACAGGTGCTTATTGCTCAGGGGGTAAAGATTGCGCAAGAATGCACAATAGCTTCGAGTGGGGTTAATCTGCTGTACTTTGATACCGGCAACGGTAACGGCAGGTTCATTTATGAAATAGCAGACCTTTTGGAGCCCGTACACTATGAACGCATTCAGAATATTGCAAAAGCTGCCGAAGACTGGAATGGACAAGAGCCAATTAGAGAAATTAAGGCATAACTGATTGAGATGAAAGACGACAGGAATATATTATGACTGCAAAAGAACACTACGATCAGCATCTTGGCGATTTTTATTCATGGATGGTTGGCGACTTTGATGACAAGCAGGAAGAGCATCAATTGTTCCTGGAAGCTAACGGCTTATTTCCACACGCCAACGCAATCGCCTTGGATTTGGGTGCGGGGCATGGCATACAAAGCGTTTCTCTGGCCAAGTTGGGCTATACGGTAAAAGCTATTGATTTTAACAAACAACTTTTATCCGAATTAATACACAATGCGCAGCAACTCCCCATTACGGGTTTTGATGATGATATTCGCCAAGTAAAAAAATATGCCGATCCAAAACCCGAGCTGATCATGTGTTGGGGCGACACACTGACCCATCTTGGCAGTTTGGGTGAGATAAGGCAGCTTATTATTGATTGCTGTGAGTTATTAACCGAAGGGGGAAAACTGATTTTATCTTTCCGGGATTATTCAACCGCACTGTTGGGCGTTCAGCGATTCATCCCGGTAAAAAGCGACGACACTAAAATACTGACGTGTTGTCTTGATTATGAAGCAGACAAAGTAAGTGTTACAGACCTGTTGCAGGTTAGGACGGAAAACGGCTGGCAGCAAAAAGTGAGTTCGTATTATAAAGTCCGCCTTCCACCAAAAGAAATCGAGGAAACCATTGTGGGCTGTGGTTTGGATATAACGTTTAATGAAGTCGTCAACCGAATGACGACCTTAATAGCAACTAAGACATAGCGAGGATAAATATCATGAGTGAATTTAAAGGCGGTTGCCTTTGTGGAGCTGTCCGTTATGAATGTTCAGCCGAACCTGTTTGGTCAGGCAACTGCCATTGCCGCGATTGTCAACGCCTCAGCGGCGGTGGCTATGTCTCAACTTTCTTTGTTCCGGAAGATTCGGTCACCATCACCGGCGAAGTGAAATATTTCGATAAAATCGGTGATAGCGGTCATCGGGTCAGACGCGGTTTTTGTCCAGCTTGCGGTTCTCAGATTTTTGGAAAACCGGAAATAGTGGCTGGTGTTTTGGGGATCAGGGCAGGGAGCCTCGATAATCCTGAGTTATATCATCCGACTATGGATATATACACTGCAAGTGCGCAGCCTTGGGATTTTATGAACCCTGATTTGCCTAAGTTTCCTCAATTGCCGCCTAAATAACATGAGTATCTGAGTGAAATTGGAATTTATACAAGCAACACCGGACAAAGCAGAAATTATAGGTTCACTGGTTGTCCAGCTTACACAGGAAATATGTCAACGTACTAATGCACACCATTTCAATATTGATTTGGAAGACACAGTTCAGCGGTGTAAAGAGTTGTTATCGGCAGGCCACTATGCGGCTATTATTGGCTGGTCAGATGTTACCCCCGTTGCTGTTTCGACAATCACTGAGACTTACGCTTTATATGCAGGTGGAAAGATAGGAGTCATTCAAGAGTTTTATGTTATCCCTGAGTTTCGCAGTGCAGGTGTCGGAGCAATGCTGATAGAGCAGGTAAGAAATTATGGACAAAAACGTAGTTGGTCGTGCATCGAGTTATGCACCCCGCCGCTTCCGGAATTTGAGCGTGCCTTAAGTTTTTATCAGGAGAATGGTCTCGTTCCTGTTGGCGGTCGTAAAATGAGGCAAAATTTAGCTACAAATGGTTAACCCTTTTGCCAAGACACTTGTCGTTAGTTAAGAAGATTCCCATGCTTTGGATAAAAACTTTTCATGTACTTGGCGTTATTGCCTGGCTTGTCGGCATTTTTTATTTACCGAGGATATTTGTTCATTATGCTGAAGGTCAAAGCAGGGAGGAAGATGTACGGCGGCTAATTATTATGGCAGGGCGTCTTTTTGTTTTCATGACGATTATGGCTGTCGCTGCCATTTTGTTTGGTAGTATTCTGTGGCTAGGTTACGGCATTAGCGGTTCTTGGTTGCATATTAAGTTGCTATTTGTGTTTGGTCTGCTGCTTTATCACGCGGCTTGCGGTTTGATTCTGAGACACATTAAGTCAGGACGAACACTCACTAAGGGCGTATGTTTTCGGGTGTTTAATGAAATCTCTTTGTTACTTGTCGTACCAATACTGGTGCTGGCAATAGTTAAGCCATGAATATACGTAATTCCGCCAAATGTTTAATTCAATCCATTCGTGAAGGAAACGTTACCGTAATCGATGAAGTACAGTCGTGCTTTGATCGTATTGATCGCCACAATCCTGCAATAAACGCCGTTGTTACCTTGAACAAAGAAGCCGCGCTGAATGCAGCGAAAGCGGCCGACATCCGTATCGGTCAAGGCGGGGCTTTGCCGCCACTTTTCGGAGTGCCCATATCCGTTAAAGATGCCTTCGAAACTCAAGGCCTCAGGACAACTGCCAGTCATCCGCCGCTCAAAGATTTTGTTCCCACAAAAGACGCAACGGCTGTTGCACGGTTGAAAGAGGTCGGGGCTATCGTAGTTGGGAAAACCAATTTGCCGCAACTCGCCGGAGATATTCAGTGCTGGAGTCCGCTGTTCGGTCGAACGAATAATCCGTGGAATCCGGCATTAACCAGTGGCGGAAGTTCCGGTGGAAGTGCGGCGGCGGTAGCCATGAATTTTTCGTTCCTGGATATTGGCAGCGACCTCGCGGGGTCAATACGCATTCCGGCGGCTTATTGCGGCGTGGCAGGGCTTAAAGCGACTGAAAACCGTGTGCCTCGCACAGGTCATATTCCACACCTTCCCGGCGCAGAACGTTCTGTGCGTCATTTGCTGTCAGTCGGCGTACTTGCTCGATGCGTCGATGATCTGTGCTTAGGGTTCGATTGCATGGCGGGGCCTGACGGCATTGATACCGAAGTCCTGCCTATTGTAGCCAAACCGGCGAGAACGCGGCCTTTGCGGGTAGCGTGGTGGGATGATTTCGGCGGTTTGCCGCTATGCAGCCGCACCAGAACCGGCTTGGATCGCACGGTTCAGCAACTGGGTCGGGCCGGTATGACGGTCGAACGCTGCTGCCCAGACGGTTTCGATTTCGAAGAGGCGTGGTATGCCTACGGCATTATCGCGGGAGCGGAAGTCGGTTTGGGCATGCCGGCTATGGAACGCCTACCTTTATCGATGATTGGATGGTTTTTGCCTAAATCCCAAGCGCTCATTCGCTCTTTCGCCGCAGGGCTGAGGTTCGATTTTCGTCAGTATAACGAAGCGCTCAATATCCGGGAGCGGCTCATTTCCCGGCTAGAGCGGTTTCTTGATTCGTGGGATGTCTGGTTGTGCCCAGTCACCCCGAGCGTTGCCTTTCCGCATCAACGACCAAGCAAGTTTGGCAAGCCGCCAACTATTATGATTGACGATCATCGACTGTCCTATTTGGAAGGGACGATTAGCATGGCCGTTCCGTTTTCATTGACGGGAAGCCCGGTCGTGACATTACCTGTTGGCGTGGTAAATGGCTTGCCGGTCGGCCTTCAGCTCGTGGGTCAACGTTGGTGTGATGAGGTATTGCTGGATAATTGTCTGGCAATTGAGGCCGTTGCGGGCGGGTTTCAACCGCCGCCAGGCTATTCCATAACATTATGAACCAAATAGGTGATTCACATGATTAAACAGGTTGGAAAGACGGCTATTAACCCGAAGCATCTGGCAACGTGCCACTGCGGAGCCGTTGTGTTGGAACTCGACTTGCCTGATGGCATCGTTGACCCTCGTAGATGCGATTGCTCGATCTGCCGAAGAAAAGGAGCGATAGTCGCCTCGGTTCCGCTATCAGGCATCAAGATCATCAAAGGCCAGGAGGCATTGAAGCTCTACCAGTTCAATACCCTGACTGCGAAGCATTATTTCTGCTCAATCTGCGGCATCTACACGCACCATCAGCGCCGCTCGCATCCAAGTCAGTACGGCTACAACGTCGGCTGCCTGGAAGGCGTCAATCCATTTGAAATCGGGAATGTTCCAACGAACGATGGCGTTAATCACCCGGCGGATCGCAATGCTTCATAACCATTCGGTCAACCGGATCGGCACTGTGGACGGGTTATTTTTAAATTACGTATCAACTGGAGCACCCATTGAAATTTAGTCAGTTCGGTTCCGATCATGGAAAAACAGTTATCTACTTTCATGGCGCACCCGGCGCGCCAGAAGAATGCGCCATTTTTGACCTTTATGCCAAAGAGCAGGGCTTGAAGTTTATTTGTTTCGACCGGTTTCATGGTGATTATTCGATAGCCGGTGATGCGTATTATCAGCTCTTGGCCCAGCAGATTTTAAAGCACGCCGCCGGAAAAAAAGTCGATGTCGTCGGCTTTTCAATCGGTGCGTTCATCGCTCTACAGACCTGCCGCTATCTGGGCAACGGAGTCCGGAATTTGCATTTAATCTCGGCTGCCGCACCGCTGGATGCGGGCGATTTTTTTGAAGCTATGGCTGGGAAGCAGGTTTTTCAGTTAGCAAAGACAGCACCGATCTTATTTGTTCTATTGTCTTACTGGCAAGGGGTACTCGCTTTGCTTTTTCCGAATGCGTTATTTCGTTTGTTGTTTGCTAGTGCCGTTGGTGGTGATAAAGCATTGTCGGTCGACCACGAGTTTCAATCCAGTATCACCAAAATATTGAGATCGTGCTTTATTGGCCGCATCCAAGGATACGTTAGAGACATCAAGACTTATGTCCAGCCCTGGAAAGACACGCTTTCAGGCATCGGCGTCAGTACACACATCTGGCACGGAGCAGAGGACAACTGGTCGCCGGTCTCTATGGCGGACTATTTGCAATCGGCGATTCCCGACTGCGTCTCAACCGAATTTAGTGGCCTGTCGCACTACTCATGCCTCTATCGGGCTGCGCCTGAAATATGTCGTCAGTTAGGTGTGGCTTCTGGCAATCAGCTCGTTGCATCACTTCAACTACATTAGGTTCTCTACGATGAAAATTATCCTCATGCGACACGGAGAGCCTGTTTTGACTCAAACGGGTCGGATTACGCCAACCGAAATGGAACGCTGGATTAATCTCTACAACCTCGCCGAGGTGAAAGCCGGCAGCGCACCAATCGCCAGTTTGCAGTGGGCCAATTCCACTACCTGTATCGTCGCAAGCACTGCACCTCGAGCGCTGTCATCTGTTCAGGCGCTGGGCCATAAAGCGTCCGTTGTCGACGCCGTGTTCTGCGAGGCTCAACTTCCGTTTGCTCTTTGGCGGTTTCCTCGTCTGCCGCCTTTTGTTTGGGTTGCATTCTTCCGATTGTTTTGGTTTTTTGGCTACTCACGAGGTTCCGAGTCAATTCGGTTCACGAAAATCCGCGCCAAGGCCGCTGCTCAGAAACTTATTTCTCTTGCTGAGAAAGGCCCTGTTTTGCTGGTAGGGCACGGCATCATGAATCGTCTCATTGCCAAAGAACTTATCGCCTTGGACTGGGCAGGTCCCGCCAAGCATCAGAGCAAATACTGGAGTGCTAGTGTTTACCGATTTCAAACTTAACATTGAGTTCTTCACCTGCATCATTATGCGCCTTCTCAAACAATTCGCCTTTTCGGTCATTTTTGTGGTTTTATTCGGCTGCACAACCATTCAGCGAACAGCCCACATGTACAGCAATGAGGCTTCATTGCCGCTTTCCTTCAAATATAAAGATGGCGGTTCAAGTGTTTACTATGCGTTTACCATTGGCGATGCACTCCAACCTGAAACGGTCATTTTCTTTTATGGCGGCACAGGTTGCCCCAGTTGGAAATCGGTAATGCCGGGATATGTGAGCGGTCTTACTGTCAGCGCTCGTGTTTTCGTGCTCAACAAACGCTTTGTGGCTGATCGATCAATCGGGATGTTCGGCTGTGGTGAAGAATTTCAACTTGCGAATAATCCTAGCCAATGGATTAGCGATTATTCCGAATTCATTACCGCACAAATGAACTCCTTCTCATCAAAACCAAGGAATGTCGTTTTGGTTGGCGTCTCAGAAGGTGCTATCGTCGCAACCAAAGTTGCCGCGGAGATCCTGGAAATCACTCACCTTGCAATCATTGGCAGCGGTGGCTACTCAATGCGCAAATCACTCGCCACGCTTGCGCAGAGGGAAGCCATATGGTTTGATGTTGAGGCGGGGTGGAACAAGATTCTTTCCGATCCACGAAGCATCGAAAAGGATTGGTATGGTAATCCCTACCGTTGGTGGTCAGACATCATGGACATCGACCCGTTACCCGACTTCCTAAAGTTGAATATCCCCATTATCATCGGAATGGGTGAGAAAGATGAGAGTGTGCCTGTTGAATCCGCACTTTTCCTGGATGCCAAATTCAAAGAAGCAGGTAAAAACAACCTCACCCTGAAAGTCTATCAGGAATCGGATCACCGTTTGAACGGTAACGGTGTTTCTCATCGAGATGAGTTTTTCGCAGAGCTATCTCGTCTACTCCAACGAACGCATGACATTGCGGCCAGGAGGGACGTGCCAAAAGCGGCGCGCCGCTTATCTTTACATTAAACATAACAGGTCACAGGAGCGACAGTGCGATTACATCATATGACGTTGGCAATATTGGTAGTTGCAATTTGGGGAGTCAACTTTGTTGTAATCAAAGTCGGCCTTAAAGAACTCCCGCCTATTCTGCTTTGCGCACTCAGGTTTTTTCTGGCTGCGTTTCCAGCGGTTTTTTTCATCAAGCGCCCTGCCGCTCCGTTGCGCATGGTTGTCGGCTTCGGGTTGGTGATGTTCTCGCTACAGTTCGCATTGCTGTTTTCCGGCATGTACGCAGGGACAACTGCAGGTCTGGCGTCTTTGTTGCTTCAGGTGCAGGTGTTTTTTACTGTCTTTCTAGCTGTCTTATTTCTGGCCGAAAAGCCATCCATTTGGCAAATCGTGGGTGCCCTGGTTTCATTTTCTGGAATCGGGCTGGTTGCAGCAAATCTTGGTGGTGAAATTTCGACTTATGGCCTGATTCTGATCATCGCCGCCGCTGCCTCGTGGGGGGTAGGCAGCCTGATTTCCAAGAAAATAGGTAAAGTCGATATGCTTGCGCTGGTCGTGTGGGGAAGCCTCGTTGCTTGGCCGCCGCTATTGGTTCTATCGTTTTTTCTGGAACAAAATAGCTGGAATGTTGAAGTTATTTCGCACATTTCATGGCTCACTATCGGTGCGATTGGCTATATGGTGTATCCGGTGACCTTGCTTGGGTTTGCTGCATGGAGTTGGTTATTGAGCCGCTATCCGGCTGCAACTGTAGCCCCGTTTACTTTGCTTGTGCCGATATTCGGGTTTACGGCTTCAACTCTGGCTTTGGGGGAGCCTCTGTCCCAGTGGAAAATAAACGCTGCCACGTTGGTTATTGTGGGTTTGTGCATCAACCTGTTTAGTTCCCGCATTGCGATTCGCATTCGCGCAGCTTAGGAAACTTGGTGAAATATGAGCACTACTATTACCGTTCTTAATGTTGTTGCGGGTACCCTGTACGCCAACACCGATAATCAGGGCTTAAAACAAAAACTCGATGAACATTTGGTACATGTTTGCTGTCATGTCTTGAGAATTAGCAAAACCCTCTCCCGTTTTACATCCGAAATGGATATGGCTTATGACATTAAAAGCTTGACCCCCCCCAAAAAGGCTACGAATGGCAAGACGAAGCGGTTGAAAACATAACCCGTTTTAAAAGCCAACACGAGACATTTAACGACAAAGGCTATGGTTGGTTTGTGGTCAACAACATGGCCAGCACCGGGTGTGGAAAAACCATTGCCAATGCCAAAATCATGCGGACATTATCCGATGACGGTGAAAGCCTGCGTTACATCCTGGCGCTAGGCTTTCTTAGATGCTGGTTAAAATGGTAAGCAACATTGGTGGTCCGGTTTTGGGAAATAAGCTGACCATTGATCTATCCCCGTATGACTTCTGAGAGCAGCTCTGTTCTCAAATAATCTTCTTCGATCAAGCTTTGATTTTCTGGATGGTTATTTGCCGGCATAATATTCCTCGGACAATCATTTTATTAACGTTATTCGTTGATAAACTTAAAACATCGACATACCAACGCCAGCGGTTGAACTAAAATTGTGATCGAAGTTCAAATTAGATGACCGATGCTCATTAAAACATGATGCGTTTATCTGATCGTGGGGAAAATTGGTGCCGAAAGGATTACCTTCAATATCTATACCGCCATTCCTCCCAGCCATGGGCAAGCCATTGGCAGGATTAATCGCAAAACTATCTAGTGAACTAACTGATGTTTTGAGCGTATCTGAAAAACAAGTGATTTCCGAATCGAGATCCATGCCATTCAAAGGTCTTCTGATGTTGCCACTGGTTAACGTGCCGTCAAACTTCATTGTAAAACCTTCCGAGGGCCAGATTGAACTGAAAAAATATGAAAACCACCAACTATACATACCCATGTTTTTCTCCATATGCGCATATTTAATGCAATTATAAAAAATGAACGCTATCCGGTTTTGTGCCAAGCCGGTATCGGTTTGGATAGCTATCTATGGCCACCCAGCCAAGATGGAAGTCGAGGTGTTATTCGACGAAATCAAGCGCTTGCCTGCACTTATGGTTGAGTATCAGCAATCGACAACCTTCAACAACATGGACAATTGGGAATATGGCCCATATGAGCAGCAACCCTGCAATAATCAGGGCAAAGCCTCTTATCACAGAAACTTTGTAATAGCCGAGTACTGCATTGGTCTGATTTTTATAGGCATAACCCAGGAACTTACCAGACTTCCGATCCATTTCTCCAGCTACCACAATAGTGTCGCCCCTATTAATGGCCCATGGTGTACAACTGGTAATTTCAATTAGACGACTGATGCCGTGTATGTCTATTTGGACGGTATTTCTGGAAACAGGTCGAAACCTTGAGACCTTTCCATAGAGTACTTCAATCATAGTTGACCTCAATGTGTATTGATATTGGCGGATAATCGATATTCAGACTCGTCAAAAAATTAATCTATTGCCAAACCTTTGTGTGTGTGGCAGTAAATCTACAGAGTCATAAGCAATTATCCAGACAATAAAAAATACGCAATAGGTAAATTTGAGATTTTTTAAAGGTATTTATGACGCTTCATCCTTATAGCATGCAAAATTTGCCAGTTTTGGCAAAAAAGAGCGTCAAAGTTCACCAGAAATAATGGCTATTATAGTGGCCCCCGAAATCCGGACATTAGTTTAAGCTATGCTCTGAGCTAAATTAGAGACCGAAAATGAGTGAAAAGAAACGGAAGATTTTTACCGGAGCGCAAAAAGCCAAGGCTGCCTTAGAAGCCGTCAAAGGCATGAAGACGATCAATGAAATTGCTCAAGAACATGGCGTACACCCGAACCAGGTGAGTCAATGGAAAAAAGAGTTGTTGGAGAATGCGGGCAGCCTGTTTGAAGGTAAGCGAGGGCCGAAACCGGTCAACGCAGTGAGCGACCCTGACCGCTTATACGCCAAGATTGGGCAATTGAACATGGAATTGGATTGGCTGAAAAAAAGTCTGGGATCAGCCTTTAAATGAACGGCAGAGCTGGATAGAACCGAATGACTCTGTTGCGTTATCAACGCAATGCAAACTTCTCAAGGTCACGCGTTCAGTGATTTATGAGCAGAAAAAGCGCTTGTTGAAAGAGACGGATAAGGACGGACTCGTGTTATTGCGCCTGCTGGATGAAGAGTGCCACGCTCATATTGTGAGTATTTAACAATCAATCACTTGCAAGACTCGCCAAGTCTAAACCTACTGCATACTTACTACACTCAACATCAGTTAAATTCTGACGTAGTGACAAAATTACTACACCGATTTGCGATAAATAGCGCGAATTGGCAGGCTATTAATAAGCGTCTGTCTGACTAAATTCTTAGCAACAAAGGAAACATAATCAGCTCTGTGAGGAGGTGATGGCTGCGTTGGACGAAAGTAGCGTTGTGGAATGGCTACCTTGGTATTGGCGAAGCTTCCGGCTTTACAAATGATTATTCTAATCGCAGGTTTGGCATTGCTGGCAGATTGCTGAAAAACCCACTGTAATTTTTTTAAAAAGCGTTCATTATTATGAATAGCCAATCCGCTAATTCGGTTTTTTGAAAGGTTCGATTTGAACTATTAAGCGTGATGATTGAGGGTTAGGCATATTCCGGTTTATAGGAATAAACCCGCTTATTGATTGGAATCGAAAAAATATTCAACGCCAGGTGAGGATTTATGGTGCTTAGTTCGTCTTACTGTTTAAGTCGAAGTTGTTAATGACGGATGCTGAATAAACTATCTAAGTAAGGAAGTGGATATGAAAACATTAAAACTTGTACAAGAGCATAAGGGTGTAAAAATCCCCGTAAAGAGGCCTAAAAACCGCAGTGTCAAGAAGGATTATGATTTATTTCCTTTGTAGAAATATTTTCAAGTGCATTTTCAGCATGTCCATGAAAATACGCATGATCTTCAGCGTACCCGCCGTGTTGGCGTATAACTTTTTCCTGCGCTGGGCCAAATAACACCGTGCCGGATTGGAAAATTTTGTCGCCAGTTTTCTGCATATCACCTTAAGTACGGGCAAGGTATAAACATGGCTTTCAAACCGCAATCGGAAGACGAAGGCGCGATGAGCGAGATTAACGTCACGCCACTGCTCACGCAATCGGTGCACGTGACCCTGCCGAAAACCGCCGAAACCACGGCGGATGTTAAGGAGCAACCGCTACAACTCGGCATCGACGCACAGGGGACTATAACGCTGAACTTTCAAGGAACCCTGAAATCGGCCTGCATTTATACGCCGATCAAAACGTCGTTTATTCAAAAGTCGCCGAAGTCATGGCGACCGTGCAACATGCCGGGATTGCCAAAATAGCCTTTGTGACGGTGGAGCAATAATTTGCCTGGTCGCCGGATTTGCAACACTGCCGCTGCAACGGCAGCGATCTTACGCGCGCTAAGCTGCACGACCATATTGCTTGCAGCATGCGCTACGGCGCCGGAGCGTGATGCCATCAGCATGACGAAATCGCCGCCTCAATGGGCAACAGTCCAGCCTTCCCACACTCCAATTACGGCACAATGGCTAAGTTCTTTTGCCGATCCAGCGCTAACCGCATTAGTACACGATGCATTGAACAACAATTATGACCTGAAAGCCGCCGCCGCACGGGTGGATTCGGCGCGCGAACAGGCGCGCATCGATGGCTCCCTACGTTGGCCGCAATTATTTTTTGTATCAGGATACCGGCGCAGTAACGATATAACGTCTAGCGAGACAGGCGCGTTTGACGCGCTGTTCACTATGAGCTGGGAAATCGATGTCTGGGGTCGAATCAAGGCTGCCCAGCAAGCGACCGCGCAAGAAGCGGAAGCCGTGGCTGCCGATTATTACGGCGCCAGACTGTCCTTGGCGTCGCGCACGGCGCAAAGCTATTTTGAGCTGATCGAGGCCAATCTTCAGGCCGAGGTCGCAGAACAATCGATCAAGGATCGCCGCACTATCGCCGAACTGGTGCGCGGCCGGTTTGCCAGGGGCCTGAGCCGTGGCCTGGATTTACGCCTGGTGCTTACCGATCTGGCGAATGCCGAAGCGCAACTTGCCAGCTCGCGTAACCGGGTGCAGATCGTCACGCGCAGGCTGGAAGTGTTGCTGGGGCGCTATCCAGGCAATAGCTTAAAAAAGATTTCGGCCTTGCCGGAGCCGCCGACCGTTTTATCCGCGGGCTTGCCCTCGGAACTGCTGGCTCGGCGGCCCGATCTGGTCGCGGCTTTGTCGAGGCTGCAAGCCTCTGATTCCCGCGTGGAAAGTGCGAAGAAAACCCTGTTGCCCCGGATTACCCTGACTGCTGCCGGCGGCACCAGCAGCCCGGCGTTGACGGAGCTGATTGATCCCCGCGCCGCCGCCTGGAATTTAGCCATGGGGCTGGTGCAGCCCATTTTTACCGGAGGCCGTCTGAAGGCAGGCATACGCTTGAATGAGGCGCGTACTGAAGAAGCCCTTAATCAATATCAAAGTACCGCGCTTAACGCCTTTCGCGAAGTGGAGCAAGCGCTGGCTGCCGAACAATGGCTAAGGGAACAAGAGCACGCGCTTAAGGAAGCGGTGGAGCAAACCCAAGCCAGCCGCAAGCTTGCGGTATATTCGTACCGTCAGGGCCTGATCGAAATTCTCACTCTGCTGGACAGCTACCGCAGCACCCTGAATGCCCAAAGCGCGCATCTTTCCGTGCAACGGCAATTGCTTAGCAATCGTATTGATCTTTATCTGGCCTTGGGTGGTGGTGTTTGATGATGGAAAAAAACAGGTTGAAAATTCTCCTGCCTCTTGCGCTGTTGCTGACCGGCATTGCCTGCGCCGGGGCTGTTATCGCCACGCGTCCGCAAATGATTCCGCAAACGCCGAATACCCAAGTGCCGCTGGTGACCGTCATCCAGGTCGAACCGCAAACGCTCCGGCTTAATGTTCATTCTCAAGGCGTCGTCACCCCGCGCAATGAAATCGATTTGATACCGGAAGTTTCAGGCAAGATCATCCAGCTTCACCCTGATTTTGTCACCGGCGGTTTTTTTATCCGCAATGATTTGTTGGTGTCCATCGATCCACGTGATTATGACTACGCTATCGCCCAGGCCCAGGCACAAATTGCCGAAGCCAAACGTCAACTGGCGATGGAGGAAGCGCAGGCCGACCAGGCGCACAATGAATGGCAAGCCTTGGGAGAAGGAACAGCCACGCCGCTGGCGATGCGTGAGCCGCAACTGGCTGAAGCACGCGCCAAACTCAAAGCTGCCGAAGCCAACCTGCTGCAAGCTCAAATCAAACGCAGTCGCTGTGAATTGCGCGCGCCTTTTACCGGACGCTTACAGACCAAGCTCGTGGGCTTGGGTCAAACCATCCAATCCGGCGAAAAGCTCGCGCATATCTATTCCACCGATCTTGCCGAAATCAGGCTGCCGTTACCGACCGACCAGCTAGCCTATCTCGATTTGCCGCTTGGATCAGGAGGAGAGCAGTGCGGTGCAGCATCTCAATCCTGTCCTAAAGTCACGCTGACCGCAGACTTCGCAGGAGCCTTGCAAACCTGGGAAGGCCGTATCGTGCGCAGCGAAGGAAAGCTGGATGACACCACCGGCGTACTCTATGTGGTGGCCGAAGTAGTCAACCCCTACACGCAAAAAATTGAGCATCCGCCACTGCTGGCTGGGCTGTTTGTACAGGCGCTGGTACAGGGTAAAGAGCTGAAAAACCTGTTTGTACTGCCCCAAGTTGCAATTAATGCCTCCCAGCAGGCGTTGGTGGTCGATGCCGACCTACGACTGCGCATTCGCCATCTTGAGGTGTTGCGCAACGAGCCGGATCGTATTCTGGTGAAAGGTGGTCTAAATGCGGGCGACCGGATTGTGACCTCTGGTATCCATGTGTCGGTGGAAGGCATGAAAGTCAGGGTCGAATAAACGATGAATTCGCCACCCTATCGCGCTACCGGCTTGCTGGCCTGGTTCGCCTCCAATCCGGTGGCGGCCAATCTGCTGATGATTCTGATCATTATCGGTGGCATCGTCGGTCTTAAGGTGATGGACAAGGAGGTGTTTCCCCGTTTCACCCCGCAGCAGATCGATGTTACGGCAAGCTATCCGGGAGTCGGCCCCCTGGAAATTGAGGAATCGGTATGTGTGCGTATCGAAGAGGCAATCAGCGATATGCCGGGGGTCAAGCGGCAAAGCAGCGCGATTCGCGAAGGTGAGTGCGCCGTCAAGGTGTCGGTGTTGCCGGATTATGATCAGGATCAGATCATCAGTTCCCTGCGTGGGCGCATTCAAAACATCCCCCGGCTGCCGAAAAATCTGGAAAAGATCGACATACAACCGGCTACCCACAATGGCGATGACGGCGTTATCTGGGTGGCTTTGCATGGCCCCACCGATCCGCTCACCTTGCAACGTTTCGGCGAGCGCATTCGCGCAGACCTTGAGCAAATTCCAGGCGTGCTTCGGGTGCGCAATTACGGCGAGATTCCTTATGAAATCGTTATCGAAGTGGCTTCCGCCAAACTGAACCAATATCACTTGTCCTTGCATGAGGTCACCGAAGCCGTGCGCCGCGCCTCGCTGGATCAGTCGGGCGGGCTGGTAAAAACGCCATCAGGCGAGTTGCAGCTTAGAGTCAAGGGTAAAGCCCAGGACGCGCTCAGTATCGGCAACCTGGTGTTACGCACCCATGCCGATGGTACGCGGTTGCACTTGGGCGAAGTCGCCGTCATCCGCGATGGCCTGCAAGAGCAGCTACGGGAATGGCATTATAACGGCGAGACCGCCCAGGGTTGGGAAATCCATACCAAATACAGCTCCGTGGAAGTGGCGCGCCGCGTTAAGGAGTATGTCGCCGAAATGAAGCCGCAGCTGCCGGAAGGTCTGGTGATGACAACCTGGTGGGATGATTCGCAGGCTTACGACGAACGGGTGCGCACTCTGGTGGAAGACGGCCTCGGCGGTTTTGTGCTGGTGTGTCTGGTGTTAACTTTGTTTTTGCGGCTGCGCGTGGCCGTCTGGGCCGGAGTGGGTATCTTCACCTCCGTGCTCGGCGCATTGTGGCTGATGCCGGCGCTGGATGTGTCCCTCAACATGCTGTCGTTGTTCGGTTTTCTGCTGGCGATGGGCATTCTGGTGGATGATGCGATTATTATCGGCGAAAGCGTGTATTCGCATCAGCAAGAGGGGCAAGATGCTGAGGCCAGCCTTGCCGGTGCGATTAGCGGCGTACAGGCGGTGGCCTTGCCGGTAGTTTTATCGGTGCTGGTGGCCCTGGTGGCATTCTTGCCGGGGCTGTTCCTGCCCGGCTGGGCGGGGCAGATGATGAAGCCGATTTGTCTGGTGATGATTTTGACCTTGGTGTTTTCACTGATTGAGGCGTTGCTGATTCTGCCCTCGCACTTGGCGGCGCCGCATCGTACAGCAATATCTTCATCCAGATTGGAACGTTTGCGGGAAAAGCTTAATCTCGGCCTGAACCGGTTTGTCGATCGCTACTACCGTCCGTTTTTGCAGCGCGCGCTGGACTGGCGTTACCTTACCGTTACCGGTTTCATAGTATTGATACTCCTGTGCGGTGCATGGCTGGACAGCGGGCGTCTGCGCATGTCTTTGCAGGCGGACGTCGTCAAGGACAGTTTCTGGGTTTCCCTGGCCTCGCCGCAGGATGCGCCTTACAGCGAAATGCGCGACCGGGCGCGCCAGGCGGAACAGGCGTTTTTCTCGTTGCGCGATGAATTGGATGGCGTAGGTAAGGCAGGCCATGATCCCAAGAAAGCCAGCGTCGTGGTCGGATTGGAAACCATGATATGGGAGCACGGCGCCGGTTTCTGGACCGAATTTTCAGCGGAAGGGCGGCAACGCATCGTCGTCGAGGATTTCATTAATGAGTGGCGCAAACGCATCGGCGATTTGGGGCGCACCAAGATTGATTTTCTGTATAAGGAAGGCGATGTGCCTTACGACATCGAGTTTGATCTCGGCGCCGCCGATCCTGAATTGCTGCCCAAGGCTGCGGCTGAACTCAAGCGAGTGCTTGCCGATTATCCGGGCGTTTACGATGTGGTGGATTCCAGCGAACCGGGCAAGCCGGAAATCCGCTTGACCTTGAAGCCGGAAGCGGAACGTTTGGGCTTGCGTCTTGAGGATTTGTCCGAGCAAGTGCGCCACGGCTACTATGGCGATGAAGTGCAACGCTTACAGCGCGGGCGCAATGAAGTCAAGGTGATGGTGCGTTATCCGCGCGAGGAACGCCAGTCACTGGACAGCTTGGCGGCGCTGCCGGTGCAACTGCCGGACGGCCAGCATGCGCCTTTGGGGACATTGGCTAAAGTGATGTTAACTCCCGGCGTCGCCAAGCTGATCCGGCAAGACCGCCGCCGGGTGCTGAAAGTGCAGGCGCGGGTTGATCGGCAAAAAGCCGATGTCAACGCCATCTATGCAGGACTGGAAACCGGGAAGCTGAAAAACCTGCGTTTGAATCATCCAGGCCTGAGCATTACCATAGGACAGGAACGCCAGGAACAGCAAGCCATGACCGAGGCCTTAGGGCAAAACACCCTGATCTCGCTGCTGGTGATCTACGTGCTGATTGCGGTACCGTTCCACTCGTATCTAAAACCGCTGATTTTTCTGCTGGCAGCTCCAGTCGCCTGGTGCGGCGCGGTCATCGCGCACGGGCTGGCAGGTTTGCCTTTGTCGATGGAGTCTTTGGTCGGGATGATTGCTGCCAGCGGCGTGGTCGTCAATGACAGCTTGGTGCTGCTGGAGTACATGAAAGAACACGCAGACCGGCAAAAGCCGATTACGGAACTGATTTGCGAAGCCTGCACCTCACGGTTCCGGCCGATATTTTTGGCCTTCCTGACCAATTTCGCCGGATTTTTGCCCGCTCTGCTGGAAACCAGCCCGCAAGCGCAATTTCTGATTCCGATGACCTTGTCACTGTCGGCAGGACTGTTGCTGGGCATGGCCGCCAGCCTGATACTGACGCCGGTTTGTTATGCTATTTTAGGCAAGGGTTCTCGGTAATACTATAGTTCAGGACAACTCCTGCGACTCGCTAATTTTTATGCTGATGCGTCAAGTGGCGTTCAAAAGTTTCCGTTGCTGTTTATTGGTTTGGCGCGAAAGATGAGTCGCCGCATTCTAGGCAGAAAGATTATCCGCGGAAGGAAACGCTAAAGATTCATTCGCTGAAAATCTTGGAAACGGAGCACCGCGGAGTGAAGATTTTTAGTCCCCGGTAGCGGTAGAGCATGTGTTTTCACGGAGCGTTTTTTGCGGAGTGAGAATGCAAGCTTTCCGAAATCGCGTCCAGTCATTGCGATAACGATGCGACATAGCCCTTGTTGGGTATGTCGCCAGTGAAGCAGGATGTCCGAGGCTTGCGTAGCAATTTAACTGTCGCGTAATTTTTACGCTTGCTTGGGTTCGGATGCCCAAAACAAGCTTTCGTAAAAATAGCGACTCGCTTATGACGCGGAAAGACGTTGGCTTCAGTTGACTGCATGATAAACACGTGAGCCAAACGTTGACAGCTAACGATAGAATAGAGATTCGAGGCTTTGACTGTTTTTCGTTGCATCATCGCCCATCCCGGTTAGGACGAAATCCCCAGACAAGCGAGCCAATACATTTTCCAGCTAAATATTCACTCTACTTCAAACTTGGCAAAGAGCTACGGCAACGAATCGAAAGGGCGACATGCCCGATTAGAAAGAAGAGCTAGCGGAGATGATGGGTGTCGAGAGGCGTTCTCTCGACACCCATCATTACTGGTTTTTATTGGCCGGCGCGAAGACGGCTAAAACATTCATTACCCAACCACTGTGCATTAATCTGAAAGACCGAAAACCGTTTGGAATTAATAACAGATTTCTAGCTTGAAATTCCCCATCAAATGATTGGCATTTTTAGTCATTATTTTCCCTATCTTATTTGTCTGCCGCAGCTAGATCGATTGCATCGAAAGCAGCTATGAGGAAAAGATTGCGGCCAATCGTCCACTCTGTGTTGGAGCAATTTAGCCGCAGTCCGGCTGCTTAGTATTTTCCACATATTTTATGAGGGCAGTTTTATGCGTGAACCACAACTGATTGTGCGGTTGCAGCCATGACGGTACAACGACCAGTATCAGCCAATGTCGTCTGGCACCATGCCACCGTCACCCGCGACCGGCGTGAAGCGCAAAATGGCCATCGCGGCGCGATCCTATGGTTTACCGGATTATCCGGATCGGGCAAATCTACGCTAGCTCATGCCGTTGAAGAAACATTGCACCGGCACGGTTGTCGAACCTTCGTGCTGGATGGCGACAATGTCCGTCACGGTCTGTGCGGTGACTTGGGCTTTTCAGCAAAAGACCGCCGGGAAAATATTCGGCGCATCGGTGAAATGGCCAAGATTTTTATGGAGGCAGGCGTCATTGTGCTTACCGCCTTCATCTCTCCCTATCGTGCAGACCGTGAACGTGTGCGTGGCATAGTAGAGCGCGGCGACTTTATCGAAATCTATTGCGACACACCTATAGAAATTTGCGAATCGCGCGACGTAAAAGGCCTCTACAAAAAAGCCCGGGCCGGACAATTAGCGGAATTCACAGGTATCACCTCTCCTTACGAAGCACCCGAAAACTGCGAGCTTACCGTGCATACCGGCACAGCAGAGCTGGATGTCCATGTGCAACAGGTCATCGATAAAATGATGCAGCACGGCATTATCGCCGCTGCAAATTTCAGCTATGAATGACTGGGATTTTTTAACCATTTTTTCAATGCCGTGTATCTGTTCCGGCTAAATCGATTACATCGAAAGCAGTTATGAGGAAAAGATTGC
Organism: Methylobacter sp.; assembly: GCA_041660285.1. Lineage (GTDB taxonomy): Bacteria > Pseudomonadota > Gammaproteobacteria > Methylococcales > Methylomonadaceae > Methylobacter_A. Next base: position 61,928 of record JBAZWN010000007.1, read on the forward strand.
AGCCAATCGTCAACTATGTGTTGGAGCAATTTCGCTCCAGTCCGGCGATGCCATGAATTTCTTTAGTATTTTCCACATATTTATAAGGGTGGTTTATGAATAAACCTCAATTGATCGAAGCCGTGAAAGCAGGCGACGTTAATCGGACGCAAGCGTTGATTGAAGGCGGCGAGGGTTTGGAGCAAATAGACGATTACGGCTGGACGGCATTGAACTGGGCAGCCGCCCGTGGCGACTCGATTATAGTCCTGCTCTTGCTTGAAGCCGGAGCCAACGTAGTCAATAGTGGTCGCGATCTCAGGACGCCTTATCAAATTGCCTTGGCGGCCGCGGAGGTGGAAGTGGCAATCCTGCTGCGGCAGGCGGAACAAAACAGCGGCATTGAGTCAGAAAGGCCTTATTGCAAAGCTTATCCGGCCAAAGCGTTCGATCAATTTCCTGACTGGGAGGCGCGGCAAGCGCTGGAGGACGATTCGGTGGTCTATCTGCATCAGGATTTTAGCGTTACCGCGTCGATGAGGCACGGGGAGGATATCGTGTTTGACCGGATTTCTGAGGACTGGCGAAATTATTGCCGGGATCGGCTGGGGTTCCACGTGCTGACCGATTTGGAACATGCCGACGATTATCAGCTATGTAGACCGGAATAAGGCCACACAAGTGGTAACGTGAGGAAGCGCTTCCGGCGTTCCGGGTGTGTTTGCCGGAAACCCCCGTTTTCGGCCTACAAGACTGCAATTCAACAGACGACTCATACAATGAGAGTAGGGCAGATATGTTAAACAAACAACACAGTTTTGACGGCGCAGATGAGGATGCATTGATCGACAACGCCGCATCCCTGATTGCATTATTGCAGTTGCGGGCGGAGCGGCAAGCGCAGCGCACGGTCTATACCTTCCTGGAGAACGGCGAACAGCCAACTAAGTCGCTGACTTACGGCGAGCTGGATCTGCAGGCAAGGCAGTTGGCTGCGCAGTTGCAGGCGGCGGGAGTGCAGGGCGAGCGCGCTATTTTGCTGTACCCACCGGGATTGGACTATATCGTGGCGTTTTTCGCCTGTCTGTACGGCGGTCTGATTGCGGTGCCGGCTTATCCGCCGAGCAATGGCCGACACATGCCGCGTTTGCAGGCGATCATTGATGACAGTCAGGCGGCGGTGATACTCAGCACGCAAAGCGTCGGCAATGCGGTGCGCCAATTTGCAGTCGACAGTGCCAGTTTGTTAGATAAATATTGGCTGATTACTGACAGTCTTGCCGATGCCGATGCAAGCGACTGGCGCTTGCCGACATTGCGCGACCATGATCCGGCTTTCCTGCAATACACCTCGGGTTCCACCGGCAACGCCAAGGGCGTGATAATCAGCCACGGCAATCTGATGGCGAATCAGCAGCTGATCAAACGACGCTTCGGCCACAATGCGCAGTCGACGGTGGTCGGCTGGTTGCCGCTCTACCATGACATGGGTTTGATCGGCAACGTCATGCAGCCCTTGTATTGCGGGGCCAGCGCTATTCTAATGTCGCCGATGGCGTTTCTGGAAAAACCTGTCCGCTGGCTGCAAGCGGTCAGCGATTATCGCGCTCATACCAGCGGCGGGCCCAATTTTGCATTCAATCTGTGCGCGCAAAAAATCTCGGCCGAAGAAAAAGCCGGGTTGGATCTCAGCAGCTGGCAATTGGCCTTTAACGGCGCCGAACCGATTAACCCGGATACCTTGGATCGTTTTGCCGCCGCTTTTGCAGAATGCGGATTTAGCCGCGAGGCTTTTTATCCCTGTTACGGCTTGGCGGAAGCAACCTTGCTGGCTACCGGCGGGGATAAATATGCCGAACCCACGGTGACGGCTTTTGACAAGATAGGTCTGGAACAAGGTAATGTACAGCAGGCCATCGATGATCAGGCAGGCCGACGCCTGGTTGGCTGCGGCAAGATAGCCAGCGACGCCGGACAACAAATTCGTATCGTCGAGCCGGAGTCAGGCGAATTGTGCAGCGATGGCCGAATCGGCGAGATCCAGCTAGGGGGCCCCAGCATCAGCCTGGGCTATTGGCAAAATCCACAAGCCACCGAGCAGGCTTTTGTCGGGGATACCGACGGCCAATGGCTGCGCACAGGCGATTTAGGCTTTATTAATGGCGAAGAATTGTTCGTTTCAGGGCGGCTGAAAGATCTGATCATTATCCGCGGCCGTAATTATTATCCTCACGACCTGGAGCACGCGGCCGAAGCGGCGACGGATGCATTAAATCCCGGCTGTGCGGCTGCTTTTGCAGTCAGTGGAGCCGACGGTGAAAAGCTGATCGTATTGGCGGAATTGAAGCGCAACCGCTTAAGACAGTCCGATTACAAGGCCGAGTTCGCCGCGATACGCACCCGGCTGGTCGAAGAATGCGGCATACAGGCCGACACCGTAATGCTTCTGAAACCGGGAGCGATCCTGAAAACCAGCAGTGGCAAAATCAGGCGCTCGGCTTGTCGGCAGGCATTTGAGCAACAGGATTTAAAAGCGGTCGCCGTCGATGCGTTGGACGGTGTAAGCCAAAGCAGCAACGCTGCAGCAGCTAAACCGGCGGTTAGCCTGGAACGGACTTTACTGAGACAGGCTTTGCTGTCGGTTGCCGATGTCGAAGGTGCGCAGTTGCTGTCGCAGTATCTGGCCGAAAAGGCGGCGGCCCTGTCCGGATTGTCCGTCGAAGCCGTGGACGTAAAGCAATCGCTGACCGGCTTGGGCATGGACTCGCTAAAAGCGGTGGAACTGAAATACTTTATCGACGAGCTGTTGGCTATCGATTTGCCGGTCATGCATCTGCTCGGCAATCAGTCTCTGGGTGAGTGCGCGGAACAGGCTTTGAAATTGGCCAAGGCAGGGCCGGCGCAAATTGCGCCGGCTCCGGTCAAAGACGGCGGCGAACAGCCGCTATCCTACGGACAGCAGGCGCTGTGGACCGTCAATCGGATAGAGGCGGACAGCTCGCTCTATAACATGTCGATTGCGATACATATCCGCGCCAAGCTTGATAAAACGGCAGTACGCGACGCATTGGCGGCATTGTTCGAGCGTCATGCACAACTTCGCAGCGGCTTTCGGCTTAACCAGCACACCCGGATCGTGCGTATCCCGCTGACGGAATTACAGCCCCGGTTCGCCGAGATCAGTTGCGACGATGAGCGGCAACGCAGTGAAAATATCGCCGCTTTCGTGCATGAACCGTTCGATTTGGCGAATGAACCGTTACTGGTTGCAGCCTTGTTCAGCTGCGCCGACGACGATCAGGTGCTGGTGTTTTGCGCGCATCACATCGTTGTCGATTTTCGCTCGTTCTCGATTTTGCTGGAAGAATTCAAAGCGCTTTATCTGGGGCAGGTAGCCGGGCATACCCCGAAGCTGCCTAACTTGGCGGCGAGTTACGACGATTATGTCGCCTGGCAATCAGCCTATCTGTCCGACCAGCGCGCTGAACAGGACTGGCAATACTGGCGAGGCCGCTTGTCCGGCGAATTGCCGAAGCTGGCTTTGCCTGCAGAACGGCAAACGGACGGTGCGCAGTCATGCCGGGGGCGTTCGGAAAATCTTAATATCGCACCGGATACCCTGCAAAAGCTTAAACGACTGGCCGCAGAGCATCACACGACCCTGTATACGCTGTTACTGACTGTATTTAAAACCCTGCTTTATCGTTATAGCGGAGAACAGGACATCATCGTCGGCTCACCGACGCTGGGCAGGCCCAAGAGAGAGTTTACCGACACCGTCGGTTATTTCGTCAACCCGGTGGCGCTACGCTCACACCCTGCCGCCGGTCAGCGCTTTAGCGATTATTTGGCCGAGGTCAACGCTACGGTGCTGGGCGCTATGGAACATCAGCATTATCCGTTTTCGCTGCTGGTAGAAAAATTGCAGCCTGAACGCGACGAGGGACTGTCGGCGTTTTACCGGGTCTGGTTCGGGTTGCAGAGCGGCGCCGATCCTGCATCGGCCGCTGCCGGGCTGGCACTGGGCATACCGGGCATAGCGCTGGATTGGGCGGGTGTGCCGGCCGAAAGCTATGCGCTGGAGGATGTCGCCGTACAATTCGATCTTACCTTGCTGATGGCGGAGACGGGGCAAGGCTTGGCCGCCTCGTTCCAATACCGTAGCGATCTGCTGTCCCGCTCTACGGTTTTAAAGCTTATCGGCCATTTCCAATGCCTGCTGCACGGCATACTTGCCAATCCCTCCAGCCGTTTGTCGGAGCTGCCGTTGCTGACCGTGCCGGAGCAAAAAAAGCTGTCGGCCTGGAATGAAACCGGTTCCGATTACCCGCGTAACAGCACGGTACACAGCGTTTTCGAAGCCGTCGCTCGGCAACAGCCGCAAGCGTCAGCCCTGGTCTATCAGGAAAGGCGTCTTAGCTATGCTGAGCTTAATGCGCAGGCCAATCGCCTGGCGCAGTGTCTGCGGATGCAAGGTGCAGGGCCGGAAAAACGCGTCGCCTTGTGTATCCAGCGCAGCCCGGAGATGGTGCTTGGGATACTGGCTATCCTCAAAGCCGGCGCGGTTTATGTGCCGGTCGATCCTGCTTATCCCAAAGAGAGACTCGCTTATTTGCTGCAAGATGCCGGTTGTGACTGGCTGCTGACCAGTGCAGCACTGTTACCCAGCCTGGATTGCGGCGATTTGGCGACGATTTGCATTGATGATGTTGACACTTATGCCCATTACAGCAGCGATAACCTGGAAATACCGCTGCATGCTGATCACGCGGCCTATGTTATTTACACTTCGGGTTCGACCGGCAAACCCAAAGGCGTGGTCGTCGGCCACGGCAACCTGATGCACTCCACCTGGGCCAGAGGCGCTTATTACCAGGAGCCGGTCGGCTGCTATCTATTGCTGTCCTCGTTTGCGTTCGACAGTTCCGTAGCCGGATTGTTCTGGACGCTGGGGCAGGGCGGCTGTCTGTGTCTACCTGAGGACGATCAGATCAAGGATCCGTCCGCTCTGGGCGCATTGATCGAACGCCATCGAGTCACGCATCTGCTGGCGCTGCCGTCCTTTTACGGTTTGCTGTTGAACCAAGTAGGAGCGCAGCTGCAAACCCTGAAAACGGCCATTGTCGCCGGAGAGGCGTGCTCAACCGAAGTTGTCAAGCGACACTACGCGGTGTTGCCGCAGGTGCAGATGTATAACGAATACGGCCCGACCGAAGCCACGGTATGGAGCAGCGTTTACCCGGCAACTCAAGACGACCTGGACAGGCCGTTATCGATCGGCCGACCGATCGACAACGTCCGGCTGTACATCCTGGATGGCAGCGGCAACCCTGCGCCTATCGGGGGGCAGGGCGAACTCCATATCGGCGGCGCAGGTGTGGCGCGCGGCTATTGGCAACGTCCAGAACTGACGGCGGAAAAGTTCATCCCCGATCCGTTTATACAAAACGGCGGCAGGCTGTATAAAACCGGCGATCTGGCGCGTTACCGTCCGGACGGCAATATCGAGTTTTTAGGCCGTATCGATCACCAAGTGAAAATTCGCGGCTTTAGAATTGAGTTGGGGGAAATCGAGGCAAGGCTGCTTGAGGCACCCGATATAAAAGAGGCGGCAGTCATTGCCAGGGAAGACCAGCCCGGCGACAAGCGGCTGGTCGCCTATCTGGTTGCTGTCAGCAAGGAGGCTGTCAACATCGAAACGCTAAAAGCCCGGCTCAAGGAAACGCTGCCGGACTACATGGTGCCTTCGGCCTTTGTGCTGCTGGACAGCATGCCGCTCAGCGCCAACGGTAAACTGGATCACAAACGTTTACCTCAACCGGATATGAGCGGAATGTCAACGCAACACTACAAGGAACCACAAACGCCGGTTGAAAATATTTTGGCCGATATTTGGCGCGAGTTGTTGGCGGTCAGGCGCGTCGGGCGGCACGATAACTTCTTCGAACTGGGCGGCGATTCGATTTTGAGCATTCAGGTCATCAGCCGCGCACGGCAGGTCGGTGTCGTGATCACCCCGAAACAGCTGTTTCAGAATCAAACCCTAAGCGCTTTGGCGGTGGCCGCCGAACAGATTCAACAGCTATCCGCCGAACAAGGGCCGGTGTCCGGCGGCGTGCCGTTGACGCCGATCCAGCACTGGTTTTTCGAACAAAACCTGAATAACCCCCATCACTGGAATCAGGCATTGTTGCTGGAAGCCGGCCCCGGCTTGACCCCGGATATTGTAGAGGCTGCCATCAAACAATTGCTGATCCATCATGATGCGTTGAGGATGCGGTTTAGCCAAGAGAACGGCGAATGGCACCAATACCAGCCCGAGGACGAACCCCAGGCTGCTTTCGAGCGCATCGATTTAGCCGACGTCCCCACAGAATGGCAAGCCGAGATGCTGGAATCGGCGGCATCGATTCAGCAAGCCCAGCTGCATTTAAGCGAAGGCTCGGTATTGCGTGCGGTCTGGTTCGACTTGGGCGAAGGGCGGGGCGATCGCGTGTTGCTAGCGATCCACCACTTGGTCGTGGACGGCGTTTCCTGGCGGATTTTGCTGGAAGATTTGAGCAGCCTTTGCCAGCAACTGATGGCTGGTCGGGCACCGGCATTACCGGCAAAAACCAGCTCATTCAAATACTGGGCGGAACAACTTATCAATCAGGCCGGCGTAGCTGATACAGCCTATTGGCTGAATGCGCGTTGGCATCAGGTTTCAATTTTACCGGTTGATGAAGCCAATGGCAGCAACCTGTTTGCAACGGAAAGCGAAGTAACGGTTACCTTGACCGAAGGCGAAACGCGCGCGTTGTTGCAGGACGTGCCAGCCGCTTATCGCACGAAAATAGATGAATTGTTATTGACGGCGCTGATGCTGACGTTACGCGACTGGATGCACTGCGAATCGGTATTGATCGATTTGGAAGGCCACGGCCGCGAGGACATCGCCGGCGACGTCGATGTTTCCCGCACCGTGGGCTGGTTTACCAACGTTTATCCGGCGCTGTTGAGCGTTTCCGGCGACGCCTCCTTGGGCGATACGCTGAAATCGGTCAAAGAGCAACTGCGGGCCATTCCGATGAAGGGCATCGGCTACGGCCTGCTGCGCTACCTTTCGCCGGATGCTGAGATTAAAACGCAACTGGCCGCCCAGCCCCAAGCGCAGATCATTTTCAACTACCTCGGTCAAATCGACACGGTCATGGCTGCCGATGCGCCGTTCATGCTGACCCGTGAAGCGGTCGGTGCAAACTGCGATCCGACCGGTATCCGCGCGCATGAATTGTCCGTCATCGGCAGCATTGCTGACGGACGGATGCAGTTAAGCTGGAGGTACAGCCGGGAACGCTACCGTAAGGCTACGATTGCAACCTTGTCCGGGCATTATCTGCGCCATCTTAAAGCGCTGATAGCGCATTGCCTATTGCCCGGCTCCGGCAGCTACACTCCTGCCGATTTTCCGTTAATCGCCCTGGCGCAATCCGATCTGGATGCCTTGGCCTTGAAGCCCAGGCAGATTGAAGATGTCTACCCGTTGGCTCCGCTGCAACACGGCCTGATGTTCCACAGCTTGATTGCCGCCGAATCCAGCGTTTACTGCATCCAAATCGGCTGCCGCTTAACGGGTGAACTCAATGTTCCTGCCTTCAAACAAGTTTGGCAACAGCTGGTCGAGCATCATCCGATTCTGCGCACCCGTTTCCATTTTGAGCATCGGGATCAGCCTTTGCAAATCGTAGAAAAGAACCTGCAACTGCCGATTACCGAATACGATTGGCGGGGCCAACCGGTTTTGGAACAGGCGCAACGCTGGCAACAGTTACAGGCCGACGATCTGGCCAGCGGCTTCGATTTTACTAAAGCGCCGTTGATGCGTGTGAGTTTGGTTCAATGTTCGGATCAGGCCTATTATCTTCTATGGAGTTACCACCACATATTATTGGACGGCTGGAGCGGCCCGTTGCTGGTAAAAGAGCTGTTTGCCGCTTATGAGTCGATACAGCGCGGGAGTGCGCCGTTGTCACCGGCTGCGCGGCCTTACCGCGACTATATCGCCTGGCTGCAAAATCAGGACATGGCCGCAGCCGAAGCGTACTGGCGTTCCGAGCTTATCGGTTTTAGCGCCCCGACGCCGTTGCTTGCGGATAAACCGGCGGACAACACCGGTCAACATCAGGTAAGCGACTATGCCAAACTTGGGCTGACGCTATCGGCGGAATACACCGATACCTTACTGGCTTTCGCAAAACAGCAGCACCTGACCATGAATACGCTGGTGCAAGCCGCCTGGGGATTATTGCTCAGCCGTTACAGCGGCGAGAACGATATTGTGTTCGGCACCACCGTGTCCGGGCGTCCCGCCGACTTAATCGGCGTTGAGACCATGATTGGCCTGTTCATCAATAGCTTGCCCCTGCGTATCAAGATAAAGCCCGACAGCACCGTACTCGACTGGCTGCAAGCGCTGTTTGCGCAAAACCAGGACATGCGCCGTTACGAATATACGCCGTTAACGCAAGTCCAAGGCTGGTCCGAAGTGGCGCGCGGAACGCCCTTGTTTGAAAGTTTGCTGGTTTTCGAGAACTATCCGATCAACCAGGCATTGGCCGAACATGCCGATGGTTTGACTGTCGACGAAATCAGCGTGATCGACCAAACCAATTACCCGTTAACTGTCTCCGCTTTCCCCGGAACGGAGCTGCGCCTGGAAATTACCTATGCCGCAGACCGTTTCGAAGCCAAAACGGTTAAACGGATGCTGGAGCATTTGCAATGCCTGCTTGCAGCGTTTGTCTTGCAACCGCAAGCCCGGTTGTCCGAGTTGACGCTGCTGAACGCGGAGGATAAACAGCAGATTCTGCTCGACTGGAATGCGACAGAAGCAGCCTACCCGAAAGACCGGTTCATCCATCAACTGTTCGAGGTGCAGGCGGAAAAAACGCCGGACGCCGTTGCGGTGATGTTCGATGGGCAAGCGGTAAGCCATGCCGAACTGAACGTCAAAGCCAATCAGCTGGCCCATTACCTGCGCTCCAAGGGCGTCGGGCCGGATGTGTTGGTCGGCATTTGTCTTGAGCGGTCGCTGGAGATGGTGATCGGCCTGTTGGGCATACTGAAGGCAGGCGGCGCTTATGTGCCGCTCGATCCCGGCTATCCGCAAGACCGGCTGGACTTCATGCTGCACGATGTCAATGCGCCGGTAGTGCTTAGCCAAGCAACATGCCGGGAAAAAATCGCGGCTTCCACGGCGACTGTTCTGTGTCTGGATAGCGAATGGGACAAGGTGGCAAGCGCCGGTGACGCCAATCCCGACATTGCGCTTAGGCCCGAAAATCTCGCCTATTGCATCTACACCTCCGGCTCCACCGGACAACCGAAAGGCGCCGGCGTACCGCATCAAGGCATCCTCAACCGGCTGCAATGGATGCAGCAGCAATACGGGCTGGATCATAGCGATAGGGTATTGCAAAAGACCCCTTACAGTTTCGATGTGTCGGTCTGGGAATTTTTCTGGCCGTTGATGACCGGTGCGAAACTGGTTGTCGCCAAACCGGAACAACACAAGGATAGCCTGGCGCTGGTCGAGACCATTACCGCACAGCAAATCACGACGATTCACTTCGTGCCGTCGATGCTGCAAGTCTTTATTGACACGCCGGGCGTGGAAAACTGCGCGTCATTAAAACGGGTGATTTGCAGCGGCGAAGCCTTACCGGCGGATTTGGTCGCGCGCTTCCAGCAAAAGCTCCCGGCGGAACTGCATAACCTTTACGGACCAACCGAAGCCTCGGTGGACGTCAGTTATTGGGCTTGTTTGCCGGGCAACGTTGAAACAGCGATTCCGATAGGCCGGCCGATAGCCAACATTACCCTGTATATCCTTGACCGGCAGCTTAACCCGGTATTGCCGGGTACGCCGGGCGAACTGCATATCGGCGGCATCGGCTTGGGCCGGGGTTACCTCAACCGGCCTGAACTGACAGCGGAAAAATTCATCCCCAACCCCTACGGGCCGGTCGGCAGCAGGCTCTATAAAACCGGCGATTTGGCCCGCTACCGGCCTGATGGCGTTATCGACTATTTGGGTCGCAACGACTTCCAGATCAAGATTCGCGGCTTCCGCATCGAATTGGGCGAGATTGAAAACCGGCTGAGCGCCTGCATAGGTGTGCGCGAGGCGGCCGTTATCGCCCGCGACGACGGTCATGGCGATAAGCGGCTGGTGGCGTATTTGACCGAAGACGGCGGCAATGAATTATCGATTGCTTATCTTCGCGCCGACTTGGCTGAGACCTTGCCCGATTACATGCTGCCCGGCGCTTTTGTCGTTTTGCCGGCCTTGCCGCTGACCGCCAACGGCAAGCTGGACCGTGCCGCGTTGCCCAAGCCTGACGTGGATTCGGTGATCAGCCATCGCTACGAAGCGCCGCAAGGCGCGATAGAAACCGCGCTGTCCGGCATCTGGCTGGAGCTGTTGGAACTGGAACATGTCGGCCGCAACGATCATTTCTTCGAGTTGGGCGGCCATTCGCTGATGGCGCTTACGCTGGTCGAACGCTTGCGCCAGGAAGGTTGGGCATTGGAACCCCGCGCGGTGTTTGCCAATCCGGTATTGTCATCGCTGGCTGCGGCGATAGCCGATAGCCAAAGCGATAGCCAGGCTTTTGAATTGCCGCCCAATTTAATACCCGATCATTTCGGGCAATCGTTAAGCAACCCGGTTTTAGAGGAGTTTCGGTTATGAGTTTGCAGGAAGTCTTTGCAGCGATGCAGGAAAGAAATATCGCCGTCAGCGAGCTGGACGGCGAACTGGTCATCCGCGCGCCGCAAGGCGCGATGGATCAAGCATTAATGGACAGGCTGAAAAGCCATAAGCAGGATTTGCTGGCCGCTCTCAAGGATGGTTGGGTAACGGCAAAACCGGAGGCGGCGAAAATAACCCCGGAAATGCTGCCGCTGGTCAGCCTGACCCAGAACGAGATAGACCTGATCGTCGATAGCGTGGCGGAGGGTGTGGCCGGTATTCAGGATATTTACCCGTTGGCGCCGTTGCAGGAAGGCATATTGTTCCATCATTTGTTGGAAACCCAGGGCGATCCGTATATCACCCGCTCCATCATCGTCTTCGATAATCGCGCGCGTCTTGACGCTTTCTTGGCCGCATTGCAGACGGTGATAAACCGGCACGACATCTTGCGCAGCTCGGTGCGTTGGGACGGCTTGTCGCAGCCGGTTCAGGTGGTGCATCGCCATGCCGTTTTTCCGGTCGAGGAGCTGGCGCCGAGCGCGAAAGACCAGATAGAGCAGTGTTTGCTGGAACGCACCGATCCCCGGCGGCTCAGGATGAATTTGCAGCGGGCGCCGTTGCTGGCCGGCTATGTGATTAAGGATAGCCAATCGGAAGAATGCTGGTTTGCGATGCTAAATCATCATTTAGTGAATGATCACCATACGCTGCAGCTTATTTTGTCGGAAATCCAGTTGTTGCTTAGCGGCTTGGCGGAGCAACTGCCGCCCATACAGCCGTATAGAAATTTCATCGCCCAAATGCGGGCGGATTCCCAAATGGATCATGAGAGCTATTTTCGTCGGCAACTTGGCGACATCGACGAACCGACAGCACCGTTCGGGATGCTTAATGTGCAAGGCAGCGGTGGGCAGGTCAATGAATCGGTGCTGTCTTTGGGTGAGGATTTGGCGCAACGTATCCGCAACAGCGCCCGGCAACACAGCGTTACTCCGGCCAGCTTGTTTCATCTGGCTTGGGCTTTGGTGCTGGGTCAGTGCAGTGGTCGCGGCGACGTGGTTTTCGGCACCGTGCTGTCCGGGCGCTTGCAGGGCGGCAGTGCCGGGGCGGATAAGACGGTGGGCATGTTCATCAATACCTTGCCGATACGGGTTTCGTTGAACCGGGCGGTGCGCGACCTAGTCGGTATAACGCACCAAAAATTGAACGAATTGCTGATGCATGAACAAGTTTCACTTTCGCTGGCCCAGCGCTGTAGTGGAGTGCCTGCCTCGGTGCCTTTGTTTACCGCGCTGCTTAATTACCGGCACTCGAACATGAGTGTTGCATCGGATCAATCTGCGCTGCTGGAATGGGAGGGCATGCGCGTGATCAACAGCGAAGAGCGTAGCAATTATCCGTTGACGCTGTCGGTCGATGATTTGGGCCAAGGTTTTAGCTTGACCGTACAAAGTATCGGCGGGATCGATCCGGCGCGGATCGCCGTGTATCAGCGTACCGCCGTCGAAGCCTTGGTAACGGCGCTGGAGCAAAATCCGCAGCAGCCGGCGGATACCATCGGCATCATGCCGGAAGTTGAGCTCAAGCAAGTGCTGTTCGATTTTAACGCCACCGCCGCGGCATATCCCGCTGACCAAAGCCTGCATGCGCTGTTCGAGGCGCAGGTGGAAAGAACACCGGATGCGGACGCAGTGGCGTTTGCAGGGCAGACCTTAAGCTATGCCGAACTGAACGCCAAAGCCAATCAGCTGGCGCATTATCTGCGCGCCAGGGGCGTCGGGCCGGAGGTTTTGGTCGGCCTTTGCATCGAACGGTCGCTGGACATGGCGGTCGGCCTGCTGGGCATCCTGAAAGCCGGCGGCGCTTATGTGCCGCTCGATCCGCATTACCCCGAAGAGCGCATCGACTATATGTTACAGGATGCGCGGATTGCCGTGCTGCTGACCCAGCAACGGCTGTCGCACAGCGCCAAGGACACCATCTACCTGGACCGCGATTGGCCTTACATTGCCCAACACCCGGATGACAACCCTGCGCCATGCAATCAGCCGCTGGATATGGCCTACATCATCTACACCTCCGGCTCCACCGGCCAGCCCAAAGGAGTGATGGTTACGCACCGCAACGCCGTGCATTCGACCAGCGCGCGCTTTGCAGGCTATCAGGAGCCGGTCAGCTGCTATCTGCTGCTGTCCTCGTTCGCCTTCGACAGCTCCGTAGCCGGGCTGTTCTGGACGCTGGGTCAGGGCGGCTGCCTGTGCCTGCCGGAGGACGACCAGATCAAGGATCCGGCGGCCCTGGCCGACCTCATTGCACGGCACCGGGTATCGCACCTGCTGGCGTTGCCGTCTTTTTATGCCCTGCTGTTGGACCAGGCAGGAGCCCAACTGCACACCCTGAAAACCGCCATTGTTGCCGGCGAAGCCTGCTCAACCGACGTCGTCAAACGGCACTACGCAGTGCTGCCGGGTGTGCCGTTATACAACGAATACGGCCCGACCGAAGGCTCGGTATGGAGCAGCGTTTACCTGGCAAGTCAAGATGACCTGGACCGGCCGTTACCGATAGGCCGGCCGATCAGCAACGTCCGGCTTTACCTTCTGGATGGCAGCGGCAACCCCGTGCCGGTCGGTGTAGCAGGCGAACTCCACATCGGCGGCGCAGGCGTAGCGCGCGGCTACTGGCAGCGCCCCGAACTGACTGCGGAAAAATTCATCCCCGACCCGTTCCAGGCTGACGGCGGCAGACTGTATAAAACCGGCGACCTGGCGCGTTACCGTGCGGACGGCAACATCGAATTCTTGGGCCGCCTCGACCATCAGGTGAAAATCCGCGGTTTCCGAATCGAGCTGGGCGAAATCGAAGCCAGATTGCTTGAAGCGCCCGGGATAAGCGAGGCCGTCGTCATTGCTAGGGAAGACCAACCCGGCGACCAGCGGCTGGTCGCCTATCTAATTGCCGCTACGGAGCCTGCCGTCAACATCGAGACGCTCAAAGCCCGGCTCAAGGAAACGCTGCCCGACTACATGGTGCCTTCCGCCTTTGTGCTGCTGGATAGCATGCCGCTCAGCGCCAACGGCAAACTGGAGCGCAAGCGCCTGCCGCAACCGGATATGAGCGGGATGTCAACGCAACACTACCAGGAACCGCAAACGCCGGTTGAAAGGATTTTGGCCGATATCTGGCGCGAATTGCTGGGCGTCAAGCGTGCCGGGCGTCACGACAACTTCTTCGAACTGGGTGGCGATTCGATCTTGAGCATCCAGGTCGTCAGCCGCGCGCGGCAGGCCGGCGTCGTCATCACGCCTAAACAGCTGTTCCAGAACCAGACCCTAAGCGCCTTGGCGCTGGCCGCCGAACAGACCCAACACCTCTACGCCGAACAAGGGCCGGTGTCCGGCCCTGTGCCGCTAACACCGATCCAGCACTGGTTTTTCGAACAAGATTTGAGCAATCCCCATCATTGGAATCAGGCTTTATTGTTGACGATCAAACCCGATTTGACAGCGGACATCTTCGCAGCAGCACTTGCCCAATTGCTGAACCATCACGACGTACTCAGAATGCGTTTTGACCGTGATGATGCCGGATGGCAGCAAACCAACTTAGCGAAAGAATCCCACAGCATCTTCGACCGCATCGATTTGTCCGGCGTCCCGGTGGAGCTGCAAACCGAACGGTTACAGACCGAAGCATCTATCCGGCAGGCAGCGCTGCATTTAACAGACGGACCTCTGCTGAGCGCGGCCTGGTTCGACCTGGGCGAAGGGCGGGCCGACCGGGTATTGATCGCGATTCACCACCTGGTCGTAGACGGCGTGTCCTGGCGGATCTTGCTGGAAGACCTGGCCAGCGTATGCCTGCAACTGATGTCAGGGCAGACACCGGCATTACCGGCAAAAACCAGCTCATTCAAATACTGGTCGGAACAACTCGTCAAACAAGCAAGCGCAGATGGCTTGCCGCTTGACCCGGCCTACTGGCTGAACCCGGCCCGCAACACCGTGCCGGCATTGCCGGTAGACGAACCCAGAGGCGGCAACCACATCGGCCTTGAAGATGAAATCGTCGTATCGCTGAGCGCCGAGGAAACGCGCGCCCTGTTACAGGATGCGCCAGCCGCTTACCGCACCCCAATAGATGAACTGCTACTGACCGCGCTGGCCCTAACACTGCGCGACCGGCTGCACAGCGAATCGGTATTGATCGATTTGGAAGGCCACGGCCGCGAAGACATCGCAAACGACGTCGACATCTCCCGCACCGTGGGCTGGTTTACCAGCGTTTATCCCGCGCTGTTGAGCCTTCCCAGCGACGCTTCCCTGGCCGACGCGCTGAAATCAGTGAAGGAACAGCTGCGGGCCGTTCCGATGAAAGGCATGAGCTACGGCTTGCTGCGCTACCTGTCGCCGGATGCGGAAATCAAAGCGCAACTGGCGGCCCAGCCCCCAGCGCAGATCCTCTTCAACTACCTAGGCCAACTCGACACCGTCATGGCCGCCGCTGCGCCGTTCACACCGACCACTGACGCGACCGGCGACAACTGCGATCCGGCCGGCACCCGGGCGCATGAACTGGCCGTCATCGCCAGTATTACCGGCGGACGCATGCAGCTCAGCTGGTACTACAGCCGGGAACGCTACCGCAAGACCACCCTTGAAACCCTGGCCGGGCGCTACCTGCAACAGCTGAAAGATTTGATTGCCCACTGCACACAAGCGGATGCCGGCGGCTACACCCCGTCGGATTTTCCGTTAACCGCCCTGGCGCAAACCGAACTGGACGTCATCGCCTTGAAGCCCCGGCAGATTGAAGATATTTACCCGTTGGCGCCGTTGCAACACGGCCTGATATTCCACAGCCTGCATGCGCCGGAATCCAGCGTTTACAGCATCCAGGTCGGCTGCCGCTTAACGGGCGAACTCAATGTCCCCGCGTTCAAACAAGCTTGGCAGCAGCTGGTTGAACAGCATCCGATTTTGCGCACCCGTTTCCACTTCGAGAACCAGGATCAGCCCCTGCAAATCGTGCACAAACACGCACAACTGCCGATCACGGAATACGATTGGCGTGCCTGCCCGGCATCAGAGCAAGCCCAACGCTGGCAACAGCTACAGGCCGACGACCAGGCAAAAGGATTTGATTTTACCCGTGTGCCGCTGATGCGCCTGGGGCTGGTGCAATGTTCCGATACCGCCCATTACTTCTTATGGAGCTACCACCACAGCTTGCTGGACGGCTGGAGCACCCCGTTGCTGATCAAGGATGTATTTACCGCCTATCAGGCCTTGCAGCGAGGCGACATACCACGGCTGCCGGCAGTGAAACCCTATCGCGATTACATCGCCTGGCTGCAGCGGCAGGACATGACGGCAGCCGAAGACTACTGGCGCACAGCACTGGGCGGCTTTACCGCGCCGACGCCGATCATCGCGGACAAAGCCGCGGCCAGCAACGTTCAACATCAGACGCATGACTATGACAAACAAAGCCTGAGCTTGCCCTCAGCATCCAGCCAGGCATTGCAGCATTTCGTCAAACAGCAGCAACTGACCGTCAACACCCTGGTGCAAGGCGCCTGGGGCTTATTGCTCAGCCGTTACAGCGGCGAGAACGACATCGTCTTCGGCGCCACCGTGTCAGGGCGTCCCGCCGACCTGACCGGAGTCGAGAACATGGTCGGCTTGTTCATCAACACCTTGCCGCTGCGCATCAAGATAACGCCGGACAGCAGCGTACTCGATTGGCTGCAAGCGCTGTTTGCGCAAAACCAGGACATGCGCCGTTATGAATATACCCCGCTGATGCAAGTCCAAGGCTGGTCGGAACTGCCGCGCGGCACACCCTTGTTTGAAAGCTTGCTGGTTTTTGAGAACTATCCGATCAATCAGGCGTTGAGCGGCACCGTCGACGGCCTGACCATCGACCAAGTGGGCGTGATCGACCAGACCAACTACCCGTTAACCGTGTCCGTATTTCCCGGAGCGGAACTGCGCCTGGAAATCACCTACGCCGCAGACCGGTTCGAAGCCGAAACGGTTAAACAAATGCTGGCGCAGTTGCAGCGCCTGCTTGAAGCATTTATCGAGCAGCCGCAAAACCGGTTATCCGAGTTGTCGCTGCTGAGCGCGGCGGATAAACAGCAGATTCTGCTCGACTGGAATGCGACGGAAGCCGACTATCCGAAAGACCGGTTCATCCATCAGCTGTTCGAAGCTCAGGTCGAAAAAACGCCGGATGCTGTTGCGGTGCTGTTCGAAGGGCAAACGCTAAGCTATGCCGAACTGAACACCAAAACCAATCAGCTGGCGCATTACCTGATAGCTAATGGCGTTGGTCCGGATGTTCTAGTCGGCATCTGCCTTGAGCGGTCGCTGGAGATGGTGATCGGCCTGCTGGGCATACTGAAAGCCGGCGGCGCTTATGTGCCGCTCGATCCCGGTTATCCGCAAGACCGGCTGGACTTCATGCTGCACGATGTCAACGCACCGATTGTGCTGACGCAAGAGGCTTGCCTTGAAAAACTCGCGGCTTCTACGGCGACTGTGCTGTGCCTGGATAGCGAATGGGGTATGGTAGCGAAAGCTGGTGACGCCAATCCCGGCATTCCACTGATGCCCGGGAATCTCGCCTATTGCATCTACACCTCCGGCTCCACCGGCCAACCGAAAGGGACCGGTGTGCCGCATCAGGGCATACTGAATAGGCTGCAATGGATGCAGGAACAATACGGACTGGATCAAACAGATAGGGTATTGCAAAAAACCCCGTACAGTTTCGACGTTTCGGTCTGGGAGTTTTTCTGGCCGTTGATGACGGGTGCGAAACTCATCGTTGCCAGACCTGAAGAGCACAAGGATAGCCTGGCGCTGATCGATACCATCACCGCACTGCAAGTGACGACGATTCACTTCGTGCCGTCGATGCTGCAAGTCTTTATCGAGACGCCGGGCGTGGAAAACTGCACGTTATTAAAACGCGTCATTTGCAGCGGCGAAGCCTTACCTGTCGATTTGGTCGCACGTTTTTTGCAAAAACTTCCGGCTGAATTGCACAACCTTTACGGACCAACCGAAGCCTCGGTGGACGTCAGTTATTGGGCTTGTTTGCCGGGCAGTGCTGAAGCTGCGATACCCATAGGCCGGCCCATAGCCAACATTAAACTTTATATCCTCGACCGCCAGCTTAACCCGGTATTGGCGGGCACGCCGGGCGAACTGCATATCGGCGGCGTCGGTTTGGCCCGGGGCTACCTCAACCGCCCTGGGCTGACGGCGGAGAAATTCATCCCGAATCCCTACGGCCCAGCCGGCAGCAGGCTTTACAAAACCGGCGATTTGGTTCGTTACCGAGCGGATGGCAACATCGACTACTTGGGCCGTAACGACCACCAAGTCAAAATCCGGGGGTTTCGGATCGAGTTGGGCGAAATTGAAAACCGGCTGAGTTCCTGCATAGGTGTGCGCGAGGCAGTCGTTATCGCCCGCGACGACGGTCATGGCGATAAGCGATTGGTGGCCTACTTGGTGGAAAGCCAAACCGGGACAACACAAAGCGACAGCTTGAAGGCCTGGCTAAAAGACACCCTGCCGGACTATATGGTGCCTAGCGCTTTCGTGCTGCTGGATGAAATGCCGCTCAGTGCCAACGGCAAGCTGGACAGGAAACGCTTGATGCCTCCCTGTGTTAGCGAACAGCGTTGTAAGCAATACGTAGCCCCTGGCACCAAGACCGAAATAATCCTGTCTGAGATATGGCAAGAGGTATTGGGCGTAGAGCAAGTCGGCGTCGAAGACAATTTCTTTGAGTTGGGAGGGCATTCGCTGTTGGCGACGCAGTTGTTCTTCCTTGTGCAAAAACGGTTAGCAACTACGGCCGCGTTCAACGTGTTTTTGACCGATCCGACGATAGCCGCCCAAGCTCGTTTGATTGATGGGGGAACCGGGCAAACAATAGATTTCGACGCTGAAGCAATTTTGGATCCCGCTATTGTGCCGCTTGCGCCGGATGTTATCGATGCTGCAGCCGCCCGAACGTTATTTTTGACCGGCGCTACCGGCTTTTTGGGTGTGTTTTTATTGGCTGATCTGCTGGAGCATAATAGTCAAGCGAACATTTATTGTCTGGTCAGGGCGGGCGACGAACGGCAGGCCTTGGTTCGCCTGCAACAGCAAATCGGGCAGTACGAATTGACCGAGCGCGTCGATTTTAGCCGGGTCATTGCCGTGTGCGGCGACTTGGCCGAGCCGAACTTTGGACTGTCCGAGATCCGTTACCGGGAAATTGCCGAGCGGAGTGAGGTGATTTATCACAACGGTGCGCTGGTGAATTTTGTTCAGCCTTATCAGACCTTGAAAGTCGCCAATGTGACGGGAACCGTAGAGGTACTGCGTTTGGCCTGTTGCGGCAGAGCCAAGGCCATTCATTACGTGTCGACAGTTTCTGTGTTTAGCGAAGCGCCGCGTCACGCAACAGGCCATAAGGAAACCGACGAACCCGAACAGCTCGGGAATTTGCCGAACGGTTACGCGCAAAGCAAATGGGTCGCGGAAAAATTGATGGTTGCTGCCAGGGAGAGGGGCTTTCAAGTCAGCATTTACAGGCCGGCAATCGTAGCCGGCGACAGCCGCAGCGGGGCATGGAACACCGGCGATTTTTGGTGCCTCCTGATTAAAGGCTGCCTGCAAATGGGTTATGCGCCGCGCGAACGTATTCGCATGGATATGGCACCGGTCGATTATATGAGCCGGGCGATAGTGGCGTTGTCCCAGCAAGCCGATGCGGTCGGCGGTATTTTTCATTTGAATCACCCCGAACCGCCTTATTCCGATGAATGGCTGGATTACTTTGCAAGCTTGGGCTACCGGCTGCAACGCATTTCCTATCGCGAGTGGTTGGAAAAAGTATTGGAGTTTGGCCGGTCTAACCCTGACGACTTTGCGTTAGCGTCGCTGTTGCCGATGTTTGCCGAGCAAATCCATGATGGAAATGCGCAATTGCCGGAGGATGAGGCGCCTCAATACGACAGCCGAGCGACTTATAAGGCGTTGTTGGCATTAAACGTGGAATGTACGTTGTTGGATCAGGAGATCATGGCGCGTTATCAAGGCTACTTTGTCAGAAGCCGTTTTGTGGCTGCCCCTGATTGTGAAGAATTGGACGGGCGTAAAATTATTTTTGATCGAATTGGGGAGAATAACGTAGGAAATCGTCTTCCAGACAGTAACGTTGAAAAGTGTTTGTTTTTATAATAATAAAACTGGTGGAGTCATGAGGAAAAAAGTTAATAAAGTAGGAACTGAATCGAAAGGCGGTCTTGATTCGAGGGGGGCAATCAAAAGCTGTTTAATAGGCGGTGTTTTTGTGGTGATGCTAGTTCAAGTCATGCCGGCACAGTCGGCTGATAAAAACAAGAAAATTCATTTTAATATTCCAGCCAATGATTTGGCGTCAGCATTGTTTGCGTATTCCGAAACGACAGGCATTCAGCTGAGTTACCCGCAGAAAATGGTATCCGGTATTAAATCGCCATCGGTTTCAGGCGACTACACGCCGGAGCAGGCATTACAGAAGTTATTGGGCGATTCCAACATCGCTCACCAATACGTGGATGACGATGCGGTAATGTTAACCGAGGCGCCGAAAGCGACAAATACCGGCACGACTACGTTAAAGCCTATGACGGTCATGGGCACTGCTTCGAACGAAAGTCCCAGTCTAACCACGCCTTCCATTGAAGAATCAAGGGCCAAACTGAACCGCGTTCCCGGTGGGACAACGGTGATTGACGGGAAGCGGATAAAGGAGGGCGCGACGTTGTCGGTGAATGACGTATTTGCGAATGCGCCGGGTGTCTATGTCGGTGATTCCAGCACAGGGTCGGCAGGCGGGTCGCGCATTTCTATCCGCGGTTCTGACGCCAACTCGATTATTTCCCCTATTCGGGGATTAAAAATACTCCGTAACGGCATGCCTTTTACCGGCGCAAATGGCGCTTCCGATACTGAAACGTTTAACTTATATGCTATTGATCATATCGAAGTGTATCGGGGCGCTAATGCGCTTGAGTACGGTGGTAGCAACCTGGGTGGTGCAATCAACCTGATTACCCCCACCGGCTACACCGCCAACGGCGTGCGCGCCGGCATGAAGTACGGAACCAACGATTATGCCAGTCCAACACTTAGCTTTGGCAAAGTGTTTGATAGTGGTTTCGATGTTTACGGATCGTTCGCTTATCTCAGTACCGACACCACCCGGCAAAACAACAAACAAGAGCAGTTTTATGGGCACGGCAATGTTGGTTACCGTTGGAACAATAATCATGAAACTCGGCTGTACGTTGATATTCAACAACATAACTTTATAGGATTGCAACCGCTGACCAGACAACAACTGGATGAAAACCCCCGGCAAAATCCTAATGTCACGGCCCTACCAAATGGTTTTCCGCTTTATCGGGTGGACTTGAAACACGCGATTCAGTTAGGTAATGGCGACCATTTTGACGTGGGAGCTTATTACGGGGTCAAAGACTTTAACTATCAGTGGACCGGTGCCAGCCCTCGAGATCTTTGGCAAGACACTGGCTTTAACTGGCGGCACGAGATTAATGGCAAGCTGTTGAACCTGAAAAATCGGGTGGTTTGGGGCGGGCTTACGCAATGGATGTTTATCAACGATTACAACTATTCTACGGTCAATCGCCAGCGTGGCTCGCTATTAAATGAGGAGCGCGATCGTTGGCTTAATGTGGAAGGTTATTTGGAAGATCAACTTAGCCTGACCGACACGTTTACCTTGATTGCCGGAATACAACTGAATTATCGTGATGTCAACTATAAACGCGTCAATGGTTATGTTGCCGACGCTACCAGGCCCAGCAATCAAGCCGATAAGGACTTTTTTAACCCCAACCCCAAGTTGGGGTTTACCTGGCAAGCCACCAAGGAAGCGCAGCTTTATGGTAATTTAAGCCGCAGCTCGGAACCACCACCGCTGGCAGATTTGGCCAACCTGTTTTTAACTACTCCCAGAGTCCCTCAAACCGGAAACACTGTAGAAATAGGCACACGCGGACAAACGGATCGTTTGAAATGGGATTTGGCTGTTTATCACGCTTGGTTGAATAATGAATACCTGACTATTCGGAGTCCGACCGACCCTACTGTTTTTTCGGCTGCAAATGCCGACACGACACTGCATACCGGAGTCGAACTTGGACTGGAGACGAATTTGCCATTGAATTTGGCTACATCTGGCGACGAACTTCGCCTTACCGGTAACTATACATGGAATGATTTTCGCTTTGAGAACGATCCGGCCTATGGCAAGAACCAACTGCCCGGGGTACCCGAACATAACGCTAGATTAGAGGCCGTTTATAAGCATCCCAGCGGTTTTTATGCGGGGCCAAATGCGCAGATTCTCAGTTCCAACTGGGTGGACTTTTCCAATACACTGGCCGCCAGACCTTATGCTTTGTTGGGTGCCCGCGTCGGTTGGGATAGCGGCAAACATTGGAAGCTGTTTGTCGACGGACGCAATCTAACCGACGAGCATTACGCATCGTCTGTTTGGGTAAGGGCTAATGCGAGTGGTGCCGATGTGGCAGCGTTCAATCCCGGCGCTACCCGTTCGGTCTTTGGCGGGGTTGAATATCGCTTTTAGCCGGTTAGGTCAGGTAGCGCTGCAAGCGTTACCTGACATTTGAGTTTCGAAATGTCGGGTTCCTTTACGCGAGCTAACCCTACCTGACTTCCGAGACTGAGCAAATTTTTAATCCAGAGCTTGGGAGCAAGCTAAGGAAACATCTACAAATTCTCACTATGACTTCGACAATACTCAGCGAAACCCGCTTGGCACGGCTAAAACACCGCCGTAAACTCTGGTTGAGTGTTCATCTCTGGCTAGGCCTGCTTTTCGGCGCATATCTGGCGGTGATAGGCTTGACTGGAAGCATCTTGGCGTTTCATTCCGAGATCGATGAATGGCTAACGCCGGAATTGTTGACGGTCAGGCCGCCATTTGCGGACTCGGCCTATAAACCGTTGGCTGATATTATTGCCGCCAGCGTTCCAGAGATGCCTAGCGAAGCTAAACAGGCGCATATGCACTATCCGCAGAATGCCGAAGCCGCACTTAGGATTCGTTATGCCGTTCCGATTACACATAATGCCACCGAGTTTTGGGAGGTATCAGTTAATCCATACACTGCTCAGGTTATCGGCAAACGCCTACGTTGGTCGAGTCATCGACTGTTTCCGACAACATTTATTGATTTTATTTTTATCTTGCATTATTCGCTGCTTCTGGGCGATTACGGCGAACTGATAGTTAGCATCATTGGAGCGCTGGCGATCATTTCGCTATTGACCGGGCTGATCGTCTGGTGGCCCTTAACAGGTAAATGGCGACAGGCTTTGACTATTAAGCGTAAGGCCAGTGCCGAACGCTTGACTTTCGATCTTCACAAAACCGGCGGCATTTATTCGGCAGCAGTGTTGTTGCCAGTGCTGTTTTCCGGCATCTACATTACCGAACCGAAATATGTGGTGCCGGTGGTTGAATTGTTCTCGCCGGCAACTTACCGCTACTGGTTTAAATCCACTCCCAATACTGCCATATCGTCGCTGGGTATGGCCGACGTGGTGGCGATTGCCGACCGTTTGTATCCGAGCGGCCGGACACAAATCATCTATGGTGCGACGCAACCGACTTCGACATTCACCGTTTGTAAGGACGGTGTCGAGCAAGCCTCTAGCTTGCTGCATCGCCGTTGTGTGGTAATGGATAGATATAGCGGCCAGATTCTGGATGTCGACGATCCAGCATCAGGTACCGCAGGCGAGGTTTTTACTCATTGGCAATGGCCACTGCATTCTGGGCAGGCGTTTGGTATGTCCGGCAGGATGTTGGTATGCCTGTCGGGATTGCTTTGTCCGTTGTTGTTTATAACGGGCGTAGTGCGCTGGAGGCACAAGTGTAGAGCAAGTCAGAAAACCATTAAAAATGGCAATGAAGATAAAATAACTAAATAAAATCAATTGAATGTGTTGTTTTGGTTTTGTTGTTTTTATTAATAATTTATAGGTTGCTTAAATAAATGGATGATGATTATTTTCACTATAAAAGAAAGATGTTATCTCGGGCTTATTTGTTGGCATCCGAATATACGAGTATGCATAACGGGTATATTTCTGACGATAAAGTCCCCTCTAAAATTGAATATTTGTCAAAGTGGATTGAATATCAATTTCTTCCGCATTATTTTGGCTATGTTCCGGCATGGCGTAGATTTGTGCGAAAATTTTCTGGTAAGCGAACTCTGCCGGATTTCTGTGTCGTTGGGCCTATAAAGAGTGGTACTAGTGATTTGGCTGTCAATGTCATGTTGCATCCGAATGTTATGCCTCCATTAGCTAAAGAGCTTTTGTCTGCTGATCTTGAAAGATGGCGTATGAATTATCCGACAGAACGGCAAAAGAATGTTTTTGCTTCTCGAAATGGAGTGGTATTAACCCCGTTTTTGGCACCATACCTTCATTGGATGGAGTTAATCTATAATCTTTCCAGGGAGCGGCCTGAAACTAAAATCGTTCTAACCTTAAGAGATCCAGTTAAAAGATTTTACTCTCAGTGGAAGTGGGAAATATTCATGGCTGGAAAAAAACGTTCGGATAATTTGCCTTTCTTGAATTCGTTCCCGGCTTATGTAGATAAGGCATTATCCGTTTTTCCAGAATCCCCTATGTTTACTGCCTGTGGTTTTGATCCATTGCAAACAAGCATTTATTGGAAGGCAGTTGGTTATTGGATTGAGTGTTTTGGGCAAAATAATGTACTAGTGCTGGATGTGCAAGATTATTTCTCCGATAGAAATAAATTTTTAAATCAACTATATGATTTTGTTGGCTTGCCACCTTTTGAAATTCCTAAGTTTAGAGATAGAGTCAATGAAAATCCGATTATATTGCCGCCGCCTGATGAGGAAAGTATTGCTAGGTTGGGCGCTTTTTTTGAACCATATAATCAAAAGCTTTGGCATCTTTTAGATAAAGAGTTTGATTGGGGCAAGTAAGCATAACATCGCATCAAACAACTACATCATCGCCAAATGTCGTGGCGCAGTTTTTTCGTGAATATGACGTATTGATTTATGGCATACGTTACTTATCGGCGTAGGTGGCTAACTGGCATTATTACGATTTGCCCATGAATAAGCCAGAGCAGGCCAAAGCGAGAGAGGTAGATTGGATGTTATGTAAGCCAGTCTGCGGATTTCGGCATATCGTTTACCGGATAAATATTTCAGGACATACGACTCGAATAAGTGCGGTGTATAACATTGAGTATCGGAATGGAATTGCCGGTCAGTTTGATGAGGTCTTTTTGGGGTAAAACCGTCTTATATGTGGGTATTGAAGTAATTGAAGTGTCAATATTTTATTATGTTGGGCAGCCGTCTTTTTAAGAGTTCAAGTTTCACTTTGGGTTATGAGTTAGATTGGTCGTCTTGGGAAAGGTTGAATAGTAGTAATTGCCGGAAACTATTGAGACGGTTACGCTTAATTTATGGGTTTTCATAGCTGCCACGATGTCTTGGGGGGCTATGGTGTATGTGTCGCCAGTTTTTGAAAACCAGACTGAGTTTTGCGCGATGTTGGTGGTACGGCTGAATAACAGGAGATTACACAATGCAGTCGAGTGAAAAATTGCCATTACAGGTGGATAGGGTGCATGCGCCATCGGTTGAAGAATTTAATAGGTTATATGCGAAACCGGGTAAGCCGGTACTGATAACCGGGGTTGTTTCCGAGTGGAAAGCCTGTTCGCTTTGGAATTCGGACTATTTCAATGCGCTCGCCGGTGAACGATCAGTCCCTATCAAGCGTATGCGTAACGGCGCCTATCTCGGCGCGCGCTCCGAATCGATGAAGCTGGCGGATTATTTGGATGTCGTTAACAAGGAACCGGTTGGTAATGAGCGGGTTTATTTAAGCGAACAAACTGTCGAGAGCATTTTGCCGGAGGTTGTCGATGATTTTACGGTTCCTGCTTACATCGATTCTACAAAATTCGCCGCAGTCAGTTATATCGGCAGCCATGTGCATTCGCAAATTCATTTTCATCCTTTCGGAAAGGCGTTGCTGTGTCAAGTTACGGGACGCAAACGGGTAAAGCTTTTCGCTCCCGATCAAACTCCGTTCCTTTACCAGAAGTCGAATTTCAGCAAGATTGAAGGCGAGCCGGTTGATTTAGAGGATTATCCCTTATATGGAAAAGCACAGTATTACGAATGCGAAGTCAACGCAGGAGAAATGCTATTTTTTCCAATTTACTGGTGGCACGGCGTTGAGACAGAAGAATTCAGTTCTGCGGTAGTTTTTTTCTGGGATGATTCTCGTAAGTTGAGATGGTTTCCACCAGCAGGTATTCCATGGCGCTACGTCCCGTTGTTTGAAATTATCTCATGGTTATTAAAGGGAAAACGTATGTTAAATCGCGTTTTGAAGTCCGTTCGCGGATAGCGCAGTAACGGGAGCAATGACTTGTCCCTCGATTGGCATCGCTGTTTTTGGCAGTCCTAAGTGAACTAAAATGACACCTTCGATTCTAATTATATTAGCTTTGAACGGTGCAAAGAAAAATAAACTAAATTAAACGGCTGATGATTCTGTATGACTATTGATGTATGGTTTGAAGAGTTAGCTGTTACAGATGAGGAATGTCTGTATTACTGGCAGTTGCTGGACAAGAATGAGCAAGACAAAGCCTCGCGTTTTGTGCAGACAATACATGGCAGGCGTTATATTGCAAGTCACGGTAAACTCAGACTGATTCTGTCCGAGTATCTGGGCTTGCCACCTGAAAAGATCGGCTATGCAGAGCAGGCGTTTGGCAAGCCGCTTATTGTTATCAATGGCCTGGAGCATGAGATTACATTCAATTTGGCGCATTCCGGCAATAAAATGCTGGTGGCAGTGGGCTTGGACGCCAGGATAGGCGTCGATATCGAAGTTTGGAACAATAGAGTCGACGCTGTTTCGGTCGCCAATATCTGTTTTGCTGAAGCCGAACGCTGTTTTTGGAACGGGTTGCCGGAAGGAGAGAGAGACGAGTTTTTCTACCGACTCTGGACCAGGAAGGAAAGTTTTGTAAAAGCTGCCGGCGTAGGCCTTGGGCTAGATGTTTCCGAAGTTATCTCTTCGCCGGTCGGTAAGGCGCAGTTTTTGTCTGTGCCGGAGGGGTATGGTTCGTCTGAAGATTGGACGCTGGTCGATTTGTATTTTGGCTGCGGCATCAGCGCTGCGATGACGGTTCCAGCGGAATGTTATAGGGGAATTAAGCTTAGGCGGCTCGATTAAATAAAGACGGGATGGAAGCCCCGTCTCTCCCTATTCCCGGTTATTGTGATGCTGTTTGTTGCATGTGTATCTGCAGGCTTAACGGACGCATATCCGTCCAGGTTTCTTTTATATAATCCAAACATTCCTGTTTGTTGCCGATTTTACCGATCGTCCGCCAGCCTGCCGGCATTTCTTTGTATTCAGGCCAAATTGAATATTGTTCTTCGTGATTGACTACAACCTGATAAAGGGTGGTGTCTTCGTCGTCGTTCCAAGCCATTGATATTCTCCGTTGCTGTAATTGCTTTAACGCACCCTGCCAGCCATGCGATGGGCAGCGTGCTTTGATGTTTTCTTGTAGTAGACGATAACAGCGGTAAAACACCTCAACTGTCAGTGTCAGACTGATCCAGCCGGTGGGTTTTGAATTGAGTTCGGCAGTGCAATAGGGCCTTGGCCATGTGTTTTTCAACGGCGCTATCGGATATGCCGAGTTCCATGGCGATTTCGGCATAGGTCATGCCGTAAACCCTATTAAAGACGAATATCTCCTGGGTGCGTAAAGGCAATTCATCCAGTATCTGCATGATGGCGGCTAATTTTTCATTGACCGATACGAGCTTCTCGGCGGAAGGAAATTCGCTGGACTGGGCTAGGGATTGCTCTTTCGTTTGTACGTAATTTTCCGTTACTTTTCGATGTTTGATGTGGTCGTAAGCGAGGTTTTTGGCAACTCTGAACAGAAAGCCGCGCGGATGGTCGATAGTTTGTTTTTGTGCTTCCCGGAAAAAAATAATGAAGCTTTCCTGGACAAGGTCGGCTGCTATATCCGGGCAGTCGACAATTCGAGTCAAATGAAACTGCAATTCCGACTGGTGATTTAAGTAAATGGCTTCTACGTTCAAGTTCAAATCCCTCTTCGTTATTGTTGTCAGGAATGTTTATCTTGCGGTTGCGTCGGCATCGGGACAAGGGCGGTATTCGGTTTTTTGGGAACTGCCAGCGTTGACGATTTGCCTGGGTTGAATTTGCATAGGTCATTCCATGGTTCTTGCTTTATTTAGTTAGCGGCTATCGGCACACAGGTAATCGGTTTGTAATGTATCGAGTCTGCACTGCAAGTTGAGTTGCCTAATAATGTCGCTGCAGCATGCCGGCACATTGAGTTGACTATGGAAAAGCAATGAGTGTGCCAGATTTATTGTCGCGATATTTCAGTGGCTTAGTGTTAAGCGCAGGGCGTTAATTTGAAAAACGCGGTATATGGCGCACTAAAAATGCGTTAAATAACATAGTTTTTTAAAGCGTGATGGCTTCGGGCATTATTTTGGCGATTGGTTCGGGCGATTAATCCTGACCGGCAAGTCGCAATCTCATTGTTCGTAGGGAAATGTCGGGTTTTGTTGCCGTGCCAAGTATCGTAAACATTTTTTGGCGGGGCTGATGAGGTTAAAAGGGGCTTAAGGCGTCATATTACTAGAACTACTTTGGCTTTGAGGCCTGATGCGCGGTATAGGATTTGTCCTAACGCATTGAATTGTGTATACGCGAGCTTAAAGGAAAATATTTTATGTTAGTTTTTTTGTGTCGCTCTTCCTGGCTGACGATTGTTGGCGTGCTGTTTGCCGGTATCATCAGTGGTTTAAGCAGTGCGGCCCTAGTGGCGCTGATTAATTCGACGTTGTCGAATACCTTGGACGCCAGGATTTTTCCGTGGCTGTTCGGTGGCTTGTCTATTGCAGTACTGTCCAGCGGTTTTCTGTCACATTATTTGCTTAATC
Source organism: Methylobacter sp. (assembly GCA_041660285.1). Lineage (GTDB taxonomy): Bacteria > Pseudomonadota > Gammaproteobacteria > Methylococcales > Methylomonadaceae > Methylobacter_A. The sequence goes on from JBAZWN010000007.1 coordinate 90,775, forward strand.
GGCTCAGCACCAAGATTGTTTGCGATCTTCGCATTCACATCAGCCGCTTAATTCTGACCGCGCCTTATTCTTATCTGCAAAAGCTCGGCAAGTCGGCGTTGTTGGCTAATCTGACCGAGGACATCACGGCGATAGCGATGGCCAGCCAAGTGCTGCCGGTCGTTTGTATTAATCTTGCGGTCGTGGCCGGTTGCATGGTCTATCTGAGTTGGTTGTCTTGGCATCTGTCCCTGGTTTTGGGCGGGGTGATTGCGTTCGGGGTGCTGAGCTCCAGCCTGTTCAGGGAGTGGCCGAAAAAAGCCGTGCTTAAGACTAGGAATGAATACGATGTACTTAGCGGCAATTTTCGGGCTTTGACGGAAGGCATTCGCGAGTTGAAATTGCACCGGCAGCGTAGCGATGCCTTTATGGCGCAGTCGCTGGCGGCCAGTGCCCAGGACTATCGCCGGTACTCTTTTCGAAGCGCAATGGCTTTTTTGGTGGTTAACCAGTGGGCGCAGTTGCTGTATTACGTGGTCATAGGTGTGATCCTTTATGTTTTTCCGGTTTGGCAGGTTATCGATCAGAAGGTGATCGGCGGCTATGCGCTGGTGTTTTTGTTCATGATGTCGCCGTTGACCATACTCACCACCAGTTTGCCGATTTTCAGCCGTGCCAAGGTGTCTCTGCAAAAAGTCGGGCAGCTCAGCGACCAGCTTAAAAGGCAGACGGCACAGGCCGATGCGCCAGATAAAACCGAGGCTTGTCCAAGCTTTTCCGGGCTGTCTTTGCAAGGGGTGACACACAGCTTCCATCGGGAAAAGGAAAACCGTAATTTTATCCTGGGGCCTATAGACCTCGACTTTAAGCCGGGAGAACTGGTGTTTTTAATCGGCGGCAACGGCAGCGGCAAGACTACGTTGGCAATGCTGCTGCTCGGGCTTTACACGCCGGAGCAGGGGCTTGTTCGCTGGAACGGCGAGGTCGTCGACGACGTTAACCGGGATGATTATTTACAAAACTTCTCGGTGATTTTTTCGGATTTTTATTTGTTTGACGAGCTGTACGGGGTTGATAACGGGAACAATCATGCTCTCATCGCCGATTATTTGCAGCGCCTGCACTTGCATCACAAAGTGCTGGTTGATAACGGCCGGTTCTCCTCGGTGAATTTGTCGCAAGGCCAGCGCAAACGCTTGGCGCTATTGGTCGCTTATCTGGAAGACCGGCCTTTTTATGTTTTCGACGAGTGGGCGGCAGACCAGGATCCTGAATTCAAGCATTTGTTCTATACAGAGCTGTTGCCGGCATTGAAAGCCCTGGGCAAAACAGTATTGGTTATCAGCCATGACGACCGCTATTTCTATCTGGCGGATCGCTGCATAAAGCTGGAAGAGGGCCGGATTTCCTCCATGGAAAGGCCGGTAGCGGCAGGCAAACAGATGCAGCCGAATGAAGATGCAGTACAGGCCTACAGTTAAATGTAGGCTGCACAATCGGCCAAACAACAGGATGGCATTGGTGAATATTCGAAAAACTATTTTGTATAGCGGCCTGGGGCTGGCGAGCATGGCCGTGATAGCCATAGGCGGCGGCTTTTGGTTTTTGCACAAGTCCATGCCGCAACTTGATGGCACGGCGAAGCTGGATGGGCTTGCGGCGGAAGTTCGTGTGCATACCGATATGCACGGCATGCCGGTCATCAATGCCGCTAACCGTGTCGATGCGGTTCGAGCCTTAGGCTATGTCACCGCCCGCGACCGCCTGTTTCAGATGGATCTGATGCGGCGCAAAAGCGCCGGGCGCTTGGCGGAAATCTTTGGCGACGCGGCTCTGGGCAATGACATCAAGGCCCGGACCTACGGGTTTTACCGGGAGGCGAAAGCGATACTGGCAAAACTGCCTCCAGTCCATCAGCATTATCTGCAAAGCTATGCCGACGGCGTCAATAGCTATATGGCGGAATCCGGCAAACTGCCTTTCGAGTTTAAGGTGTTGGGTTATCAACCGGAGCCTTGGACTTCTGAGGACAGCCTGCTGGTGGTGTTAGGCATGTGCGAGAACTTGAGTGCCAGTGAGGAGCGCGGCGAGCGCATGCTGAGCGTGATGGAAAAAACCTTGCCGGACGCCGCGATGCGCTTTTTGACGCCGGATACCGATTCTTACACCGAACAGCTGGTGAAACAGGCCGGATCATGGCGTCCGGCGCAAGCGATTCCTGTCGAGGCTTTGGCAACGGCATTAAACCATCAGCTGATGGAAAAGGCCTCGTTGGCGCAGTTGGTTCAGCAATCCGATTTAGTGGCCGGTTCCAATGCCTGGGCGGTCAGCGGTAAAAAAACCTGGGACGGACGGGCCATTCTGGCTAACGACATGCATTTGGGCATATCGGTGCCCAATATCTGGTATCGCATCGAGCTGAATTACGGCGACATGCATGCCGCAGGTTTGACGTTGCCCGGTACGCCTTTGTTGATTGTCGGCAGCAACCGGCATATTGCCTGGGGAGCCACCAATCTTTCCGGCGATTTCCTGGATTTGGTGCGGCTCGACATCAATCCCGCCAATCCTGACCAATACCGGGTGGGCGGTCAATGGCAGCGTTTTGACGAGTATCCGGAAACCATAGTTATCAAAGGCGGCGAAGCCAAGCAGGTCGTGGTCAAGCAGACGCGCTGGGGGCCGGTTGCCAGCCAGCCGTTGCTGGATCAACCGGTGGCGATTCACTGGGTGGCGCTGGATGCCGATGCCGTTAATCTGAATCTGTTTGATATGGAGCAGGGCGAAACCCTGGAGCAGGCGGTAAAAATCGTCAACGGCAGCGGCGGCCCGCAGTTGAATATTTTGCTGGCCGACGACAAAGGCCGCATCGCCTGGACGTTGATGGGCAGAATTCCCAAGCGGTTCGGTAATGATGGCTTGACCAGCCGCTCATGGGCGGACGGCAGCGTGGGCTGGAACGGTTATGTCGAGCCTGAAAATTTGCCGCGGGTTATCGATCCGCCTGAGGGCATTTTGGCGTCAGCCAACGACCGCCGCCTAGGCAAAAATTATCCGCATGTCATCGGTCACCAGTTTGTCAACGGTTACCGCGCCTACAGGATTACCCAGCAACTTACACAAATGCCCAAGATTGGCGAATGGGCCATGTTCAATCTGCAACTTGACACCGAAAGCAGGTTTTATGATTTTTATCAGCAGTTGGCCTTGAATAGCTTGACGAACGAAGTGATTGCGAGGCAACCGGATTTAGCCGAGGTGCGCGATTATCTATTGGCTTGGGAGGGGCGGGCCGATGTCGGTAGCCTGGGTTTTGCCTTGTTGGTCGAGTTCCGCAAGCAATTGATCGAATCGGTATTTGCTCCGTTTTTATCGGCCAGCCGGCAGGCCGATAAGAGTTTCAATTATGCATGGACTTATATCGATACGCCGTTGCAAGCGCTGCTGAAAGAAAAGCCGCCGCACATATTGCCCGATGCGGCGCATTACCGGAACTGGGACGACTTTATTCTTGGGCAATTGAAATACAGCGTGCAGCAGGTGCAAGCCCGGCATCCGGGGGTGGCGCTAATGGAATTGAACTGGGGCGTGCAGAATAAAGTCAAGCAATCGCATCCGTTTTCCAAGGCATTGCCGGTGCTGAGCGATTTTCTTGATATGCCGGACGAGGCCTTGCCGGGTTGCGCTTTTTGCGTTCGCGCGGCCGGTCCCGGCTTCGGAGCCAGCGAACGGCTGGTCGTCGCACCGGGCCATTTTGAAGACGCCATTCTACATATACCCGGCGGCCAGTCGGGTCAGCCCTTGTCGCCTTATTACCGGGACCAGCAGAGTTATTGGCTAAAGGGCTTGCCGCTGCCATTGGCGGCCGGAAAGCCTGAGCACACGCTGCTGCTACAGCCGTAAGGCATACAAAGTCCAGGCGGAATATGATAATCAGTAGGTTTTAGGTAGAATAAATACTATGAAACGTTACTATTCAGCGATTTCGACGGCTAATTTCCGTGGATTGCTTCGACGGTTGCGTTTCCGGGCTACGGAGAGCTTTCTATGCAGAAACTGAGTAGTTACCTATGAAACAGAAAAACGAGACGAACAGTTTGGAATCCGAGCTTAATAACGACATTGACGAGCAAGCGGTGGCCTGGTTTATACGGTTACAGGCCGGCAATGTCACTAGCGAGGAAAAAGCGTCATTTCTTCGCTGGCTGAATCAGGCCGACGCGCATCGCGATACCTTTAATGAAATCAGCAAGCTGTGGGGCGATACCGATCTGCTGCAAGCGCTAGCTGAAACAGCGCAAAAACACCGCATTGCGCCGCATAAAAAAAGCCCAACCACTCATTTCAAGCTGCCGCTGGCGATGGTCGCCTGTCTGGCCTTGACCTTGCTGTTCCGTAGCGAACTGATGGTCTTGATGCAAGGCGATTATTCGACCGGAGTGGGTGAGCGCAAAACCGTCTATTTTGATGACGGTTCTACCGCGATGCTCAATACCGACAGTTCTATCGCAGTCAGCATGAATGGCCCGCAACGCAAGGTCGAACTGCTGAAGGGCGAGGTCTACTTCGAGGTCAAACCCGACCCCAACCGGCCGTTTATTGTCCAGGCCAGTCATTCGACGACCCGCGTACTGGGAACCCGGTTTTTCGTGCATGAAAAAAACGACAGCGACGAAGTCAAAGTCGTGTCCGGCCGGGTTGAAGTAACCGACCGGCGTATTTTGAAGCAGCCGGTGATTTTACATGACCGCGAGTCTGTGTCGGTCGATGCCGCAGGACTTGGCGAAACCCGGTTACTGGATTCGGCGCTGACAACCTCCTGGGTGAACGGTTTTCTGGTGTTCGAGAATGCTCCTCTGGAAAACGTCATCAGCCAGATTCGCCGCTACAGAACCGGTTTGGTAGTGTACAAGGACAATACGTTGCGCGAACTCAGAATCAATGGCCGCATCAATTTGCGTGAGTCGGACGACATGCTGAAAGTCCTGGGGAAGAATCTGTCGCTAAAGATGACCTATCTGACCGACTGGCTGGTGATTGTCGGCTAGGTGATTATGTCGTCTTAGTGTTAATCGGTTGAATGGCATCGTCTAAAATTGCGTAACAAACCGGCGTTAATATCAGGCTAGGTAGGAACCAACGGGAGGAGCGACGGATGTGCTAGGCTATAAACAAAGAAAAGGAATACCGATTCTATGAATTGGATATGCCAGGATCTCGGCCATCAATCAAATGGTAAGAAAGCGTTTTTTGGTCAAGTAAGCCGGTTGGTAAACGTGATTGACAATTAGTATCACATGAGCCAATATATTTGTATCAGTTGATACTGCCAAGAGGGCAAAACATGGTACTCGTAACTCCAGAGAAGATAGCTTCCATCATGGCTCTCTTTCCCGTTCCACATTCATTTTCCGAACTAGACGACTTGGTGTCTCATGGTTTGCCAAAGAAGGCGCTAAAAGCCAGTGTGGACTATGTTTGCTTAAATAATGAAGATCGTAAACGACTTTTGTATCGAATCGTTCCCGAAGCAACTTATAAACGTCGTCGTGATAAGTTGAGTGCCGAGGAATCCGAGCGCGCCGAACGTCTGGCCAGAATCTATGCGACCGCACAATATGTCTGGAATTCGGACGATGACGCGAGGATGTTTTTGCACACGTCACACTCAATGTTACAAGGGCGTACTCCATTGGATGTTTCCATGACCGAGCTGGGGGCTCGCCGTGTCGAAGAATTACTTTGGCAATTGTTTTACGGTATTGCAGTCTAAATGCGGATTTTCAGGATAGGTGATGAACGCCATCCAATCTGGGATGGAACTGGAGCAGCATTCATTAGAGGAAGATGGAACAGTCCAGGCAAACCTGTCATTTATGGCTCGTTAAGCTATTCCTGTGCGATGCTTGAGATCCTGGCGCATGCGAACATTGGTCGCATTCCAGCGACACATCGCTATGTTGTTGCGGAAGTACCGGGCAACATATCCGTGGAAAGCTATGACGAGCATAGCCTCCCCGCTGAGTGGGATTCTGAAAACAGCACTTCAGCCAGAGCGTTTGGAGATCAGTGGCTTAATGAAGCCAGATCGGCAGTATTAATTGTTCCATCAGTCATTGCTCGGTTAGACCGGAACGCATTGGTCAATCCTTTGCATCCTGATGCCAACAAGTTGATTATAGCCGCACCTGAAAAAGTAATTTGGGATAAGAGGCTTTTTGAATAAAGCTCTCCTGGTGTGAAAGGGGTAGGGCGGTACGATTATATAACCGCCTTTGAGTAGTTCGACAATTATCAACCTAATTCACAGACTTGAGATATTGTTTTAACAATCCTTGTTGGAAACTAAGCGCAACGATATTTCTATTTTCAAAATATCAAACAGATGCAGAATAATAAAAACGGGTATATCGGTTTCCCCGTTTTCGATATTGGTTATTAACGTAGCTTCGTATCCGGATTTATTTGCTAGTTGTTTTATGGTTAGGTTTTGTAATTCCCTGGCTGCTTTAATTGCAACCGGTATTTCCTTTAACCTGTCAGTGTCCGGGCTGGATTTCTGTGTTTCCACAATATGGCCTTTTCTCGGTGCTGGCGGCTCTTCGTGCTTCTCAATCCACTGCCATAATTTAGCGATACCGAGCCAATACTTGTAGGCGGTTTCTTCCGAGAAATCCCGGTGAGATTTCCAGAACGCGATAACATGGCGTTTCCCAAGTCTGTGCAATGATGTCGGGTTCTCGTAAGCCTCAACCCAATCAAGAAACTCGATGATCCTGGAGACTTGTTTTTTCCGGTTTTCTTTCCCGCCCCCGCGCACATAGTCCCTGAAATATCTTTCCGCATCTTTAGCCAAGGTAAGCATTGGTGATCTCCACTCGGTTGTGTCCCAGTTCAATTGATATTTGCAGCCTGGCGGCCCGATCTATTTCCTTTGCCTCTGCTTCACTGATATTTAGGTAAGTGGCAAGGATGGCTATTCGTTCTTTTCTTGACCAGCCGGCCTCGATCGGGGCAGGGTCGCCGGTTATTTCCATGTATCGCTCATGGGTATAAGCATGCGGTTCCGGGTGGAATGATATGCCGGCTGTTCTGGCTTCTTCGTAGCATTCTTTGCGGAAGTCACCGTAAAGCCTGTTTTTAGGAATCATGGAGTGCCCGTCTTGAACGGAAATTGCGTTTTGTAATGCCGTTATTCCGTAAGGACGACAGAGAACACTTCGCCGTTTGCCGCCTTTGGTGCCAGCCTTGAGTGTTATGCGCCCGTGCTTCACCGCTTCTTTCAGCGCCAGTTTCGGGTTCAGAAGACACGATTCTTTAAATCGAAGCCCAAATGCACGCTGAAGATCGAGCAGGCAAGAAAGTCTTTCGCTGACCACTCCTTGAGCCGTTTGGTGCGTCGTTTGCGTCATGGCTTTGTTTTCAACAGAAATGTAAATACGCCGTTGAATTTTGCAATCCTTCCCTGGTCGGACGGTTTGCCATTCATTGTTGGTAGCGAGTTTCATGACGGTGTTGACGGCCGAAACGTAGTTTTTCGGTGCTGATGAGCTTTTGCGCTCGCCGGCGTCGAGTTCACCCTGAAGATGTTGGCCATACTTGACAACAAGTTCGCGGGTAACGTTTTCCATTTTTTTTACGCCTTGTTCTGCCGCCCATTTCGAGAAATACCCCCATCGCTGACCGATATCGCGCTTTGATTGATATCCGCCGTGAAATTTCCGGTTAACTATCATTTGCCCGGCGTTCGCCATGACGCGTGAGCCTATCCCGTAATTACGGCTCATTGATTGTTACCATTAAAGATGTTGTTCTTTAAAGACGTAGTAGTTTTCATCGTTTTTATTCCTTTTCCTGTTGAACTACAGCCCCACTCCAAAACCGTCTAAGCAAGACGACTTTGAAGTGGGGCCAGGGATGTCCAATATTTTTTAGTCGCGAGCAGGGAAGCCCCGGCCCAAAACCCCCTCTTTTCTTACACGGACACAGTTCTCGCGACGTTGAGCGAATATGCACAGGACAGATTCCTGGCGGATTGTGTAGAAAAGGTGGATCAGTAAAACGGTGCGCATCTTCTGAACTCGCTGCGCGACGCGAGATTTAGTGGTTGTTTCTCTTCTATCTAGTGGGTGTCAGTCATGCCGTTCGTCCGTCTTCGACGAGGGGTTTGCTAGATTCCAAAGAGAATAAACACGAAAAGCCCCATTTTGCCCCGGATTCCGGTTGCGCGAGCCTGTGAGTTTAAAGGGCTGATTAGCTGTCTTTTGAAACGTCTCTGTTTAAGAGGGTTTTAAAAAAAGCGAACCGCTGGAGGAGCGACGCTATAAACGAAGAAAAGGATTGCCAATTCTATAGGGTAGAGCGACTTGATAGTACAAGCATCACAAGAGTGTGAAACGTTAATTAATAACAAGGTCTCGGTAGACGCAAGTATTGCGAGAGGTTTTTTGCGCAACGAGGCGCTGAGACACCCAGTAAATTGAGTGATTGATGCAATAAAAAGACTTTAAAAAACAACGATATATAATATACTGGCGATTTCCATCCCGCCCCATGGGGCAACCCAGCTATGCGGTATCTAGTTTATCCTGCAGCCGTGCGCAGCCTTTGAGGTGGATTGCTTCATGCAAATACCCATTGAGTGAGGCGGATTCTGCCAGAGATCGTCGCTATATGTCAAGAAAACCAATGCAATTAAGAGGGGCTGCCTTGGGGTTCCTTTCGTTATGGCGTAAATAAAAATCGCTAATATAATGCCGAAACGTTCTGAGAACTGATTAAGTGTTGTGAGAAGTCGAAAACAAAGGGTTCGCAATGCTTACTCAGCCTTCTAAGCGTTCTTAGAACGCTTTACGAGTTTTCAGAAGTCGTGATAAGTTCTCACGCGTCGTTAGGACGTTTTATGAATCGCAATAACATTTTAATAGTCAATGTCAGGGGAATTTTATGAGTCAGGGTAGTAAGCCAGTGGTAGTTCGTTCGATTGATGATGTGGCTACTCAGGAGCGAACATTGGGCAGGGATATTTTGGGTATTGGTTCGCAAGGCACTTTGCGCCGGTGATTTACGTTAAGACACTGATCAGCTCATTCGTCCAAGCATCGCAGCAATTGGTATTGAATTTCGAATTCCGCGATGGACACATGGCATGGATGTTAATCTCACTTAATCCATAGGAGAACATCAAGACGGGAAGAAGCCAACTCATTCAAATCCAACTACGACATGCTGAAGCAAGTTCAAGTTGCTGAAACACTACGTATGCAAAAAGAGGTGGATTTTGATGCGTTGATTCCACAGATCGACAAAAAACCTTTGCCGGAAAGTTGTCGGAAATTGAAACCGGGCATTGATTCCCTTCCCAGTCCCCTAAAAGCGTACAGCCGTTATGGCTTCAGTGTTTTGATGAAAGCCAGCACAAGCAGTTTTTGCTCGGTGTTAAGGTGATGCGTTGCTTCAAGGATGGAGGACTCGTATTCATCTTCACAATAAAAGTAGGATACAGGGACATCCAGAATGTCGGAGATACGCTTCATCGTTGTGTAATCCGGATTGTGTTTGCCGCGCTCATACTGGTTCATGCGGGCGCTGGCATTGTTGGGGTCAAGACCTAACAACTCCCCCAGCTTTTGTTGGGTCATGCCTTTTTTCATTCGCGCCTGTTTTAAGCGTTCTGGCAGCGGATGGATCAAAGAAAGACTGAAGTCATAGTTTGCATAACTAAGATTTTCTTAGATTCTCGCTGTAAGATATACTAAGGACTTCTTAGTATCTGTAGAGAGTACTCTCCCTACCGAACCCGATCAGGATGCCAGGCGTTTCAGAATCTGGATCAGAGCAACCGTGCTATTCAAACATCGGGATTGATACACTTTTTGCTTTTTAATCATTTTTACATCAGGAATAGCTCAATGAATAAGCTTACAAACACAGGAAATCAAACGTTCCGTTTACCAATAGTTGCCATTACGGCTGTATTTTTTGGGGCTGGCTGTGCCTCTGTCACGCCAACCAAGGAAGTGGTCGAAGGTTTCAAAATTTACGATATTCAAACCCATTCAACTTCTGCGCTCACCCTGCAGCTCTCATCAAATCTGAAGGAGGTTATGCAGAAGAATGCAAAAGATGTTCAGGTCAATAATTCCATTCCCCCTGCGACTCTTCCAGAAAAACCGGGCAGATTTGAACTCACTAATCCTTTCAAAAATGCTCAGGGCATCATGGCTCTGGCTGGAAAACAGTCGTCCATTAAAATCCCCAGCTGTGAAGGCGCTGTTATTGAGGCAACATCACATAACCCTTTCGCGGGAGCAGAGAACACAATGTTTTTTGTCTGCTTGATACCTTATCAAAAAGGTTATCACATGGATGTTTACTACCGCTTTGATAAAGTCTCAGGCGGTATATCTACTAAAGCGCTGGGTAGTGCCCTGGCCCAATCCCTTGTTGGCGATTCCAGCCAATTTATTCCTCGCACCATTGCCGCACTGGAAGACGCAGTTAAATCAGCGGGCATGCAGCCAAGTATGATTGAAAGTTATCCAAACTGAACGCTAAGCAATGCTTGATGCCCCATTAGCAAGTGATAACTGATTTTCCTATGCTGAATAGACCGGAATTCCATAACACAAAAACAGCTTCGAATACCCAGTTTATTCAGCGATTAATTAATTCGATTGATAACAAATGCATATCATAAATTGATCAATCTATTCTTATTTCTATTACCGAGAAGCTAACCATAAACATATGAAGGCTATCTGATATTTGCATATAGCTAAATTCGTTTTTAAATAGCAATGGAAATTACAGTAAATAAGCACTTTGGAGCTAAAATGCGTATTCAGTCATTTATTATTTTCGCAGCAGTCGTTCTTTCCGGGTGCGCTGCACCCATGAAAAACGTTGCCCATATTTCACTTGGAGCCGCCAAAAATTCGGGTAAGATTTCAGATTCAACGGGATTTAGATCGGCGCAGCTAGGCTTAGCCGTAGCCGTAGCCAGTACCCCTACTATCCCGATACCATCCGGCGTCGGGATAGGAATCGCCGCAGCGCGTTTATTGGCATCAGAAGACTTTCAATCGTTTGCAAAAAAACATAACCACTTTGAAGCGTGGATGCCGGCATCCGAAGCGGTTGACGAATCTGAAGCGCAGATAAAAATGGGAGTCCTGACGGAGAATGCTATCCGTAAAGCCTTCCTGCCGCCATACCAAACAAAAGTCATTGAATACGACAACA
>JBAZWN010000008.1:0-98919 GCA_041660285.1 Methylobacter sp.
TGATGGCTCACGCGCTGATGCGGCTTGGCACGTAACCAGCATGATGGAAATTATAACGAACGACAGTAGCTGTTTCATGAGGCCCTACAATTTATTTTTTATGATAAAAAACGGCACAACGCAGCCTATCAACGCGCAAACAATCAACACCGCCCAAGCCGTTTGGTTCCAATCGACCGGATAAATATCGGCTTTGACCGGCTCGCTGATGCCTGGAATGCTGGGTAAATCGACATCGCCGCCATCGACTTTTAATTGCGCCTTCATACCCTTTTCCATATGTTGCGCCAATTCGCAATGCACGAGGTAGGTTTTTTTCTGGCTGGGTACGATCAGTGAGGCTTTCAATTCGCCTTGTCCGTAGAGTTCAAGGTGAAACATGCCCTGTGGGTAGATATAGCCCGGCAAGCCGTGAATCATTAATTGATGGCGTATCTGGTCGTCATTGATAAAGGTGATGTTAATCCGGGAGCAGGGCGCAACATCCCATTCCTGGTTGTCGAAAGCGAACATTTTGCCGGGAAATTTCAGCGCGTGTTTCTGGCCGGCATGGATGGTGATATTGACGTCGCCGGAAATCTTCGGGCAATCCTTGGGCAGGTTGTCGCTGTTGGCATTCATGATCATGCCTTTTTCATCCATCATCATGCTGCCGTGATGCATCATCGCCATGGTCTCGTCTGCAAACGCAGGATGGGAATGTAAGCCCAGCATTATCAGGAGTGTCACTAAGAGTTTCATAGTTTTTGCCTCCGTTTATAAGCCAGCGCTATAAAAATAATCAGTCCTATGGCTAAACCGGCCGCCAAGCCGAAGATGATGATGCGGACATAATCGGGTGCAATCAATCCGGCTTCTCCGAGTAACGGCGCAAAATCGCCTTCACCCCAGACGGCTTGTTTTTTAGCATAGTAATCTTTGTTAAATACCTGGTCGAGGAAGGCTTCATGCATTTTCGGCATGCCTTGCTCATCAAGCAGGGGCTTGTAGGCCAGGATTGCCATGTTGCCGCCGGGCTCCATGCCGTCGGTAGTGGTGCCGGTCGGTACGTGGTCATGGAACATCCATAGGCCGGGGCCGTAACTGTCCAAGCCGTTGTTTTGGGTGCGCAGGCGCAAATCGAGGCGTTGCGCCGGGGCGATGTCGAAAACGTCCCGCGTTATCTGCGATCCGGCCACTTGCTCGACGCCGTCATAAGCGGTGATCGTGGCTTTATGTCCGTGGATATGCAGCGCCACTAAAGAACGTTGGGCGTTGGCGACATGCAGTTTTATGTCTTCGTTGTCATTGGCGACGACCACCGCGTCCCTGAGCGTATAGGGAAAGGAATGGCCGTTCAGCATGAAATAATTTTCGAACGATTCGGTCATGTTGTATTCGCGGCTCATCCGGTGCGCGATCAGTCTTGGATCGTTCGCATTTTGTATGATTTGCGCCAGTTTTTTATCGACCGACTGGTAATATAAATCGTATTCCTGGCTGTAGGATTTTTGCACCGCAACCGAAGGGTGGCGCACCTGGCCCGCGCCGATATTAAAGGTTTGCACCCAGTTATTCGGTTGATTTTCTTCGACGATAAATAGGCCGTTCAAGCCCATCATGTAATGCTGGGCGGTTTGTACGTGGCAATGATAAAACATGGTCCCGGCATGCCGGGGCTGGATTTCGTAGGTATGGCTTTTGCCGGGGAACACCGGGTGTTCCTCCATGCCGTCATTATCAACGCCGGGACTGCTTTCCCAGGCATGATCGACGCCGTGAAGATGGATGGTGTGCGGCAAATAATGGGTATTTTCCAGCGTGACATAAACCTTGTCGTCCTGTTCGACCCGAATCACCGGCGACGGCGCGCGCAGCAGCGGATTGGCGACCAGTGAGTTGAAGTTCTTGAGCGCCATGCCGCTGGATTTGGGCGCGAAGACCCAAAGCCCTGGTTGGATGCCGGGGGCAATGTCGTAAGTGTTGATCAGGAAATCGCCGTCAGGGCTTGCGCCGTTTAGTTCGACGACTTCCAGCTTGATGCGGATCACGTCAGGATCGCCGTCATTATCCAGGTCGTCGGTCATGGTCAAGGCGTCCTGGGCCAGATGCGTCTGCATCAGCGTATTCATCGACACATTGTTGGCGCCTTTGACAGAAACGGCAATGTCGTAGGGATTATCCGGCTCGCATGACGGTGCAGCCTCGATTTTTACGCCGTCGATAACTTGCGCCTGCCGCCATTCAGGATGCTCGTTGGAGCAAGGCTTTTCCACACCGCTGGTTTCCACCGACTGCCTGTTAACAGTCGGCGGCGGCGTAATTCCCGCTTTCTGTGATGGCGCCGGCACAAAATAAACGGCAATGGCGACCAGTACAGGAATAAGAAGAAACAGAAAAATGGAATATCTTTTGGGCATATACCGACAGAAAAAAATCTAAAAGTGCAGCTATTGTAAATGGCAGAGCGGTTAAAACCTAGGCTCATTTCCAAATACCGCAAAGGGGTTAAAGTGTTTTTAAATAACACCGCCAGGTATTATTCTTGCTATAATTCCACTAAATAAAATGATTTTGCGTATTTATAGACGCCTCGCTTCATCAATATGATTAAGATTGAAAAGAGCCAGACTCTACAGTCTTTTTTGCATAAAAAACTACTTGGTACAATAAAATATGCCTCATTCGAACACATTCAACCCTGACCTTGACTGGAACCAAGTGCGAGAAACGTCAAAACTGCTCATTTTATCGGCCGTTCAGGTTGAAGATATGTTGGCTGAAGCCGATTTGTCAGTCAACACGCTGACGGAATCGTTTACATCCATCGTTGAACACATGAAGGCTATCAATGATCATCTGCTTGCTCTTGAATCTTGTCCCATAAGAGATGAGGCATTGGCCCGCTGCGCGGAAACAACAGGCAAAATCCAGGCATCAATTGTCGCATTCCAGTTTTACGACCGTATGCAGCAATGCTTGCAGCATGTCACTTCAAATCTAAAAGGTTTGTCTGAATTGGTGGAAAATCAGGATCTTCTTTATGATCCGGCCGAATGGCAAGAATTTCAAAACCAGATTCGCGCTCGATATACGATGGAGTCGGAAAAGCTGATGTTCGATGCTATTTTGCAGGGTAAGTCTGTCAGTGAGGCGCTTGCGATAAAAAATGCGCATAACCAACAAGATCAGTCTGACAACATCGAGCTTTTTTGAACCATGTCATTTAAACGTTTTGCTTTAATTTGTTTGCTGCCATCGCTTGTCACAGGTTGCGCCGGATTCTTTGGCTCTCAACCCGCTGCACCGGTTTATGGCGGACAGCCCGGCGGTCATGAAAAGACTGCCCCGCAGCCAAGCCAGAAAAAAAAGCCCAAAAAGGCCAAGCCAGCTGAAACAGTTAAAGTTGAGCCGCTCAAAGGAACTGATGAAATAAAATCTGAACCGCTATCAAGTCCGGAGTCGGCTCCAGCTGAAGAATTAAAGCCTTTTGAACCTTTTCAACCGGGAACATCATTATCCCCGGCCGTCGGTGCGTTGGTTTTATCGGCAAATCAAAATGCTAAAGCCGGTGATCTGGACTCGGCTGCCGTCTCTATCGAACGCGCCATCAGAATTGAGCCCAGAAATGCGGTTTTATTCTATAAGTTGGCCGTTTTAAGAATACAGCAGTCAAAACCGCGTTTGGCGGAAGATCTGGCAAAAAAATCTGCGCTGCTGGCTTCTGACGACAACGCGCTGAAAAAACAAAGCTGGTTATTGATTGCTTACGCCAGAGAAATGCAAAGAGATTTTGCAGGGGCAAAAGAAGCGCGGGCAAAGGCTGACAGTTTTTAAAAGTTGCCGCCCTATGGCAGGTTACGCATTCTCATCAAATAATTTTTTTCCGTCTATTTGACGGGCTGTTTTTGTTTTCTGAATTCCGTCATGTGCGTTCATATGCCCCGTCGTTAAGCCGGATTCTTCAAGCTGTTCTTTCAAGTAATCAAGGTTATGATTGATCAGATCGGTCGTTTGGCTTTTCTGGCTTTTAAAATAGGTGCTGATCACATCATTCTGGTAAATAATGACGCAGTGAATCGTGCCCAATTCGGGGGGGGTAATAGTGATATTGACTGACCAATTATTGCCGGCGGATTGTTCGTTTTTTTTCTTATCCCGCTGTATTTCAATTTTGACCGTTTCCGCTTTTTCTTTATCGAGGAAGGGGATATCAAGAGTCCATATCTGTTTTTGACTATCCTCCTTAGGTAAGGACATCAACTGATCCATTACAATCTTGGCCAGCGTATTTTCACTTTTATGTTGCAGGCTTTTGAACAGATCAAGATCGATTTCGGTTGATGCCTGTTCACTTCGATGTGCGATTTCCTGTTTTAAGGCTTGAACGAATTTAAGCAGATTGGCTTTAAAATCCTCCGTCAGATTTAAACCGGGCTGATCCAGTATGTGAGCCAGCTTGGCTTCAAGAGTCAGCCCTGAATTGGTAATGGATTGCTTGAGACCCTGGCTACTGATCAACTGATCTTTTCGGGGCAGGTTTTGCAAAATTTCTGCGGCAATCCTTTTTAAGGCTTGAGGAACGCCTTCATTTTTGATCAACTGCGGTAAATCTTTTATCAGTTGATTTAGCATGACCGGCGATGATTCATGTCGGGGCAGGAACAGCTTAACAAGCTCGGATATTTTCTCTTCCGTTATTTTACCGGTGGCAGGGAGCATTTTGAACTCAGGCGCGGTTCCTGTTTTTATAACTTCCAAGGTCAGATTTTGACCAATTTTTAAATCCTGAGTTGCAGCCTTGGGCAGTTGTAATTGGGATCGGTCAATATTGAGAATAAGAGATTGTTTAGCGCCTGTTTCCGCATTTGCCTGGGCTGGCGTATTAGTAAAAATTTGCAGTTGTATCTTGTTGCCGGTAATGCCGATTATCTTTACGTCTAATTGCTGTTTTAAGGGCAGTGCCGCCACGAGATTTTTAAGAACATCCTGTTTTTCATTGACTGCCGTCCGCATAGGCTCCACCGGCAATCGCTCCAAGTGTTGTTCTACCTCCTGCATCCGTGCAGCCGGAATTAAATTTAAGCGCAAGTCAGCTATCTGAGATTGGGCTTTGAGCTCTGGTAGCGTGCCGAGAATTTTAAATTCCATGACGGGAACAAGTTTCGTTACCTGAAGTGTCAGGTCTTGCCCTGGGGCCAGTTTGATCGGCTGGTTGCTTTGTACGGTTATGTCCTGGTTGCCCAGTTTTAAGGTGATAGTGTTTTTTTCCGCCTGTATAGTCGCGTTGATTACTTGCGCATCAACCTTTTGCCCAATCTTCAGGCCCAAGGAATTTTCCGCAAGCTTGCTAAGTGCTAACTGGCCAGGGGTTAAAGGCGGCTTAATCTCCATAGGGAAATACTTTAAGCCGATATTTTTCTGCGGATAACGGGAGATTTTGCATTAAATACCGATTTCATTTGTGTTTGGTTAATATTCGGACAAGCGCATAAAGTTTAGTTTAAAATCTACAGTTTCGTCGAGCCAGATCATACTTATCCACTTTGTTGAATAATGAAAACAACTCCATCTGAGGTTTTAACAGCGTTAACGACTATTCGTGATTATATTCGCTGGGGCGCCAGCCGGTTTACCGAAGCTAAAATTTGCTTTGGTCACGGTACGGTAACGGCGCTTGATGAATCTGCTGCAATGGTGCTGCATACCATTCATCAGCCCTATGACTTGGCCGAGCCTTATCTGGAAACCGTTTTAACGTTGAAAGAACGTCAGGCAATAATCGACATAATCGATAGGCGCATCAATGAACGCAAACCGGCCGCTTATTTGACCCACGAAGCCATTTTTGCGGGTTTACCGTTTTATGTTGATGAGCGAGTGCTGGTTCCAAGGTCGCCCATTGCCGAGTTAATCGAGCAGCGCTTTGCACCCTGGGTGGATGAAGAACAGGTTGAGCGTATTTTGGACTTATGTACCGGCAGCGGCTGCATCGCCATCGCCTGCGCTTACGCCTTTCCTGATGCCCTGGTCGATGCCGTTGACTTGTCGACCGACGCGCTCGACGTCGCCGAAATCAACATGGATAAGCACCAGCTGGCCGAGTCGTTAACGCTTTACCACTCGGACTTGTTCCAAAAGCTGCCTGCTGCAAAATATGATGTTATCGTCAGCAACCCTCCTTACGTATGCCTTGAGGAATGGGAGCAATTACCGGCGGAATTCCGCGCCGAGCCTGACATGGGCTTTAAAGGCGGCCACTCGGGACTGGATATCGTGCTGCGCATTCTGGTTGACGCCAATAATTACCTGGCAGAGCAGGGGATTTTAATTGTGGAAGTCGGCAGCAGCGCAGAAACGCTACAAAACAGGTTTCCCAATGTGCCTTTTTACTGGCTGAATTTTGAACGCGGCGGCGACGGCGTATTCTTGCTGACGGCCGAACAGGTTAATCAATATCACGCATTATTTTTAGCGGCTTTAAAAAACTGAACTATGTCTGGAAATACAATAGGAAAATTATTTACCGTCACCACGTTTGGTGAAAGTCACGGACCTGCTTTAGGCTGCATCGTCGATGGCTGCCCTCCGGGAATGGCATTGACGGAAGCCGATATACAGCATGATCTGGATCGCAGGAAACCCGGCACGTCAAGGCATACGACCCAGCGCCGCGAAGCCGATGAAGTAAAAATATTGTCCGGTGTGTTCGAAGGCAAAACCACGGGTACGCCGATTGGCCTGCTAATCGAAAACACCGACCAGCGTTCAAAAGATTATTCCAAAATCGCCGACACCTTCAGGCCTGGGCATGCGGATTACACCTACCAGCACAAATACGGCATCAGGGATTACCGCGGGGGAGGGCGCTCATCGGCCCGTGAAACGGCGATGCGCGTTGCGGCGGGCGGCATAGCCAAAAAATATCTCAAGGAACATGCAGGCATTGAGATTCGCGGCTATTTGTCGCAACTGGGGCCGATAAAAATTGAAAAAATGGATTGGAGCATTATAGAAAGCAACCCTTTCTTCTGTCCCGACGCGGATAAGGTCGCCGAAATGGAAGCGTACATGGATGCCTTGCGCAAGGAAGGTGAATCTATTGGCGCAAAAATCGAAGTAGTCGCAACCCATGTTCCGCCGGGATTAGGAGAGCCTATCTTTGACCGGCTCGATGCCGATCTGGCGCATGCCTTGATGAGCATCAATGCGGTGAAAGGTGTGGAAATTGGGGACGGTTTTGCCTGCATCAACAGCAAAGGCACGCAGTTCCGTGATGAAATTACGCCGCAAGGATTTTTAAGCAATCATGCCGGCGGTATTTTGGGCGGCATTTCCAGCGGTCAGAATATCGTTGCCAGCATTGCGTTAAAACCCACCTCCAGCCTGCGCCTTCCGGGCAAAAGCATCAATCTGAAAGGCGAGGCCATTGATGTCGTTACCGAAGGCCGCCATGACCCTTGCGTAGGCATTCGTGCAACGCCGATTGCTGAAGCCATGATGGCTATAGTGATTATGGATCACTTGTTGCGTCACCGTGGGCAAAACGCAGGCGTTGATTCGGGACTGCCCATCTTAAGATAATCCATGTCCGTTCCTTACTGGCGACTGTCGGGTTTTTATTTCTTTTATTTTGCGACAGTAGGCGGTTTGCTCCCTTACTGGAATCTCTATTTAAAAGAGACGGGGTTCAATCCTGTTGAAATTGGCGAACTGTCTGCGCTGCTGGGCGGCACAAGAATTATTGCCCCGGTTTTATGGGGCTGGATTGCTGACCGTACCGGAAAAAACTTACGCATTATCCGCATAGCTTCCTTTTTTGCAGCTCTAGTTTTTTCCGGATTTTTAACTATTCACGGCTATTTCTGGTATGTCTGGATAACTATTGGTTTTAGCTTTTTTTGGAACGCCGCTCTGCCGCAATTTGAAGTGATAACCTTGCGGCATTTAAAAAATGAAGCGCATCGCTACAGCCAGATAAGGCTTTGGGGATCTATCGGTTTTATCGTCGCGGTGCTGGGCATAGGCTGGCTGTTGGATAACCAGCCCCATATCATACTCCCTGTCGTCCTTGCCTCATTGCTGGTGCTAATCTGGCTGGTCAGCCTGATGACGCCGGCAACACAAGCCATCACTCATGAAACGGTATCCGTCGGCATACTGCAAATTCTGAAAAAACCGGAAGTGTTGGCTTTTCTGGCGGTCAATACGCTGTTACAGCTTGCGCATGCGCCATACTACGTTTTTTACTCCATCTATCTGAAGCACTATCATTACACGGCAAGCCTGACCGGATTTCTTTGGGCGCTGGCTGTTGCTGCCGAGATTGTCTTGTTTGTTTACATGAGCCGGCTGCTGAAACGTTTTTCTTTAAGAACCATTTTATTGTTCAGCATTCTGTTGGCGGTTGTCCGCTGGCTGATGATTGCCTGGTGTGTCGAATATTTCTGGCTGCTGATTTTTGCCCAGTTACTACACGCTGCAACGTTTGCAGGCGCTCATGTCGCCGCTATTCACCTGGTCCATCTTTATTTTGGCCAGCAGCATCAGGGCAAAGGCCAGGCGCTTTACTCCAGCTTGAGTTATGGTCTGGGTGGAATGCTGGGCAGTTACTACAGCGGCCAATATTGGGAGTCGTTGGGGGCTGAGTTTGTCTATTCCATGGCGGCAATATGCTGCGGTGTGGCCTTTTTGATCGCCTATTTGTGGGTGGGCAGGGAAAATGCCCAAAACAAAGCTGTCTTGGGTTAAAATAGCAATCAAATAAAGCGTGGATTTTTATCGCACGTCCATCAAACAATACTGACTATTTAGGAAATAATGTGTTTGAAATAATTAAAAGCGGCGGTTGGATGATGCTGCCAATCATTTTGTGTTCAATCGGCGCAATGGGAATTGTTGCTGAGCGCTTCTGGTCTTTACAAAGAAAAAAGATTTTGCCGCCGGAGCTTGTCCCTCAGGTGTGGAAATTACACCGCGAAAAAAAACTTGATGATGTCACCCTGCGCCGGTTAAAAGCCAGTTCGCCTCTGGGTTGTATTTTGGCGTCCGGCCTTGCCAACAGCCATCACGGCAGAAAATTCATGAAGGAATGCATTGAAGAAACGGGCCGTAAGGTTGCGCACGACCTGGAGCGCTATCTTAATACGCTAGGCACGATCGCAGCAGTCGGCCCATTGCTGGGGCTGCTGGGGACTGTATTCGGCATGATTGACATCTTTTCTTCCCTGATGCTGCATGGCGCAGGCGATCCCAGCGTTTTAGCCGGAGGCATTTCGGTAGCGCTGATTACTACGGCGGCGGGATTAACGGTCGCCATCCCCAGCTTGATTTTTCACCGCTATTTCGAAAGGCTGGTGGATGAGTATGTGGTCAGCATGGAAGAGGAAGCGTTAAAACTCATTGATATTCTACACGGAGAGCGTGAGGAAGCCTGATGAAATTTCAACGCAAGAAAAGGGAAAATGTAGATATTACGTTGATCTCAATGATCGATGTGCTTTTTGTGCTGTTGTTGTTCTTCATGGTTTCTACAACCTTCAACCAACATACGGAAGTCAATATCAAGCTTCCCGAGGCAAACGGGGCGGATGCCGAGCAACATCCAAAAATGGTCACATTGACTATTGGTGCGGACGGCATTTATTATCTGAATGGTGATGACGGCTTGCCTCATAAGCTGGTTAATCAGAGCGTGGACGCGTTAAAGCAGGAATTGCGCAAGCTTGCAGAACATTCAGGGGAGATTCCCTTTATCATCAATGCCGACGGCAAAACGCCCCATCAGGCTGTGATTAAAGCATTAGAGGCTGCCAGTGATGCCGGCTTCAGCCATATCACTTTTGCGGCCCTGCATTCAAAGACCGAACAATGAAAAAAACGCTGGCTCGATGGGCGCTGGATGTCTGGTATAAAGACCCGTTTATTGGCACATGGCTGATGCCGCTGGGCTTTTTGTTTTCCGATTTTGTTAAATTCAGGAAATTCTTGTACCGCATCAAGGTGTTAAGAAAACACACCATGCCTGTTCCGGTTATCGTGGTGGGCAACATCACTGTGGGCGGCACAGGTAAAACGCCGTTGATTATCTACCTGGCTGGGCTTCTCAAGGATGCGGGCTTTAAGCCCGGCATTATCAGCAGAGGCTACGGAGGGCAAGCCGAATCATGGCCGCAATGGGTAGATGCAAACAGTATGGCGGCACAGGTAGGCGATGAGGCCTTGTTATTAGCCAGACAAACCGGCTGTCCTGTGGCGGTAGGCCCGTTGAGGGTTGAGGATGCACAGTTGTTGCTCAAGCAATCCGATTGCAATGTCATTTTGTCCGACGATGGTTTGCAGCACTATGCATTGAACCGGGATATCGAGATCGCCGTCATTGACGGGGAAAGACGTTTTGGTAACGGCTACTGCCTGCCGGCAGGCCCTTTGCGCGAAACTATAGACAGATTGCAGAGCGTCGATTTTATCGTCGTTAACGGCGAAAAGTCAGAACCTAATGAGCTTTCCATGCAGATCAGCGGGGACACGGCAATTAATCTGGTCAGCGGAGAGCAAAAGTCATTGCAGGAGTTTAATGCCGCCGGATGTCACGCTTTGGCGGGCATAGGCAATCCTGACCGGTTTTTCAGGCTGCTTGAGTCTGCCGGTCTGACCTGCAAAACACACAGTTTCCCGGACCATTATCAATTTCAGCGCGGCGACATCGAATTTGGCGATGACGAACAGGTGTTAATGACCGAGAAAGATGCGGTAAAATGCACGGCGTTTGCGAGCAAGCAGCATTGGTATATTCCAGTAAAAGCCATTCCTGAACCGGTTTTTTCTGAACAATTATTGAAATTATTACGAGAAAAAAACAATGGATAAAAAATTACTCGATATTCTGGCTTGCCCTTTATGCAAAAGTTCGCTGATTTACGATAAAGCCAAACAGGAACTTATCTGCAAAGCCGACCATATCGCGTTTCCCATCCGCGATGATATTCCGGTAATGCTTGAAGATGAAGCTCGCGAATTAACTAATGACGAAATTGACGCATTATCCAAATGACCATGCGTTTTAAGGTAGTCATTCCTGCAAGATACGGTTCGACAAGATTGCCAGGCAAGCCCCTGCTGAACATTGCAGGCAAGCCGATGATTGCGTATGTCTGTGAGAGGGCTCAGGAAGCCGACGCCGAAGAAATTATCGTAGCGACAGATGATGACAGGATTTTTCAAACCGTCAGTGATCTGGGCATTAAAGCGGTGATGACGCGCCCGGACCATCAAAGCGGCACGGAAAGAATTGCCGAAGTAGCACAGCAATGCGGCTGGGATGGGGATGAAATCATCGTTAATCTGCAAGGCGATGAACCGCTTATTCCTTCGGCATATATTCGCGAAGCTGCGGCGGCATTAGCCGGACAGAGGCAAGCGGGCATAGCGACACTGGCCGCTAAAATCGAAGACCATGAAGAGATTTTCAATCCAAACGCGGTAAAAGTTGTTTTGAATAATGCCGGTTACGCGCTTTATTTCAGTCGCGCTCCCATCCCATGGGAAAGAGATCGGTTTACTGCTGCAGGCGGCAAGCCTTCCGGGAAAATGCCTTATCTCAGGCACATCGGCATGTACGCTTATACGGTTGATTTTTTAAACCGCTACTGCCAGTGGGATGCTTCACCGCTCGAATCGGTTGAGTCCCTGGAGCAACTGAGAATATTGTGGCACGGTGAAGCTGTTCTGGTGAAAACCGTAGACAAAACCCCTGATGCCGGCGTTGATACCAAGGAAGACTTAATACGCGTGGAGCAGGCATTATACTTGGACCGCTAGCCTGCTGGCCACTGTTATTATTTGACATATATTATTAATAACAGTACCTTAGAAAACATTTTTAAACTTTAACTCATACATTAAACTGTTAATGGAACAATTTCATAGAATAAGTCGCTTGCCTCCCTATGTTTTTAACATTGTTAATGAACTGAAAGCCAAGGCGCGCGCGGCAGGAGAAGATATTATCGATTTTGGCATGGGCAATCCGGATCAGCCCACGCCTGAGCATATCGTCAATAAAATGCTTGAGGCGGCAAAACGCCCCGATACCCATCGTTATTCGGTTTCCAAGGGTATACCCCGCTTAAGGAAAGCCATCTGCAACTGGTATAAAAACCGCTTCGATGTTGATCTGGATCCGGAAACCGAGGCCATTGTCACCATCGGCTCAAAAGAAGGTCTGGCGCATTTGGCTCTGGCGACCTTGGGTCCCGGCGATGTGGTGCTGGTGCCGAACCCCGCTTATCCGATACATCCTTATGGCGTGGTGATTGCCGGCGCCGATCTGCGGCATGTACCGATGATCCCGGGCGGCGATTTCTTTGATGAGCTGAATAAAGCCATTGGCGATTCATGGCCCAAGCCGAAAATGCTGATTCTTAATTTCCCGGGCAATCCTACCAGCCAGTGCGTGGAGCTGGATTTTTTTGAAAAAATTGTCGCTATCGCAAAAGAGCATAAAATCTGGGTTGTGCAGGATATTGCTTATGCGGACATCGTTTTTGACGGCTACAAAGCGCCGTCAATTCTTCAAGTTGAAGGCGCAAAAGACATAGCGGTAGAGTTTTTCTCGCTATCTAAAAGCTACAACATGCCGGGCTGGCGTGTGGGCTTCATGTGCGGCAACAAATCGTTGGTTTCCGCCCTGGCTCGAATCAAGTCCTATCTGGATTACGGCACTTTCACGCCCATTCAAATCGCAGCGATTGCGGCCCTTGAAGGCCCGCAAGACTGCGTTGCAGAAATTGCCGAAATGTATGAAAAAAGACGCGATGTGCTGTGCGATGGCTTAAATGCCGCCGGATGGCCGGTTGAAAAACCCAAAGCGACCATGTTCGTTTGGGCAAAAATCCCGGATGCCTATCAAGCGATGGGGTCTCTTGAGTTCTCCAAAAAACTGCTGCTGGAGGCCAAGGTAGCGGTGGCGCCCGGTATCGGTTTTGGCCAGTATGGCGACGATCATGTCAGGTTTGGCCTGATTGAGAATGAACACCGCACCCGCCAGGCGGTTCGCGGCATCCGCAATATGATGAAGAAAGACGGCGTTATATAATGGGAACAAGAATAATTTTTAGCAGGAGTTTGATTTGAAACCGGTAAAAGTGGGTGTTTTAGGTTTAGGCACTGTCGGCGGCGGTACTGTCAATGTATTGAAGCGAAATGCCGCGGAAATTGCGCGCAGGGCAGGCCGTGAAATCATTATCACCCGTGCCTCGGCAAAAGACTTAAACAAGCAGCGCATTTGCGATACGCAAGGCATCGCTTTGACGACTGATCCCTATGAAATCATCAACGATCCGGAAATTGAAATCATCCTGGAATTAATTGGCGGCGCAGGGCCGGTCAAAGACATGGTGTTAAAAGCCATAGAAAACGGCAAGCATGTGGTTACCGCCAACAAGTCGCTCATCGCCTTGCATGGCAACGAGATTTTCGCAAAAGCCAGCGAAAAAGGCGTGATAGTCGCGTTTGAGGCCGCTGTCGCCGGCGGCATCCCCATTATCAAGGCGATACGCGAAGGCTTAAGCGGCAACCAGATCGAATGGGTGGCCGGTATCATTAACGGCACAGGCAATTTCATCCTGACTGAAATGCGCGATAAAGGCCGTGATTTTTCCGACGTGTTAGCAGAAGCGCAAGCGTTGGGATATGCGGAAGCCGATCCTACTTTTGATGTCGAAGGCATAGATGCCGGCCACAAACTCACCATTCTGGCTTCCATTGCATTTGGCATCCCCTTGCAGTTCGACAAGGTTTTTACCGAGGGCATTACCAAAATCACCCGTGTCGATGTCGAGTACGCCGAACAGCTGGGTTACCGGATCAAACATTTGGGCATCGCTCGCAAAACACCGGAAGGCATTGAATTAAGAGTGCATCCGACACTGATTCCTGAACGCCGCCTTATTGCCAATGTGAACGGCGTAATGAATGCCGTTCTGGTTAAAGGCGATGCGGTAGGCCCTACGCTTTACTACGGCGCCGGGGCCGGTGCTGAACCTACAGCATCTTCCGTAGTCGCCGATGTGATCGATGTGGTCAGGGCGCTGACCAGCGATCCTGAAAACAGGGTGCCCCACTTAGCCTTTCAGGCCGACTCGTTGGCCGATATACCGGTATTGTCATCGGACCGGTTCAAGACCTCTTATTATTTGCGTCTTAATGCCGAAGACAAGCCGGGAGTTCTGGCTGAAGTCACAAGAATTCTCGCGGATCATCAAATCAGCATTGAAGCCATCATCCAGAAAGAGCCGCTGGAAAATGAAACATCGGTGCCGATTATTCTGTTGACTCAGATCACGCTTGAAAAAGAAATGAATGCGGCGATTGCCGAAATTGAAGCTTTAAAAACCGTTACCGGCAAGGTAAATCGCATCCGCCTGGAAACTTTGGGATAAATAAAACATGTCTATTCGTAAACGCTACACCGGTTTGATTGAAAACTACAGAGACCGTTTGCCGGTCAGTGCAAACACTCGCCTGATCAGCTTGGGCGAAGGCAATACGCCGCTGATCCAGCTTCAACACATCCCCAGACTCATTGGTAAGGATGTTGATATTTATGTGAAATATGAAGGCCTGAATCCGACCGGCTCGTTCAAGGACCGCGGCATGACCATGGCGGTAACCAAAGCGGTGGAAGAGGGCAGTCAGGCCATTATCTGCGCTTCGACAGGCAACACCTCAGCCGCTGCCGCCGCTTACGCCGTTCGCGCAGGCATTAAGGCGTTTGTATTGATACCGGAAGGCAAAATCGCTTTGGGCAAACTGGCGCAGACCTTGATGTACGGCGCCGAGATTATCCAGATTAACGGCAACTTCGATAAAGGCATGGCCCTGGTCAAGGAAGTCGCCGAGCATGCGCCGGTAACCATCGTTAACTCCATCAATCCGTTCAGGATTGAAGGCCAAAAAACCGCGGCTTTTGAAATCGTCGACGAGCTCGGATTCGCTCCTGACTACCATTGCTTACCTGTCGGTAATGCGGGTAATATCACCGCGTACTGGAAAGGCTATAAAGAATATGCCACAGATCGGGTGTGCGGCAACCGTCCGGTCATGTGCGGCTATCAGGCTGCTGGAGCCGCACCTTTCGTGGCCGGTAAAATGGTTGATGACCCTGAAACGGTTGCAACAGCAATACGCATCGGCCACCCGCAATCCTGGGATCTGGCCTGGACCGTGCAAAAGGAATCGGGCGGCTGGTTCGACAAGTTTTCAGACGAGCAGATTCTGGCCGCACAAAAAATGCTGTCCCAGCATGAAGGCATATTCTGCGAACCCGCTTCAGCGACTTCCCTGGCCGGTGCATTGCACGATATTGCTAGCGGGAAAATTCCTGAAGGCAGTAAAATCGTTTGTACATTAACCGGCAATGGCTTAAAAGACCCTGATACGGCTATACAGCAATGCGCTTCCACACATCCCGTAACGATTGAAGCCAATCTGGATGCGGTAAAAAAAGCCATTTTGGATAACATGTAATTAGATCGTAGGGTACGCAATGCGTACCATTTTCAATGGCTGGGTAACTCTTGAGATTTGGAATTGGTATACGGTGCATACCCCACGTGGCTTTATTCATTTTAACGGCTAAATTATGATGTATTTCGATAAGAGCAGAAGCTTGCTTGAATTTAAGAAGCCTACTGTAGCATCAAATAAAGGACATTCAAATGGAGTTGGAATGTTGATTGTGCCCGTTAGTTTAATTCGGAGTTCCGAATTAAACGCCAACAACCTAAAGAAATGGAACAAGATGCCATCGGCGTATAGAAACGTTATTGCGTGGTACTTAAAAGGGGCGGGTGTACCAGTTAAGGACATAGCTACTTTTCTGTCGATCAGTAGTTCAAGAGCAAGCGCACTTATTACGAAGGTTCGCCGACTTGTATATGTTCATTCAACCATACATCGATTAGATAAAGATTTTTATAAAGAAAGTGTTTCACCTGAAGTATTTAAAGCTCATTGTTTAAAACAGCAGTACAAAGAAATGATTGATGCTGAATATGTTCTTTCAATGTCGTCTTTATTTGGTATTCAGGAAGACCATTATGTTGTTAGTGAGGCATTGCGACTTGGAAAACAAGCCTATTTGGAATCAACTGAAAAGCTTGCCGGTGTTACGTGTGATTGTTTTGAGTGCAGTGTCGTTAATAATATGATTAACGAATATGTCAACTCGTAAGATGGGTAACTTGTAACGCGTACGAATAATGTAAAGCCGACAAAAGTCGGCTTTTTTATTGGAAACCCCATGTATTATCAAGGCGTAAAGAAAACAATAGTTGCTCGTCCCGCCGGGAAAAAACGCGCGTTTGCGGGAGAAATGCACCCCGTATTGGAGCGCATATTTCTGGCGCGGGGTTTAACGTCGGAAGCGGAACTGGACAGAACGCTGGCAAAACTGCCGTCACCGTGGCTGTTATCCGGCATGGAAGAGATGGTGGACCATTTGATCACTGCCATCCATTCACAGCAGAAAATCTGCATCGTCGCCGACTTTGATGCTGACGGTGCAACCAGTTGCGCCGTGGCTATCAAGGGTTTGCAACTGCTGGGGGCGGGGGATGTCACATTCGTCGTGCCAAACCGCTTTGAATACGGTTATGGACTGACGCCTGAAATCGTCGATCTGGTTAAACTGCAAAATCCCGACGTCGTCATTACCGTTGATAACGGCATTTCAAGTATTGAAGGCGTAAAAGTAGCCAAAGAGCTGGGCATAAAAGTCCTGGTTACAGACCACCATTTGCCAGGCAATGAACTGCCAAGCGCCGATGCCATCGTAAACCCTAATCTGGCCGGCGATCAATTCCCCAGTGGCGCGCTTGCCGGCGTTGGCGTTATTTTCTATGTCCTAATGGCTTTAAGGAGTCGGCTGAGAGAGCAAAACTGGTTCGAGCAGCATCAGGTTCAAGAGCCCAATCTTGCCCAATTGCTGGATTATGTTGCACTGGGTACCGTCGCCGATGTGGTTGCGCTGGATCAAATCAACCGGATTCTGGTGCATCAGGGCTTGTTGAGAATACGCACAGGCCGGGCGCATCCCGGTATAAATGCGCTTATTGAAGTGTCAGGAAGAAAGTCCGAATCCATATTCGCATCGGATTTGGGTTTTGCGCTGGGGCCAAGGCTTAATGCGGCGGGACGCATGGATGATATGTCGTTAGGAATTCAATGCCTGCTGACAGAAGATCCTGCCCACGCGAAAGAAATAGCACTGCAACTGGATGACCTGAACAATGACCGGCGGGAGATTGAAGGGCAAATGAAAAACGAGGCCATGGCCTTGTTGAGCGAGATGAAAACGCTTGATGAACACCATTTGCCTGCGGGTGTTTGCCTGTTTGATGCCAACTGGCATCAGGGGGTTGTAGGGATTTTAGCATCGCGCATAAAAGATCAGCTGCACCGCCCCGTTATTGCCTTTGCACCCGTCGGAAAAGATGAAATAAAAGGTTCTGCACGTTCAATCACTGGCGTCCATATTCGCGACGTACTGGCTGATATTGCCGCAGCGCACCCTAAATTGCTGAGTAAATTTGGCGGCCATGCGATGGCGGCGGGGCTAAGTTTGAAGATGCACGATTATCCGCCGTTCGCATTGGCTTTTGATGAGATGGTTAGAAAACGTTTGGCGACTGTCGATCTGGAACAGAAAATTTATTCCGATGGTGAGTTGACGGAAACGGAAATGACTATAGAATTCGCTGATTTGTTACAAAATGCAGCTACCTGGGGGCATGAATTTCCGGAACCTGTTTTTGACGGGGTGTTTGACGTTATTCAATCGCGCATTGTCGGGCAGCGGCATCTTAAACTGGTGCTGAGAAAACCAAGCGGCGATTTACTCATAGACGCTATTGCTTTTTATGTCGACCAGCCGGAGAACTGGTTAGGCCTGCGGCATATTAAGGCGGCTTACAAACTGGACATCAATGAATTCAGGGGGAATCGCAGCGTTCAGTTTATAGTGCAGTATCTGGAAAAAATCACATAAAAAAGGGCGGATAAACCGCCCTTTGTCTACTTAAGTAAAAAAGAATTTATTTTTTAATTTCGGTAGGTATTGCTTTAACTGCTTCTGCAGCCTTGGCTGGTTCCGCCGCTTCTTTAACAGGTTCTGCAGTTTTCTCAACTGCGCCTTCAACAGCTTTAGCCGGCTCTGCTGCTTTATCAGTTGTAGCTGGTGCAGCTTGCTCTGCTGGAGCATTCTCAGCCGGCGCAGGTGTTGCTGCAGCTTCTTCAGCCTTAGGTTTTTCGTCAGTCAGCGGCACCAGAATCTCAACTTGTGCCTGTTTGCGCAAGTTTCCTAACATAGTTTGGACTTTTTGGCGTTGCAGGTAAGGCATCAGTTGATCTTTCACCGCTTCCAGTGGCGGTGGCGTTAACGCGCGGGAATCTTCTCTTAAAATGATATGCCAGCCAAACTGGGTCTGAACCGGTGTGGTCGTGTATTTGCCTTTTTCCAGGGCGACAACCGCTTCTGAGAAAGGCGCAACCATTTGGCTGGTAACAAACCAGCCCAAATCACCACCATTTTGAGTTTCTTTAGCATCCAAGGAATGCTTGTTGGCTAGCTTGGCAAAATCAGCGCCTTTACCCAATTCAGCAATCAGTTTTTTCGCTTCGTCTTCAGTTTTAACCAGGATATGGCTAGCTTTATACTCGGTTCCGTTTTCGGCGGCGACTTTGCTGTCATATTCGGCTTTAACTTCAGCCTCAGTTACCGGGTTGGCTTTCATGAAGTCTTTCAGGTCAGCTTGTGAAAGCAATGACTTTTTAGCGTCTTCAAGCTGCTTGATAACGTCAGGTGATTTATCAAGTTGCTTTTTAAGAGCATCCTGAATCAACAATTCGCGTTGAACAAGCTCTTCAATCAGTTTTTCTTTAGGAAAAGTTTGTCCATGACTACGCTCTGCAATCTCGCTTTCCAATTCAGCAAGAGTTGATTTGGCAATGTACTGACCATTTACGACAGCAACGGCATCTTCTTTTGCAACGGCAGGCGCGCTGCTGGTGGCGGCAGTTTTGTCCTGATTACAACCGGCAACCAGCAATGCTGTACCGGCAACAAGTAGAGGTATGAATTTCTTTTTCATTTACAAACTTCCTTTGGTTTCTTCGGTGGGTGAGAGGGCATTAATGCCTAAGGCATGAATTTCTTGTTTCATCATGTCGCCCAGCGCTTGATAAACAAGCTGATGGCGCTGAACTAAAGATTTTCCTTCAAAAGCGTCAGCTACGATGGTGACATGATAATGGCCGCCGCCGCTACGTGCGCCGGCGTGTCCGGCATGACCGGCACTGTTATCGATGATTTCCAGCAGCTCTGGCTTAAAGGCATCATTTAATAATGATCTGATTTGTTCGGATGTCATTGTGGAAAGACCTTTTTAAATGGTTTAACGATAACCTTGGCATATACTCCGGCATCGATATAAGGATCAACGTCCGCCCATTGCTGGGCATCTGTCAGGCTATCGAACTCGGCGACTATTAAGCTACCGGTAAACCCGGCTTCTCCCGGATTGTCGCTGTCAACAGCAGGATGCGGACCGGCTAAAACCAGTCTTCCGGCATCCTGTAGTTCCTGCAGCCTCTTGATATGCGCAGGGCGCACTGACATTCTTCTGTCCAGACTGTCCGCTACATCTTCACTGATAATTGCGTATAACATTTCTTATTTCTCTGTATCGGGGATGTATTTATATAAAAAAATCATTTGCAGCAGGATGAAAATAACCATCAAGCCCGGTACGCCAAATGTTTTGAAGGTAACCCAGTCGTCGGTGTTGTAATTGTACATCACGTAAAGATTGATAAAGCCTACGCTGATAAAGAAGCTACCCCACATGACGTTCAACCGTTTCCAAACATGTGCCGGTAAAGTTAAGCTGCCGGACATCATTCTTTCAACGAATGGTTTTTTGCCAATAAACTGGCTGCCCAAAAAGGCTGCGCCAAACAGCCATTCTATGATGGACAGCTTCCATTTGATGAATTGTTCATCCTGGAAATAGAGGGTTGCACCACCCATTACCAGAATCAGCCCCAATGTAATCCATTGCATGATTTCGACTTTACGGTGTCTAAACCAGGTGTAAGCGACCTGAATAACAGTGGCTGCGATAACAACAGCCGTGGCGACATAAATATCGTAAAGCTTAAACGCGATAAAAAATAAAATAATCGGAAAAAATTCGAAAAGCTGTTTCATAGTAACCGGAAGTGGAGTGGTCAGGCGTAAAGATCAATGCCTGTAATCAATTGAGTGCGTTGATCCTGCAGAGGCGAGTTGAGTTCCTGGCTGTAAGCCGATAGAGCCTTTGAAGTCTTGGCATCAATTGGTTTGATAAGATTAACCTGCTTTGTTGAATCAAGTCCCAAGCCGGCATTATCTAATGTCTTTTTTATCTCGTCAGGCGTGGAAGAGGGCAAAAGCGCCTGATTCAGCTGTTTGTTTTTGGAGTCTTTCGAGACTAACAACTCATCTTTTTCGCTTTTACTTTGTGCGCCATTATTCTTGCCAACTTGCTGGTTAAGGCCAATGGGCGAAAAAGCTAACGATGAACTGTGAATTTTCATGTATGAAGCAAAAAACTATCGATGCGTCATTGTAAAATCTTTAATAAGGAATGTACATGCTTGAATAGCTGTTTCTGCTAGAATATGGCTTATTTTTGGAGCAAATCTGTGGACAAAAGCACACAAACAGAATTAGAGGCGGCTGCATTCAGACATTTGGTCAGCCATTTGCAAAAACATACTGAAGTCCAGAACATCGACCTGATGATTCTGGCGGATTTTTGCAGAAACTGTCTGGCGAAATGGTATGCGGCGGCGGCAGTAGAGCGGGGTGTGGAAATGGATTACGAGCAGGCCAGGGAAGTGGTGTATGGCATGCCTTACAAGGAATGGAAAGATAAATACCAAACCGAAGCGACGGCAGAGCAACTGGCCGCCTATGACCGCAAACAACAAGCAAAAGCATGATTACAACTAAATCGCAATACGACGCCATGTTTTCAGGCGTCATTGGACAAGACTATGACACGCTCAATTTGATCTGCCCTTTGGCGACCGAAATGAGCCGGCTGGTGGGCATTGCCGTCAGTGACTATGCTGCAAAAACTACCGGCAATCTCAGCGTTGTAGAACTGGGCGGCGGCACCGGTATCACCACCTTATCACTATTAACGGCATCGGATAAACTCAGTATTTTAAGCATCGACAACGAGCCGGTCATGCAGGAACAGGCCAAAAAACACCTGAGCAAATGGATAACCGAAGGCAAGCTGACTTTTAGCGGCGATGATGCGTTGACTGCATTAAAAAATATTGCGGCTGATAGCGTTGACATAGTGGCGTCCGCCTATACCTTGCACAATTTTCTCGATTCCTACCGCAAGGAAGTGATGCAGCAGATTTTCAGGATTTTAAAACCCGGTGGCCAATTCATTAACGGCGACCGTTATGGTTTGGATGACATTTCCAAGCATACGCGAACCATACAGGAAGAAGTCAGCGGTTATTTCAAGGTGCTGACCAGGATTAACAAGCTGGACGTGCTGGAGCACTGGATAGTCCATTTATTTAATGATGAATCAGAAAACCACGTCATGCGTGAAACGGCAGCGCTTGATCAGCTGCGTGACGCCGGCTTTTCAGAAATCAAGCTTGCCCACAGGCTTGAAGTTAATGCGCTGGTGACTGCGGTAAAACCATAGAACGCTTATGAATTCCCTATTTAAAATGCTCTTCCTGCTTATTCTGGCAATAGCACTCAGCGGCTGCGCGAGTTTAGGCAAAGGCGTCGCCGAAGCTTTTCTGGAAAAACAGCAATCGGCCGACACGCGGCTTTGCGAAATATGGGGAAAACCATTCCAAGGACTCTCTCCGTTCCTGAACAACCACAAAGGCAAAATGAAGGTGCTGATGGTGCATGGGGTAGGTGACCATCTGCCGGGCTACTCCACGCAATTTGTAGAAAAACTGGCTAAGGAACTTGATTTGCCGGTGATGTCGGCGCAGTACAAAAACATCACGCTGACCAGCCGGCTTGATTCAAGCAAAAACCTGGGCAACCTGAGAATCAACCGGTTGCTGAGCAAAGACAGAAGCAGGGAGCTGATGTTTTATGAATTAACCTGGTCTGTCATTACCGCCAAGCAAAAAGAAGTGCTTGTCTATGACAATTCAGGGGAATACTCCTTCCGCAGAGCGGAAGTAAACGACTTGCTGAAGAAATTCTCCAATGATACCGGCCCCGATCCCATCATCTATCTGGGAGAGAGCAGGGAGGACATACTGGTTTCGTTCGGCCAGTCATTTTGCTGGATGATCAAAAGCGGTTGGGACGGCCTTCCTGACGACGTAAAGCAAGCCTGTTCCTTTAACGACGATGGCGCGGCAGCGAATTTGCCTGTCGATCAGTATGCTTTTGTTTCGCACAGCCTGGGCAGCCGCATCATTATCGACGGCATGCAGCGCATTGCTGCTTTGCTGGGCGAGCGCGATGCCGATTTTGGCGAGGCTTTAAAGACCAAGGAAATCCCCATTTACATGATGTCCAATCAACTGCCCATGCTGCAGTTGGGGCGTAAACTGCCCGATGTAAGCAACCAAAAAGCCGCATATTGCCAGCCGGGTGGCGAAAAATATAACCAGCGTATGCTGGCTAGGACGCCCATCATCGCGTTTAGCGATCCCAACGATCTTTTAAGTTACGCAATTCCTCACGGCTTTGCAGAAAAGTATCTGGATTCAAGGCTTTGCATAGATGTCACTAACATCAACATCAATGTAGCAACTATTTTTGACGCTTTCGGCCTGGGTAAAATGGCCAACCCGATCAATGCACACGTAGGTTACGATACCGATGACAGGGTGGTTGCGCTTATCGCCAAAGGCATAGGTAATAAGAATACATCCGGGATTGTTAATGACCGCTGCCGCTGGACTGAGACAATAGACTGAAGGCTAAAGTAATCTGGAGCGCGCGCGAGCTCTTTTCCAGCTCTTATATTTCTCCGATATCTTAACCAGCGTGTTTAAATAAAATAAGGTTATAAATAAAACCAGCAACGTTATCAGCGATACCAGTTTTAAGAACTTCTGGAATAACCAGTTCATTATTTCGACCTTTGAGTGCATGGATTCTTTCATGCGCTCAATTATAGCGAAGTTACGCAGGAAATGTACGTAACAATAGAGCAGAGCGTGCTGCGGTAAAAAACAGGCCGCATATACCAACTCGTAATATTATTTAACATAATATACATTATGCGAAGTGTAGGCATAACCCTTGCATTAGTCTGGCTTTTACTTGCAAGGAGCCAAAACCATGACACAGCTAACCACCACGCTTAACAGCAGCTTTAAAGAATGGCGACAAACCGCCCAATATTCAATTGAAGATTGTCAGCGTATATTCTGCGTTACTAAAAGAACTATAAACAATTGGGAATCAGAAAGAATAAAGCCGCCCCGTGCGGTTTTTATTTGCCTAATGCTTTTTGCTGGGCGTCTCGATCACCTGGGCAAACAATGGCGAGGATTCAGAATCACGCCGGAATACATAGAATCGCCTGAAGGTGATTTTGTGCATTGTCAGGAAATCAGAGCCTTAAGATACGCATTTCAGGCGTTAGATATAAAGCGAGACAAAATACTCAGAACAAGTGAAAATAAACCGGAAAACGTAATATTTCTGCCAATCACAAAAAAGAAAACTAATACACACACCATAAAAAAGCGTTCAAAAATAACCGAATCAAGACCAAGGAATAACCGGAGAAAGACATGAATTTAAAGCTAGAGATATTGATTATTATAGCCTTAATAACAACCTCAGCCTTTATCAAGGCAATAATAGAAAGCAACAATAACAAGAAAATATGGCCGTTTTACGCTAAAAAACTACTCTCACAACCTGAACAAATACTCTATTTCCGGTTACTAGAAGCTTTGCCAAACCATATAATTCTTGCACAAGTTCAGCTTTCTCAACTACTAGGCATTAAAAAAGGCAACAATCATCAATCATGGTTGAATCGAATCAGCAGAATGAGTGTTGATTTTGTAGTGTGCAATAAAGATTCGAGTATCGTAGCTGCCATCGAACTTGATGACGCAACACATTTAAGAAAACATCGTAAAGCAGCCGATGCCAAAAAAGATAAGGCGCTAAATTCAGCCAACGTTCAAATAATACGGTGGCATGTAAAGTCAATACCTGACATCGTTGCCATCCAAACAAGTATTTTACCCCCTGCTCTTTCCGCCGAATCTAACGCAAAAATTCTACAAAATAGCGAAATATTAGCAAAATCCTAAATGATTGTTTTTAAATAATAAAGTTAAAACTTTTGTACAAGAGTCCACTGGTTATAGTATGTGGACTCTATGAGATCAGAAAAATTGAAGGGTTAGACCATGCAAGATACAATTTTCACATTTTTCAGATTGTTAGTGAAATTAACATCTGTAAACGGAGAAAATTTGAAGGCTTGAACTCCTGGAGTTCCTGCGGCATCAATATAGGAAATTGAAAGCTTTACTTCATACTCAGCTTGGGGTGTTTTGTACCGCCAATTCAATCTTTTGTCTTGTTCGTGAATCCATGAGAACACCTTTGCGAGGTTGGAGTACTCAATCTCAGGCTCATAAATGAAAACCACATTAGTTGCTGTATTTCCGAGATTCTTGATAGATGAATAATAGTCTGCCTTGCCACCGCTGAGCGTCACGTTAACGTCATGAAAAACAAACAAAGGGCGTGCATCTCTGACTTGGCGGTCGCGTTCGAAACGGATGGTTTCGAGCTCTGCATCCATTTGCTTTCGTGAAACCTCAACCAGATTTCTTTGCTGCTCAACAGAGTTATGCAACTCTTCGGCCTGTAAATTGAGTGCGTGAGTATTCTGCCGTAATTCAATGCCCTGTTGGAAAAAGCCGAGAATTAACCAGAAAGTAGCAAGTGGACCAAATACGCCAGCCAAGAAATCGCCAATATTGTTAGGCGACAAATTCTTGATATCGCTGAGGCGATCATCGAAAAACCACCATAGCGCCCCCACATAAACGGCTGTGCAAACAATTGAAATCGACTCATAAATGACTAATAAATGATTATTAAAAGTAAAAGTATAAACATTGGCTGCTTCGCTGCCAATTAATAAGCGATATGAAACTTTCAAGCAGTTGCTTAGGGTGTGGATGGTGGCGAATTATGACGGATACTAGCTGTTTTCCTGATAAATGGCATACTATTACCCTCCCACGCTAAAGACTGAGCTCGTAGCGCAACCCCTCAAAGGGCTACAAAGGTGGAAACAGCCTTCAGTTTTTTCCACTAATCGGCGTGGCTTTGCTATCCGCTAAAAATACGCATGCTTTTATTATCACAATAAGATAGAAATTAGTTTTGAAAGATTCTAACGCTCTTTTAGTATAGAATTGGCAAAATTTCGACGCCGTTTCTCAGTATTGCACAGGGCTTAAACGCCTCCAACCATGCACTTAATGCTGCGAGAAATCAGGACAGATTAAAGAGTTTGTCCTGATTAATCTCAAATGATGTAAATAATTGTAAGATTACTTGGGTTTTGCCAGCTTTTCATGTGTTGCCGCTGCTTTTTCGTGTTCTTTGGCTAGCGCATCATGATGCTCAGCCATTCTTTCGTAATGCCTCATTAACTCTTTGTGTCCAGCTTTTTCATACTCTAGCGCTACCGATCTAAAATGCTCTGCCATAGCCTTGTTATGCTCTGCGTATTGCATTTCAAGTTTGGCTGACTCAGAATGCTCCTCAGGTGAGGTTGCAGGTGCAGTGATATTGTTAGTGGGATGCTCAGGAGCAGGTGAGATTTCCGCTAACAAGGGCGCAGAAACAACACTCATACAAGCAGTCAAAACCAAACCAAGATAAGTATTTTTGTTCATAATCATGCTCTCCAGAGAAGTAATAAATTATTAAACCAATTATTTTGTGTTGAGTCTGTATCGTTAAACCACCACTCAATAACATTCTCAACATCTAACACTATAGTTGTACTGCTACAAAAAAGCCAATTGAACAGGAGTTGGCCGGAAGCTGACATTCGCAGCCAACAGTGTTAAGGGTTAGCTTGATGACTCGAGGTCTTCTCTCCAGAGTACTTCGGAACGTAAATCCGATATAGATCATAAGGCACCACAACTGTGTCGAACACAGCCGAGAAAGGTAGGTCGGCAATAAGGATGGTTGCCATTAGCCCCTTGATCCAACCTGGGGTCGAACTCTTATCGCTAAATAGCTCGCTAGTATCTTTTACGTCCTGCTGAATACCGGGATAGACGGTCCACTCCTTATCAGAGGTTTCAGTCCTAGCGCGTATGCTTGAACAACCTAATATAAGAAAGCTCATAAAAACAACGACAACCCATCTTCCAATATCTGACTTCATAATTTTTTCCTTTAAATCAATGAGGGAATGAAGCTGGTTACTTTTTTAAGAAATTGATCGCATCCGACGACAAAGTCAAACTGATAGAAGCTTTACCGAACCATATAATTCTTGCACAAGAAGTTCAGCCGATGTTCGAATAATACGATGGCATGTAAAATCAATCCCAGACATAGGCACCATCCAAACG
The DNA here is from genome assembly GCA_041660285.1 of Methylobacter sp. Lineage (GTDB taxonomy): Bacteria > Pseudomonadota > Gammaproteobacteria > Methylococcales > Methylomonadaceae > Methylobacter_A. The sequence continues at coordinate 26,668 of JBAZWN010000008.1, forward strand.
AATATTATGCCCACTACTCGCCCCATCGAATCTAACTCTGAGGCTTAGAAAGACTTAAGTTATTGTCTTAATATTTATCAAGCTTCTGAGTAAGAGTCCACTGGTTTATAGTATGTGGACTCTCCTGCCCCCTAGTACGAGTCTTTAACTTAAAGGCCGTTGATCGCAGTCGGCGAACAGGGATCTAGGAAAGGTGGCGGCGTGTTCATATTGTCTCTGACAAGCAGCACGCTCTCGCCGGAACTGCTGTTGTAGTAGAGAGGGAAATTCGCCTGCTGATCCTTCTTCGGGTCGGCTGAGGTATCGATGATGATCTTACCCGTATTGTTGGCGACCGATCCTTTCGGCACGGTCTTTGGTTGGGCCAATTGCAGAAGATAGTCGAATGACTGGTTGTTGGCGAAGTTCTGGTTGCCTGAATAGACCTTGGCGGGCGTGAAGTTGAAATCCTTAGCTCCAGGCTGGGTGTTGTCGATGGAGTTGATTTTGTAGATTACGAATAACCCATTGCTGGAAGAGCCGGTGGTGTGTGGCGAGCCCGTCGGATCACTATCGAAGAGATAGCACGTTGCAGATTCGTCATAGTGAACGGTGACGGTGTCGCTACAAGCTACCAGGCCAAGCGCCGTGGAGACCGCGATCGCGCCAAATGAAATGAATTTGCTGTATGTTTTCATGGTAAGTCCTCTCCTAAACGTACTCAAATTATGTCTAACCATTGATTATCACCGCACAACTAAGTTGCAACTCACTATAGCCGTTAATTATCCAATGTCAAGCACAAAACCGCCTACTCCGTTGGATGATGATCACTGCATTGCCTATTTACAAGCATCATCTATAACTTACCTTATGTTCATCGCATTGCACGGTCTTTGTCCATTTTTTAGCAGCAGGACGCTCGGGAGTAACCGGCGCAGTACTTTCCATCTTGGACACTTCATACAGTCCCATTTTATACCTCAGCACTTTGCCAACTAAAACGCAAGCATACATTTTCTTGGGACTCTGATTATTAGGCTGTTATAGTAGCTTAGCCTCTAGATGATTGGCAGTTTGCTACGCGAAACAGCCCTACGGATTATTTGATAAAAACATGACTAAACACCCTGAATTCCCATTAACTGACGAACTGATTTACCTTAACCATGCCGCTGTAGCGCCGTGGCCTAAAAGAACCGGCGCGGCTGTAATTAAGTTTGCCGAGCAAAATACCCGCTACGGCTCTCATTTTTATCTGGACTGGCTGAACAAGGAAGCTGAACTGCGCACGCAGTTGCAGGCTTTGTTGAATACGCCCTCCTCTGATGATATTGCCTTGGTTAAAAACACTTCCGAGGCGCTGTCTTTTGTCGCCTACGGTTTGGACTGGCAGTCCGGCGATAACATTGTTTCCAGTAATGAGGAATTCCCTTCCAACAGGCTGCCGTGGGAATCATTAGCCAGCCAGGGCGTGGAATTCCGGCAGGCTGATCTGCATGGCGCGGATTCGCCTGAGGAAACCTTGTTTGCCCTGGTGGACAGCAACACGCGCTTGTTGACCATCAGTTCCATACAATTTGCTTCCGGTCTGCGCATGGATCTGAAAAAAATAGGTGCATTCTGCAAGCAGCGCGGTATTTTGTTTTGCATAGATGCTATCCAGAGTATTGGCGCGGTGAAGTTTGACGTGCAGGCTTGCCAGGCGGATTTCGTCATGGCTGACGGTCATAAATGGATGTTCGGCCCTGAAGGTCTGGGCGTTTTCTACACCACGCCGGAAGCCAGGGACAAGTTAAGGCTGACACAATTTGGCTGGCACATGATGAAAGACACCCATAATTATGAAAACCAGCCGTGGGAAGCTCATCCCTCTGCCCGCCGTTTTGAATGCGGCAGCCCCAATATGCTGGGAATTCATGCGCTTTCCGCCAGTTTGTCTTTATTACTGGAAACTGGGATGGATGTTGTCGAGTCGCTGGTGCTTGAGAAATCAGACTACTTGAAGGCTGAAATTGATAAAAACGGGCAGTTGATTCTGCTGTCGCCACGACATGCGCCGCTTAAGTCCGGTATTGTCGTATTCAAACACCGGACTGTTGCCAATGAGGTGTTATATAAATACCTGCAGGACAACGGTGTGGTTTGCGCCATGCGCGGCGGCGGCATACGGTTTTCACCGCATTTTTATAATACAAACGAAGAAATTGATAAGGCGCTGGGGTTGATTGCTGCTGCTATACCCCGCTCCCGATAGAGAGGGTTGGGGTGAGGAGAAAATAATATCCCCCTCGGCAAATTGCTCCTGCATTGCTCTACCTCCTGCATCCATGCAGTCGTCATCCCAGCCTTCTCCCTCAAGGGAGAAGGCGCAGTGTCTCTATTAAGACTGTGCTAGCTTAAACAGATTATAAAAATTCGCCGTCGATTGCTCTGCTATTTGGTTCACGGTCGTACCGCGCAACTGCGCCAGTTGTTCCGCAACGTAGCGCACGTAAGTCGGATAGTTGGGCCTGCCGCGAAACGGCACCGGTGCCAGGTAAGGCGAATCCGTTTCGATCAGGAAACGGTCAGCCGGTACTTTCTTTGCCACTTCCTTGATTTCCTGGGCGCTGTTGAAGGTGACAATGCCGGAAAAAGAAATATGGAAATTCAAATCCAGCGCTTTTTTAGCAAATTCCCAGTCTTCGGTAAAGCAGTGGATTATGCCCCCTACTTCGCTTGCGCCCTCTTCTTCCAGTATCCGTAAAGTGTCATGTTTGGCTTCGCGGGTGTGGATAATCAGCGGTTTTTTCAGCACTTTCGCCGCGAGGATGTGATTCCTGAAACGCTGGTGCTGCCAGCTCAAATCGCCTTCGCTGCGGAAATAATCCAGCCCTGTCTCCCCTATTCCAATGACTTTATCGGGTTGGCCTAAGGTGATGAGTTCTTCAACGCTGGGGTCTTTGCCATCCTGTTCGTTGGGGTGTACGCCGACGGTAACGGATATTTGCGGATAATCGGAAACCAGAGCCAGCATTGCCGGATAGGCTTCCAAATCGATAGCGATACAGAGGAGGTGTTCAATTTGACAGTTTGCCGCTTCGCGCATGAAGCAGGCAAAATCATTTTGATAAGGCGCCAGATCAATGCGATCCAGGTGGCAGTGGGAATCTATTAACATAAGAAAAAAGGGGGTTACATCGTGTGGGTCGAGCGGTCGTTTTCCAAAGAGCCGGCCAGATAGGTTTCTATCTTGTTACGTGCCATGCCGCCGTCCTGATCGCTGAACTGTACGCCGACGCCGCAAGATCTATAACCATCCGAACCGGGCGGGGTAATCCAGATTATTTTCCCGGCAATGGGCAGTCGCTCGGTTTCTTCCATTAAATTGAGCAGCATGAACACTTCCTGCCCCATTTCATATTCGCGGTTGGTGGGAATAAACAAGCCGCCGTTGATAACAAACGGCATGTAGGCGGAATACAAGGCGTTTTTATCTTTAATTGAGAGTGACAATATGCTTTGTCCTGCTGCTGGTTCTGCCATGGTTTATTTGCTCAGGTTTAGTTCAGACCATTGTATTAAAATTTCTTCAAACATTGTGTGTTTATTTATTTGAGTGTCCAACCGTTGCCGGCACATCAATAACAGATCATACAGCTTATAAAGTCCTTTTAATTCAATTTGTTGAGAAAGTTCTTTCAAGTGATTGTTTAGGTCTGGATTATATAAATTTTCCGCCTTTGTTTGATAAAAGCATTTAATCAAGTCAATAACCCAGGATGTAATCCAGAATACCAAAGGCGATTCAGGCAGTTTTTGCCAGTCTTCGGCGACCATAACCGGATGGTTTTGCTGTCTTGCTATCGCCATCCACGCCTTGAAACATTCGTTACGCAGCTTTAACGAATCATTGCTTGCATAGTGTTGGGCCAATAGCGGCGCGCCCTGCGCCAAGCCAAGCAATGCATCCGGGTTGTCCTGTATGTTCTGTTGCCTCAACCACGCCAAAATGCTCTCTTTATCAGGCGTAGTGACGGCCAGTTTTTGGCAGCGGCTGACGATAGTCGCCGGTAATTTAGCGGGCCTATCGGTAATCAAAATAATGATGGTGCGCTCTGTCGGCTCTTCCAGGCATTTTAAAAACGCATTAGCCGCTGCATTATTCATTTTGTCGGCTGGATTAACAATCACAACGCGATAAGCCTCAAATTGCGGTTTTAAAGTCAATTTGGTGATCAGGCTGCGCATCTGGCCGACAGTAATGGCTTTCCCCGCTTCTTCGGGGGTTATTTGCATAAAATCAGGATGCGTTTCTGCATCCAGCAACAGGCAACTGTTGCAACGCCCGCAGCATAAACCGTTGGCCTGTGGTTTTGCACAAAGCAGGGAATATGCGAACTGACTGGCCAGCTGCTGTTTGCCCAGCCCTTTGTTGCCGGTAATGAGCAGCGCCTGTGGAATGCGTTTCTGGGCAATATAATTGCAGAAGTGATCCCAGTTTTGCTGTTGCCAGGGCAATAATGTCATTTTGCGCTTCCATGATGCGTGGAGTACAAACCGAATAAAGGATGAATGATGTCAACAATTGCATTCTGCACATCAGGCAACGGCTGGTTTGCTTTTATCAGTTTGATGCGTTTCGGGTGCAGTTCGGCTTGCAATAAATAGGCACGTCTGACCTGTTCGAAAAAGCTGACTTTTTCCAGTTCAAACCGGTCGAACGCCCCGCGTTCTCTCGCTCGCTCTATGCCTATCTCAACGGGGGCATCGAGCAACAGGGTCAAATCCGGCCTTAGTGAGCCCTGCACCAGGTTTTCCAGCCACTCGATGGTGCTGATTTTCATGTTGCGCCCGCCGCCCTGGTAAGCGTAAGTGGCATCGGTAAAACGGTCGCAAAGCACCCATTTTCCCTGAGCCAGGGCGGGTTCTATGACATGTTTGATATGCTGCGCTCTGGCTGCAAACATCATCAATAATTCGGCCTGCTCTGAAATTTCCTCACTGTCCTTGTCCAGCAATAACAGGCGTATTTTTTCAGCCAGCTTGGTGCCACCGGGTTCGCGCGTAACAACGACGGGAATATTATGTTGCTGCAGATAATCTTTTATAAAGGCAAGGTTGGTGGTCTTCCCTACCCCTTCCCCGCCTTCCAGCGTTATAAATTTTCCCCTGATCATTTTTTCTTCCGCTGAAAAGTATCAACAGCCGCGTTGTGATCTTCCAGTGTCATGGAAAACACATGGGTGCCGTCGCCGCGAGATACAAAATAAAGATTGCCGCTGCTATCAGGATGCAAGACGGCATTAATGGCGTCCCGTCCCGGCATGGCAATCGGCGTTGGCGGCAAGCCTTTGACAACATAAGTGTTGTACGGCGTAGCGTTTGTTAAGTCCGCATACCCGATATCACCCTTGTAATTCTCGCCCATGCCGTAAATTACCGTAGGATCGGTTTGCAGCAACATGTCTTGCTCAAGCCTGCGGATAAACACGCCGGCTATTAACGGCCTCTCGGCTTTTGCTCCGGTTTCTTTTTCTACAATTGAGGCAAGAATCAGTGCCTCATAAGGCGTTTTAAACGGCAAACCCACGGCTCTGTTCAGCCATTCCTGCTGCAATACCGTCTGCATTTTGTCGTAGGCTCTTTTTAATAAAGAGACATCGGACATGTGTTTTTCAAAAAAATAGGTGTCTGGGAAAAACAAGCCTTCGGGCGAAGGCATGTTCATGCCCGCCTTAAGCTTGCTCATTAAGTTTCCCAAATCACTACCGGCCAAGGTGTGCTCAATATCAGGATTTTTCTCGATTTCGCGCAGTATTTCTTTAAAACTCCAGCCTTCAGGGAACGTGATGGTGTGCTGTTTGGTTTTTCCCTGAACGAATAAAGCAAGTATTTCCGGTACAGTTAAGCCGGGGGCTAATTCGTATTCCCCCGGTTTGAGTTTTTTAAACGATTCATCCTGGAATGCGATAACTTTGAACCAGAGCGGTTTAATGGCAAGGTTTTGAGCAATAAGCTTATCGGTAATTTGGTTAAATGAATCACCTTTTTCGATTTCAATATCAACCTGTTTGCCGATCACAGCCGGAGCGCGAAAAGCGCTTTGGTAATCCATCGATAACCAGCCGCTCAAGAATCCTAAAATAATTAATTCAAGTCCGATGATTTTATCGAGCGTTATGCAGCCCTTCATTTGTAAACCTGTCCAGCCAGATTTGTATTTGCTCAGTTTTAAGGCCAGCCAGGAAGCGAGTGTCAGCGATTTGTTTAATAGGCCAGATGCCAACAATTGAATTGCAGATAAATATTTCATCAGCCGATAATAGCTCATCTTTAGTAAATGTGTGCTCAATTAGTGAAAGATCATGCTTAGATGCTAACTCTATGATAATGCCGCGCATAATACCAGCAACACCTGCTAACTCAAGTGATGGGGTATAAAGTGTGTTATTTTTAATATAAAAGAGATTTGTCATTGTTCCTTCAATAACATGATTATTGATATCCAGCATCAATCCTTCCTGAATTTCAGGATCATTCCATTCAGCTCTCGCCAATACCTGCTCAAGCCGATTCAGGTGCTTGATGCCGGCCAGCGCAGGATTTAAACCCAGGCAGGTATTGCAGAAACGGGCAACGATGCCCTGCTCTTTGTATGAGCTTGGATAATCGGGAAAGGGATGAAGACTTAATACGCGGGTAGGCTGGATCACATCAGGCTGACGATAGCCTCGTCCTCCAGAGCCACGGGTGATTATGATTTTGAGTACGACCCGTTTAGAGCGCTTGCATAGCTCTTTAGCTTCAAGGCGAAGCAGATCGTGGTTTGGCGGTGGAATAGAAAGTCGGCGGCAACCTGAATTTAGCCGGTCTAAATGGCGTTCAAGAAAAACGGGTTGCCCGTTTCTAACTTCAATCGTCTCGAATAATCCGTCGCCGTATTGGAAACCGCGATCCGATATTTCGATGTGCTCCTTGCTTTCACCATTTATGAGAGTCATCAGCAAGGAGCATCAGGGGCTTTACGATATGGTATACAAATTACTCGTAACGTTTAAACACTAACGAGCCATTAGTGCCGCCAAAACCAAACGAGTTGGACATGGCCACATCGATTTTCATATTTCTTGCGGTATTCGGGACATAATCAAGATCGCATTCAGAATCCTGATTTTCCAGATTGATGGTTGGTGGAGCTATCTGGTTTTTGATGCTCAATGCAGTCAATACGGCTTCAATACCGCCCGCTGCGCCTAATAAATGGCCAATCATGGATTTTGTTGAGCTGACCGCCACTTTATAGGCATGGCCTCCCAAGGCAGCTTTCATCGCCTGGGTTTCGCCCACATCCCCTGCTGGCGTTGACGTGCCATGCGCGTTGATGTAATCGACAGCATCAGCATTTAAACCGGCATCACGCAGGGCATTTTTCATGCAGCGTGCAGCGCCTTCGCCGCCAACGGAAGGAGTCGTCATGTGATAAGCGTCGCCGCTCATGCCAAAACCTACTAACTCGGCATAAATCTTTGCGCCGCGGGCTTTGGCGTGTTCCAGTTCTTCAAGAACCACAACGCCAGCGCCATCGCTTAATACAAAACCGTCACGGTCTTTGTCCCAAGGACGGCTGGCGGCCTGCGGATTGTCATTGCGGCGGGACAAGGCTTTTGCGGAAGCAAAACCGCCCATTGCTGTCGGCGATGTTGTGCAGCGCTCTGCGCCGCCGGCAATCATCACATCAGCATCGCCGTATTTAATCATACGTGCAGCGTCGCCAATGTTGTGCGTGCCTGTGGAACAGGCGGTAACGATGGCGTAGTTAGGTCCTTTTAATCCGTATTTGATTGAAAGGTTGCCTGAAATCATATTGATGATGTTGCCCGGGACAAAAAATGGCGAGATACGGCGCGGGCCGCTTTTGTCATAGGTTGCATAACATTCTTCAATGCCGGTGATGCCGCCTATACCCGAGCCGATAGCAACGCCGATGCGTTCAGCATTAGCCTCAGTAACTTCAATGCCTGAATCTTCAATAGCCTGACAACCCGCTGCAATGCCGTAATGAATGAAACCATCCATGCGTTTGGCGTCCTTGTCCGGAATATACTGGGTAATGTCAAAATTTCTTATGACGCCGCCAAAGGTGGTGGCAAAAGAAGAAATGTCGAAAGAATCAATTGGGCCTATGCCGCTTTTGCCGTTAATAATGCCATCCCATGTTTCCGGAACAGTGTTAGCTAAAGGAGTGACAGCGCCTAATCCAGTTATTACAACTCGACGTTTGCTCAATGTGATTTACCGTAAGAATTAAAGTGAAGATGGGAATAAAGGGCTAGAGGATGAACCGAGTGAATGCGCTCCTGCATCCCTAAAGAGTCTACTTTAGGTACCCACTTGGCCATCCATGGCGTTTGGGTCATCCACTAAAAACAGGTTTTATGCGTTTTTTACTACGTAATCGATAGCTTGCTGAACAGTTGTGATTTTTTCAGCTTCTTCGTCTGGAATTTCACATTCGAATTCTTCTTCAAGAGCCATGACGAGTTCAACTGTATCCAGAGAATCAGCACCAAGATCATCTACAAATGAAGCATCAGTAGCGATATCTTCTTTAACACCCAATTGCTCTGCAACAATCTTTTTTACTCGTTCTTCAATGTTACTCATAATTATTATCCTCAAACAATGTAAGTTAACCAGCGTCTAATCTGATACTTACAATAGTATTTATTGATTTTATTTTGAAATCCCGTCTCCGGAAATTCCAGACGGCGGGGGAATTATACTTGATATTGCAATAATGTCACAATATTAAGGCATAAACATGCCCCCGTTTACATGAATGGTGTCACCTGTAATATAGGCGGCGCCTTCAGAAGCCAGAAATGAAACGGCATGCGCAATTTCTTTGGCTTCACCCAGCCGGGCCAGCGGAATGGACGAAAGCAATGTGTTTTTGATCTCATCGCTCAATTCCTTAGTCATATCGGTGTCGATAAAGCCGGGCGCCACGGTGTTGATAGTAATATTGCGCGAACCCACCTCCTTGGCCATCGATTTGGCAAAACCGATCATTCCTGCCTTTGCAGCGGCGTAATTTGCCTGGCCCGCATTTCCGGTAGCGCCGACCACGGATGAAATATTGATGATGCGCCCTGTTTTGGCCTTCATCATGCCGCGCAGCACGGCTTTGCTCATGCGAAAAACGGAGGTCAAGTTGGTGTTGATGATGTCATCCCACTCCTCATCCTTCATGCGCATCAGTAAATTATCGCGGGTAATACCGGCATTGTTAACCAGGACAGCAGGAGCGCCAAAGTCATCATTTATTGTTTTCATGACGGCTTCGATAGAGTCAGCCGAAGCGACATCCAGTTTGATACCCTTGCCATTTTCGCCCAGATAGGCGGAAATCGAAGCGGCGCCGCTATCGGTAGTCGCGGTGCCGACAACAAAAAAACCATCTTCAGACAGTCTTTCAGCGATTGCCCGGCCAATGCCACGGCTCGCTCCTGTTACCAAAGCTATTTGCTTAGCCATTTAGTTGCTCCAATACGTTATTTAACGTTTCCGTGTCATAGATGGTCATATGCTCGGCATCCTTGGCGATACGTTTGTTTAAACCAACCAACACCTTACCGGGACCGCATTCAACAAAACAGGTAACGCCCTGATCATGCATGAACTTAATGCTGTCCGACCATCGCACGGGTTTATATAATTGCTCTTTTAATGCATTCCTGATGACTTCAGGAGCGCTATGCGCGGCGACATCCACATTATGGATCAGTGTCATTTTTGGCATGCCGATGACAGTATTCTGTAATTGCTCATTCAGTTTTTCAGCCGCAGATTCCATTAGTGCGCAGTGAGAAGGAACGCTGACCGGCAACAGTACCGCCCGCTTAGCCCCTGCTTCTTTTGCAGTAGCCATCGCTCTTTCAACAGCGGCAACATTGCCGGCGATGACCACCTGCCCTGGCGAATTAAAGTTGACGGCGGAAACCACTTCATTTCCTGCTGCATCGGCACACACTTTGACAACCTGATGATCTTCAAGCCCCAAAATGGCCGCCATTGCGCCAACGCCGGGGGGCACTGCTTCCTGCATCAACCGGCCTCTCGCCGCAACCAGTTTAATGCCGTCTTCAAGCGACATGGCCTCTGAACAAACCAGGGCCGTATATTCGCCCAAGCTGTGGCCTGCCATCCAGGATGGGCGGGTAGTACTGTGCTTGCACCAGACTTCCCATACGGCAACGCCGGCAGCCAACATGGCTGGCTGCGTATTATGCGTTTGATTGAGCTCGTCTTCCGGACCATTGGCGACAATTGACCATAAGTCCTTGCCCAGCGCATCGGAGGCGCGTTCGAACGTATGTTTCACTTCCGGATAGCTGGCAGCCAGATCGGCTAACATGCCGACGGATTGGGAGCCCTGGCCGGGAAAAACAAAAGCTAAGTTATAAGTTTGGCTATTCATTTCAATGCATTTTAATATTTAATTAATGCAGAGCCCCAGGTGAACCCCGCTCCAAATGCTTCAAGCAAGACCACTTGTCCGCGCTGAATACGGCCATCACGAATCCCTTCATTTAAGGCAAGAAGCACGGATGCGGACGATGTATTGCCCTGATTCTCAAGAGTCAAAATAACATGATCCATGGACATTTTTAATTTTTTCGCTGTCGCTGCGATAATCCGCGTATTGGCCTGATGAGGTACCAGCCAGTCAACATCGGATTGCTGCATATTATTTGCAGCCAGTGTTTCATCAACAATGCGCCCCAGCGTATTGACCGCCACTTTAAAGACTTCATTGCCGCGCATGCTGATGTAGCCAGATTCGTGCTTGTTCGCTGCTGTTGCGGCCTGTGGATTTGGACAATACAGCAAATCTTCATATTCCCCATCGGAATGGATATGCGTTGACAAGATACCGGCTTCATCTGATGAACTCAGCAATAAAGCCCCTGCCCCATCGCCGAATAAAATGCAGGTGCTTCGGTCTGTCCAGTCGACTACGCGCGAACAAATTTCAGAACCCACAACCAGAACTTTCTCGGCCGCACCTGATTTTATATATTGATCAGCAATGCTTAAAGCGAAAATAGAGCCTGAACATGCAGCCTGCACATCAAATGCTACGCAGTTTTTGATGCCCAAGCGCTGCTGCAGCAAACAGCCTGTGCTGGGGTAAACGCGATCGGGGGTTCCTGTTGCAACGATAATCAGGTCGATGTCTTCCGGTTGGATTTGTGCCGCGTCAATGGCCTGTCTTGCAGCAATTTCGGCCATGCTTGAGGCGGTTTCATTAGGCCCGGCTATCCGACGGCTTTTAATGCCGGTCCGCTCATAAATCCAGCTGTCGGATGTATCAACAGTCTGTGAAATTTGCTCATTGGTGCGAACTTCTTCCGGCAAATAGCCGCCGGTACCGATTACTCTTGAATAACGAGTCATGCGCTTTCTCTCAGAGCTAAAGTTTTTTCAACTTGTTCGCTTATTTTTCTAATGACATCTTTTTTAACTTCAACTTCGGCAAGATGAATAGCCGTTTTAAAAGCCAGTTCATCTGCGCCGCCGTGGCTCTTGATCACCAGTCCGCGCAAGCCCAAAAAGCTTGCGCCGTTGTAAAGCCGTGGATCTATGCGCTTTTTAAATGATTTAAGTACCGGATAGGCCAGCAACCCCGCCAGTTTCGTAAAACTGTTTTTGCCAAAAGCTTCTTTTAGCGCGGTGCCTATCATTTTTGCCGCGCCTTCAATGGATTTGAGCGCGATATTGCCGACAAAGCCATCAGCAACGATCAGGTCAACATTTATATGGCCTGCATTCAAGGAATCCCCTTCCACATAGCCGATATAATTCAGTGACGAATTCTCCAGTAATTTTGCAGCCGCTTTAACCTGCTCATTACCTTTCATGTCTTCTTCGCCAATATTTAACAGGCCTACTTTGGGGTTATCAATGTTTTCAACGGCTTTAACCAGTTCAGCTCCCATGACGGCAAATTGAAAAAGGTGTTCTGCAGTGCAGTCGACGTTTGCCCCCAAATCAAGCGCATGGGTGTGCCCATTAATCGACGGTAGCGTGGAGATAATGGCAGGACGATCAATACCCGGAATCATTTTCAAAACAAAGCGCGCAGTAGCCATTAATGCGCCAGTGTTGCCGGCGCTAACGCAAGCATCCGCTTGCCCATCGCGCACCAAGTTGATGGCAACCCGCATTGACGAATCTTTTTTGTTTTTTAATGCCTTGGATGGCGACTCATCCATTTCAACGCATTGAGATGCGTGCTGAATAGTAAGCCTGTCTTTGTAATCGACTAAAGCCTGCGTCAACTGTTGCTTGAGAACAGTTTCGTCACCCACTAAAATAAGTTTTAAGTCTGGATTGTTTTTTAAGCAATCCAATGATGCTGGAATGGTAACTTTAGGACCGTGATCCCCGCCCATTGCATCAATCGAAATTGTTAGACTCACGCTTACGAATGACTCCGGAGTTATTAAAAAGAAGCCGAATCAGAACTGATCCGGCATACCATCACTCTAAAAGGCGGGAAGATTGATTAATCTTCGTTGCCAGTAGTCACGATTTGGCGACCTTTAAAAAAACCGTCTGGAGTAACGTGGTGACGCAAATGAGTTTCACCTGTCAATGGATCCTGAGACAATGCTCTTTCTGTTAAGGCGTCGTGTGAACGACGTTGGCCACGTCTTGAACGTGTTACTTTACTTTTTTGTACTGCCATTATAAATCTCCAATGTTTTTAAGGTTGGCTAAGATGGAAAAAGGATTTTCTTTAGGTGATTGCTCGTTATCCGATAATAAATCCGCTTTATTATTGTCTAAATCAGGAGCTAAACAGTTATGCTGATGTTTTGGAAATGTAGGTATAACGAGTAACAACTCATCTTCTACAATGCTCTTTAACGGAACTTTTCCTTCCTCAACTAACAATGGTTCATAATCTTCCGGCAATCTATTGGCTTGATCTATTGATGTGACAATGCCCAGCCGGATGTCGGCATTGACAGGCCATTCCACAGCCTGCAAGCAATTTTGACATTCAAGCTGCAAAACCGCTTCTATTCTACCTTCAATTTTGGCTAATCTTCCTTCCCTGCCAAAAAAAAGATCCACAACAACAACGCCCTCATCGCTAAACAATATATCCGCTAAACGATCCAAGCTGCTTACAGGTATTTGCCCCTTCAACTCACCACGCTTATCAGCCAGGTGCAAAGGGTCTATATATTCGGGCAATCGATCTAACATAACCGGCTAATGGTATCCGGAAACGGCAAATGCGTCAAACTCTAAATAAGCCACTTTATAAAATGAAAGATGTGTAATTACGAGTTCAACACCAATAGAAAGGGTTTTTGAAACACATCCATTGCTGCATCGACGCCATATGATCATTCAATTCCATTTCGACCAGACGGTGCGGTTCACGTAATCCACGTAACTCATTACGACACGAAGAATTTGTTTAGACACTGTACCTGTCTCATAATCCTGAACCGGCTGCATAACACGATTGGTCTTGTCGTGCTGGGCGATGATGACGCGCACCGCATCTAGCACCCGCTCTTTCTTTAGACCGCTCATGATGAGCGTACCAACATCCATGCCTTCCGGGCGTTCATGCGCATTGCGAATGGTGATCGCAGGCAGATTGAGTAGCGAGCCTTCCTCAGTGATCGTGCCGCTATCGGATACTACGCACAACGCCTCCATCTGCAATTTGATGTAATCGCAGAATCCGAAAGGTTTAAGGAATTGGATATGTGAATTGAGCTTGCCTAATTCCAAAGCATCCAAACGCTTTCTGGTGCGCGGATGAGTGGAGACAATCACAGGACAGTCGTAGGTTTCCGCGAGCGCATTGAGCGTCTCGACCATATCCAGCAGATTCTGCGGAGTATCGACATTCTCTTCGCGGTGCGCGCTTACGATAAAGAACTTGTTCGCAATCAGTCCCATGCGTTGCAGCACGTCCGATTTCTGGATCTTCGGCATGTAATGATCCAGCACCTCGCGCATGTGTGAGCCTGTCTTGATGATAGTCTCAGGAGGTATGCCCTCGGCAATCAAGTAACGGCGGGCATGTTCAGTCAATACCAGATTGATGTCGCTCAAATGATCCAATACCTTGCGGTTAAGCTCTTCCGGCACGCGCTGATCGAAACAGCGATTACCGGCCTCCATGTGGAACACCGGAATCTTGCGGCGCTTAGCCGCTATAACCGCCAGACACGAGTTAGTATCGCCGTACAGCATGACTGCATCCGGATTTTCTTTTTCCATGATCTCATCGGACTTTTCTATCACTCGCGCGATGGTCTGCGCGGCGTTCTCGCCCACTGCCTCAAGGAAATGATCCGGTTTGCGAATGCCCAAGTCTTCGAAAAATAGTTGGTTCAGTTCGTAATCGTAGTTCTGTCCTGTATGCACCAGAACATGTTGGGTGTGCTGGTCGAACTCAGCGATAACCCGGCTCATTTTGATCAGTTCGGGTCTAGTCCCGACGATGGTCATGACTTTAAGCATTTAGTTCTTCCTTTATGAAATCCAGTTTCGACAACAGTTTTTTAACTTGCTCGACATTTAGGCGCTCGGTATTGTGAGAAGTATAATCGTGCTGATGGGATATCTTTTCTTCACCCTCGCTAAAGAATTGGGCGTAATTCAGATCACGATTATCCGCTGGGATTCGGTAATACCCACCCATGTCTTCCGCTTTTGCCATTTCCTCACGCGAGATCAGTGATTCATATAGCTTTTCCCCGTGTCGCGTGCCGATAACACGAATCGGATTGCTCTTGGCAAACGTCTCTTTTAACGCCTGTGCGAGATCCTCTACCGTCGAAGCTGGCGCTTTCTGTACAAAAATATCACCCTGCTTGCCGTGCTTAAACGCATACAGCACCAAGTCTACGGAGTCTTCCAGCGACATCAGAAAGCGCGTCATGTTCGGGTCTGTGACCGTGAGTGCCTTACCTTCTTTGAGTTGCGACACGAACAACGGGATGACCGAGCCGCGCGAAGCCATAACGTTACCGTAACGAGTCGCGCACAGCACAGTCTCTCCAGCATTTTGCATGCGCGCTTTAGCGATCATGAACTTTTCCATCATGGCTTTGGAGATACCCATCGCATTGATGGGGTATACTGCTTTATCCGTGCTCAACATTACTACTCGCGACACACCGCGAGCAATGGCTGCTTCCATCACGTTTTCCGAACCCATCACATTAGTGCGCACCGCCTCCAAGGGATAAAACTCGCACGAAGGAACCTGCTTCAACGCTGCTGCATGGAATACGTAATCCACGCCCTTCATCGCCTGATAGATGCTGTTGTAGTCGCGGATGTCGCCAACGTAGAACTTCAATTTCGGATTGTTCAACGCGATGCGCATCTCTTCCTGCTTTTTCTCATCGCGACTGAAGATACGGATCTCGCGCACTTCCGTCGAAAGGAAGCGCTTGAGTACAGTGTTCCCGAAAGAGCCCGTGCCGCCGGTAATCATCAATACTTTATTTTTGAACATAATTTCTTAGTTTAAGCTATTTATTAAAATACATTAATTTTACCAGTTCAGGCCAATCAGGCGCCACATATCCAGTCGCTGCGCGGAAACGCTCTGCATTCAACGAACGATCTATTTCAAACCGGTCTTCTCGCACAATATCAATAGACTTGCCATACACTTCGGCAATCAGCCGCAACAAATCATATTTCGCGATAGGTTTGGCAGCAACATGGTACAACCCAAACATGTCGGGTCGTGGTATTACCTCATCCCGGATGACCTGTGCAAAAACAACCGTAGGCAATCCTGAAAAAATCGCATGGGCAAAGCCTTCACATTGTCCCTGCTGCGATAAAAACCAGTCGAGCAAGCCATGAGTGCTCTGCAGCTCATGTCCAATGGTTGAGGTACGCAAAGTAATAGTGTGCGGATAATTGACTTCTCCCAGAAATTTCGACTTACCATATACATCGGCTGCATCCGCAGGGTCGTCTTCTGTATACCCCCCTTTTTTTCCAGAAAAAACGCAATCCGTGCTGATATGAATTAAACGCGCACCTGTGAGGTCACATAATCCTGCCAGCCGATGAGGCATCAGCGTATTAATGGGAATGGCCGTCAGATGGTCTTCTGCACCCGGCAGATGTTTGGTTAAACCCGCGCAATTAATGACCACATCCGGATGCACCTGTGCAAACACTTTGACTAATACATCGTGATTCCCAACATCAATCCCCGTCACCAGCCGCTTGGCAATCTTTGGACTGAAAAATCGTTTCACATCGCCAGAGCGAACGGTTCCGAACACATTCCACTCTTCTTTTTCGTTCAGTACACGTATAATTGTACTGCCGATCATGCCACTGGCACCGATCACTAAAACCTTCACTGAATATCCTCTCCGCTTTTTGACGTAGCTCTGCAAGAGCCTGATCAAACAATCATGTTCAAGTATTTGATAACACTGCCGTCGTTGTCACCTATTACTTACAGTCAATCCTACCCAGGACTGTATCCGCAGATGAGAAGGAGGCACCTTACCCGACTACTCGTAATAGGCGTTGGTATAGTAACCGTGGTGTTTCACGAGCTCATCACGCTCCGCAGTTTTGAGATCTTCCCTCACCATTTCCTTAACCAACTCATCGAATGTTGTTTTGGGTTGCCAGCCGAGCTTATCCTTGGCTTTAGAAGGGTCGCCAAGGAGCGTTTCGACTTCAGTGGGACGAAAGTAACGTGGATCGACTGAGACAATGCATTTCCCGGATGCGTCATAACCTTTTTCATCCAAGCCCTCACCATCCCAGCGGATCATAATACCTAATTCATTGGCAGCAATATTAACAAAGTCACGCACGCTATATTGTATCCCGGTGGCAATAACAAAATCTTCCGGTTGCTCCTGTTGCAGCATTAGCCACTGCATTTCAACATAGTCTTTAGCATGCCCCCAATCACGTAGAGCATTAAGATTGCCGAGATAAAGGTGTTCCTGCAATCCAAGCTTGATGCGAGCCAATGCACGGGTAATCTTTCGCGTTACAAAATTCTCTCCTCGAACTGGCGATTCGTGATTGAACAAGATGCCGTTACAAGCATACATACCGTAGGCTTCGCGGTAATTAACCGTAATCCAATACGCATAAAGCTTGGCGACTGCGTAAGGTGAGCGAGGGTAAAACGGGGTGGTTTCTTTTTGTGGAACCTCTTGTACGAGACCATACAGCTCAGAGGTGGAAGCCTGATAGAAACGTGTTTTCTTTTCTAACCCAAGAATGCGGATAGCCTCCAACACACGTAAAGCGCCCAATGCGTCAGAATTGGCTGTATACTCAGGTTCTTCGAACGACACTGCGACGTGGCTTTGTGCGGCCAGATTATAAATTTCAGCCGGCTGCACTTGTTGAATAATTCTGATCAAGCTGCTCGAATCGGTTAGATCGCCGTGGTGCAGAAAAAAACGCACACCATCCTCGTGCGGATCGCGGTACAAATGGTCGACACGCGCTGTATTAAAGGTTGACGCGCGGCGCTTAATGCCATGCACTATGTAACCTTTATTTAGAAGAAGCTCAGCCAAATAGGCTCCGTCTTGTCCGGTAACGCCAGTGATCAACGCAACTTTTTTGGTTTCTCTCATTTCAGTCCTTTCTTTTTTACGGCTATTTGCCGTAGTTGTCTTCCTGGTGATGTTTCGCGCCGACCACCAATATTTTCACTGAACAGCCTTGCCGCTCTTTGACGCAGTTTGTAAAAGCGCAATCAATTGATCAATCAAATGATCATGATTGAAGTGCTCTTGATAATATTTGTGTCCGTTGTCGCCCATTGTTTCACGCTCGCTGGGTGATTGCCTATATAAACGCAATATTGTATCAGCCAAAGCCCTGGCATCTTCAGCTGGTGTAGCCAATCCCGCCCCGGACTCAACGACTAATCGTGCACCCTCGCCATTCAAGCAAGCGATGATCGGCCGCCCTGACGCCATGTACGCCTGCACTTTATTGGGAACAGTCACCGCAAAGATTGGCTGATCTGCAAGCGTAACCAGTAGCGCAGATGCCTTCTGCATGAAATCGGGCATCGTTTCTACGGGGAACCTTCCTGGCAAATGGAGATTTGTCAACCCGCGCTGTTGCACCTCCGTCATCATCCAATCGCGCGAACTACCGTCTCCCAGCACCAGAAAATGGATATCCGAATACTCTTTCAGCAATGAGGCGGCCTCGACTATTACGCCAACAGCCTGCGCCGCGCCGATGTTGCCCGCAAACATAATCGAAAATCCTTCACCTAATCCTGCGACCGTTTGAGGGGCGCCTTTAGCCGGAGCGGCGAAAATCTCATCGACAGAGTTCGGGTAATACGCGATAGGCGTATCCGAAGCCAGAGCTCGAACCGGCTCTTCAAAAGCCTTTGATTGCACCAAGAGCAGATCGGTACGCCGGTAGATAAAGCGCACGGCCAGCTCAACTAATTTGAGGACTGTCTTATTTCGCACATAACCTGTCGCCGATAGACTTTCCGGCCATAAATCCTGTACCCACAACACCACGGGGCACTTCTTCAGCCATCCGATAAAAAGCGCAGGGATCGCCAACAAAATAGGAGAAAGACCATACACAAAGATAATATCGTATTGGTGCTTGCGTATTAGCCATGATCCACTGATCAGCCCAAAGAAAATAAATGAAAGATAGTTAATAATCAATCCCATGCGGCTGTTTCGACCTCGAGGAAGTAATGGGACGCGATATAATGCCGCGCCTTTCCACTGCTCTTTCTGACAACCCCAAACGCGATAGCCTGAAAAAATAGCACCCTCAGGATAATTGGGCTTTCCAGTCAAAACTTCAACTTCAATACCACGTTCGACCAGCGTTTCAACAATCGCATTAATTCGAAAGTTTTCTGGCCAAAAATACTGGCTAACAATTAATATCTTCAAAACCTGAAAGCCTATATCTTGCCCAACAACCCGACATATAAATCCAGATATTTCCGGATTACAACATGCCATGTGTAGTTATTTTTTACATGGTTCTGCAATTTGCCACCCATCGCATCCAAGTTCATCTTGCCATTCAATAAGCCTGCCAAACCATTTTGCAACCCCTCTACCGTTGCCGGGGTCACGACCCCTCCACCAATCTTGCCAACCACATCAAAACCACACTGGTCGGTCAACAATACAGGAACTCCGGAAATTCCAGCTTCAAGCACGACAATCGACATTGCCTCCTGGCGTGAAGGAATCACTAATAACTGTGCACTGTGGTAGGCAGATGATTTCTCTTTACCACCAACATACCCGATAAAATGAACGCGATTACGGGCTGCACTGACTGCAGAACTTTTCTTGAGAGAATCCAATAACCCTCCATCCGGACCGGCAAAGACCAAGTGCCACTCCGGCCATGCCTCTTGACCACGACAGAATGCGTCGAGAAGAAGATCCGGCCCTTTAATTGGATTGAGTCGACCAAGAAATAATATAAAGGGGTGATCAGCAAGCCCATGTTTTTTTCTAAAACCCTGCACATCCGTTTCAGAAAAATCATCCGGATTTATTCCATTAGGTATGACAGTAACAGATCTCCGGTCAATCCCGTAAGCATCAAAATGAGAACATTCATCTTCGGTAATAGCAATCCAGGCATTGGCATCACGGATAATTCGCCGCCCAATAACCCAGTTGTAGATTACCTTAAGAATCTTGGATCTTCCGTAAATAGGTAAAGCTCCAGCCGGGCACACCACATACGGTTTTTGCATCCGGCGGGCAGCCAAGTATACCAGTGCGTTCAACACCGACCAATGGCCCATAATGTGAATGACATCAACCCCTTCCACTTCTTTTTTTATACTGGCGAATGAAACTCTGGGTATGTAGAATCTTTTAAGCAGGCATTGGTAAGCGGTAACGTTTAGCCCATCCAATCGTGGTAGCGATCTGTTCTCGAAACCAACATCTGTAGTTAGTATCTGGCAGTCAACGCCTTCATCCCTAAGTGCTCGACTAATTTGGAGGGTGCGCTCAGCAGTCCCGCCCCCAATCACCGGATCAAGTAGCGAGTTAACATTCAGTATTTTCACGAGTTTGCAAAGTCAGTCAAACTGGATATCAGCAGTCGAGGTGGATTAAATCCATGAGTGCCGGTAATGGCGATAAAGGGATTTTGTGCTTTCCCTTTCACTCCATTGCTCTTAATAATCATTTAAATTTACCCAAGGACTCTACGCTATTTAGTCAATCCCCTGAACACAACGATGAGAATCAAACTCAGCGATTGCTTCTTGATATAGCTTTTCGTACATGGGGCCCACAATACTTAAAGAAAACTCATCCATTACAAGTTGATGGGCTTTTTTTCCAATATTTTCACACATCCCTTTGTTATTAAGCAATGACAATATCAGTCCAGCACATTCAGGCATTGTTTTATATAACAAGCCATGTTCGCCATTTACAAATGGGATGCCTGCGAAACCAGTCTCTGTACCAACAACAGGCAAACCAAGCCCCATAGCCTGTAGCGTACGAGTTTTTGCGCCAGGAGGCCCCACATTGTCTGGCACCAAAACCACATCAGCATCAGCGAGGAATTTTTGATAATCTTCCACCCATGTACAAAACTCAATATTTGATGTTTTTATAAGTTGTTCTTGAAGTGCTCTGCTGACATTTTGCCCAAGAACGACAAAACGAACATTAGGTACCTGCTCCCAAATGAGTGGTAGGGCAATGTTCACAAAGTCTTGGACGCCTTTGGCAATAGCAGGGTTGCCAAGGTTGCCAGTACAGACAATTCTAGGATGCCTTACAAGTGCATTACTTTTATCGTTTTTAAAATCAACGTTATTCAGAAACGCCTCATCAACAGCAATAGGAATAGTTGCAACATTAATACTCGCCCCCAGGTTCATTAAGTATGCTGCGTCATCTTGAGATACAACATGTATCTTATTGAAGAAGCAGTAGGTTTCCCTCTCAAATCGCCGCAGCAAAATTGCAGAAACAAGCAAACGGGCTTTTCCAAGCGAACAGGGAGTACTTTCAGCCATATGGAAATATATTAATGAGGTAGCATCATTTGGCGAATGAACAGAAGCTATTTTAGAACCCAAAGGCAGATACTGGGCCATATTGACAAGATCATAATGAACGAGATCGTAATCGCTTCTTGCTAGGCACTCCCTTAATGCAGAAACATACTTCTGTCCTGAAAACGACGCGAACGAGGGTGGTAAACCGCGCGCAAGATTCCATAAAACTCCCACCCACTTGTATATTCCTGAAACTGGTGAGATAACACCTAAAACTCGAATATTAGGCAACGCCGCAATCAAACCAGCCTTATTGGAATCGTCCAATTTACCAAAACATAAAATATCACACTGATGTCGCTTGGACAGATGTTTTAATATATTGAAAACTTTCAACCGCCCACCAGTCGATGCGGGGTACGGGAAGTCTGGCAGTAAAAATAAAATTCGCATGAATATTAATGTTTCAGGCTAATACCAAAAATAGCAGCATTTGTTCGCTCTTGGATAATATGGCTTATGAGAATTGATCAATTCATAAATTGAACCCATATGCTCTCCTTCTTGCAAACACCCTCAAACCTATTTCTAAAACTACAATCGTTATTAGGCCAACAAAAAACATATAGACCATACTGTCCAATGTACCTTCGGTTAGGGCCATAAAAAGCATCCAAAGAAAGAATGCTTGGGCTACTGGTCCAGATTCAACATATCTGCAGCCAAGAAATTTCCACCCCAGCACAGATAAAGCCCCTACAAATAATGATCCGAGAACTATTGCTGGAAAGCCTGCTACAAGATAAAACCATCCAACAAAACCGGGTGCCAATAAAGTATTGTCGGCCTCATCCATAGAATAAATAATATAAGTGAGATATCCTGCTATCCCGTTTTTTGAGTTGATAACATCAATGACATGGATACCTAATGGCTCTCCCTTAGAAGCAATCATGCACCATAGACTTTCTATTCCTGGCATTCTAAATAATACAAACTCCAAGCCTTTAAAAATTTGCGCCAACAAATCTTTCCCACCAATATTTAACGCGTTGGAAAATGCCTCAATATAAGTCAAATCAGAAGACACGCGAATCTGTCGATATTCCGTCATAATCGGAATCATAACAAAAGCAACCGTTATCATGACACCCAAAAACACTTTTTCTTTGCGTCGCAATTTGATTCCATCCGCCAGCATTAGAAATAACACCAAGAGGAGCGACAAAAGTAGGCTACTTCGGCTATTTCTTAGCAGCATATCTATAATTCCATGCATCATCAGAATCAAAACTCCTAATCTTGATGTCAGTATATGACCACTGCGCTCAGCCAGATAAATCGATAGCAATATGATGAGGGGTATAGCAACAATTCTGATGTAGAAAATCACTCCTTTCAAATGGAATGGTAGCGCCTCCCTTGATGATGACGCCCCCATCTCACCAATATGATATTTGTAAGTGAGGTAAGCCAACACCATCATTAGCAATGTAACTACCAATAAAGATCGCTTTGCTAACAATCCAGACAAAGTTGAATTGCCACTATATTGAGAAACACGGCTATTTTGCTTTCTCATGAAAAACAGCAATGCCACCGCTGAGAAACTAAAGCTAGTAAACGCCATTACTGATAGCTTAAAAGCGTGTAATAGTGCATTTCTGTCTGCCACCATTGCATTATAAGGGATCCTGGGCAACATAATTTGAACTGGCAAGGCGTCAATGGTAACCCAATAAAACCTAATGAAGTAAACCAGTATAAAAAGGATGAGCGCAATCCAGACAGCGACAAATTTTTGTTCAAATAACTTTATTTGCGCAAGCAAAACTGCACAGGAGACTGTAGCCAAGAGATTGTATGCTGAATATTCAACACTCTTGGTATCAAAATATTTAAGCGTTAAAAAATAGCCGCAGAAAAATACCAAAGGCAATGCCCATTTAATCTTGGCAATACACTTTTTAGAGTAACTTAGCATCAGATACCTTGCTTCCCAGCGACCTTAACAAATTACCCCTGATTGACGTACCAAATATCGCCGAAATTAATACCGCCATTACGCCAGTCAATAATAAAAACAGGAACCAATGCAGACGATCGTCATAACTTTGCGGTTGAAGTTGTTTTGCCAAAACCATTACGATGATTGCACCACAGGTAGGCAATAATATATCAAAAAAATACCACTTCCATTTATGATCCATTAGCAATCTGCGGTGCATCACATGACTTGTCAGTAACAAATAAACAGCATTCAGAGCCACCCAAACCCATGCTGCGCCCTCAACCCCGTAGATCGGGACAATGAATAAAATTGATGCAATAAATAAAAGCACAATGAATGCATAAGTTTTCAGAAGAAGGCTTGTCCAACCATGAGCGACTTGGAGTTGATAGGGTAAATAACTTAAGCTGTTAAAAAAGCTCCCTATAACTAAAATGGAAAGAAGTGGCGCTGCACTTCTTACAAGATCCTGATTGCCTGACCACATGAATATAACTCCCCCTGAAAAAAAACACAGCAACATGCTGGCGGAAGCGGTCAAGACTGTCACTAACTGGGTTGTTTTATGGTAAATAGCAGCCGTTTTTAGCTGATCATCATTGAACGAAAGCTTTACCAATTGCGGATAAATAGCCTGAGTGACTGGAACAACAACCATAAACATTACATTTGCAGCTGCGGTTGCTAATGAGTAATAACCCAAATCTTTAAGTGACACCAAACGTGAAAGCAACGCCTTATCCATCTGCAGAAAAAGCATAGTCAGAATGGAAATCCCCATCATTCCCCCTGCGAATTTCCAGACTCTTATGAGTGACTCTTGCGAAAACTTCGCCCGGGAAAGCGCTTTGGGTAACGACTGATATACGCGCGCGGACAACACTACAAGGGTAAGTAACGAAACACCGGCCTGCCAGACAAAAAACGCTTCAATGGTGGCTGAAAACCATACCAGTATTGCCAGCGCACCAACATACCGCAAAGTCGAGAAGAAAGAATAAATACCGTTATACCAGACTTGCTGCTCTAAACCATAAAGCGATCCTCGATAGATACTCTCACATAAGCGCAAGGCAGCCACCAACGTCATGAGTGTCAACGCATGCGCGACATCACTAGTTGAAAGATGATCCGCCCTAAGCCACTTTTTAGCAAAATAATCGGAAGAAAGCCATGCCGCTATTACAATCACCGTGGCAAGGCTATAGCAGATTACCTCTAAGCTACGCAATAAATCGCGAATAGACTGCGGGCTATGGTCACTATTGGTGAAACTGGACATTTCCCTATTAATAGTGGGTCCCATGCCCATATCCAAAATCATAACCAGCGCTTGGATAACCGCAAAAAGACCTATGAGACCATAAGCCTCCACCCCGAGGTAATGTACATATGAGGGAAGAAATGCAACTGCCATAAAACCGGACCATCCTTGTCCGAGGTAGTTGGCAATTATATTTTGTTTAATGGTAGCCAATCAGATCTACTTTCTCAGGACTGCACTTTCGGAGCAGGAAATTTGATCTCCTCGCTATACTCAACAATGCTGCTAAGCAACTTTTACTACCTCAACTTTAGGTAATGGAAACACCAAACTCATACCCGAAAACTTTTTGTTTGCGGTAAAAAATTTCCTGAAATGCCACGGCAACACAATAATGTAATCCGGCTTTTTAGCAAGCAGCTCCTGTTCTTGAATAATCGGAATCCATGTGCCTGGCGTGTAGCAGCCGAATTTTTCGGGATTTACCTCACCTACAGATTCAACTTCCTTTGTAGTTAGGCCGCAGTATTGCAACAGCACATTACCCTTGGTTGATGCACCGAGAACTGCTACAGACTCACCTTCAGCATGAACTGCCGCAATGAATTTCAATAAATCACTCTTTGTCTGAACCACGCGCTCGGCGAATGCTTGATAAGGCGTCAACGTGTCCAGTCCTCTTGCACGCTCATCGTCGAGAATTTTCTGTATTGAATAAGCCGCCGTCAAGTCCCCATTCGACTTCGATACCGTTACTGAGAAACTACCCCCATTAATATCGTTAAACTCCACATCAAGAATCTTGAAGCCCACTTGATCCGTCATCCATTTGATTTGCCGCAATGCATAAAACTCCAAGTGTTCATGACACACCGTGTCATACGAATTCGTATCCAGCATGGTTGGCATGTAACTTTGCTCAAATACCCAAATGCCATCGTCCGCCAGCACGTCATATACCTGACGCATAAAATCCATCGGATCTTCCAGGTCGTAGAACATGGAAAATGAGGTAACAGCCTTTGCCTTTTGTCTGGGGAAGCGCTCTTTCACCAGGGCGGAAGAAAAGAAATCCGGGATCAGTTGAATGTGTGCAGGGTAATAGTTGCGAAATTTAATGCCTGTCGGATCAACACCCACCAACACCAGGCCTGTGGATGGATAAGCTTGTAATGTGGTGCTGTCATTGCTGCCAATATCGATAACGAGATCACCCTCACTTAACTCGACAAGACCAAGGATTCGTTTCACCTTGTTGTTAAGATGCTCCACCATGCTGGCATTAAGGCCCGAGCGATAGCCATAGTTTTCACCATACATCTCGCCCAAATCGTAGGAATGCTCCATCTGCAACAGCCCGCATACCTCATCTCCACCCGTGCACTTCACCAAGCGCAGAGGGCCGGTCGTGACTTTTGCGTCCTTCTCACGTGGAAAAACGCCAGTGAGCATCTGCTCTCCCAAGTCAAGCACACACTCCAGATGCGTATTGCCACAAATCCTGCATTTCTCAATTTTCTTGTATATCGTCATTTGTCTTATCTATTCTTCAAATTTTTCCACTTAAGTTCTGCAAATCTGCGTCCACCATCATGTGTACCAGCTCTTTAAACTCAATTTCCGGTTTCCAACTTAACTTACTATTGGCTTTGGCCGCACATCCAATCAGTGCCGCGGGCTCAACAGGCCTGTAAACTGATGCATCATCACGCACATAATCGCGATAATCGAGTCCCAGATAACTAAAAGCAAACTCGCATAATTCACGAACCGAGTGCGCCTTTCCTGTCGCCACGACATAATCATCCGCATATTCCTGCTGTAGCATTAACCACATGGCACGAACATAGTCGCCTGCATATCCCCAGTCCCGTTGCGCATCCATATTGCCAAGGTGCAACTCCTTTGCCAGACCCAGCTTGATCTTTACCGCTTCCTGAGTAATTTTTCTAGTCACAAAACATAAACCGCGACGCGGGCTTTCGTGGTTAAACAAAATTGCCGAACATGCAAAAAGGCCATAGCGTTGCCGATAAATCCGAATCATCAAATCCGCGTAAAGCTTAGCCACACCATAGGGGCTGCGTGGATTAGCAGGCGTACTTTCAGTTTGAGGGCTTTCTGTAGCTTCACCAAAAACTTCTCTGCTTGAAGCTTGGCAGAATCGCATATTGGCATCCACTTCACGAATTGCTTCCAATATGCGCGTAACAGCCAAACCATTCACCTCACCCACTCCGACAGGGTCATCGTACATACCTGCCCCCGATGAATAACCGGCAAAGTTATAAATTTCCATCGGACGATATTCAGCCAACACTTCCGTCATGCGGTCCTGATCAAGCATATCCCATGCGATCAACTCGACGCTATTCTTCAGGGCGGCAGGAAACGACTCCTTACTATTTTGACTATCTCTCACTGCGCCAATGACACGGTAGCCTTTGGCGAGCAGTAATTCCGCCAAATACGATCCATCCTGCCCTGTTATCCCTGTGATAAGCGCTGTTGGCATTTTAGATTAACGATTTCCTGACTGAGTGAACCAGGGAGGCGGCGCGCTGCTGGTTAAAACAAGTGGAGGCGGAATTGGAACGTACCATCGGTCGCTACCAAGCGGGATAAGTTCAACCGCGCAAATTTCCGAAACCTCGAAAACGGTACCGGATATGATCGACGATTTGGTTTTGGAACTGCGCAATGATCACCGAAAAAACAATCGAGAGGATGACTGTCTCCAGAAGCAGAAGCTGGTTGACTTCATAGGCGCCAAAAAAATATTCATTAATCCGCCGAGCTAGAAAATGCACCAGGAACAAGGGGTAAGAAAGATTGCCAAGAATCCGGTCAATTGACCCTGGCTTTTGATCCTTCGTCAGCAGAAATACGCCGAGCGAAGCAGGAATCAAAAACGTCACACTGAACAAAACTTCGTACGTTGAAAGATTGGTTATCCATTTGCGAACCGGGGCTAACAAGAATAGACTGACCGCATACATGCCCCAGATTGCGAGCAGATTCTGATCGAAGCGATTCTGTTTCACGAATGATTCGTAGCAGATGGTTCCCAATAAAAACGTCACCCCGACGACAAAAGGGAGATCAAAACCCAGATAGTCACTAATTGGCATTGTGCATACACCTGGCTGAATCGGCCAGAAACACCCCCACTTTCCAAGCGCAGCATGGGACGAAAGGACTAGCAAATGCAGAGCAGCCATCCCGTAAGCGAGACGAATGCGGTTCTGGTACGTAATCATCGCAATTAACGGTACCGCTAAATAAAAATGCGCCTCGACGCCGAGACTCCAAGATGGCGGAACAATGGTAAGTGCATTGGTACCCCACGGGATCATTTTTGTGTAAGCGGCCGGCAAAATGAATACTTCGGCAATCACTCGCCGCCAATCGTAATCTATATGTATTAGTGGATAGACAATCAAGCTGACTATGAAAACAAGCATGTAACTCGGCCAGAGCTTTACTAAACGATCTATGAAGAATTTTCGTACAGGGGATGGTGATTTTATCTGAAAGCGTTCAAAAGACATCGCCATGAGAATGCCGCTGATGAAATAAAATGCCAGCACCGACATTTGCCCGAAATTACCTTTTAAATACGATCCGGGAGTGTGGGACAGCAAAACCATGAAAGCTAGTATAAAGCGCCAGATGCCCATTAATTCAGTACTCCGCAGTCTCGATTTGCACCGATTTGTATGTCAACAATACGTTTGTTGCAGTTGGTTCCTGACTCTGTCCATAGCTTCATGGTGCGCTTGCAATAATCAACTAGCACTGGGCAACGCACATCTAATTTAGTCCATAAAAATATAAGCATAAAACTTAGAATTCCCCCCTTTCCTTCACATATTTTATAATTGGCGATCAAAATAATTGCATATCCGAAGAGTCATGAAGTTCCCCCCCTCTTCTCTCCAAGATACGAAGCTCGATACCAGGCAGCATATTCGGCCAACCCATCAATCAGGCTAACCGGACTCTTAAAACCTAATTTACGCAGTTTGCACGGGTCGAAATCACAGAGCGGATTGACATTATTCCTGCCCAGTGACATAAGGAAAAATTTGAGCACAGCCATGGGTATTGGCAATCGTGGCAAACGGTATTCCTTAACTCCCAATGCACCCATCAAGAATCGCTCCACATCAATGAAGTTATTTTGGGGATCGTCATCATCCGAAACAATGAATATCTCCCCTCCAAAGCGCTCGGTATACCGACTCACAAAGATGATTGCAGCCACCACATTGGCAACAGGCACTAAATTCATCCTGCGCCTGCCAAATAAGCAAGACTTCAGGTAATTCTTCCAATAATTTCCTGTGCTGATGTCATCTGCCAGTTTTTTAAGCGGCTCCCCATTGACTCCAAAAACCGATGTTGGCCGCAGAATGACCACATCAAAGCTATCCTTCACAGAATCGATGATGTCACGCTCAATTTTCAACTTGGTTGTGCCATATTCACTTATGGGCAGACATTGCGTCTTTTCATCAATCAGATCATCTGACGCCCTCCCCGCCACAGCAGCAGTGCTACAATGAATCAGTCGCGCCACTTTTGCATCCTTACATGCAGCTAACAAATTATGCGTACAGGCCAGATTCAACTCTTCCCCTGCATTCCAAAGATAACTCAAGTTTATCACTGTGCACCCCGGCACAAGAAATCCCCTTAATGAGCTTGGAACACTTAGATCGCCCTCGAATATCTCCACGCCTTGCCCCAATCTCCCCTCGCAAAAATCTTGCTTTTTGCTTCTGGAAAGCACCCTGATTTCATACTCATCCTTGCGGAGCAGGGCCGACACCAGACATTTTCCAATGAACCCAGATGCTCCGATAATAGCAATTTGAGAGATATTATTAGTTATATACGCCATGCTTTTCTTACCGGCATGACTGCTTCGTGCAATAGTGGATGGTCATAACGACGCCCCAGCTATCTTTTTATATATAAAGCTCAAGTATCTTGTAACATAGTACAAATGCATCCGTAACAGGCTGCGCGAGTAAAGACGCACTGCATATTTTCTATCCTTATAGTCTGATACAAGATGCTTTAAAAATTCTGCCTGTCCATAACCGGAAGTAGAAACCGACTCAAGCCAGCAAAGCGCTCTTGAATCCACTTTAAGAGAGACTCCCTTCTCCCTAAGATAGTAGGAATATACAATGTCTTCAAAATATGCTTTGCCGGTAAAGGGATAAAAATTTTCAAACTCCAGATTTTCCCGATAATGCATCACACAGCCGCCGGCCAGCCACTCAACATCGAACAACGTCTTATCTTCTCCCTCCGGATCTATACCGATACCCGCACCCGCTTTATCAACTTTACCTGGCTGGTAACCGTCTGCACCATTCACAAGCCAGTAGTAAATATTTTGAAAGATGCGGTTCTTTCCAGGTTTCTTATATGCAGACTTACCCGTTGCCAAGTCCATCAGCGCCGGCGCGACTGCGACATTGGGACCGTACATCTTTAAAGTTTCCAACAGATACTCAATACAATGCTCATCCAATAGCAAGTCGTCATCAAGCTGCATTACAACATCGTGAGATGAACTGCGGAAACCAGTCGCTCTTTGGGCAACCTGTCCCCTGCAAGTCGTGACTATAACTTTGACATTCTGGATAGATAGATTCTGGACTCTGTAAGCTTCATTTTCAGGGATACAAACCAGTATTTCATCTGGAACAACGGTTCCTCGGTTGATTGTCTCAATCGTTCCTTTCAGGGTATCTCCTCCCAATGTTGCCATAACCACCGTTATTGGATATAGCTTCAAATTGGTAAGCGTATTTGTCGTCATCATATTTCAAAGCTCGAATAAAGCAACTTCAAGTGTGCCATTTTCATCCTGCACTCCAACCCAAAAACACTACACATTATCAGTATGCCCAATAGAGAATTCATCAAAAATATGCTCTACATTGAATACACTTTCGCCATTAACCAAGGGTTTGAAAATTACGTTGACATACGCACCGCCCAACGCGAGCAGTCGCCATAAATCTTTCACTAATAAAGTATTGTCACAAGACCATAATCTGACAACGGCATTCTGGTACTCAAGCGATTGCAGCACCTTGTATATGAATGCCACCCACAAGGCTGAATCCGTTCTGTACAGCCAGTCACAAATCGTGATGATCGGGCCCTCTGCAGATTGTCTTATCCTAAGCACTAACCATCCACAAAGGTGCCCTTTCAACCGAAGAGTGTAAATTTTGTATGTAATGTCAGGATGTGATTGATATCGCCACGACAGCCAATCCTTATTTTTGACTAAAGACGCTCCCTCGCTCACTGAGCTTTCCCATAAATCATCAAATTCGGAATTTGCCAGCTGTTTTAATTCATCTATCTGGAATTTTGCCAATTTAATAGTTGGAAAAAACAGCAGCAGTTGACTGGCGAAGCTGAGGCAATATCCAAATAACCGCGCAACCAAGCTAGGCACCCGCTTTTTAAGCTGGAACAATTTTGCCGTCAGTAATGTTCTTGATCTTATTCTACTGGTCTGGGTATTAACCAGTTTGAAATCAAGTCGCTTAATCCATCCAGGAAGAGCAAGAGCATTGGGGGTACCGTAAATACCTTGAACACCCATTGTACTGGCCCAACCAATTGCCTCTGTGGCTAGGCGGGCAAATATACTACTGTTAATATATTCCGTATTTTGAAAAGGCCCCGCATATTTGGAACTGCATGAATATCTCTTGTGTGAAGATTTAGCCAACATTGATTTGCTCGTATAAGCATCCCCGATTTCAGCCATTAAATATTTCTGCCCACCAGAATATAATCTTTTAAAAGTCAGTGATACTGACCCGACCGTTCGGCCATTTAGAATAGCGGAAAAAATAAGTCCATGTCCCGCTGGATTCAAATCACCAACTTTCCAGTTCAGAAGAGCTGATGACCAATGCAAGCCGATATTTTTGTCTCCATACTCACTCTCTAAAAAGTTAGCCACATCCTGAATCTCCCGATTTCCTTGGACATATACTAGATTCCACTTTTCGGACAGCTCCTCTTTATGCATTCAGACTCACCCTCTCCTGCAAGGTGCTCCCAAATAAAATATCGCTTCTGTTAATTCTGAAATCGAGTTGTGAAGGTTTCACTATTTCCTGTGAAATGTTGATCCGATCCAGCAACGAACTATTTTTATCGCCATTCACCGTTCCACAATTTGCAAAAATCCGGGCGGCGCCCAAACTCTTGACAAGCAAATAGTCGGCATATCGAAAGCAACTGCCCCACTGGCCATGAGGAATCGAAAATAGCGGCACGCTGTTTTCGTATTTATCAAGGACGTCTGCGTTCAATTTGTACTGGTAAGTCAATTCAGCAGGTGTTAATGCGGCCGAGTTCCAGTGTTGGTATAGATGATTGCCAATTTGGACATAGGGATTTTTTTGCCATTCCATCAGCACTGTCGTCTTTGTGCTTCTTCCCTGATAGTCCAATACATCATTCATGTTATTTGGTTGTATCAAATACTTTTTCAGAATTTCTGGCGTAATGGAAAGAAAATAAGGAGGAGCCAATCCCGCTGTATCCATAACATCCAGAAATTCTTTATCTTTTGACTTGCAGGCAATTAGTGCTGGAAGCAATGGTTCACTGCTATCAATGAAAGCCATATTGAGAAAATGCAGTGACGGTATTTTATTATCAGCAAGATAAGGCACCGCATGCTCAAAACTCCCTGCCCATCCATCGTCGAAAGTAACCATGGCAGCATGAGCAGGAATCCTGTTGGATAATAGGTCATACGAACTGATTATCTCAAATCTGCTCGCTATCCAATCAATTTGTTTCTTGAATAAATCGATACCAGTAGACAGGTTGTATTGTCTCAAAAAGTCGCTCGGTGTATCACTCACCTCATGGAAAGTAAATACCGTAAGTCCATTGCGCTTTCGTGAGATCGAGATTGGATGCCATGCCGATACGGCGCCCAATACGCTCATTGTGATGTTTTTGATGCTACTCATTATTCTTGCTCTTTCATTTTTTAAACTCAAATGCTCCAAGTAGCCGCATCCAAACTGCGGCAGAAACATGACTTCATGTATAGATGGACCGATCCATCATGAAACTAACTTGTTGGTATGAAATCTGGAGAGCCGCGTTAAGAATTATTTCGGATTTTCCATATCCTTGAAAATTGCAGCCTTGAACGTATCAACATCCAGTGGACTAAAAAAATCTCTGCAGTATTGTTTGGCCAACATAAATGCAGTTTCTCCATCCAATGGAGAATTAGCTTCATCGGTTTCAATCGCATGTTTCAAATCATTAATATTTTCAATATTGGTGTGCCAAGCGCCAAGCTCATACAAAGGGTCTATGCTCATTTCTCCCTGCACATGGAGATACAGCGGCCTCACCCCAGCAGCGACTGCCTGAATAATGGCCGTCGTTCCTCTGTAAAGCGCCCAGCTACAGCGCGCAATATCAGTATCAAGGTTTTCTTGGGATAAGATAATATTACCTGGAAGGTCTCGCAGCTTAACGTTATGACTCACCAAAGATTCGAATGTAACGACTGGATGCAGTCGCCAGATAAATTGAATATCGGGGCATGCCTGCGCGCAATCCAAAGAGAATTCAAACAGAAGATGACATTCACTGGCGATACCTTCGGGAAGAACCAGGCAGGCTCGCTTATTTGACTGTCCACGAATCTGTGTCGGCGGTAACTCAAATTTATCTGCCTTAAAGCTACGATTGGAGCCTAACACGGAAATCGGAACTCCTTTCAGATCCGGAGCCAATTCCAATTGCTTCTTTCCGACTGGCCCCGCCGTCAAAATACAATCTGGATTGTATTCGCGCCCAAGGCTGCGCCGAATGGCGTGCTGTAAACAAAACACGGCAGCATGCTGATAACCAACACACAACACCTTTGGAGCGCTGCTTCGAGCTGCAGCGAACGCCACTCTTTCCCATGCATGACCTTCATGGATGGTTACGACGGCCTTGGGTTTTAACTTGTCCACTAATCTGTTTATCTGTCTGGAAAGCCGTAAAGTTGCCAGTGACTCATTTGTCAGCGCTTCTTGGGATGAGCGCGAAAGCACTTTTCGAAGCAGGTCTACAGTTTCATTTTTTGCAAGCGTTCTTAACCGAAGCGACTCCATTTTTAAGCGCTGATGAAGAGCGATTTCCTCGGAATAGCCGAGCGAGCAGGAGAGAATTACCCGTGGTACTGCGCTGTCTTTCCATTTGTACGCGAGAGTCGCCGCTGACTGTTCAGAGTGATTGAGCAGCGCGATCGCCACTGAATGTCCTTGCCCAACTAGCTCATCAGGCAGTTCACCAAAATAAAAATCGGCCGCATCGCCGGCATGGGACTCATTAAGCAAATGTGAGACGAACAGAACATCGACCTCGTGAGGAAGTTCTTTTGAAGCAAACCAGAACTCCCCGTCTGAGCGTAATGCTCTTCCAATCTGTCTGACCCACCCTGCCATGTTACGCAAATCCCGCAACCAGCGGCGACTCAGCGCCTTGATGTCCTTTGTATGCTTGAAAATATCTACATATTTAGAAAGGGTTAGAGGGTGTTCGCGAATAACATGTAGCCAAGGAACGGCAACACGCTCAATCGTCGAATCCGGTGCCAGCAGTACGCGATCGCAAGCTTCGCATAGCTCTCGATACTGCTCTTCGTTCAAAACGATTCACGCTTGACAATCTGACTAGGACCGCGCACTTGACTCATTCCAGCACCTGCTCAAGCAATGTACGCTGTTCATCGTTGTATCGAATGTAATCCAGCACAAGCTCAGCCTCATCAGGTTCATTTACCGAGGGTAAGCTCGGCGTAACAGGGACAGACCGCAGATTGAAGCCATTCTCAATGATGCGCATTTGCTCTATGAACTCAGCCTGTTCAATCGGTGAGGCGGGAAGCGCCGTGATCTCCATCAAGAAGTCTTTACGATAGGCTATTATTCCAAGAATCTTCCTCACAAAAGACTGTTGCACATCGAAAGCGCTATAACAGGGCGTCCGACGGAAACAATACAAAATGCGATCGGATGACGAAACAGCGCACTTCACAAAGGAATGACGATCCAACTCATCCTTGTGTTCGATAGGTCCGGTGGCATTCCATGCATCGCCATCTGGCTCAGCCGTAATTGCTTTTGCAAAAATTTCCATGTGCCTAGGCAATAACAACGGTTCATCACCCTGTAGCAGCATTACATGAGTGCAATCCACGTCCCTTATCGCCTCGGCAACCCGGGTAGTACCATTAGTGTGCGTATTGGCCGTCATGACGACCTTTCCGCCAAAGCCGCGTACCACCTCGGCGATCTCCTCGTCGCAGGTCGCTACATACACATCCGACACGACACCGGAAAGCAAAGCACGCCGACGGACGTGCTCAATCATAGGCAGACCGTGGAAAGGAAACAGGATTTTTCGGGGAAATCTGACCGACGCAAGATGCGCAGGAATAACAGCAACAATATTCATTTGTACCCAACACTCATTGAGGAAAGACACCGCAATCCACATTAATACATTGCCCAGTCATCGCAGATGCTGCATCAGACGTCAAGAACAAGCTCATTGCAGCCACCTCTGCTCCAGTAGGAAGCCTGCCCAACGCGGCATTTGCCGCTGTAAAATTTGCGATAAACTCTTCTGGATTGCCTTTGGCAGGCGAAGCAGGGCTATTCAATGCTTCAAGTAACCCGTCTGTGGGAATGAGTACTGGACACAAAGCATTTACCCGAACTCCACGTGGCCCGAGTTCTTTGGCAAGCGATTGAGTCAACCCATTCATCCCAAACTTGGATGCGCAATAAGCAGAGTTGTTTGAACTTCCACGCTTCCCGGCAATACTGGAAATATTGATGATGCATCCACCGTCCTGCATAACACTTGAAGCGGCTTTACAACCCCAGAAAGCCCCTTTTAAGTTGGTGCCAATCAAATCGTCCAGAAATTTTTCATCAATATCCGCAATAGGTCGCCATTCCGAAAAACCCGCATTATTGATGTAAACATCCAGCGTTCCTGTTTTTTCGATTGCGGCATCCACCAAGCGACGGTGAGCGGATTCATCCTGAACGTCCGCAGAAATAAATCTGACCTTATCGCCAAACCGGGTTCCCAATCCAAGCTCCTGCCGTGCCCCCACAATTACGAAATAGCCGGCATTGACATAAGCTTCTGTAATGTTGAGTCCGATTCCACGGTTTCCTCCCGTGATCACTACTGTTTTTTGCTTCATGTATTGTATTTACTCCAAACTCTGTAATATGTTCTTGTTGAAAAGTGTTCGCAAACCTAGATGGTCATACAAGAAAAGCCGCCATCAACAGCAATCTCCGCGCCTGTAACAAAGCCGGATGCATCTGATGCCAGCCATAGGGTCGCGCCAATTAATTCATTTGGCTCCCCATAGCGCTTCATTGGAGTGTGTCCAAGAATAGCAACTTCACGCTCGGGAGTTATAAAATTCTTGCGATTCCATTCCGTCGGAAAGAATCCAGGCCGTAACGCGTTAACTCGAACACCTTTCGTGCCCCACTCCCGACCTAGGTTTTGTGTCAGGTTCTTGATCCCTGCCTTAGCCACGGAATAAGTTATTGCCTTGGAGAGAGGCGGACCTGCAGATGCCGATGAGAGATTGATGATTGATCCGCTGCCTCTGTTTACCATGTATTCCCCGAATACCTGGCAACCAAGAAAAGTGCCGGTAACCTGTGAGTCTAGAATCGCGTACCACTCTTCAAGGGTTAATTCAAAAAACGGTGTCGGCCCGTTAATGCCGGCCCCATTGACAAGAATATCAATCTGGCCAAAGGCTGAAAGCACTTTTTGTAGCGCATCAACGTGATCCTGTTTTTTTCCAACATCAATGGCAATTGATATTACATTTTCAAAACCCGCTCTTTTCAATTCATCTTCTACAGTCTTTGCCTTTTCCAGTTTTAAGTCCAATATTGCAACTTTACACCCGGCACGAGCAAATCCTCTCGCCATTTCGCCACAAAGATGGCCGCCAGCGCCGATCACTACGGCAACCTTGCCTTCCAAATTAAATAAATCATTAAGATAAGAATTCATAAAAAACCTTTAATAGTTAGCGCATTGATTTGATCATGCCTTGCATCTTTTCTGCCCACTTCCACAACACAAACAGATCGGAACTTAATATTGCATAGGTATATCCGAGATCAAACAGGGTCTGAACGCTTTCTTCTGACGCATCGGCTACTTGCGTACCGCAACTCTTGCCAAAGCGTTCGCAGGCCGCGATCACCTTGCGTGACGCTTCGATCACAAGAGGATGCGACGTCTGCCCTGGCACACCCAAGGAGCCGGAGATATCATACGGCCCCACCATCACGCCATCGACTTCGTCGAAGGCGAGTAATTTCTCGATATTCTCAACTGCCTGGATCGACTCAACTTGAATAATGAAACTCGAAGTGTCATTCCAGTTCTGTATGTAACTGTCGAAATCAAACCCATAGGCCTGTGCGCGGTTAACGCCATAGCTCCGATTACCCATGGGAGGGTATTTGAGATACCTGATGATCGCTTCTACCTCTTCTGGCGTATTAACCATCTGTACCAGCAACCCATCAGCACCCGACTCCAGCAGCGGCTTAAACCAATCGTTCGAATGGGAAACGGGGCGCGGCAAACATGGCACCCCCTCACTTTGACAGGCCGAGATGATACGCTGCGCCTGCTCCACGGAAATGGTGGAATGCTCCATGTCAATCGCAATGAAATCAAAACCTGCACGCGCAAAAGTTTCAGTGATTGAAGGATGCGCGTAGGACACCCAACCTGCAAACAGCCGCTCACGCTGCCGCAACCGCTCTTTTAAAGCAGCTCTTTTTTCAAATATGTTGTTCATCTTTATTTTCTTGAGTTTGTAAGAGGATAAAAAATTCTATTGCTTCAATAGCAAGATAATCAATTGGCCTGGCCGGAATACATTATTCTTTCATCCCAAGCAATGCTTGAACCGCTGGATGAAGGTGCAGCAGGCCGACAAGAGTTCCCTTACCATCCACGACAGGCAGATCCCATATCTGCTTTTGACCCATCAAACCAACCGCATGCACCAATGTGTCGTCTGGCTGAGTCGTCATGGGCGATCGAATAGCATGTTCGAGTGCATCATCCACAAGCAATGCGGAGAATGGTTTTTGTACCTTGAGTAACTTGCGTCGGATATCACCATCCGTGAGAATACCAAGAAGCTTGGTGTCAACATCCACAATACAAGCAATGCCCAAGCCTGACCGACCCATCTCTTCAAGAGCCTCTTTCATAATAACGGTCTCGCCGATCACCGGAATCCGATTCAGCGGCATCATGACTTCACTGACCTGCATCGCATTATTTTTCTGGGTGGACATTGTCTTCTCCATATTTTTCGAGTAATTCAAGGCGCGTCTCATGTATGGCCTTGGCCTGGCCGAGAATATTTTCCAGATACTGGATATCCAGCACCGTATTGGCATCCGACAATGCATTATCGGGGTCGTCATGGACTTCCATGAACAAGGCGTTGATGCCGCAGGCCACCGCCGCCCGAACCAGATAAGGGATAAACTCGCGCTGCCCGCCAGAGATATTGCCCATGGAGGTCGGTAACTGAATCGAATGCGTCGCATCAAAACACACCGGATAGCCAGTTCTAGCCATTATGGGGAAACAAGTCATATCGTTGACCAACATGTTGTAACCCAAAAAAGTGCCGCGATCAGCAAGCAGAATCTGGTGATTACCATTAGCCTCAATCTTCCTTACAGAATTTTTCATATTCCAAGGACTCATAAATTGGCCTTTTTTCAGGTGGACAGGTCTATTCGTTAAAGCTGCAGCCTTCAATATGGATGTTTGTCTGCACAAATAAGCCGGCACCTGCACCATGTCACAGACTTCCCCAGTCGCCGGTCCCCAAGCTGGTTCTGAAAAATCCGAGACCACTGGAATCCCAAATTCATCTCTGATGTCGGCAAGAATGCGCAAACCATCATCCGCACCAAGGCCATGAAAGCTGTCCAGTGAGGATCGGCAATCCTTGTCATAACAAGATTTATAAATCCACGAGATACCAATACGACGACAGATATCACTGATTGATTCCGCCATTTTGAAAGCATGATCACGGCTTTCGATTGCACAAGGACCGCCAATAAACACCAATGGTAGGCGGTCGCCTATTCTCACTTTGGCAACAGAGCCATACCCGACTTCAAGTGTCTTTTTATCCATGAAAAACTACCATTTTTTGTTCCTGAATACGGAAAATGAAAGGCCTCGCCATTACGAGACGGCTGTTGATAACGATCCTTACTTCTTGCGACTGCTCCACTTGAACCGGAAACACATGGGAGCCTCTTGGCCGCAACTGTACCTCTTGGACACCCAAGCTCGCTCCGCTACGCGCTGATAGCACCTGGCAAGCGATGAGTTGATTACGCGAACTGGGGTTCACTATTGCCACCTCATACAACGCCGGGCCTGATAGTTCATGCTGAAGTCTGTATTCACGCGGGAAAATGCTGCTCGAACCGAGAAGTGTCAGTCCTGTGGACTCGCACAGAGAAATTGCATCAAGGCTTCCATGCACATAGCTACGCAAAGGTGCATCTTTATAACGATAACTCACATAGCCTCTTT
Organism: Methylobacter sp.; assembly: GCA_041660285.1. Classification (GTDB taxonomy): domain Bacteria; phylum Pseudomonadota; class Gammaproteobacteria; order Methylococcales; family Methylomonadaceae; genus Methylobacter_A. Next base: position 65,707 of record JBAZWN010000008.1, read on the forward strand.
CTGTGATAAACGATCCAATGTCCGATATCATTTGGGGGGCGGAGTGAAAGACGCAAAATGTACCGAAAGAACTTTTTGACTCAACCAGGAGTTCAGAAAAATCGACCGTCTGCCGTTGATTATGAAGCAAAGCCAGACGCTTTTCAAGGAACTGGTTACCGTTACTGTCGAAAAACAGAATAGTCACTGACCGACTGGATGCACCTTCACCATCATCAAAAAGTCCCGCAATATCTGTTAGCTCAAAGAATGTCTTCCAGTCTTCAGAATTACGCCACACGAACAGGTCGCTGACAGGCACTCCAGCTAGTTTGGGTTTTTTAGTGAGCGGCTGCCCGAAGGTCCAAAGCGCCCTCCTTAACTTTTCTATATTGTATCGCATTATTGCGCCGCCCTTGAGAACCATGTGTTTTTAAGGATTTTCTGAGCCTCCCGTCGCTGTCCGTGGATTACATAGCTCGCTGGTGGGTGGGTATGCTCAAGACTGAGAAACGAACCATCGCAAGTCTTCGAAAAATACAATGGGATTCCCGACATTTCTCGACAAATAATTAAAGGCAAATCAATTGGACTAAAACCAAGCCCGTCTAGAGCAATGATTGTTACGTCATTGTTTCTTACCTCAAATTTACGCCTTAACGCTGTGTTCTCAGCATCGTATATTTCCACTTGCGAAGTTCTCGTGACTGGAGAGTTTTCCATGTTCAGAAATATCAGATAGTTCTCTATCTCTTCACCGAACTGAATAAACGGACAGAAAGTCAACAGTGACCCCGGCGAGGCAAACGAATCAATCTCACCTTGATAACTGACCAAAGCATTATTCGTTGATAGGCCCAGTGTCGCGCGCCAGGCGGGCATTGCTGTTCGGGGCGCGTCTATCTGTGGCAAGCTATCACTGCGCGCAGAAAGCTTTGATGTACTGAGCGACAGCAAAGGCAGCACACCTTCGGGAATCACCCCGGAAATCTCCTCAGTGCTGATAGTACGCATTGCACCATGCGCAAGTACCCCGAGGGATTCGGTTCGCCATGCGCCCTCTTCAGCCCAAGTCAAGCTGACAAATTTCTCTGTGGCATCCCTCGTCTCCCAGTTATTGGGCGAAAAATTACACAGAGTTGTCCAACCTTGGCAGCCCGGTGCTTTAAGGATAGGGTAATAGGACATATATACCTCGCTCAGTTAGAAGTTTTTTGTGCGACAGCTCTTAACCACCAAGCTGGCTTAGAAGATTCACAATGTGCATTAAAAGGCGCGACTGCCGCACGTTCGAGCGGGTCTGACAACGATTCCATCCCCTGTCTAACCTCTGCAAAAGGGGCAATCAACCCTATGGAGATTAACTTAGAGCGCAATCTCATCCATTTAGCCTGCAATGCAGAAGCCGAATGCAACCGCTCAATCTCTTGGCCGTAATAACTAACTTCTATATTGTCAAACCCTAATGTGCCCAGCAACAGTTGCATGGGTTCCTTATCGAAGAAAAGAAGATGCGGTTCATCGATCGGCTTGTGCTCCCAATCCCGGCAGGGAACTTCGATAAAAATACCACCCCCTATGCGCAGGTTTCGGGTGGCATCCTTTAGAAACTCGATGGGATTTGAGACATGCTCCAGAACATGAGACATCACGACCAAATCGACCGATGCATTTTCTTCCGCCACGGCAGAAGTCTCAACAAGGCGAACCCCCAATTCTCTCAGAGAGGCATGGCAAGATATATCCGTCTCAACAGCCAGATAGTTAGCCGCCGGATGCTTCACGAGCCAGTTACGCGCAAAAAAACCAGCCCCTGGACCCAGTTCCAGTAGTTTTGACACATCGATGCGGTACTTATCCAAGTATCGTTCAAGATAGGCCATACGCAAGCGAGCAATACCTGAAAAAAAAGCAGTAGCCCAAGGTGTGCTCGGTTGACCGCCATGGGCAGTGACGAAATAGCTCGCATTGTAATCGGAAAGCGCCTTGTTGCCGGGCATGGGAGTGGCAAAAACCATACCGCATGAACTGCAATGGGCGCGATGCAACCCGTTAAAAGTAGGGTGGGCGCCTCGATATGAACCTCGCACCTCGACATCAACACTCTTGCAAACTGGGCAGGCTTCGATCATTTTTCCGTTATCTCTTGGTTGCGATACTTGATGACTTTAGCCGGAACCCCCCCGGCGATGGCCAACGGCGGAACATCTTTGGTAACCACAGCACCTGCACCAATTATAGCTCCCCTGCCAATGTGAGTCCCGCCAAGAATCACTGCATTCGCACCTATCCAGACATCGTCATCAATATCAATGTTAAGGGGTATATGCCCCTGCTGTCGAATAAAAACATCAGGATTGTCATATCTATGCCCAGCCGTACGCATGACAACATTCGGGCCGATAAGACACGATTCACCAATTCGAATCTCCCCTCCAACCGATGCATTAAGGTGAACATTCATATTAAACGCCGTATTGGAACCCACCGTGATTGCACCGCATTCAGCCGTGAAAAATGAATTTTTTCCAATACTGATCAAACCATTAAAGCACATGGTCTGTGGGGAAATAAATTCACAGCCCACGTCAATATTGACCGCCCCGTTTTTTTGAAAGCGTCGGCCAAACCACCCTCGTCTTATAACGCCGCCTATGCGTCCAGGCATGAATCTGACAATCGACTCTATCCATACAATGACTTCGTTGGCTAGCAAATTAAGCATGCCTATCTTCACACTAACACTCTCTTTTTTAGAACCTTACTAGCCGCCCTTTGAATCATAGAATATATCAACCCCATAAGCAGCTTGACCATTCTTTTGCAATACTTCACCTGAATCATAATAGGGAGTTACTCAAACCACTACTGATTTCAACCAGACTCTAAGCTCATCTTGTCCGCACAATATATCAATCCCATGGGCAGCTTGATCATCCTTTTGAATCATGCCATTGGGGTCATAGTAGACAGAGGGCTTACCTAGCGCCTGCCCTAAAAGTGCAGTAGAGGTAAAAGGCGTAGAGATAACCGCAATGCAACCTTCAATAACGTTGACTGCTGCAACATCTGGATCAACATGAATGCAATGCGGAAGTTTTTCGAATTCTTCAACAAATCGTCTGTACGCTGGGTGAGCCAATCTCCCAATATCACGCTTGCGTTTCAGTGCAAGGGAACAGTCGGCTTCTTTCAATATTTCGTGAACATCAGTCAAAAACTGATTTGCTGTCGTCGGAGTGTAGTAATCAAAATCTATAGCCAGCGTGTTATAAAAAACAGCGCGGACAGGCTGAACATCGAATACCGCAACCGTTCTTGCCGGCAATGCGGGCATTTTATTTGTGTTGTCGCTAAAGTGAATGGAACCAACAACATCAATACACGGATCTCCGCAGGCCACCCGGCGCACAAAATCCGCCTGATATTCATCCCATACCAGATAACGAGGCCACGTCATTGCTTGATACCCGCAATATGCCCTTAGCGGATCACGCCCCGGTCGTTTGAACGCCTCTATGTTCGTCGAGTAGAAATAAAGGATTATGCGCGATCCTTTAGCCTCGGCCTCATAGGTCCAAAGGGGGCGGTATATCCAGCTAGAATTATGAAACAAGTAATCCCGAGCAAGTTGATCAGATTGATGCATACGCATTAGAGCGGCTTTCGATGCCTCACTAAGCAGCACAGCATGCCACCAACGCCCACGGAAAAAATCAATCGTTGCAATAACGCTTGCAGCTACTCCCCATCCCAAGTAACGGAACAACGTTGTGAGTTTGGTTGGTGGCGGTATTGCTGATCGCAAGGAGAATAAAGGCACCCCCATAGCCCTAGCCTGAGTGACACTTTTAACTGTGTGACTGATCGCATCAAGTTCGCTAGTCCGCCCCGGCCAACGCTGGTACCAGGAAATGATGTCCTGACCGAACCCATCTTCGGGTGAACGAGGGAAATTATTTACTGACAAGCCATCAAAAAAAGCATAGCGACCAAGCACAGGAAGCGAGGGCTTAATAATTTCCTTGATGCCCCTCAAGAAAGTTTTTCCGATGGACATGATGCCGTAAGCGAGAAAAATAATGACCAAAGCGTTCCACAAAACCGTAGACCTAACGGTTGCAACCTCGAACCCATGCTCATTTACAATTTTACGCCACTCAGGCGGCAATGGATAAACTACCTTTGCCCCCATTTTACCATGCGTATAAAGGATTGCCTTTCCGAATTGAACACCTGCCAAGCGCATCAGTAGGTATTGCCGAATAGCCAGTTCTGCACTATTAGCCGCTGCACCAAAAATAATTTTTGAATAGAATCCGTCTTTGATGCACCCGGTTGTAGTAAACGCAATATTTGCTGTATTTATTTTTTCCAATGAATCGGATTTTTTCAGTACGCGATGCCCGCGTAATACTCGACGCAAGCGTCTCACATAGAGGCGTTTTAAAATATTTTCAAATAACATCCTGAACCTATGTGACAATCCCATAAATACCGTATTCACTCAGACTACCTGCATAACGCTGCAGGCATCCCACAATAAGGGACAGTTACTTAGTCGGGAGCAATGCACACAAATGAAATTCAATTAGCTTAAAGCTTACCATTTCTGAAATGCTTTCATCAGGCAACCTCACCTCGAACTCTTCCTCAAGAGCGACAACCAGATTCATGTGCCGCAACGAATCCCATTGTTCAATGTTTCCAGGAGAAGCATCCTCACCAATACTGGCCTGATCAATCCCAAAAACCTCTCCCATTACTTTTTTAATATTCTGATTAATCATTATCAATTACCTCGATATAGTCAATTTTCGTTGGTTGATAGTCTGAAGCTGTCAGTTCATATTTCTGACAAATTCCATCTTCATTTAGCAGGTTAAAACCTAATGCATCATAAAATTGTGCGACCTGATCATTTTTGGGTGTACGTATATACTCTGCAAGTATCCGGTTAACCCCACGCCCTGAAAACTTACCCATAAGATAGTTGAATAAGGCATGCTCTATATTTCTTCCCAATACTCGGCAACTCATCAACAACGTATCGATGAAAGCAACTGCCGTTTTCGGAGCTTGCCTGATGATCAAGAGACCGGCTACACCGTAATCACCAAAACGATCCGACACGGCAAACGTAGCAACAAGATGCTCCCCATCATCAAGCATTCGTTGTATGTCTGCCTCTGTATAGCGTCGAGTCGTCAAATTGAATTGATTGGTCTTTTGCGACAGCTGCGCTGCCCGGGACACGGGAACCTCCGCCCCCCAATCAACCCGAACCCTTAACTCCAGAGATTTAAGATAATCCTCGACAGATTCAAACCGCGAGATAGCACCTTTTCTCTCTTGTTCCTGTTGGTACATTGCGGTTTTTACAGCATCTTCCGCAGTTGCCGAAAACATAAAGAATTCCCGGCCCATACGTCTTATCAATGCGGGATATTCCGATAAAACTTCCGGAACTTTGAAACAACGTACCTGTGGTAGTGCTTCTTCCACCAACCCCAATTCGAAGGCTGAATCATCCAGAAACACAAAGCTATCTAGCCCCAAATTGAGATCTTGAGCTAATTGGCGAATATTGGTGGCCTTATCACACCAATTTACTTTTTTGGCGACAATATTCACGTCACGTAAAACCATGTCCGCATGATTAGACAAGATGCTGTCCACATCTTCAGGATCATTTTTACTGCAAAGAGCCAACAACACTCCTCTCTGCTGTAAACCACGCAAGAGACATTGTACTTCCCTGAATATACGCCCTTGCCGAGTTGCATCACTCATCTGAATCCGGCTCTCGCCATCTTCCCCGAGTATTCCGCCCCACAAAGTATTATCACAATCCAAAATCAACACTTTGCACCCCCGCCCTGTTGCGGCGCGAAATGCTGGCTCTACGTATTCTACATACGACTTGAGAAAATCTATCGAATACAGTGCTTTTGTCGACTGAAACTGCCGAAAATCCGTGGCCGAATCAAGCCCGACTTTAGCTAACACCTTATCAATATCGACTGCAACCTGGTTCGTGGCAACCGCTTGATCTAAATATATATTCAGATGATCGCAGAGTCCGGCCAAGGCTCCTCTACGCAAGTCATTAGCTGAGAACACTAGTGATGAAAAACGGTTAAACAGAACAAGAGGGACATGTTTAAGATTCTGCAATACAAGCGCAAGCTCGCCTTCAACACGCTCGGCCAATGCTGAAAGCTCAACGCCACTCATGGTATCCGCGATTACGTGGAAACCTTCCACCAGATTGGCGGCTTCCCAGAACACAACTGCCGCGTCAACACCTTTGAATCGTTCACTGTCTTGAACAATGTTGTCATATTCACCAATTGTTACTTCTGCCCTGATGCCTTGCCGACGTAATGAAAACTCCAGCACTTCACCCATCTGGTTCATCACGACATTAGAAAGCAATGCAATGCGGTAAGGCGCTTCAGTTAAAGAATTCCCGAGTTCTCGGTTACGAGCAAGAATTTCGGAATATTTCAATTCTTTCATCGCATTACCTGGCCACCGTTAACTCGAATGGTTTCTCCAGCCATAAAATCAGCTCGTGTGGAAGCAAGGAAAGCAACAGCTCCAGCGACATCGTCAGGTCGCGCAAGCCGACGCAACGGTGTTTGAGCTGCCGTCAATAACCTGATCCGTTCCGGCACATCGGCAATTTGGTCAGTCTCTGTCATACCGGGCGACACAATATTTACTTGTACTCCTTTTGGCGCCAATTCCAACGCTAAGGCACGACCAAATCCAACGAGCGCCGCTTTGGCGGTAATGTATGGCAACAAGTTAGGAGAAGGATCGTCAACATATTGTGTGCCAATCAAAATTATTTTTCCGTAACGAGCTACCTCCATGACAGGCACGACACTACGCGTTAAATGGAAAAGCCCTCTGATAGTCTTTCCCACATGCTCATCGAAATCGGCCAAAATCAGATCAGAGAAACCCACTGCGGCAATTTTTGCGGTCGCACAGTTTACTAATACAGTAATAGTTCCGAAATGCCTGACCACCTGTTCAACCATTCCCACCACTGCGCTTGCCGAATCAATATCGGCCGCCACACATAAGGCTCGATGGCCAGTGGCCTGAATGTCCTCGGCAACGGCTCGTGCCGCCGTCTCATTGCTGAAATAGTGAACAGCAACATCGAACCCATCCGCAGCCAAAGTTCGACAAATTGCCGATCCAATACCACCAGAACCTCCAATGACCAATGCTACGCGGCGTATCGGCTGTGGATCGTCTTCGCTTGGTGGTTGGGGTTCGACAATTTTAACCTTGGCAATGCCAGTGGTAACTTTTTGACGGTGCTGATTGTAAATGTCCGTTTGCAGCTCGATAGTATGCGTTCGCTCAGTCTTACTCAATACCTCGGCACGCACGGTGAGGCAATCTCCCACCCGTACCGGCAAGATAAATTCGAGGCTTTGGGAAAACCAGAGCGCACCATCGCCAGGCAACTTGGTGCCAATCACCGTCGAAATAAAGGAGGCGCCCAGCATGCCATGCGCTACAGGTTTCTTGAAGCTGGTACGCGCAGCATATTCCGGGTCGGTGTGAAGCCGATTGTCATCACCGGTAAGTTCGACAAAACGTTCAAGATCAGTACTCGTCACGACATGCACAAGCTCAGCGATATCCCCGACTTTGATATCTTCAAATGAGGCCATAGCTATGCCTCCAAAAGCGCACAATAATTAATAGTAATTCGCTGGGCCTCAGCTTTTTCGACCGTCATGTTCTCCACGGGAAGCGGTGAATCACGAACAATACGCAGGCCACTTGAAGTGATCATTTCTCTGATTTGCCCCACATTATCGAACTGATGTACATGATCGATAGCAGGACAATTGGCGCAGGTAGAGATGAATGCCTTACCACCAGGCAGCAGTAGTGCCTTCAATCTAGCCAACAATAACTGTGGTTGCTCCACATGTTCAAGCACTTCGCCCATAGTGATGAAGTCGAAACCCGTACCCAGATCAGTTTTCGTTACGTCGCCAAGCAAAAATTCAACACTATTGCTTGGGTTAAAAAGCTGAATGATCGATTTGGAAAGCTCAAGCGAAGTGGGACTAATATCGATCGCCACTACTCTCGACAGCGAAGAACATGAACTTAGCGCGTGGTCGAGAAGAAGCCCATGCCCTGGGCCGATCTCAAGATAATTCTTTATAGAACCGGAGGCTTCGTCAACCGCTTCTTTAAAAAAACTAAACATCTTGTAGTGAGTCGGCCATAAGAATTGCGAGATACCAAGACCTACCATATACGACAACATCTCGACCTCGCTCTCATAAACAGCTTGCTTTGCTGCTTCAGCAGAATCCACTGGATAACGGCCAGTTCTCATGAACCCGACCTGACAGCGAAGCATGTTACTGCACATATTAAGATAGGCATTTAACGCATACTCAATTGAAATTCCTTTGCGATCCAAAAAATGCTGGTAACGCGCGACAAACTCGTCAGCCTCTTTGAAAAAATCGGCATCACAAGTCTCCAAATACGCTGTAAGCCTTTTTCGCTGTAATGGTGATTTGTCACAGATTTTTTCCACTATTGCTCTGAAATCCATTGCTACTGTCCCTTCAACTCTCATTAAAATTACAAATCTATTAAAAACTGGTCTTTTATTATTCAAAGGGCGTCAATATCATTCGCCCTGTAGAATGTCGGCGACAGCAAATCCCGTTGCACACCCCCAACGAAAAATGGCGATGCTGTCCCCATAAACAGGGCATTTACCAGAGTGCGCTGTTCATCGGATGTCAAACCATTATCGGGAGTAATAACCCGCCCAGGCCCAAACAATTCGGCAATAGCCTGATTAAGAGGGCGCTTACAAATTGCCGCGAAGACATCGAGCAACGCGTCGGTATTCATGGCTACGGTCATAATCCCTTCATCGGGGACACAACGATGTTCAAATCGAAAATGCATCCCTTTCAAATGCGCAATAATAGGATGGTTAAAGGAAACTGGCAAAACCATTGCATCACCTCGTTCCTCGTTTCTCTTCTGCAACTCGATGATCATCGCGATGCTGCAAGCGGTGTAGTGTTCTGGATGAAAGCCGAAATCAAGCACGCCCTCTTTTCCCATAATAAAATAACCAATAAGAACGTCATCATTTAAAATCTGCACGATGTCAAATTGATTAAATTGCGATGCCCGAAAAATAATCCACCGCCATTGTTCGCTGGTTCGGTAAATCACCCCCCAATCATCTTTTGAAGTCGTCAATCTAAACGATTCGTAGTCGGCTATATATGATTCTGATACTGACACCTCGCAATATGCAGTTGTCCTTGAAGGCAATCGACTTGGTATTTTCTCGATCCAGCATTTGGCATAGGAACTACATGTTACAAAACCAAATCGCGCATAATAAGATTCCATAATGCGGCGGCCGCTGCCTAGTGCAAAAGGGAATTTCAGGGTTCTCAAGATTGATAAACAAGCTCCCATAAATCGGATTCCGAATAACGGTTCGCTTACCTCAGACTTTCGAATGCAATAATCGACCACCCCAATCACATCAAAATCAACATCCCCTAAACGCATCTGACGAACGCAATATCGGAAAAAACCTATGACCTCACCATTCTTAACGGCAACAATTGCCCTGTCCGGCAAATGGTCGTCAATTAGGATTCTAGACCTGTTTTGCGTAATAAGTTGATTGGCCTCATAGCCTCCCGGGAAACTTGCACAGTAAAGATCAAGCCCTTGCACCACCTCATCGACAGACTTGGCAAATCTAATTTCAATTGAGTCCATAGGTGCATTCAAATCTTGCATAAATAAAATTGGTCAGGCACATTATATCTTGTTCACCCACGCTTTTGATCAGCGAATCTATTGACGACTTCTTCCAACCACGATACGGAAACATCCTGATGAATTGGAACCGGCAGAACCTTTTCCAAAGATCGGCTTCCAGAACTGCTCAACCTTTCGAACATTCGATATCCGGAAGATATGCCAAGCTCATAAACCAGTTCTTCGGGCAGTTCAAGCGGCATCGGGACAACAGGCGACAATCTTTCTACAGGTTTCTGCAACCAGTCGACTGCGTATGGCCAAACCATGTTCATTTTTTTTAGGCGGTCAGAAACGAGTGTTTCCCAGTTAAGGATAGCCGCGAGAATTTCACCTGTCTGCCAACGAGATACTTGCCCCATATCGCCTTCGGCTCCCTGCCAATACAAATGAGCATTTGAATAGTGCTTTGCAAGCAATCTGACTACCCAAGGGAGCAGCCCTCCCCCTCTTTGCACTCGAAGGCGGCGAACTGTTTCGGCTGCTTCCTCGTCCCGGCACCAAAGCACTCCACCAGAGCTGGTTCCAAGAATCTTAGGAAGTGACCATATCTCAAACCGCCCTCCTCCCGGGAACAATGCCGTACCTGGCAGGCAAAGCGTATCGACACAGTCTTCGATTGCATTGGGTGGCAGATTCGTTTCCTGTACAAATCCCCACTGGTGGTAAACGAGGCGCAGCGAGGCCGTCGTTGCCGCTGCCCCCGTCAGAGGCGTCGCAATTCTTGAAACGGTATCAAGTACGCAGTGGCTGGCATACGGAAAAACCCCAACCAGATCACGCCGAGACACCTCGCTCTGGATTAGAGCCAGTGCCAGCGCCGCACGCCCGCTTGAGCACAGCACCGGATGCCCTGTTGGGAACATGTCCCTTAGGGCGCCCTCCACCGTTGCTACGGACACTAAACGGGGAGCTGAAACCAGAGCCTGAAGCGCACTGCTCTCTGGCCAAAGGAAGTATTTTTCCATCAACAAGGCAGCCTATCCCCCCGATAAATCCGGGAGCTTACTTCTAGCTTATTAGGCAAAAAATCTGGTTTCTGTATTTGGATAACGTGCATTCGTGGCTGATTTTTTACAAAAAATCTTTCTTTCCTCTAAATACCGCAACAGTACGTCCGCCAAAGCCTTTTTTGAAGATGGCGATCCCTTCTTCCTTTTCAGACGATGTCTGACCAATTCTCAATTGCCCCATATCCAAATAGGTACACCCGAGTTGTCGAGCCGCCATCATTCCTTCCCATAAACCGAGATGTCCAATTCCGGCGTTCTGCGGTTGATCTGGATCGATGGAAGACGACGCATAAAGGCAATAGTCACGAAAATAAAAAAAGAAATGGGAAGCCACCGCCGTGCCATTTTGATCCCGCACAAAGACAATAAACCCTTCACCATTCATGACCATGTCATACATGAGAGTAAAACTCTTAATGCTTCTGGTTTGACGTCCAGCAGCCTTGCAGTGCAGCTCGCGGTACTCCTCGCACTTGTCCAAATCAAAGTTGTCAGCCGCAATCAACTCTGAGCAATACGTTTCTCTCGCCCTGCTAATTAAGGGACGATAACTTTTCCTAACATCAAGCCAGAGATCATCTTTGCTCATCGACAGGTCGATTAATTGGCAGACTGAAGACTCATCAACGTAGCCAAAGTCAGTAAGATAATTGTAATAGGTTCGCCCTTCAAGCAGTTCGACACCTTCAATTACGGCCCGATGGGACTTTACGCCATTATCCTTTGCAAGCAGCGCAATCTGATCAAATACGAATTTCGCCGTCTCCCTGTAGCGCTTGGATGTCAAAGGCAGACCTATGAGAGGTGTCCGCAAATATTCTCTACCATATCGGTACTCCATAGCACCATCTTCACAGGCAAAGCGGTAAAGCGGCACCAACGCTAAGACTTCATTCGAACGTGTTACCACGAATGAATCATCCTTAACCAAAGAAGAAGAAAATATTTCCCGGTCAAAGGTTCTAACGCCGAGCGTATACATCGGCGTCGCTCCCGGAAATTTTTGCAGCCCTTTCAACCAGGCTGAAACAAACCGCTCGTCATCACTATGTATGGCTGAAATCATTGATGGTATCGCCCATCAGACAAATATCTAAAGCCTATAATTCCCAAAACATCACCAATTTTCTTTTCGTTATTGATTTCACAAATACATGGACTTCAGTCCAATTTCTACAAAAGGATCAACCAGTGCCTTGAGATGCGGATTTGAATCGATAAAATCAATTATCTTCGCTAAAGGTATTCGCGGAGCGAACTGGTGAAACTCTTGGTAAACGGCCCGGCAGAGAACCAAATCCTCAGGATAATCAATTGTGAGCCGAATATCCGTGCGACGAATTTCTTTTGGCACATCAACGTAGCCAATTTTAAAATCGTCTTTATTTTCACGAATGTATAGTGAACATAGCTCTGAGCGATGTCTTGCCTGACCCAGCTCCCATGACCGTTTATACGCGTCGAGACGAATCATCTCGAACCCAGAGCCATCAGGTAAATTGTCAAGAGCAGTGAGGTCAGAGCCCTGATTTAAGTGTTGCTCCCAAGCCGCAGAAATTGGCTCAAAGTAAGTATAAGGCGACTCGGTTGTTAGTCGGAAGATATCAGTGCCGCCAACTTTCTCGCAGCACTGGATTAAGCGTTGGAGCACATCCTCTTCGCTGCCAATGATGAAAGGTATGTTGAGCTTATTGGCGGTATCCGCGAATACAATGTTATCTGTACCTTCGCTTATTCCGAGCACGATTTCTGACACAGGTTCGTAAGTCCGAATAGAAGCAACCATGTACTCGAGAACCGTAAGCCGCTTTTCAATATCGAGGTTCTGCAAAGGTTTCCCATAGAGCCGCGACCCCTGGTTACGGCATGCCAGGCAGGCAACAAGTTTTCTCATTGGATCATTCCTGTATTAATAGGACCATCCACAGCGACAGACGCACCGAGTGTCTTACCTATAAGCAAATCGACCCGGTGATAGTGCCCGACCAATGGTGTTGTGCTGACACGCTTCATGGCAAGGTGGTTTTCCCCAAGCACCGTGCCTTTGGGAAGATCGTTACTCGCCACCACGACTTTGCCAGCACGCTGCTTATACGCAATTTCCTTATCGGTCAGTGTCAGGTCAGGACTACCTAGCGCAGGTTCAAGAGATCTGAAGAGCCGCACGAATTCACCAAAGCGGTCAATACTCAATGCGGAAATATAGTCTTCAATTTGTAAGCTGTAATCAAGCGTAATATGCTTCTCGATGCAGGTTGCGCCTAACCCAAGTGCAATCAGGGGCAAACTAATGGAATCATCCTGCGACCCGACAGAGTGATCCATGAAGCCAACTCCAACATCCGAGTATCTAGCCCGCATCGTTTCGATGCGAGCTAGGTTATTGTCTGCTGTTTCGGTTGGCTCCGCCTGAAAACCATGCATTAGTGTCAGGTATTTGGGTCGCGGCCGAAGCTCCAGCAGTTGATCGATATCTTCGACTGGCACTCCTCCGGTTGAAACAAACACCGTATCAAAGTCATTGAAGGCTTGCTTTATCAATGGAAGATTGTAAAAGTCCGTTGTCGATATCTTAATGCCGTCAGCACCGAGATTGCGAGCCAAGGCCAAGCTGCCGGAGCCATAAACATCAAAGTAAATCTTTTTTCCGGCGTCATGTACCCGTTGAACCAAGTCGTTCCAGACGCTTTCGCCCATTTCTAGCGACTTAAAAAAGTCATAATAAGGATACGTTGGCACACATAGCTCATCGGCCAACACAAGCTGGATTTTCACGGCGTCAGCATTTGTCGCAATCGCTCCCCTGACAAGAAGCTCGGCAAGTTTGGGGTTTCCTTCATATCCTTGCGCGATTTCGGCAATAATTTCACATTTCATTGGTCATCATTCTCTCAAACTTGATTAGGGCTTCAATGGCCTGGTCGATGTTATCCTGTGAAGAAGCGAAGCACATCCTCAAATAACTATCCATTGCATCACCGAAGGCAATACCAGGAGTAAAGGAAACATTAGAAAAATTAAGGATTTGCTTAGCTAATTCCAGAGACGGCATGTTGAATCTAGAAGCGTCGATCAACCCGTAAAATGTTCCATTAGGCGATGTCATGCTTTTCTCGAGCCAAGTTCCAGAGATTGCATCGACTATTTTGTCGCGGCGTCTTTGATATTCTGTACGCATGTTTATCGAGTAGTCACGAGCATCCGCATCCTTCAATGCGGCTAAAGCGGCAAGCTGACTAAAAGGGGAAAGACTCGTTATCGAATACTGGCTTAGCTTGAGGATTTCATCGATTATGATTTTTGACGCCACGACATACCCAATCCGCCAGCCTGTCATCGCATGCGTCTTGGAAAAGCTAAATGCTGTGACTGTCCAATCGAAAACCGACGGGTCAGACGCAATACTATAGTGGCTATTATCGCCAAAAATTATCGACTCGTAAACTTCATCAGAAATGAGATAAATGCCTCGTGCTGCGGCGGCAATTGCAAGCTTAGCCAGCTCTTGCTGGGAATAAACAGCCCCTGACGGATTATTGGGCGTGTTAATCAAAATTGCCTTCGTCCGAGGCGATATCCGCTCGAGAAGTCGTTCAGCCTCCAATTGAAAGCCAGACTCACTCCTAGCCTGAACAATTACAGGAACACCGCCAGCAAGAATCACGTCAGCCTGATAGGCTCGCCAAAATGGCTCTTGAATTATCACCTCGTCCCCAGGATTGATCAAGGCGCGAATTGCCATGCCTATCCCATGAACAGCGCCATGAGATATTAAGATATTTTCAGTGGCAGACACGCTGATGCTATTTTCTGCGGCCAATTTATCGCTAAGTGCATCTCTTAGTGCACTTAGCCCGCGACTGTCGCAGTACTTGGTTTCACCCACTAGCATTGCTTGATGCGCAGCTCGAATAATGTTTGGGTGGGTAGCAAAATCCGGGTCTCCGGTTTGCATTTTTATCACCCGATGACCACCTGCCTCCCGGTTACGGACGAAGTCGGCAAATGCTACAGAGTGTGACTGGTGAGTTCGTGCGAGTGCCTCAAACATTACGTTAAAATTCGTAGTCCTTTACCGATGGCTTTAAGAAATCATAGCCGCATTTTGTGTTGTTACGCTCAAATTCATTCACTGGCGGTATGGCGCAAAAACCGAGGAGTTGTTTTTGTTCATCTGAACACCGGCGATAAATAGTGTCATTCATGCCACGTACTATATCCATTGAAGGTTTTACCCACCATTGGCCTAAAGTCGCGATCAATGCCCAGCGGGAGCGTTTCGTTACATTTTCCAGTGTGCCGTGCCAGAGGCGACTGTCCCAGAAAATAAGATCACCCGCCTTGCCCGTCAAAGGCTTTACGTTTTTGAGATCGCGGTCAGTGTAATGGCCTGATTTATGCGATCCCGGCACAACAACTGTACAGCCATTATCAACGGTACTATCCTCCAACAAAAAAACAAACTGCATCATGTTCGTTCTATCTCCGGGAAATGGCATATATGAGTCAATGTGCAGATCAAGCCGTTCACCGCTGGAGCGAGCATTGTAGTACTGCAGTACATAGTTTGGAACATCAGCGGGCAAGAACCTGTAATATGGGTCATTCAATCTGCCCATTGCAATATCTCGCACAAATGGCGTCACAAGTAAATCGAGATAGAGTCTATCGATATTGTGTAGGTTATACAGAATCTTGTCATCTTTATCCCGCGCTGGAACGCCTTTGTATTGAACCTTTTGCTCAGCATTCAGGCTTAGGTACTGCTGCTCAGTCAGGGTCAGCAACTGAGACAATGTTTCCGGCGTGAGAAATCCGGGGACACTTGCGAATCCGTAAGCATCAAGCTCTTTGTTAGCTTGAATTTTCTCCTCGTCTGGGATTGTGCGTGAAAGTTGGGCGTCTTTTAAGTTCATGTAAGCCTCGAATATAAGGTTTTATCAATCAAGAGGTTGCGTGAGTTCGCTCAGCTGCTCAATATGAATACTCGACAAAAGTCCGTGTTCTGTAAGATATGCCTTATCGCAGACAATTTTCTTGGTATCCCACTTAAGAGTGTCAAGGCAAAAAGACCAGATATCCTCTTGCATCTCAATTCGACGTAATCGAACGAGCATCTCCTCAGTAAGCGATTCACGCGGAATTACAGTGACACCACCGTCATCGCAGACAGCGATGCCTCCTTCGTAAAACTTTCTTTTTTCTGCTTCAAGCTCTTTCGGATAGGGCTCGCTAGGTATGTTAAAACACCCCAACGGGGTGACCCCTTCTGACCAGACAGCATATCCTTCTCGACGCAATCTGGCCGCGTCCCGGACTAAACCTTGAACAACAACTGCAGCCGCCCCTTTGTATAGCAAAATATATTTGGCAACCAAATCGCCTATAATCGCCCGATTATCGCAATTATGCGCAAAAATTATAACCACCTCTCCTTTTTGTACGTCTCGTATCTGCTCATGAACCGCATAATTCGAATCATCTGCGGTAAAAACAACACGCACTCGCCCTACACGGAATTGGTTGAAATTAATTGGTTGCACTTTTGGAAGCACACCCGCTTTGCCAAGAGCATCCGCGACCTCCGTTGTCGATACACGATTAGCGATACAGTATTCGAGTATTTTATCTTGGTAGCTCATAAAGACCCCGTTTCATTGTTCGCTAGAATATTCATTCCGGCTTAATAAGCTGCACAGTAAATTCATGAAGTGGATAGTCATGAAATAAATTGACGCAGTTAGCAATTTGCTTCGCTTTCGAAAAGACCAATTCCGGCTGATAGTGCTGATTTTTCTCGAGTTCATAATCAACATATTTGCTTAGGAAGTTCAGGCAGGCTGCTTTTTGTGATACCTCAAACATACGCTTCATCGTTTCATACGCATATAGTTCAATGCCATCTACCTTGAAGGACAATGCCCCGGAAAGCACTGCAATATCCACTGGTGGGATTGTAACCGAAAAAATATCCCCAGTATAAAACTCTCTCCCTGCACGACCATAGGTGGCGCGCGCATCGTCAATCAGCTTCCCGGCGATATCGATCCCGATGTAATGAAAATCCCCGCCTGTGCGGCTCTCTAAATAAGGCACCAAATCACCGAGCCCGCAACCCACATCGAGAATCGTTCTCCCCTTCGGATCAAGCCCGCGAAAAAGGACTTCGAATCGCAATTGCTGTGACAGCTCGCTCCCCCAGCCGACCGTCTTGATATCGCGGCCATGCTGATCGAAACGCGTATTATAGAGGTCAGCCGCTTTCGTAGTATCAATGCTTTTCATAAACCGTCCCATCCAAAAAATTCCTGCGCGTTTCGACCCATGATTTTGGCAAGCTCGGCCTCTGTAAGTCCGCCGTTCCGTAAGAATTGAAGCGACATTTCCAATGAAGGCGCTATCGGCCGATCAGGGTAATCCGAGCCATAGAAGATGCGATCGAACCTCATGCTCCGCATGGCGTAGATCATGTTACCCGGAATGGAACTGGTCTGGTAGTAAAGCAGGGAATATGAAAGATCGAAATACACATTCGGCAATCGCTTGGCCAGCATCATAAAATCCAGCACGTAGTGCCCACCCATATGGGCCCAAATAATTCGCGTCTTCGGGCATTGCTTGGCGAGCCAACCATACTTCACTGGTGAAAATCCATGCATGAGGTGGCTGCCGTCTGGGAATGCGTCGATAAGCACCGGAATATTCATCTCGCCAGCGGCCTGCACCAGGCGTACTGTCCGCTCGTCATCGACACTGAATTCCTGAAGGCGCGGATGCAATTTCAAACCGATGTAGCCAAGATTCTCGATTCCATCGCGCAAGATCCGTTCAGGCTCACCTTTGTTCGGATGCACATTGATAAAGCTATGCAAACGTGGGCATATCGAAATCGCTTCCGCCACTTCTTCAGCCGACCAAGGCTGAACTTCAAGCTGCAGAACTATCGCATGTGCAACACCGGCATCCGCCAATTGCCGCTCCAACTCACGGGCCGCACCTTGCGCCGTCCCGTCGAATTTGTCGTCCAAATGCAGGTGTGTATCAATGATCACACTATCTCCTCAATATCGAAACGGATGAGGCGCTCCGCTTTGTCAGCTCGCTCCTGAGCTTCCAGCGGTGTCTTTGCGCGGCTGAGAATGTAGCCGAAACGATCACCGTCGGCAGCTGCACTACTAAACCGATCGCCCACTTGGACAAACGAGCTTGCTTCGACACCATCCAGCAAATTGGCCGCTTCAAGACCTGAGATATTCTTTAGAACTCCAGGTTTCGATGGAAAAAACCGCAAGACGGCCGCTTTCTCCGTATTTGTGATGTCGCCAACAGGAAGCCCAACCGCCTGAAGAGCTGTTAGTCGCGCGATATTCACGCCGCTCACTGCCGGCACAAGACCTTCAAAAACCATGAAGCCGCCGCCACGACCAGCAACCTCGATCAGGCCGACGCTGCCATCTTTTTTTAAAATGGCCTCTGCATGACCAGGGCCCTCGGTATAACCGAGGGCACGGAATGCTGCCACAACGGCTTCTGCTATGCGCATGACGACTTCGCGAGGCCGTTCTGGCGTGGCTAGTTCGCATGCAACAGTTCCTCGCGTACCCTCAACTTTTTTCTTTTCGGTCACAGCCAAAACATGTATGTCGCCATCGGCGGCGAAGACCTCGACTGTAAATTCGGTTCCGTCCATATAGGATTCCAGAATGATTTTACCTGATTTTGAGAACTGAAACGCCCGAGCAACTGCGTCCGAAAGGTCGTCCTCTGCAGACTCGATCTTTGTCACACCTCGGCTACCCGAGGAATCTGTCGGTTTGATAATCAATGGAAAGCCGAAACTTGAAATCGCGGACAACGCTTCCTCTGCCTCCCCAAAAACCTCCCACTTTGGACCGGGAACCCCTTTCTCTGTCCAGATTTCCCTTTGGATAGCTTTATCCAGAAGCCGCCGACACAGTTCCAAGCGCGGACCTGGGAGGTTAAATTCCTCACGTATGCGCGCGGCAAGTGGCATACCGGCTTCCGAAGCAAAGCTCACTGCGCCTCGAATGTTCTTACCAAGACCGCGCACCGCTTGAATAATCGCTTCATGATCGCTTAAATCAACATTGAGCACTTGATCAGCGTCAGCAAACCCTTCGGCATTGGGGTCGGCATCAATAGCCAAAACTTTCAAACCAGCGGCCCGTGCTTCTTGAATCCCATGACACTGCCAGCGACCGGCTGTTACCGCGACTAACCATCGCTCATTTTGGTTCACAGTAAACCCCGAATAATTTCTGAAATACGCTCTGCGCCTCGCCCATCAACCAACCCTGCACCAGCCTCTACGACATACTGAAGTTCGGCAAGACTAAACGCCCGCAAGTGGTCAAGCCCAACACCTAGCACAGCTCCTTTCTGTTCCACAAACTGAGCAATCTTCATCTCCGCGGCTGTCTGAGGCAACACAAAGGTGGGCATACCCAGGCATAACGCCTCAAAAAGACATCCCCCTCCGTTAGTGACAGCCCAATTGCATTCAGAAAACAGCTGCGCATAGTTCTCTGGGTTTACGAAGGTTTTGTAACCGCTGCTGGCGCCCATATTACTCGCAAAAGGCCCCTGAATCAAAGTGACATCGAAGCCTTTGCCGTGCAACAACCTTGCAGCTAAACGGCCTTGCTGGAGCAAGTCGCCACCGCCAATACAAACCATCACTCGATTCGCCTGATTTAAAAAAGGCCTTTGACCGTATGCCACAATATCTTCCCGAATGAGGAGGTATTCAAAACCGATATACGCCGCCTTATTCGCACGAACCTCTTTGTGAGGATAAACGGAAATATTTATGTCCGGCGAAACTTCGCCGAAGTAATCCAGCGCTACGGTTATTTGCCCTCTCTCCTTCGCTTCAAGCAACTGGTTGTCAATAGAATATGGGGAATCGAAAATTACGAGCCTGGCGTTTTCTGCGTTGGCGCCATGCTCCCCAAGAATCCGACGAGCCTCCGGTGACAGACCGATCATTTTGACATTGGCGAACGAGCAAAGCTTGGCAGCGAGCGTTTTCGCCCTTCTTAAATGCCCAAACCCAACTTCGGAATTTCCGTCAACGCGAATTTCCAGCGTGTGCTGGAACGTAAATTCAGGGGAACTGTTCATTTCCTACTTTGCCTTATTTATACACAAGACGAAACCAAGACTTTATCGTAACAACCGACCCGACTCGTACTGACAAAACAGATTATCCATTTGCGCCGCTATGCACTTTGGCAAACCGCTTTTTCATTTGCAGGAAGGGCTTTTCCAGTAATTCATAGGACAAAGCACTGCAACCGATCGTCAAGCCAAATGCGATGCCATAGAGCACGATATGTCCGAATATGGACTCCAGAGCAGGATAAGTTGCAAGCAATAGCCTTACGGACAGTGTAATCATAATATTGTGATACATGTATACACCGTAAGAAATGCGTCCAAGGTATTGCATAATTGGATGCTCCAACGCACTGAATTGTCCGGATTTTGCGCTGATATTCAAGATGATGGCGGCAAAGGGAAGCGCAATCAGTTCGTTAGCGTAGCGATCGAAAACCGGGTAGTTAAAATGTCCAGCATAGGCGAATACCCAGATGACAACGAAAGCAGCCGGGAATACCGCATACCATTTCCAGCCATTGAGTTTTTCTGATCTAGCGTACAAGAAAGCCTGAAAACCGATAATGGCTAGAAAGGAAGCAACAAGCAGATTCGAAAACCCCCAACCGAGCAGCGCCGCAGTGAAGATGAGCGTCATAATGAAAACATCTTTTCGGAGCACGAACCGCAGAAAATATTCCTTGTTCTTGAAATAAGCATAAGCCGCTATTCCGCCGGTGGCCATACATCCAAAGCGGCTAAGATTAATAAGTAATAGAATATGCTCTCCCCTGTGTTTCAGTTCATGGAAATACAACGCTCCCGTTTTGAGCAGCAGCATGATGAATATCACCAGCACAAGCACGCGCAGGATATTTTTGCACCACAGACTAATGAGGATCGGCCAGACCAAATAGAACTGTTCTTCTACACCCACTGACCAAGTTTGATCAATATATGGAATACTATCGAAATAAACCTGCGCAAACTGCGGTAGAAAGAAGGCGTATAACATAAAAACCCGCCAGTCGACTTTGTCCCACCATGCTCCATATAAGGGAATGTGCATCATGGGAATTTTTGACCAAAGGAAAAGACCAGTAAGGATAATAAAAAAGTAGAGCGGCCAAATCCTGAGCGCGCGTCTTATGTAAAAGTGTCGGATATTTACTTTCCCATATTTTTCAACTTCCTTGAGGATCAAATAGGTGATGAGGAAGCCGCTGAGAACGAAAAAAAGCGTTACGCCATAGTAACCCACTGTACTAAAAAAATTGATATGCAGAAAATTGCTGATATCAAACTGATTTCGACGATTCTCAACATGATTCACTATAACAAGTGCGGCGGCGATAAAACGCAAGCCATCCAATCCTGGGAAAAAAATTTTGTCCGAAGGGACATTGTTATTGGCCATAGACATTTAGCAATTTTTGTTGGATTAAAAAATACATTGGCTTCAAAACACATCTCACGAAATCTTCATAAAACAGTGACATTTGTTCTTAACGCTGTTGTATTTCAGACTCGAATCGCCAGTGTTTTAATTCAGAAAGGTAAAAAAGTGAAAAATTGCAACCACCAGACCAGCACGAGCGTACCAAGGCAATTTCGTTTATTATAATTACGGGAATATTTGTGATGCGGAGCCGGCCTATTCCAAGTCGGAAACTGTCAGACGATCGCCTAATTGGATATCTCGCTTTGCTCTCTTGCCGATTAAAGCCGCATAATGACTGGGGTGAAGGCCGAATCCAGGCCGAATGCACTTGATGTTCACGTCAGTGAATAAGTCACCGGCTTTGACATCAGCCGCTGCATAAATAGAACGCCGACCACGCAGGCTTGGCAAAGCGGTTGGCGTGATCTCATAACTGACGCGGCCTAGCGCTTTTTCGACCAAACGAATGTCTTGAACCATGCGTGAGAATTCTTCCTGCCCAGATGAAAAGAATGAATCAACCGTCTCCTCAGCATCGTCAAGCGTGAAGTGTTTTTCAATAAAGTTCGCTCCCAGGGCAACCGATGCCACTGCGGAGGCAGTACCCATCGTATGATCGGAAAGACCGGAAAGCACACCGAAGCGGGTCATCATATCCGGGATCGTGCGAAGATTTGATTCTTCGATCGGTGCCGGGTACGCTGTCGTACATTTGAGTACGATGATATCGCGCGCTCCGGCACCGCGAAGAGTGTCGAGCGCGAGCTCTATATCGGCGAGTTCGGCAATCCCAGTCGAAATTATGACGGGCTTTCCGGTTCGTGCAACCCTCTCTAAAAGAGGAATATGCGTGATTTCCGGGGATGCAATCTTATAAGCCGGGGCCTCGAGCCGCTCCAACAGATCTACGGCTGTCTCATCGAAAGGACTGGAGAACACCTCCATGTCCAACCTTCTAGCCTCGCAAAAAAGAGCTTCATGCCAATCCCAAGGGGTATGCGCGACGTTATATAAATCCCACAGAGTAGAATAATCTATCCAAGGGGATGTGCCCGGAATACGAAAATCTTCGCGCTCACATTTAAGCGTGATTGTGTCGGCTGTGTAGGTTTGTAACTTGATGGCATCCGCACCGCTACACTTTGCGGCACGAACAATTTCAAGAGCACGCTCAAGACTGCCGCCATGATTGCCAGACATCTCGGCAACAATAAAAGCTGGATGTCCATATCCCAGCGTGTGTTTACCAATGCGGATTTCCATGCTCAATCTTTCAGTTAAATTTACGGAAGACGGGTTTGACGGCGCCCCCCTCAATTGCGGCTGCCATTCCTGAGCCTTCAGCCGCTTTCTTCATTACCTCAAGAGCGTCACGGACGCATTCGACGGCAAAGTCGATGGTCTCTTTTTTATGTGCATAACTCGGCACCACATAAGGCATCAACAATCCTCGTGCGATGGTCTCCTGCAAAAACAGCGTTCGCGCGACCATCGAAACCTGGCCGGTCTCGTCTTTGAACGCAAATGCTGGTTTCACGCCATAACCAAAAACTTCGACGTATTTTTCGGCACCGACCTCTTTTGCTGCAGCTCGTACACCATCCATTAGTGATTGGCCCGTTTGCCAAAAGTGCGCGACAAGGTCATGCTTACGGATTTCATTGATACAGGCGATAGAGGCGGCCAAACTGTGCGTTTCGCCCCCATGAGTCGTTGAGAGTAAAAAAACGCGCTCCTGCTCATGGTCGATGCCACCGATTTGCATGAACTCGCGTTGGCCCACAAGTGCACTCACAGAGAACCCATTCGCCATTCCCTTGCCGAAAGCCGAAAGATGCGGCGTAACCCCGACCATCTCCTGAGCTCCTCCGAGTGCGAAACGGAAACCGGAGACAACTTCGTCAAAAATCAAGAGTGCGCCGTTCTTCTCGCAAAGTGCCTTAAGATTTTCAAGAAAGTCGTCTTTCGGCTCTTCAAAAGAAACCGGTTCCAAAAGAAAGCAAGCAATCTGCCCAGGATGCTGATCGAAAAGCTTCTGGCAGCTTTCAAGATCGTTGTAATCGTATTTAAGCGTAAGCGCTTGAACCTCTTCGGGAACGCCGCGAGTCAGTACCGTCGAACCTATGAACCAATCATGGATGGCGTTAAACGCATCGGCCGAACACCGCGCAACATATTTACGTCCTGTATAGGCGCGTGCAAGCTTAACGGCGGCCGTAACCGCATCAGAACCATTTTTCCCAAACTTTACCATCTCGGCCGAAGGAATAAGGTCTACAAGAAGTTCTGCAAGCTCACCCTCTATCACTGAAGGCCGACAGAAGTTCACTCCGCGGGTAATCTCTTTTCGGACTGCGTCTAAAACAGGCTCGTAGGCATGACCAAGAATGACCGTGCCGAGTGACATTGCCATGTCTGTAAACTCATTGCCATCAACGTCCCACAGCTTGCATCCCAAGCCCCTATCGATAATCTTGGGGGCATTGGCAGGAAACTGATCATCACCTTTGCTGTAAGTGTGTGCACCGCCTGGGATCAGTCGATTCGCCCTGTCGGCGAACTTGGTATTCAATTCATATTTTAATGTTTTCTTTTTCATGATTCAGCGTCGGTATTAAGAAAGTTTTTTATATAAGGCTTGGTTTATGAGGCATATTTTCATTATGGAATTTCTTTAATCAAAAAACGATGAAACGCACTATTTGATTGTCCACTCTACCCGTGAATGCCTGCGCTTCATCTTTAATGCTGGCGATTCAATAAATCGATAGGACATGTAAGCCATGACTATGGAAGCAGCGATCAAGGCGATAACATGATCTGACATCTGTGGAATGCACTTCATCAAATAGCTATGCCATGCATAGATACCATATGACAGAGTTCCGAGAAAAGCGAAGACGATATAAGCTGGATGCGTTTTGAACCGATCGCGCTCACAACTAGCATGAGCTAATATAAACAAAAAGATTATCAAATCAACCAAGAGAATGCCTATGATCGACCAATATTGCTCCTGATACCGATTATAAAGCCAGTTTGCAAAGCTGAGTAAAATGCAAGCACTCACTATCGAAATGCTTAATCGCCATGTGCTTGGTTTTAGTGTCGACACAATTTGGCATGCAGCCATGCCAATAAAAAAATGTGGTAAGTTCGAGATAACATTACGGCCATCATAAGACCATCCAAATTGCTTAACGGCATAATAATTCCAGTAAACCATGGCAATATATATGCTGCAAACAAGTAGTAACTGTTGTTTATCTGTACTTCTCAAGATTGGCAATACAATTAACGGCGCGAGAAGATAGAATTGAATTTCAATTCCCAGTGTCCAAAACACACCATTTAAGACGTAGCTTTGATCGAACTGAAATGCAATCAGTTGGGCAGGTAAATCTTTTAGACTAAGAGGATTACTGCCAGTAGATAACAATTCCGTGATCCAGCCGAGAGCACTCAGTGTCAGAAAAAGCGGGTATATGCGCAAAAAGCGATTCGTGTAAAAATCCCTCAGATCACCCAGTGACAATGTGTAGCGCTTATGGATAAAACCATGCGCAATTACATATCCTGACAGTCCAAAGAAGAGCCATACCGCAGTCCTTCCCGGTATGTTTATCATGGGAGGAAATGTGTTGTGATGACCTACGGCATGCCAAACAACAACCGAGAGTGCAGCCAAGCCTCGAATTATGAGCAACAAGTCCATTATCGTGTTTCGGAAAAGTGACTGACTTCAGTTAACATTTCTGTGATCTTGGTGCAACCATTAGGTATATTTGGAAATATTTTCAAGCAAATTAGAGCTTGCCTTGTTTTTTGAATACCCAGCGAAACTCTATACTGATCCCGTCCCTGTACGGAAAAAAGGCTGTAGTTTATCAATCGAGTAAATTATCGAAAATGTGGTAACAAACTCCAGAAAACCATAAACGAAAATAAGAGCAGCGTGATCAAATCCAAAAGTGAAAAAGTAGGCACCCCCGGCAACTATCCATAAGAAATAAGCCTTAAAGATGTAACTTCCCCCTTTAATGAAATATTCTGATTTATGCGATATGTAAAGATAAAGCATTTGAATAGAGATAGACGAAATCAGGATGAATAAAAGGCCACCAACATAACCAAAAAAAATAAAAGACAAACCCCAAATCGTAAATGGTTCAGATAAAAAATTTTCCTTGACATGTTCCATGGTTAAATTGCGGTATAAAACTGGAAACATATTATTGGTCATTAACTGTGCCTCTGGATAAGGAGTTCCAGGCAACACATTGTTAGTAATGTTTTTCAAAATATATCGAAAATTAATATATTCATTTTTAAATGCTTCATTCGGCTTAATAGCAACTATACCAATTGCATAATCGATCTCGCCCAATCGATCCAATATCTTTTTTACATGGATAGGAAAAACTGGCCTTTCTAAATTGCGCGGATCAGATTTATATTTGTCAGTAAAAACATGATTTGTTGCATATCCGTCCTCAATGTTTGATTTAATGCCGGAGACGGCTGCTTCCCGTATCGTCTCCCCTATCCCATCTCCACAGCTATAGCGCTTTAATTCTCTTATCTCGGTACCAATAAGATACGAACATATAGACAATATCAAAACAACAATAGCCGCCTGAATCATAGTTCTAACTTTGATTTCAGGGTCGCGATAAATTGCCACAGCAACCACAAAAGCAATTATAACTAACCTAAGTATTCCACCTCGTGAACCAAGCATAAGCGTGTAAGCAATATATACGAGTAAGGATAAATACAAATACAATTTATATTTAAAATGTAGATCCTTGAAATGAAATCCCAGTAGTGCCATCACAGCAAAGATATAAATATCACCGCTAAAAATATGCGTTAACCATTTATAGGGAATGCTCTCAAAATTGCAATTAGAGGATGCGCTTAAACCAAGATATATTGTGTAATAACCGTCTACGAAATAAATAATTACACCCGCTAGAATAATGCTCAACAGGCTGGGCAATTTGATGCTTACGCCACTCTCAATTTGGTCGTTTACTGTATGTTTACTGCACTTATAAAATAGTTCTCCCCCCAAAAATAATCCAATTACCAGGACTAACGTACCTAACACTACATACGCAAGACCTTTATTAATGTCATCTGCTGTCCAGTGAATAGGAAAGAGTAAATATAAAGTCTTTAAATCTTCTTGCCTGAATAGTAGATATTGAAGAAGCCTTGGAAAAAAAAATAGGCACATTGAATAAGATAGGACACACAGCAGTTCAAAAGATGACCTATCCCTGCCAAGCCAAAGTGCAATGACCATAATTAGGCCAAGTGCCGAGCTTAATAAAACTGTTGATAGATTCGCTAACGGGCTATCCCCATATACACAATAACCCAACCACATACAGCTAATATAAAAAATAAAACTACCTATAAAAACAGTACCGAAGCGGATTTTAAAATTCAGTAAATGCTGAAATAGAGAAGTGACGGAATTGAATGGAGATACGTTATTCATTTTTTTATTTAAGCGAGTGCAGCCCAGCACGCTGGATTTATCAAATCAAGGTCATCGGTTTTGAATTCCTCGGGGACATGTAGCGCCGAGCCTTCTGCCGCATGGATTATTTCTATCAGTTGATTTTGATTATCTACGCCAATGATAACTCGGCTGATTTCAGGGAACGATAAGGCGTAGCGGAGGCACGCCTGTAATGGAGCAAGGTTCGCATCTTTTAGCCACTCATGCCACTTAGACCAAAGCGGCGCCCATCGATCGAATTTTTCAGGGCGATTGCTCGGCGACATCAGAAGTAGCCCTTGAAGAAAAATTGACCGCACATGCAACTCCGTGCCCTGCTCTGCAAGACGGGATAGCCAACCTGTATCAATTAAGCGCCGGTCTATCGGGTTAAATGGCGCTTGTACAAGATCAAGCTGAAAGCGGCCACAAATAGCGTCGAGTTCTGAAGGATCATAGATAGAAACACCTATCTTTTGAACCAAACCATCTTGCTTGAGTTGTTGTAAGGCGTGATAAAGTTCATCGCCGTTCTTTTCCATAAGCTGTTGTGGTCGGTGGAGTAGCAAGCCGTAAAGGCTGTTGACATTAAGCCGTTGCAAAGATCCATCGACTGCCTCCGCAACCCAGTGCAAAATGTCGGTGCAATCATCAGGGATGGCTGGCAGCTTTGAAATAATCTGCCAACCCTGGATTCCAATCTCTCCAAGCCTCTGCTCACTTTCGCCATATACAATCGCTGTATCAAGCGTATCGATACCATTGTCTGCTGCCAGTTGCAACATGGCCTTTCCTTCGTGCAGCGAGATTTGTCCCGCCTGGTTGGCAATGCCATATGGCAGGCCGAATTGAACCGTGCCGAGAGCGAGTTTCATCCTACAAATTCCTTGATAGCCGAGATAACCCGTTCCTGCTGGGCGTCCGTCAGGTCATAGAACAGCGGAATGCTCAACGCCTCCTGATAATACCTTTGGGCATTTGGATAATCCTCTGGGCTGAACCCAAGCTTGCGGTAATGAGGTTGAGCAGGCACCGGTATGTAATGCACTTGACTGCCCACCCCACGTGACTTGAGTTCCTGCATCAGTTGCCCTCTGCTCAAACCAGTTGAGTTAAAATCGATCAGGAGAACATAGAGGTGATGACCGCTATGATCTCGCCCCATAGCCTGAGCAGGGCGGCAATTACGCATGTTCGCAAACGCCTCATCGTATCTCTTAACCAAGGTGAGCCTGCGTGCAATAAATCTGTCGAGCTTTTTGAACTGGGAAAGCGCAAGCCCGCATTGCATGTCTGTGATGCGATAGTGAAAACCTATCTCCTGCATTTCGTAGTACCAAGGATCACGAACGCCATTGGTTTCTGCCTGTTCCGGCAATTGAAATGGATCATCGAGTTTGTTGATGCCGTGGCTACGCAAGCGCAGGAGCTTGCGATAGATGGATTCGTCATTGGTGGTAATCATCCCCCCCTCACCCGCTGCAATCGCCTTGACAGGATGAAAAGAAAAGATTGTCATAAGCGAGTAAGCACAGGAGCCAACACGCTGACCATCGGGGTATTGCGCACCTAGCGCGTGCGCGGCGTCTTCAATCACTACTGCACTGGCTTGGTCGGCAATCGACTTGATTGCTGGCATGTCGCATGGCAGGCCGGCAAAGTGGACAGGAATTATCGCGCGTACATCCGGTTTTTTTACAAGTGCTTCTTTGAGGGCAGTCGGAGACATATTGACTGTATCTGGATCAATGTCTGCAAAAACAACCCGTCCACCTGCATATAACCCGGCATTGGCACTGGCAACAAAGGTAATCGGGCTGGTAATCATCGATGTCCCTGGCCCGACGCCAGCGGACAGAACAGCAAGATGCAAAGCAGCCGTGCCGCTTGAAACTGCAATGGCATATTTGGCTCCGACATATTCCGCAACCGCCTGCTCAAACGCTTCGACGGCTGGGCCTTGAGTTAGCACACCACTTCTCAAGACATCGACGACGGCCTGGATGTCTTCTTCGTCAATATAGTGTTTTCCGTATGGGATCATAATTTCTGTAATTCCTGGGCAAGCCCGTTTTTCTCTTGCTGATGAAGTCTTGCGATGTGTTCTCCAACACCACCGAGTTTTCTACCAAGCAACTTGCAGGTTTTTTGATTGGACAGGCTCATGTCATGTGGCCGCTGAACCAGCGAGACTTGGTCTGTAAGATGGCCGGGTTTGATGAGACGGGTGTCAAGGTTAAATTCTTGCGCAAGTTTGAGCCCGAACTCGTACTTTGAGATGCGTTCATCGCCAACCACATGGATGATGCCGCTGGTATTTAGATTGATTAGATCGTGTGTAGCTTGGATCACTTTCTCGATAAGAATTGGTGTGTAAAAAACGTCATTAAATAAGGTTAATTCTCTACCTGAACGAAGCCCTTCAATGATCACATCACTGAAAGAACGACGATAGTTCAGTCCCCAGCCATAGAAGTTTGTGCGAATTACCAAAGCCTGAGCATGAGCTTCAAGAACTCGCAGCTCTGCCTCGGCTTTTGTCCGTCCATAAATATTTTGAGGTTCAACAGGATGCGTTTCATCCACAAATGGCGCTTCCCCTGAAAACAAATGGTCAGTAGAGATATGTATCAGTTGCAATCCAAATTTGGAACAGGCTTTCGCGACATTGACAGCAAGTTCTACGTTGATATGCTGCGCCAGATTCGGCTTAACTTCACATTCCTCAACACTGGTTAAGCCAGCAGTGTGGATAACTATCTGGGGTTGAACTATTTCAAACACGCGGACAAGTTGATCGACAGATTCAAGATCAATTCTCGCGGTTTGGATCCCCGCTAGAGCAATTTCGCGCTCGTGAAGACTCAAGGTAAACGAATAACGATCCCTGAGCGCCAAAGCCCAGTTGAGAGCCAGCAGGCCGGAACCGCCGGTGATAAGTATCCGTGGATTCATATCACCTCAGATCGTACCGATCTTGCTACAACTTGCTTCACTCCATACCTGCAGTCTTTTCAGATGATAAATTAGTAACAAGATTCTGATAGCTGCCGATACGAAGAACACCACCGTTACCCAACTCTACTATCTCGGTACAGTTTCTCAGTGTGGTGAGGCGGTGGGCGATGATGAGGATGGTCAGGTTCTCGCTGAGTCCTTCTATTGCTTCCATGACAGCCTGCTCGGTTTCGTTATCCAGCGCACTTGTGGCTTCATCGAAGATGATGACATCGGCCTGCTTGTACAAAGCACGGGCGATGCCGATGCGCTGACGCTGGCCGCCTGACAACCGGATGCCTCTCTCACCCACAAAAGTTTGGTATTGCTTGGGCCAGGTCTCAATGATGTCGGCAATCTGTGCCTGACGAGCCGCTTGTTTGACACGTGCATGTTCGATCTGGCTCTTTGGCACACCGAAAGCGATATTTTCTTCGATGGTGCTATCTGAGAGAAAAATGGTCTGCGGCACATGTGCGATATGAGCTTGCCATGCACGATGATTACCCGTCGTGATAGACTGCCCATCGATCTCGAGCGTGCCTCCAGTTGGCTGCAGCAGGCCCATGACGATATCGAGCAGAGTGCTTTTACCGCTACCAGTTGTACCGATGAAACCGACTCGACTGCCCTTGGCGATCGTTAGGTTGAGGTTTTTGAGTACCCATGGAGTTTGTGGGCTGTAGCGAAACGAGAGTTGCTTCAGGTTGATCTGTTCTCGGAATGGCAGCGGTTCGGCAGCTATCTGGTCGGCGTAATCAGGGAGTGGCTGGTCAAGCAATTCCAGCGTGTCTTGCAATGAAGCCCGGCCTCCTTGGATGGAGGACCATGCCGCATACGCCTGTTGCAATACCGGTAACAAACGCTGAGCCCCAAGCGCCAAGGCACCGAGAATAGGAATAGCCTTTGCGATGCCATCCGGTTGTTGGGAGAGTGTATAGGCAAGCATTGCAATAAGCACCATACCTAGTGCCTCCATCCCATAACGAGGGCTCACGGCAATAAAAGAATTATTGCCCTGAGCGCGGCGTAAAGGGAGATCGGCGTTGCGGTAGATCTGACAGTAAACGGCCTGACTGCCGTCAATCAATACGTCACGTATGCCTCCGAGCCCTTCTTGCAGCGATTTGATGACATGGGTCGACTCACGGGCCATGTGCTGACTATTGATCAATAGTCGATTGCGGGTAAGCTTGATGATGAAAGCGTATATAAAACCAAAACCACCAAAAGCCGCCAATGCGATGACAGGATCAACCGACAGCAGGGCAATCAGGATCGCGCTCAACATGACGCTCGAACTAATGAGATTGAGGAGCATCACAATAATCTGTATCACTCCATTCGTTTTGTTCGAGATGCCGTTGATAATCTCGCTACTGTTACGGGCAACATGAACTGCATAGGGCTGATAAAGCGTACGGCGGTAGATGTTAATACTAAGATCCGCTCCGGTAGCAAAAGATAGACGGGTGCTAGCCCAAATCAGCAATAAGCGCATTGTACCCGCCATGATGGCCGCCAAACCGAATGCAATGGTCAGCGGCAGCAGGAGTTGTTCTGGTTCTGTGAGTTCTAGAGTTTGGATAAATGGTTGAACGGCTGGATGCTCAAAAACACGCCCCGGAGCAGTCAACACGCCTAGAAAAGGAAGAACAGTCCCGATGCTGAGAATTTCCGTGAACGAAGCGAATATCATCAAAACAAGCAGCAGTCCGAACTGCTCACGGCGCCGTGGGCTGATGTGGTGGCAGAGGCGAGTTAAGAGCTGGATGATAGATTTGGGGGGTTGCATGAATTATTTGGCAATCACAGCTGATAAGTTTAAGTAGGGAGCGACTGCAAGAATATTACTCATGCTCGTTATCCAGCAAGCCCTTCTGCTCGGTTTCGCGTTGCAACTCTATGATCTCAGCGTGCAGTCGCTCGTATTCCTGAACCTTGTATTTGAGAAAACGCACAGCCATGCTTGCCTTCTTCTCCACCCCTGCCGGGGTAAGCAGATAAGCATAAGCCAACTTGTTCTGGCTGTTCCGGAAATTTTGCATTTTGATGAACCCTTTATCCAAAAGCGCTTTAATGCAGTAATTGGTTTTCCCCAAACTCACTCCCATAGCCACAGCCAAATCGCGCTGGCTCATGCGCGGATTTGACTCGATAAGTCGTAGTACCTTAAGGTGACTTTCTTCGTTCAAAGTGGTCTCAAGTAAAATTTTCATGAGGTTTTAACACGCTACCGCCATACCGTATCACGATCAGCAGGCGCGGTCAGGAGGTTTTGATTGTTCTGGCAGGCGTTCAGGAGGCGAGCAATTGTTACTCGTTCAAGAACTGAACACACTATAACACAACCGCTTTAGTGTGAAAATTTTTTCGCTTGCTATACATACTCTTCTCGTTGCGGCTGTAACTGAATGTCGGTAATGTCAACTGATTTTGTGCAGACTGGCTGGAGATATCTTCAATTGTGTAAGTTTGCTTAATAGTTCGATCAGAACCATCGCCCGGCTTTCGCCATCGTTCATTTGATAGATAGCTTCAATCCCTGTAAACGGACCATCGGCAATCAGAACACGTTCACCCTGAGCAAACAGCCGCTGAGGCTGACTGCATAGAACATTCTTCTGTCCCCGCAAGGTTTCAATCAATCGGTCGTCCACCTTGGCGGGCTCCGTGCCAAAGGTCACCATGCGACTTACTCCCAAGGTAGAGCGAATCGGCCCCCAGCTTTTGCCAGACTGACCGGCATCCAGATGAATGAATAAGTAGCGCGCAAAGAGCGGTTCTTCGACTATGCTCACCTCTCTTTGACGCAACTTTTCAACGCTGAACATCGGTAAATAACACTCGTAACCCTGCTGCTCCAGGTTGAGCAGAGCGCGCTGCTCTTGCCGGGGTTTGGTATGGATTACATACCAATGCATAGTGATAGGATTTTCCATTTATTTTGTTATTATTTTAACTATACAAATTCGGCCTGCTTCTACAATTGTTAAGGCCTGATAACTGCGCCTCTAACTCATCAACACTGCCACTTCAAAGGACAAAAAAATACCGGATACAAGTCCGGTATTTGTTAAATTTGGTGGAGGCGGCGGGAATTGAACCCGCGTCCGTAAGTACTCCGCCACAAGGTCTACATGCTTATCCCGCTCTTTCGATTTAGCTGATGACTACCCGTCGGGCCAAGAAAATCATCAGCGATTCCGTAAGGTTTTAGCGCATCCACACCGGACAGATTTCAGCGCGATCTTATGTAGATGACCTCTGAGCGTTCAGCGAACTGAACTCCACCC
>JBAZWN010000009.1:0-94523 GCA_041660285.1 Methylobacter sp.
AAACGCCAGGAAAATTTAGCCAAGACCGGCAAATTTGTTTATGACGTAGACGATATCGAATAGCGATTTGTCTTGGGCATAAGTACATTCCCCCTCTTTTTCACCCCTGTGAATATGTTTGTATCTTATGCCCCCCCTTTTCTTTTTAGCAGGCCGGAAATAAGCCGGTTCGAGCGACGACGAAAACAGGCGCCTCCGGCATACCTGAATGCAGATATTTTATAAAGCCCATGAGCACAGACATCCAACTTAGCGACTGGCGCGACCAAGCGTTGCAGTTTGAACAACAAATCAACCAAACCGTTATCGGCCTGCAACCTGCCGTCAGGAATATCATCCTGGCCGTTTTTGCCAGAGGCCATGTATTGCTGGAAGGCAATGTCGGTGTCGGCAAAACCACGCTGTTAAGAGCGGTTGCGCAAGGCTTGGGCGGCGATTACCAGCGGATTGAAGGCACTATTGACCTGATGCCCGCCGACTTGATCTATTACACCTATTTAAACAGAGAAGGCCGCCCGTGCGTCGATCCGGGGCCTTTGCTGAAACACGGCGAGACACTCGCCACCTTCTTCTTTAACGAAATCAATCGAGCCCGCCCGCAAGTCCATGCCTTGCTGTTAAGGGCAATGGCCGAGCGCAGCATCAACGCTTTTAACCGCGACTATCATTTTCCGCACATCCAGGTTTTTGCCGACCGCAACCGCGTCGAGAAAGAAGAAACCTTCGAGTTGCCAGCCGCCGCCAAAGACCGCTTTATGATGGAAATCAATATCGATATGCCCAGAGGGGATACCGAGCTGGATGAGCTGATGTTTAATCCCCGTTTTCATGATACCGACCAGCTTATCGCCGGTGTCACTAGCAGCGGCATTTACTACCAGCTCAATGAGCTGGCGCAAACGGTGCAACAACGCGTACAGACCAGTCCTAAACTCCATGCTTACGCGCTGAGTTTATGGAAAGCCACACACCAGCCGCAACAATACGGCGTTCAATTAACCGATGTTGAAATGCCTCAATTATTAATGGCCGGCGCAAGTCCACGCGGCATGAGCTATTTAATCCGCGCTGCCAAAACCCGCGCATGGCTGGAGAGCCGGGATCATGTCTTGCCGGAAGATCTGCAAGCGGTTTTTCCGGTCTGTATGACCCAT
Organism: Methylobacter sp.; assembly: GCA_041660285.1. Lineage (GTDB taxonomy): Bacteria > Pseudomonadota > Gammaproteobacteria > Methylococcales > Methylomonadaceae > Methylobacter_A. The sequence goes on from JBAZWN010000009.1 coordinate 1,155, forward strand.
CGGCTGTTTTTAAACCCGATGTATGCCTATAGAAAAGAACAGCTGTCACCCGAATTGATCAAGGGGATTTTAAATCAAGTGGCGGCGCCTTAAATGCCGGGATTAGGCCGCAATAGGAGATTATCAATGAGTAACTCAATTATGAATTTCGCACTCATCGCGCTTGTCTTAACATGCATTGGGGGCTGCTCCTCTCCCGCCAGGACCGATGTGAATACACCTAATCTCATGGGCATATGGACTGGCGAAAACAACACTTATTCCGACAAAAAAGGTTACTTGACCTGGACTAAGACGATTGAGATCACAGAACAGAAGGGGCGCTTGTTTAAGGGACATTTTACCTATTCAGCGGGCACTAAATATTTCTCTGGCGTCATCTATCCCGACAATACCTCGTTTACCTGGGTTGGCGTCGATAGCAAGGGCTACAATCATGGGCGCATTCACGGCACTGACCGCATCAGCGCCTGCTATGTCGAGTCTGGCGGAGATGCGACGGTCGGTTGCGTTGAGATGACGAAGCAAAAATCAAAGCAGCCAACCTAATAATCCATTGCTTTATTTCTTGTCGCCTTGGCAACTGCTCCTGCGTTGCTCTACCTCCTGCGTCCATGCAGTCGTAGAGGCGCCTACTTTTGGCTTTCGTGCTTTTCGTGGCCCATGAAACACATCAATAGTAAATAACCAACCCATGACCGAAACGCTACATTATCGCTTACCCTGGCAATCAAGTTCCGTTTATCCGGGAGCGCATCCCGGACAAATGATCGGCGCAGGGCAATTGTTCAAGCGCCACGAACCGCTGATTGCCAGCCCCGACCCAAGACGCATAGACTTGCGCGCCAGCGTGCTCGACCCGTTTTCGTCGTACCGGGTGCGTGTCTATCAACAGCAAAGCTCCGTCAACGTCTATCTGATTGCCGATATGTCGGCATCGATGGGCTATACCGATAAACAACAGACGCTGCTTTGGTTTTTGCTTACCGCCGCCAGCTCGGCCTTTGGTTACGGCGATAAATTCGGCTTTATCGGCTGCACCGAGCGTATCGAGCATCGCTGGCTGCTTCCCGCCGGTCAACACTTCGGACGGGTATCGGCACTGGCAACACAACTGGAACGCCTTAGCTTCACCGGCAGCGCAAACGGACTGCAAAATGCCGTAGCCTTTCTGCCAACGGAGCGCTCGCTGGTATTTTTACTATCCGACTGCCATTTTCCGCTGCCTCAGTTGCGCGCCGTATTAGGTTCGCTACAGGCTCACGACGTGATCCCGCTGGTGTTGTGGAGTCAGGACGAATACGCCGCCTTGCCCAACTGGGGCCTTATTTCGTTTCAGGACATGGAAAACCATGCGACCCGCACGCTGTTCATGCGTCCGGCATTACGGCAAAAAATAATTACCGCCTATCAGCAACGCCAACACGACTTGAAACACCTCTTTAGGGCTTTTGGCTGCGAACCTTTGTTTATTACGGAAGGCTACAGCACCCAGGCTATCAATCGTTATTTGCAGCAGAGGGCCGCATGAGAATCGTGTTAATCCTGGTGCTGTCGCTGCTGGGCTGTTCCGGCTCGATTGATGAGCCGGTCAGCTACTTTAACGTCGAAACGCCGCGCCCGTTCGGTTACGTTAACGGCGATGAAATTCCCCAGCGCATTGTGATCGAGACCCGTTCCGGCATCAGCTTGCAACCCGGCAGTTTACCCGCCAAAGGACAAATCAACCGCTGGCTGAACCTGAACAGGATCACGGTTAAACAAAGCGGACAGCGTTATCAAATCGACTTGCTCTACCAAGTTTTTTACGCGCCGCTGGAGGTTAAATCGTTAACCCTGCCCGGCTTTACCGTGCAGCTCAGCCAGGGAGAAAAAAGCATCGGCAAAAGCATACCCGCCTGGACTTTTACCCTGTCCCCGATCAGGGAGTTGGTGGTGCGCCAAAGCGAACAGGGTGAATACATGCGCCCCGACAGCCCGCCGCCTTTATTGGCAAATAATCAGGCTTTGCACGGCTTGGCGGCCAGCCTGAGCGTTGCCGTACTGATAGCGGTCTATTTGGGTTATTTATACGGCTGTTATCCCAACATGCTGCGACGCACCGTGTTCAAGCAGGCATTGCGCAAACTGGAGGGATTGTCTGAAGCCGACATGGAGCAGGCTTTGACCATTGTCCATCACACCTTAAACAGCCTCAACGGACAGCCGCTGTTTTCTAATCGGCTGGATGAATTTTACCGGCGCAACCCGCAGTATCTTCAAATAAGCTCCCAATTGGCTTGGTTTTTCAACTACTCCAACCGTTATTTTTTTTCTGACGGCATGATTGTTGTAGCGCTGGATTTGCAACAGCTAAAGGACCTCTGCGAACAATGCCGGAAAATTGAGCGGGGCAGCCGATGAATTTGGCGGTTAATTCCCCTTGGGCTTTGTCAGGCCTGTTACTCGCCCTGTTGCCGCTGTTCAATAGCGGGATGCGTTCAAGCCCCGCTCCGTGGCTGACATTGATGCCTGGCGATAAGCTGTCGGTCTTTGTCGCCTGCTGTTTGCGGCTGTGCGCCGTCGCCGCCATCGCCGGATTAGTGCTGGGCATCGCGGGCCTGCATCGCACCGAACAAAGCCTGGAAAGAATCGGCCACGGCGCGCATATTGTGTTATTGCTCGATCGCAGCAGCAGCATGGATAACACCTTTGCCGGACGCGCGCCGAACGGCTCCGATGAATCCAAGGCCACGGCGGCGCGGCGCTTATTGACCGATTTTGTCAAACAGAGGCAAAACGATTTGATCGGGGTCGCGGAATACAGCACTTCGCCATTATTCGTGATGCCGCTGACCGAAAACAAAAACGCGGTGCAAGCAGCGATTGCCGCGACCGCGACACCGGCGCTGGGTTTTACCCATGTCAGCAAAGGCTTAGGGATGGCCATATCGTTTTTTGAACAACAACCGGTCACCGGCTCGCGTATCGTATTGCTGGTTTCAGACGGCGCGGCGGCAATCGATCACGACAGCGAACAGAAATTGCGGGAATGGTTTAAACAACAGCAAGTCCGCCTGTACTGGATTTTCCTGCGCACGGCGGGCAGCCCCGGCATTTTCGACCCGCCTGAAGACAGCCGGGACGACAACGCAGGGGCCATGCCCGAACTGTACCTGCACAAGTTTTTTCTGGGGCTGGGCAGCCCTTATCAGGCTTATGAAGCGGAAAGCCCGGACGCGTTAAAACAGGCGATTGCCGACATCAACCAGTTGGAAAACCTGCCGATGCACTATTTCGAACGCATCCCCAAACAGGATTGGTCGGCAGTCTGCTACAGCGTAGCGGCCTTCCTGCTTCTGGTTCTGCTGGGCGTTAAATTTTTTGAGGTCAAACGATGATAAGAACGATCAGGCATATCACGCTGTGGGCCGCGTTGGCGGCCAGTTTAGCGGCTTTCGTTTACAGCGCCGGCACATTGTACGGCATCCATCGTGACAATGACTTAATCCGGCAATTAACCTCTGGAAAGGACGTGGCTGTTAATAAAGTCATCAGCGGCGAGCCGGAATTGAGACTGGCGCGGGCTTTTTATTTCAAACAAAAACACCGCTACGACGAGGCCTTGTCGACCCTGAGCCTGGTTATGGACAAAGGCGACCGGAACTTCCAGGCCAAAGCCCGCTACAACCTCGGCAACCTGTATCTGGAGCAAGCCATACAGCAGGCAAAAGCAATGAATATCAATGAAGCCATGCCCTTGGCGGGACTGGCGAAACAGGCCTACCGGCAGTCTTTGGCATTAGACAGCAGCGACTGGGATGCCAAATACAACCTTGAAGTCGCCATGCGCCTATTGCCGGAAATGGACAGGGTCGACATGCCTGACGACAGCCCGACAACCCAGAAATCGCAATTGTGGACGACCGTGCCGGGGTTTCCGCGTGGCTTGCCTTAACATTATCGTTTCCACGCTACGGCATGGGAACGATGCAACGAGAAAACAATGAACCACACATTAAAAGATTATAGAACCTGGTGTTTGCTGCTGGCGGCTTTAGCCATGCTGGTGCTATTCATAGTTCCCAGCAAGCAACAAAAAATGCCAACCTATAACTACACCTTTATTATCGATATTACCCGCAGCATGAATGCTACCGACTATCAGCAAGATAATCAGGCCGTCAGCCGCCTGCATTTTGTTAAGCAAACCTTGCGCGAACTGTTGCAAAAACTGCCATGCGAATCCAAAGTCGGATTGGGCCTGTTTACCGAAAGGCGCTCAACCCTGTTATTCGAGCCGCTGGAAGTTTGTTCGGCTTACACGGAAATAGACACCGCCATCAGCAAAGTCGACTGGCGCATGGCCTGGGCGGCGGACAGCAATATTGCCAAAGGCTTGTTGAGCACGCTTGAAATGCTGCAAAAAAGCGACAGTCCGGTGGTTTTTATTACCGACGGACAGGAAGCGCCGCCTGTTAATCCCAATTACCAAACCGATTTTTCAACTGTAAAGGAACGAGCGAAAGGCATGATTATCGGTGTAGGCGGTTTGCAGGCTGTGCCCATTCCCAAATTCGACAGTCAAGGCAAGCAAACCGGATTTTATGCTCGGGACGATGTGCCGCACCGTTCCACATTCGGACAATCGAATCTGGACCCGTCGCAAATCAAAGGCTATAACGCGCGCAATGCCCCGTTCGGCAGCGAAGCCGCCACAGGGAGCGAGCATTTAACAGCCTTGCACGAAACCTATTTGGAAAAACTGGCCGCCGAATCCGGTTTGGCTTACGCCCGCTTAACCGACTTAAAAAACCTTAGCCAGGCATTACAAAACCCGAAACTGGCGACTGAAAAACTTGTGCAGACTGATATTCGCTGGCAACCGGCATTGTTGGCATTGCTGCTGTTAAGCCTTGTCTATCTGCCCAGACTGTATAAATTCGGGCCGTTTTTCCGATCGTAAATATATCGTTATTCGTTATCTAGCCTCTTGAGAACCGTTCATGAACAAGCAAAATCTGCTATCAACCCATAATCTTTTTACACTACGCTTACTTTTGTCGCTGCTCGGCGCCTACATTGGCTATACCTATCGGCATACGAGCCATGATTATTGGTTTGGGATGACATTCATATTTACCGTTCTCGCCATCGCTCCCGGCTATTATCAATTCAAACAACACCGCGATAATCTCAAAGCATTCATCAATCAGCTGCTACATTGGGCAGGCGGCTTGTGTGCGGTAATCATCATTTACGCCTACCACAGTTCAGGAAGAATCTTCCATGAAGAAGCGGGCCTGATAGTGCTGTTGATACTGGCGTTAACGACTTATCTGGACGGCATAAAAAAAGACTGGCGCTGTGTTTTCGTAGGATTATTTCTGGGCCTTATAACCGTTTGTGTCGCTTATTTTGATAGCTATATCTGGCAACTTGTAGTGCTGTCGACAGCGGCCATTGCCGTTAGCTACCATTGGAACTCAAGCGTAGTGAACTGAATCTTTCCAGAACAAGCAACGCTGAAACGGGAATCCCCGCATAACCGTTAACCCACACCGGTTTTTAATCAAAAAGCCCCGCATTGCAAAAAAAAGAATTTTTCCTATAGCGAATAATTCTCTGTGAATGAATAATGGTATATTTTTGCATACCATCAATCCGATGTTGCAAGTGTCGAGTTTTCAAAACCAATGAGCCTGCGCTACCAAATCAACATACGAATTCTGATCTCTTCCCTGTGCATCCTGATACTGGGCGGCTCGATAGCAATCTGGCAAGCGCGAAATGCCGTCGACAAAGAAATCGACTCATCCATTAACCTGGCCGTACAACTGATAACCTTTGGCTTTTCACAGGCATCGCAATCCGCGCATACCGAAACCGACTGGCTGCCCAAGCTTAATTCACTCAAGGAAACCAGGCATTTAAGCATTCAGCTCAAAGAACCCTCAGGGAGAATCATCAATTTTACCCACTCCAGACAGTCAACCGAACGCAATGAAACCCCGCCGCAATGGTTTGTCAATCTGGTGGAAGGCACTCACCCCAAAGCCGAACACCCGATCACAGCTTCTGACGGCAAACAGCTAACCCTGATTATTCAGGCCAATCCCCTGGATGAAATCACCGAAGTCTGGCAAGAAAGCATTGCTTTTTTCAGCTCATTTTTCCTGCTGACGCTGTTCACCTTTTTATCCGTCAATCTGGCCTTTAACAAAGCGCTTAAATCCATCGCCGTCATTGTCAACGCGCTAAAAGTGATTGAAACCGGACAATACCGGCAAAAACTGCCCGAGTTTTCCACCAAGGAGTATGACAGCATCGCCAAAGCCATCAATCACATGACCGGCGAACTAAATATAAGCCAACAGGAAAACCGGGCATTAACCCAACATTCACTGGAAATACAGGAAGATGAGAGGCAGCGGCTTTCTCAGGAACTGCATGACGAACTGGGGCAATCGCTGACCGCCATCAAGGTTATGGCCGTCACCGCCGCCCACGCCAAGGCCGACATCAAAAAAACCACCGATTCCATTATCAATATCTGCGACCATTTAATGTCCGTTGTGCGCTCCATGATGCATCAACTGCACCCCTTGGTATTAACCGAACTGGGACTGAAAGCAAGCATGGAAGATCTGTTAAACCACTGGTCGGCCAGGAACCCGGAGTTAAAACTCACCATCGACTGCCCTGACGAGGTTGATCATCTGGAGCAAAAAATCGCCATTCAGGTATTCAGAGTCGTGCAGGAATGCCTGACCAATATTGTTCGCCATGCGCAGGCAAAGCAGGCTACCATCAGCCTGAAAATTAAAAACCAGCCCGCGGCAGGCAGAGTGCTCCGGTTACAGGTCACCGACGACGGACAAGGCTGTGACGCTGAAATGATTAAAACAGGCTTTGGATTGTTGGGCATGAGAGAAAGAATCAACAGCCTGGGCGGCGAGCTCACCATCCAGACCCAGCCACACCAAGGCATGAGCATCATCGCGAGTATCCCGCTGAAATGAAAGACAAGATAAAAGTCATATTAGTGGATGATCACGCCATCGTGCGTGCGGGTTTCCGGTTGCTGCTATCGACCGAAGACAATATTGAGGTAATCGCCGAAGCCGAGCGGGGCGAGCAGGCCTGTCAGTTGTATCTGGAACAGCAGCCGGATGTGATGGTGCTGGACTTATCCATGCCGGGCATTGGCGGGCTGGAGAGCATACGCCGCATCTGCAGCCGCGACAGTAACGCCAGAATACTGGTCTTTAGCGTTCACGATGAAATGGTTTATGTGGATAGAGCCATGAGCGCAGGAGCAAAAGGCTATATCACCAAAAACAGCGCTCCTGGAATTCTGGTGGAGGCGATACAGAAAATAGCCGAAGGCGGCATTTATATTGAACAGGGCTTGATGGAAAACATGCCCGTACAAGATAGCAAGGCCGAATATCAAACCATTATCGATACGCTGTCCGCCAGAGAATTCGACGTATTCCTGCTGCTGGCAAAAGGCCTGACCGCCCACAAGATCGCGGACGAGCTATGTCTGGGTTATAAAACCGTTGCCAATTACGGCACGCAAATAAGAAATAAACTCAAGGTATCAAGCGTCGCCGAGTTGGCGCATATTGCGATGGTTCTGGGTGTAATGAAAAAATAAGCCCGCTAAAAACATCATTGGAAATAAAATATTTTCGCCGAATCTAATCCGCACGCCATCACGCCACGTTGTCTCCCCGCTCTCCGGAGCTGATATGCCCACCCTTATCAACACTGATGACATAGACTTTGCCGGCGCCATGCTGATGCGTGTTGGCAATCGTCATGATGGCATTGAAAATACTGTCCACCAATTCTTCCTGGGCAAAAATCTCAATACGCTTTTTTGCCATAAACGGCATGTAGTCCTGCCCTTCGACGACTTTTTTACGCCCAAAACCCTCACAATCGGATACGCTCATGCCTGGGAAATTGGGTATTTCGAGCAGCGTCTGCGTCAGTTTGGATAACATGAAGGGCTGAATATAAGCTCGAATTTCTTTCATAAGAATGTCTCAAGTTTCGTGTTGTTCTTCAAAATGGCGGTAAAGTGCCGGCAACATGGTCAAGGTTAATAGTGTCGCCGTAATAAGTCCACCAATAATGACAACAGCGAAAGGTTTTGCAGTTTCCGAACCGATGCTGGTAGAAAGCGCCGCAGGTATCAGCCCCAGTATCGCCATCAGTGCGGTCATCACCACCGGGCGCAAACGGCTGACGGAACCTTGCAAGATAGCATCCTGTAACGGAATGCCTTCACGCCTCAGATGATTGATCTGGGTTAGCAGGATAACGCCGTTTTGTACCGCGATTCCGAACAACGCGATGAACCCGACCGCTGCCGACACGCTCAAGTGGATGCCGGTCAGCAGCAAGGCCACCAAGCCGCCAATCATGGCGAAAGGCACGTTCATCACAATCAGCGCTGCGCTCTTGAGTGACTGGAAGGCCCAGAACAGCAGGACAAAAATAAGCACTAAACTGACCGGAACGATAAACGAAAGCCGCTTCATAGCGCGTTGCTGATTCTCGAACTGGCCGCTCCAGACGATCCGGTAGCCGGGCTCCAATACAACCTGCTCCGCGACTTTTTGCTGCGCCTCGGCCACAAAGCTGCCTTGATCGCGCCCGATCAGATTACACTTGATGGCGATGCGGCGCATGTTGTCCTCGCGGCTGATACGTGAAGCGCCCTGATTAACCTTGATCTCCGCCAATTCAGCCAAGGGAATACGGGTGCCATCCGGAGATAACACAGTAATATCCTCAATCGCCCCTACTGAATCGCGGGCAGACCCGGTTAGCCTGACCGTAATATCGAAACGGCGCTCGCCTTCCAGCATCTGTGTAGCGGTCTTGCCCCCCACCGCCATCGCAATGACACTTTCCACATCATTAACATTGATGCCGTAACGGGCGATCTTGGCCCGGTCAATGGCAATAACCATCTGGGCCAGTCCCGATTGCTGCTCGGCAGCCACATCGGTAGCGCCTTCTATGGAACGAAGAATATGAGTGATCTGATTGGCTTTTTCCTGCAGGATTTTAAGATCCTCGCCGAAAATCTTGATCGCAATCTCGCCTTTAACGCCGGAAATGGCCTCCTCCACGTTGTCCTGAATCACCTGGGAAAAATTGAACTGCAAGCCGGGAAACACCGCCAGGCGTTTTTGCATGGCTGCGACCAGTTCGTCCTTGTCACCATAATGCCAGGTATTCTTTGGATTGAGATCGATAAGCACTTCCAGGTTATTGAACCCTTTGGGGTCAGTGCCATCCTCAGGCCGTCCCAACTGAGTGAGTATCGACTTGGCCTCAGTGAACTCGCGCAAGCGCCCTCGCACATCCTGTTCCAGCACTTTGGCTTTAGCCAATGAGACTGGCGTCGGCAGCGTGATTGTCAGCCAGATATTACCCTCATCCAGCTTGGGCATAAACTCGGTACCGATCAACGGCGTAGAGACTAGCGATAAGGCCAGCGTCAATCCTGCGCCAATGAATAATTTGCGGGGGTGGCGCAACACGGCTTCCAATACAGCCCGATAGCGCCGTTCCATACCTTCCACCAGCGGATTGTGCACTTCAATAAGCCGGGGACCCAGCAGGTAACTCAGCAGCACCGGGACTAGCGTCAAACTGATGATGAGTGAACCCAACAAGGCAAAACTGAGCGTGAACGCCATCGGTGAAAATATTTTTGCCTCAACCCGCTGAAAGGTGAAGATGGGCAGAAAGGCAATGATGATGATGGCTTTGGAAAACAGGATAGGCCGGGCCAGATCCACCGCTGTCATCAGCATGGATTGGCGCATATGCGACACACTTGCCTGCTGACTCATCTCTAAAGTCACTTTGACCATAATCGCCTCTACCAGCACCACAGCGCTGTCCACGATAATGCCGAAGTCAATCGCACCCAGGGAAATCAGGTTGGCGGAAACATGCTCCACATCAATCAGGATGAAAGCGAACAGCAAGGATAGCGGGATGACAACAATAACCACGGCCGAAGCCAGCGCCCGGCGCAGGAAAACAACCAGAATCGCCAAAATCAGCGCGGCGCCTTCCAGCATATTGTGCTCGACTGTGTGCACCGTGTGCTGCACCAGTTCCGTGCGGTCATAGATGGGGATTATCTTGACGCCTGGCGGCAAAATGTGGCCATTAAGGTCATCAATTTTTTCTTTCACCCCCTGCAACACATTGATGGCGTCCCTGCCCTTGATCAACAGGACCACGCCTTCAACCACATCATCGCGCTCATTGTAGCCGACGATGCCATTGCGAGGCTGCGGCCCTATCACCACATTAGCGATTTGTTTAACGAACACCGGCACGCCATCCCGGCTGGCAACGACGATGTCGCCGATTTCATCAGCGGACTTCAACAAACCGGCGCCGCGCACTACCAGCGCTTCGTAACCGTGCTCGATATAACCGCCGCCGGTATTGGCATTATTGGCGGCAACAGCTTGGTAAACTTCAGGGAGTGTTAATTTGTAATCTTTCAGCTTGTCGGGATCGACCTCTATCTGATATTGCTTAACGCCGCCGCCAAAAGCCACTACGTCAGCCACGCCCTGCACGGAACGCAAGGTGCGCTCGATCACCCAGTCCTGCAAAGCGCGCTGTTCGACCAAAGGATAGTTAGGCGCTTCAATGCGATAGCGGTAAATTTCACCTACACCGGTTGTCAATGGCCCCATCACAGGATGAGCCTCATCCGGCAAGCTGGAGCTGACTGCTCGTAATCGCTCCACAACCTGCTGCCGGGAAAAATAATCCTCGGCCTCATCATCGAAGGTCAGCGTTACCACAGACAAGCCAAAAATGGACACCGAGCGCATGTTGATCAAATGCGGCAAGCCGTTCATTTCTTTTTCAATCGGCAAACTGATCAGCTTTTCCACTTCTTCCGGAGCCTGGCCGGGGTATTGAGTGACCACTTGCACGAAAACATTCTGCACATCAGGAAAAGCCTGTACCGGCAGACGCTCGAACGATATAACGCCAACGACAGCCAGCAGCACCGACGCACCGATAATTAACAGGCGCTGCTGCAGACAGAACGCGATGATTTTATTAATCACGGCTTGATTTCCCCACCGTCCTGTTCCGTGTCTTCCTCGGTGCGCAGCAGCAGAGCGCCATCGACCACCAATCGGTCTCCCTGCTTCAGGCCTTGCAGAATCACGGCTCTATCCTTGAGGCGCAGGCCCGCTTTGACCGGACGTTTTTGATAATGACCGTCGCCGATAGCCACAAATAACCAGTCGGATTCACCCTCGGTAAATAATGCTGTTAGCGGCACCACAACCGCCTTATCATCCGGGGCGCTTTGCACCTCGATGGCGGCGTACATGGCAGGTAACAGACGGTTATCGTCATTAGGTAAAATACAGCGCACTTTCACCGTGCGCGTCGCTTCTTCGACCACCTGACTGATATAACTGACGGTCGCCGTAAAAATTTCGCCGGGATAGGCCGGCACACGCACCAGCACCTGCGCTCCGACATGAATCAAACCAATATCCTTCTCGAAAACATCCATCTGCACCCATAAACTGCTCAGATCGGAGATGACAAACAGCGGTGCGGCCAGATCAGACCTGACTTCCATACCGGGATTGATGTTGCGTTCGGTGATCGCCCCTGCGATGGCCGCATGCAGGACAAAGCGGTTATCCGTTCTCCCGTTGCGCACACCAAGGTTTGCCAATTTAAGCCGCGCCCTCTCCGCCTCGCTGCGGGCACGCGCCAGATTATCTTGCGCCTGTTCATGGTCCTTGCGCGGAGCGATGCCGTTTGCATAAAGCTCCTGCATACGCTGAAAAGCCCGGTTGGCCAAATTCAAATCGGCCTGTGCGCCGGCATAATCCGATTGGGCCTGCCCCAGCTCCGGGCTATCCAGTTCCGCCAGGGCATCGCCCGCCTGAACATGATCTCCCAATGCGGCGATAGCACCGGTCACCCGTCCGGCAATAGGCGAGGAAACGCGAGCGGTGCGGGTTTCGTCATAAGTGATCTTACCCGTTACCGGATCCATAAGGGGGCGCCGCACTAATTCAACAATCGCTTCCTTGATATAATCGCGCTTGGGCGAATCCGGGCTGAGTATCACTTCATTCTTGGGTAGCGCCGTGGCTTGCTGTTGTGGCTCATCGTTTTGCGACTGACAGGCCAGCAGAGACAAAGCCAGTAGCCCCACGGCCAGACGGATAGGATCGAAAAACTTCATATTCATAATTTGACTTCTTCTCCGTAAGCCATCAACAAGTCCGCCCAAGCGTTGCTGCGGTTCGCCAAAGCAGTGTAATAATCCAGCATCATTGCCTTGTAATTGCGCTCTGCATCAATCAAATCCAACAGCCCTACTGCACCTTTCTGATAAGCGATCTCCTGCGCTTTGCGTAACATTTCAATTCGCTTCACCACGGATGTCTCAAAGCGTTGCGAAATAGCGTCGGCGCTTTGCCAGGCCGACAAAGCCTTCATAACCTCGGCCCGCACGCCCTGCTCAGTCTGCTTTAGCGACAATTCAGCAGAATTTAGACCGACACGGGCCTTTGAGATTTCACCCTCCTGGCGATAAAACAACGGCAGCGGCACACTGATACCCACGCCGCCGCTGTCCGTAAAGAAGTTACCGGGATCGCGTTGGTAAAAAGCACTGACAGTCACATCGGGGATAGCCAGCCGGTTCGCCAAGATCAGCATTTTTCCAGCCTGTTCTATACGCACTCGTGCAGCCTGCAGGTCGGGCCGCCGCTCCAGCGCCTGCCCGGCCAACTGTTCCTGTCCTGCCCGTGCAATTTCAGGCGACGCTTCCGGCCAGGCCTCAACAGCGGAGATTTCCATGCTGTTTTCAGGCCAGCCCAGCAATAGCAGCAAATTGGCTCGCGCCTGATTCAATGCTGCCTGGGCCTGATCCTGATCGCCTTGAGCCTTGAGGCTTTCGACCTCAATCCGGGTAAAATCCGTCGCCGCAATATCGCCCACCTTGAGCCTGATTGCATTAACCCGCAGAATTTCACGATAGCGCTCGAAATTGTCGCTTGCCATCTTGGCCGTTTTTTGCGCCAGCAGCAGACTGTAATAACTGCGCCGCACAGCATTGGTGAGCACGCGAGCGGTGTCTTTCAAGTCAAAATTTACCGCTTCGGTGGCAAGCTCGCTGCTTTCTATCCGTAACCGGCGCTTCCCGGCGGTCTCAATGAGTTGCTGAATCTGTGGCGATATCGCTGGCAACGGCGCATTGCTAAATTCCTGATGAAACATATTGGGGCTCAGTGACGAAACGGTGAACCCGAACACCGGATTTGGAATCGCGGCAGCAATAATCTCCTGCGCCTGAGCGCTATCAATATTGAAGCTTGCTGCAATCAAGCTGAGGTTACGTTGATAGAACAACGCAATGGCTTGTTGTTCAGTAATGGCTAAATGCCCTTCTCCAGTTGCCGCTGTTTCCGCCCGCAGCACCATTGTCCATAAAGTAAGAACCAGGCATATTAAAGCTTTAAAATTTAACTTTTTCATACCGGATCGTTAAGAAAGTGAGCCACGCAAAGCTTACTCTTCATTGAGTAAATTTGCATTTTAGGGGGTAATTTATTGCAGAATTTATTCACTTTATACAATCCATGTTTGACACTATCAGCTTATATGAACACATCTATATGACAGCAGCTTGAAAAGCTCAATTTCATAATTTATTTCGGTTACACATTGAAATATATTGTCTGTCTGCCGTGCTCATTAGAAACACTTCTACACAACTATAAAAAACATCTAGAGCAAGTTATATGCCACAAACGCATGCAAGCGCACCCCCGTTCAGACAGGGGTTTTCAGAAAATGACCACCTTGACTGTGGTGCAGATCAACCAATTACAATGGGTTTTGTGGTTCAAAAGAACCCGCAATCAACTATGGCTGAATATGATGCCTGTATAAATATACAGGCACTGTGAATTTCGCAGGAATCCGCGTCAATTTTATTTTTAATCCTGCCTTAGCCGCTGCATACATAGGCATTAGCATCGATGGTTCCGTTAAATGCACCAATAGTTGTTATACTTACTATGACTACATGCGTGGCCCCTGCGTCTTTGGCTTCCTTCAACATCTTATGCTGGCAAAGCTGACGCCAATTAGTTTGTTTGCCAAAACCTGACGAAACGGATATTGCATTTATAAAGCGGCAATTGCCTACTTCTGATGAGGTCGCAACTGTAGGCGAAGGTTCAGTCGCATGACTGCTGAAAGAAAAAACGAGCAGTGAAGCGGTCAGCACTTTATTAATTAATTTGGCAGCCATATTTATATCTCATTTATAAGTCATCAAAATCTTTTGCAGTTAAATCGCACCATCAAATGGATGGTGCGTCATTCTAGATCATAGTATCGATTCAATACAACATTAATCTATCGTAATACAAAATAAATCTGACAAACTTCTAAATTAAACAAAACTCAGCCGGGATATATTCATGCGTCCGCTACTACGACTCATGCCGGACAAATGACGGGGAACACCTATCAGCCAACCGTTACCGGTTCGGCAAAATCGCATCTCTTGGGAATTGAAGGGGGTATAAACAACAGTTATGCCAGATGCAGGCAAAGCTTACTGGACTCAGCAGCAGATTCTCACGCTTCTAGTTCAGCCGGTACAAAGAGTCATACACAAGGTTTAGCAACATCGCTTGACTGGTAGGGTCTATCTCATGAAACAGAACTCCATGCGAGAACTTTGGTGGCGCGTCTTTTTTCTTGCTGGGCAACTGCTGAATACTGCAAATCGTTACGCCGGTTTCTATCTTCGCGCCCTGATTGGTCGGTTTTATGGGAAACTTGAAAGAAATTAAAGCTTCTTCATTAAGCTCGCCCAGTGCTCTATCGGCAATTATCCCGGCGCCTGTGACACTGATATCGGTAATAATGCCAGCTCCGGCTATGCCATTGACTTGCACCGGCAACCTCACCTTGGCTCTGACGGCGCTACGCAACGCGGTGGCTTTAATATCCGTGGGAAAGCTAAGATGCATATAATAATGCGGAGCCCTGAAGATGTTCTTTATCTCGCAAGCCAACGTAAAAACCTTCACCCCTGATAATATCCGCAAGATAACCTGCTTATCGACCTGCATTGGAACGGAAAGCCCATTCTCAAAAGGCGTCTTGACTATTAAGTACTCTCCATCTACGTAACCGATGAGCTCCGTATAATAAATCTGTTGTTTCGTGCCATGCTGCAACGCCATTTGTAACCGTGCGCCGACTTGCAGATTGATATCTTTAAAAGTAGCCATCTAATTTCCTTGATATATACCGTTTATTCGTATCACCTCGACAAGCACTTAGCTAAAAACAATCTGCCTCCCAAAGGAAAGCGCTAGATATGCGGCCCCGCCTGGGTAAAATCGAAATCATCATTTACCTGGATATATTTCTTAAAGTTTTCGATGAACATGGCAGCCAGTTTTGCCGCTATCTCATCGAAATGATCTTTATCAGCCCATGCGTTACGTGGATTGAGCAGCGCGCTATCAACCCCCGGCAGCTCTTTGGGTATATTCAGGCCGAAAAACGGGGTTTTATCGAACTCAACATTGTTGATGCTGCCGTCCAGAATCGCATTGATGCAGGCGCGCGTCGCTTTAATGCTCATGCGCTGGCCGATGCCATAGCCGCCACCCGTCCAGCCGGTATTAACCAGATAGGCATTAACGCCATTTTTCTCCATCTTTTCGCCCAGCAACTTTGCATAGGTCGTCGGATGCAGCGGTAAAAACGCTTCACCGAAGCAGGCGGAAAAGGTTGCCTGCGGCTCGATAATACCCCGCTCAGTACCGGCAACCTTGGCGGTATAGCCGGACAGGAAGTAGTACATCGCCTGCTCTTTGGTCAGCTTGGATACCGGCGGCAAGACCCCGAAGGCGTCGCAGCTCAGGAAAATAATGTTTTTCGGCAGTCCGGCCTTAAGGCTGGGCTCATGATTTTCTATATGTTCAATAGGGTAGGAAACACGGGTGTTTTCCGTTTTGGAGCTGTCGAAAAAATCAACCACGCCGTCTTCGTCATAAACAACGTTTTCGAGCAGCGCATGACGCTTGATAGCCTTAAAAATCTCCGGCTCGGTTTCCGGCGTAAGACCGATACATTTGGCGTAGCAACCGCCTTCGAAATTGAAAACGCCGTGGTCGTCCCAGCCATGTTCATCGTCACCGATCAACTTGCGCGAGGCATCGGTGGAAAGGGTTGTTTTACCGGTTCCCGAAAGCCCGAAGAACAATGCCACATCGCCAGCTTTGCCGACATTGGCGCTGCAATGCATGGACAGTATGCCTTCAAGCGGCAACCAATAGTTCATCATGGTGAAAATGCCTTTTTTCATCTCCCCGCCGTACCAGGTGCCGCCGATGATGGCGATGTTCTTTTCGACGTTGAAGACACAAAAAACCTCAGAATTGAGACCCTGCTTTTGCCATTTTTCGTTGGTCATGTTGCTGGCGTTATAGACCCTGAAATTGGGCGAAAAAGTCTCGAGTTCCGCTTGCTCAGGGCGAATAAACATGTTCTTTACAAAATGCGACTGCCAGGCAAACTCGGTAATAAAACGGACCGACTTGCAGGTATCCGGGTGAGAGCCGCTGTAGCCATCGGTGACATAGATATCCTTACCGGAAAGATAATCAATGACATCCGCATACAGCTCGTCAAAAATCTCGGCAGAAACGGGCTTGTTGATGCTGCCCCAGGCGATATTGGCACTGGAAGGTGATTGCTGGACAAAGTATTTGTCCTTGGGCGAGCGTCCAGTAAATTTTCCGGTATCGACCATCATGGTCCCATTACTGGCGACGCGACCCTCGTTATTGTTCACTTCGTGCGTGAACAGGTCATCGTAGCTGAGGTTATGATAAACCTTGCCGACACTCTTCAATCCCAAACTTTCTGCGCTTAATCCACTCATTACAACGTCCTCTCGATGGCTCAACCGCCATCACTAAATTATTATTATCTAAACCAGCTTTACTCGTGGTTCTAATTTTATCATTTTTCTGTCTTTAAAACAGGAACAGCTTCCAACAGCTTTCTCGTATAAGCATGCTTAGGCTGCGTCAACACCTGAGCCACACTGCCCTGCTCTATAATTTTGCCTTGATACATCACGGCGACATCATCGGCTATTTCTGCCACCACGGCAAGATCATGGGTGATAAACAAATAGCTCACGCCTTTTTCCTGCTGCAATGACTTGAGCAATTGAATGATCTGCGCCTGCACCGACACATCCAGCGCGCTGGTCGGCTCATCGCAAACAATCAGTTTAGGCTCAACCGCCAGGGCGCGGGCTATGCAGATGCGCTGCCGCTGACCGCCGGAAAATTCATGCGGATAGCGTTGCGCCGAATCTTCCGGCAAATCAACCTGCCGCAACAGTTGCCGGACCCTTGCCTTGCGCTCATCCGGCTTAATGCCGGGATGCAAAGCCCTGATGCCTTCGGCAATGATATCACCGACCAGCATCCTGGGATTCATCGATGAAAAAGGGTCCTGGAAAACTATCTGGATATTTGCGCGTTGTTGCCTTAATTGCTCGCCGCTCAGGCTGTTCAACTCAATGCCGTTAATAACAACCTGCCCGCTGCTGCCCGGTATCAGATTTAACAAGCCTTTGCCTAGCGTTGTCTTGCCGCAACCGGACTCGCCGACCAAGGCCAGCGTTTTTCCCTGCTGAATGTCAAAACTTACGCCATCCACCGCCCGAACAAAATCGACTATCCGCTTAAAAATACCTTTTCGAACCGGATAATAGACCTTGAAATCGTTAACCTGCAGTAAAGGCGGTTTTTCCTCGGCGTTGTGCGCCAGGCAACTCTGCATGGACGGCAGGGCGCTAAGTAATTTGCGGGTATAAGGATGTTTGGGATTGCTAAAGAAATCGGCAGTCGCCCCTGTTTCAACGATTTCACCCTGCTGCATCACGGCAACGCGGTCCGCCATCGTGGATACCAGCGCCAGATCATGGCTGATCAGCCACAACGCCATGCCGGTCTGCTGCTGTATGTTTTTCAACAACGCCAGTATCTGCGCCTGTATGGTGACATCCAGAGACGTGGTTGGCTCATCGGCAATCAATAAATCAGGCTTAGCCGCCAAGGCGATAGCGATCATCACCCGCTGCCGCTGGCCGCCGGAAAGCTGATGCGGATAGTCTTTAATGCGCTGCTGCGGTTCGGGGATTTCAACCTGCTGCAATAATTCCAGCACGCGTTGTTTAACGGCTTGTTGGGGCAGGTCAAAATGAATGTTGATAACTTCCTCAATCTGGCTGCCTATCGTCATCACCGGATTGAGCGACGACATCGGGTCCTGGAAAATCAAGCCGATGCGCCGGCCACGGATTTTGCACAATTCAAATTCCGAGCGACTTAGTAAATTATCGCCTTGCAGGCTGATTGCGCTGGCATTGAGGCGGGCATTGTTAGGCAACAATCTCAGCACCGACAATGCCGTGATGGATTTGCCGGAACCCGATTCGCCCACCAAGGCAAAGGTTTCGCCCGGATAGATGGCAAAACTGATGTCATCAACGACCTTCTGCCCGTGATTGAAAGCAACACTGAGATGCTCGACAGCCAATATGGGATTATTCATTGCCGCTCCGCCTTGGATCAAACGCATCCTGCACCACATCGGCGAACAAATTCGCCGCCAGCACTAAGGCGAACATAAACGCGAAGGCGGCCGTCAGCGACCACCACACGATAGGCTCACGCGCCATTTCCAGCCGCGCGCCGTTGATCATGTTGCCCCAGCTGTAAGTAGTCGGATCGACGCCGATATTGATGTAGGACAACACCGCCTCAGCCAGCACCAGCGAACTGAAATCAAGTACCACGGAGATCAGCACGATATGCATGACATTGGGCAGGATATGGCGCAGCAAAATCATGCCTTGCTTAACGCCAAGCGCCTGCGCGGCCTGCACATATTCCATTTCCCTGAGCTTTAGGGTTTCCGCCCGGAGCAACCGGCATAAGCCGGTCCAACTGGTCACGCCCAGAATCAGGCATAGGAACAGCAGCCGCATATCGGCGCGCACTACCACGCTGGTAAAGGCCGCCTCATGATTGGCCATATACACCTGGACCATCAGGATGGAGGCCGCTATCAGCAGCACGCCGGGAATAGAATTAAGCGTGGTGTAGATGTATTGAATGACATCGTCTATCCAGCCGCGAAAGAAACCGGCCAGGATGCCGAAGATGACCGCCATCGGCAGCATGATGAGGGTGGTCAATGTGCCTATGACCAGCCCCGTGCGTATGCTTTTTACCGCCTGGTAAAAAACATCCTCCCCGACCTTGTCCGTGCCCAGGACATGATAATAGGAGGATAAATCAATCAAGGTGTAACTAAGCGACACGATAAGAAACACCACCGCCCAGACCGTTCTCGTCGTCGAACTGAGCATCAGCCGCTTGCGCTGCCCTGCCAGCGTCCCCCATAACAACGCCATAAAGAAAGCTGCCAATCCAGCGCCCTGGGCAAATCCGTAGCCCGCTTTTTGCAGGATATCCCCCATGCGTTGCGTTTCTGGATCAGCCAAATGGCTGCCGCCAAACTCCAGGCGCGGATAGCCCCATTGGGTCGCGCCATCGGCCAGCGTCATCATTTCCTTGCTGTAAAGCGTGGTGGCAAAAGGCGCGGAATAGGTTTTTTCGCCATGCTCCCGAAGAGGCGTTGCCCAGTAATCCAGCAGACTGATAATCTCATTGGTTTTGTTGCCGGTGGCCTTGAAATGCACCGAATCCAGCAAGCCAATCAGCACAAAAAACACCAGCACCACCAGTGAAACCATGCCGATCTTGCTGCGGCAAATTTGCTGCATGGGGCGCTTGATATGTTCCTTGCCGCGCATATACAGCGCCAGCCCCAGCATGATGGCGATCAGGGTAAAGATCAGCGCGTCAGTCCACAATATGACCATCAGGACAGCCTCACCCGTGGGTCGACTATAGTGTAGGAAATATCGGTCAGCAGCAGGCCGATCACATATAGCACCGAGCCCAGGAAAACCATGGCCCGCACAATGGCGAAGTCCTGGCTGTTAATGGCGTCTATGGTGTAACTGCCCAAACCGGGAATGCTGAAAAAAGACTCCATGATCAGGCTGCCCATGAATAACAGCGGCAACACCACCACCACGCCCGTCAGTATAGGAATCATGGCGTTGCGCAGCACATGCCGGAACAGCGTCTGGGTTTCGGTCAGGCCCTTTGCTCTTGCGGTGCGCACATAGTCTTTTTCGACTTCTTCCAGAAACAAGGTCCGGTACCAGCGCACGCCTGAGCCTATGCCTGAGAACACACCGATCAGCACCGGCAATACCAGGAATTTGACCGCCGCCATGCCATCGTCATAGCCGGAAATAGGCACCAGCCTTAGCAGCTTGGCGATAAGAAACTGGCCGCCGATGATATAGAATAACGATGAAACCGACATTAAAATCACGCACAAAACGATGCCCGCGTGCTCCAGATAACTGTTGCGAAACAGCACCATCATCAAGGCAAAGCTGATATTCACCAGCAAGCCGACGATTAAGGAAGGCAGCGCCACGGCAAGACTCGGCCACATGCGCTCTTGAATGTCCGCGCCGATATTCCTGCCGCTATCGGAAACGCCAAAGCGGAACAAGAACAGACCTACCGATTTCTGGTAAAAAATGGTGTCGGTTACTTTTTTTTCGCCTTGCGCATCGCTATTCCAGAGCAGCGGCACATTGTAGCCGTGTTGTTGTTTCCAGTTCTCCACCGCCTGTTCAGTCACGCGCTTTTGCCCCAGTTGCATACGCGCCATATCATCCGGGCTGTTGACGACGAAGAACAAGACAAACGTTAAGATATTCACCCCCATCAACAAGGGTAAGCTGTATAAAAGTCGTCGGATAATATATTGGGTCATTGGATAGTTTCCCTGACTCGGCGGCGATAAGCATTAACCGACGGAATCAATATCAGCACAAAAAACACGCTACACAGAACCAACGGCCAAAACACCGGCTTGTTCCACTCCTGCCTTTTTTCAGTTCTGGCGGCGGTATCGATGCGCTGGTATTTAAGCGTGTTATTGGCCATTAAGTTGGGTTTCAGATTCTTATACCAGCCATGAAACAGCGAAAAATTCTTCGGGTGAAAGCCAAAAATCCAAGGCGCATCGTGGCGCACAAGCTCCTGCATTTGCTGGATAATCCGATAGCGCTGCTCGCTATTATCCATGTTGCGCATTTGCTCAAACAAACGGTCGAATTCAAGATTCTGATAATTGACTGCATTCTCCCCCCCGTGCTGCACCTTTGAATTAGGCCCATAAAGCAGGAAGAAGAAATTTTCGGGATCAGGATAATCGGCATTCCAGCCCCAGACGAAGATCTGGGCATTGCCGGCGCGCATTTTCTGCTGGAAACGGTTGTAATCGGTCGCCCTGATAACGAGGTTGATGCCCAGCTTCTCAAATTGCTTGCGGTACCAGTTCATGGTGGGGCGGTCATCAACACTGACTGCGGTCGTATCAAAATACAGGATCAAGGCTGATCCTGTTTTCGGATCTATTCCGTTGGCATAGCCCGCTTCCGCCATTAACTGCCGCGCTGCATCAATCTTTTTACGCCGCGCTTTGCCTACAGGATGTAGGTAAGGCGCGTGAGCAGGAGCGGAAGCTTTGCCGTCAATCCAATCGTAGACATATGAATTGATCCCTTCCTGGTCGTCGGCGAAACCATAAATGCCGGGCGGTAAAACGCCTTGAGCGGCAATCCCCCGGCCGTTTCTGAAAATTGAAATATACTCTTCATAATCAACGGCGATAGCGATGGCTTGCCGCAATTTTCTGGCTTGCTCGGTGGCGCCGCCCACGGTCGCATCCAGCATGTTAAAACCCATATAGAAACTGGAGATCGCCACCGAGGTTTGCAACTGTATGCCTTTTTCCCGCATGGAATCGGTTAATGCGACACCGCCGCTGCCGGTAAACTGTATGGCTTGGTCAAAACTGTCCGAGGCGATGCCTGACGCGTCGAAATAGCCCTGCAGGAATTTGGTCCAGTAGGGAATAGTTTCCTTTTCCAGCATGAAGATCACTTTATCGATGAAGGGCAGCTTCTTCCCTGCATCGCCCAGCAGGCCTTTTTGCCTGTCTTCAGGCTCGCCTTCAGCTGGATAGGCCTCGCCATGAAACAGCGGGTTCTTGATCAGGGTCATGCGCCGGTTCGGGTTATTCTCCGACAATAAATAAGGCCCTGTGCCTATGGGAAACCAGTCCAGCGTTATGTTTTTATCCGTCAGCCCCGGCTGCTCGTAAAACGCATCGGCTTCCCAAGGCATCGGCGAGAAAAACGGCATGGCTAACCAGAAAATGAACTGCGGATATTTGCCCTTGATCCTGATGCGGTATTGGTAACGGCTGACGGCTTCCGCGCCCGCCAACGGAACATCTCTAATATCAAACTTTTGCTTGTCGCTGACCTGTTTTGAAAAATCGTCAAAGCCGACGATATAATTTTTCATGATTTCGGCGATGGGCGACTGAATCTTGGGATGCGCCAGGCGCTTGATCTGATAGACATAATCCTCGGCGGTCAATTCACGCGAACCGGTAGCCTTAAAATCGGCCAATGTTGTCAGCGACTTGATTTGCTCCCCGGTTAGCCGATGATACTCATAACCGCCCTGCGCATTTTTTGCCAATGCCGGATGCGGCTGGTATTGAATATGGGGGGTAATTTCAATCAAATAATCGGTAAAGGCGATATCGCTATCATTTGCGCCTGAATCCAGTTTTACCCCTTGCGCAGTCAAATAATTAATTTCCGGCATGCCGGTTGCCGTTAACGGCTCTAATTGATACGGTCTTTTCAGGTAATGGTATTGAAACGGCGGCTCATAAACCTGTGAGATAAAAGAATATTCATTGGCGCTGTAGGCAACAGCAGGATCCAAATGCTTGGGACGCTCTGAAAATGATTCATATAAAACCGACAGCTTTCCGTCTTCTGCCTCATAAGGATTATTGAGTTCGGCAACATCGCAAGCGCTCAAGAATGCAGCAAGCAATATCAGAACTGGCACATGAGCTTTGCAGGTTTGCATCTTCATAGACAAAAGACTGGACATCAATAAAAGGGTCATAGATACTTGAAACTCTATTGTAACAACAAAAACACCGGGAGATGATAATGGGTTTTATGCAGGGCAAACGTGTCTTGATTGTGGGTTTAGCCAGTAACCGTTCAATTGCGTGGGGCATTGCTCAAGCCATGCACCGAGAAGGAGCTGAATTAGCCTTTACCTTTCAAAATGAAAAGCTGCAAAGCCGTGTCGAAGAAATGGCAGGTCTTTGTAACTCCAGCATTACCATTGAATGCGATGTCAGCATCGATGAACACATAGACACTGTATTTAAAAAGCTGGGCGAACACTGGGATGGCTTGGACTGTATCGTGCATTCGGTCGCTTTCGCGCCCCGCGACGCACTGAATGGTGATTATGTTGACGTCACCACCCGCGAAAACTTTAGAATTGCTCACGACGTGAGTTCTTACAGCTTTACTGCATTAGCGAAAGCCGGGCGCGCGATGATGGCGGGACGTAACGGTTCGCTTTTAACATTAAGTTACCTGGGTGCTGAACGCGCCATACCTAACTACAATGTGATGGGTGTGGCCAAGGCCAGCCTGGAAGCCAATGTCCGTTACATGGCTGTCGCATTGGGCGCAGAAGGTACACGGGTTAACGCCATTTCAGCAGGCCCCATCAGAACGCTTGCCGCATCGGGTATTAATGATTTTAAAGCCATGCTCAGCAAAGCGGCCGATACCGCGCCTTTAAAGAAAAACGTAACGATTGAAGAAGTCGGTAACGCGGCTGCTTTTATGTGCTCGGACCTGGCATCAGGCATTACCGGAGAAATCACTTATGTTGATGCCGGCTATAATATTGCTGGCTTAGCGGCATCTTAACTAAAATTTTTCACGCATAAAAAAAGGGAGCCTCAGCTCCCTTTTTTTATGCCCAGCCCGATAATTACTTCGAAGCCCTAACTGATATATCGGCGCTTGCCTGCAAGCTGTTTATCAACGCATTGAACTCAGTTTGACCAAACGCTTTGGCAATATTCTTTATCGCCAATTCCATCTGTTTTTTATCATCGTCACTCATTACACCTTCTTTGACTTTCGACAAACTCACTACCGCTTGTTCGCCTGAAGGTAATTCCGCAGTGAAGACGGTCGGTTTGCCGCCAACAGGTTTAGCCGCTTTAAAAATTTCCTGGCTCAATTGCAACGGCACATCGCTCTTGTTGCGGGTTAATCCTGCAACTGCCTTTACTTGCAGCTTATTTTCAGCCGCAACAGTCCGAATAGATTCACCAGCCTGCAATCGCGCCTTAATCTGCTGCGCTTTCTCGACAGTCTGCTGTTTGGCTTTATCCGCAAGTAATGCCGCAACTATGCTCTGTCTAACATCTTTTAGCTCACGCGTAGCAGCCGCCTTGTGCTCCATCATGCGCAACACAACCAGGCGCTCAGTTCCCAGCTCTACAGGCGTACTATTGTTGCCTTGAAGAACTTCTTCAGAAAATGCTGCTCCACGTACTTTCTCGTCAGCCGCAATACCTTCACCTTTGTCTTTAGTAAAGAGCGCCGATTTTTTAATGGTTAATCCTAAAGCATCGGCTACGGTTTTTAGATTATCAGGATTCTCATAGCTCATTTCAGTTAACGTTTCACCGGCTTCATAAAAAGCATTTTCTGCTTGGGCTTTTTGATAAGCCTTGGTCACTTCAGCCTTTACTGAATCAAACGGTTTAACTTCTCCAGACAATAACTCGGTTACTTTAATCAAATGATAACCAAATGCTGACTTAACGGGAGCAGACACTTCGCCCAATTTTAAAGCACTTGCAGCATCTTCAAACGATTTTTCCATAACTCCGGCATTAAACAGCCCCAAATCCCCACCTGCTTTAGCGCTTAATTTATCATCGGAAACTTCTGAAGCTAAAACAGCAAAGTCTTTATTTTCCAGATCTTTTTTTGCTTTCAAGGCCTTTTCTAAAGCTGCTTTTTCATCGATCTTGTCATTAATTGCAAACAGGATATGGCTGATTTTCCTTCGTTCTGCAGTGGTATATTGATCTTTTTGCTCTTCATAGAAAGCTTTCAGCTTTTCATCAGTAACGTCTATAGTTTTAGCTGTCTCTTCTAGTGACAACTCTACGTACTCTACGGAAACCTGTTCCGGCGTTTGATATAAATCCTGATGCTGCTGATAGTATGCTTCTACATCTTTCTCTGAAGGCTGCTCAGCCAATTTCGGTAAAGCTACAGTGACATAATCGACATCGCGCTGCTGGTTCTGGATTTTAAAGAAATGCTCCACATCATAGGCCGTTGCAAAACTGCTATCTATAATGCTGCGCTGAAACTGTTCCATAGTCAGTGCATTCTTGATTCTATTCACAAATTCCGCTGATGACATTCTTTGTGAATTTAGCAATGCCTTGTATTGCTTTTCATCGAACTTGCCATCCACCTGAAAATAGGCGAGGGATTTTATAAACTCGCGAGCGGTATCGTCACTTGCAACTAAGCCTTTCCCATGCACATATTGCAGTAAGACTTCATCCTTTATCAGCTTATTTAACGCTTGCGCTTTTAAGGTTTGTTCATCAATCGCCATCCCTTGAAGATTCTGACTATATTGTTCATAGGCTTTATTGACATCACGCTGAAAAAAATCCTTGTCTCCTACAGAAGCAACCGGAGCCTCCTCCCCGGTATCCAAATAATTTTGAATACCCCACAAAGCAAAAGGTACACAAATGACTATCAAGATACCCCATGCAAAAGCACCTTGTGCTTTTTCTCTAATTTTTGTCAGCATATGCTCTGTCCTAAAGAAACAACGTAATTCTAATCAAAAAAAAACCCCGAACCAATGGCCCGGGGTTTTTAATTTGGCGGAGTGGACGGGGCTCGAACCCGCGACCACCGGCGTGACAGGCCGGTATTCTAACCAACTGAACTACCACTCCAAAGTCTGGTGGGTGCTGAGGGGTTCGAACCCCCGACCCTCGCCTTGTAAGGGCGATGCTCTCCCAGCTGAGCTAAGCACCCGACTAAAGAATACCTAGTTTACAGCATCCTTTAATGATTTACCAGCTTTAAATGACGGAATTTTTGCAGCTTTAATAGTAATTTCTGCCCCAGTCTGTGGGTTACGACCTTTACGTGCAGCTCTTGTCTTTACAACATATGTCCCAAACCCAACCAAAGCGACAGAATCGCCTTTTTTCAAGGCGCCTGTAACAGCGCTAATAAAACCATCCAAAGCGCGTCCAGCGTCTGCTTTAGTTAAACTAGAAGACTGTGCAATAGCATCAATAAGTTCCGATTTATTCATTATTCCCCCTTAGGAAGTTAATTTTAAAATTTTATTCTGTAAGACCGGCGTGACAATTCCCGTGTGCAATCCCCAGCAACACAGGAATATGGGACATTTATATCAATTGGGTTCGCACAGTGTCAAGCAATACCAAGCCCCGGAGCCATTATTTTTCAAGTTTCTGCCAACTTTATTACAAAACTGTAACTTTTTAATGTGCCGTTAGACCCTGCTTTTCCATTTTAGCTGTATCCGTTTCATTTTTTACTTGATTTTCAACCTCTTTTTTGTCAATTGGAACAGGCATATGCTGCAGAGCAACTTCCAGCACCTCATCTATCCAATGAACGGGTTTTATCTCCAGATTTCGCTTTATGTTTTCTGGTATTTCAACTAAGTCTTTTTCATTTTCTGCCGGGATCAAAACCGTTGTTATTCCACCTCGGTGAGCTGCCAAGAGCTTTTCTTTTAACCCGCCGATAGGCAATACCTCCCCTCGCAATGTAATTTCGCCGGTCATGGCGACACAGGCCCGCACTGGTATTTTAGTCAATGCCGAGATGATAGCCGTGCACATACCGATACCCGCACTTGGGCCATCTTTGGGAGTCGCGCCTTCAGGAACATGGATGTGAATGTCATTTTTCTGGAATAACTCATTATCGATGCCCAGAACTTCCGAACGACTCCTGACAACCGTCATCGCCGCCTCAATCGATTCCTTCATGACATCGCCAAGCTTACCTGTTGTCGAATGTTTGCCTTTTCCTGGAATGACCGCCGTCTCGATGGTTAATAATTCACCGCCCACTTCCGTCCAGGCCAGACCTGTAACCTGTCCGACCTGATCTTTCTCTTCAGCCAGCCCATAGTGGAATCGTTTAACACCCAGATATTTATCCAAATTTGCAGGCGTAACCGAAACTTTGGCTTTTCTGGGCTTCAGCAACAAATCCTTAACTACTTTACGGCAAATTTTCGAAATTTCCCGCTCAAGACTCCGCACGCCCGCCTCTCTGGAGTAATAACGGATTATATCCCTGACAGCCTCTTCTGAAATTTGAATTTCCCGCTCTTCAAGGCCGTTATTTTTAACCTGCTTTGGAATCAGATAGCGGAGCGCAATATTGATTTTTTCATCTTCTGTATAGCCAGCGAGTCGTATAACCTCCATCCTGTCCAGCAACGCCGGAGGGATATTCATGGTATTCGCTGTAGCGACAAACATCACATCAGATAAATCAAAATCCACTTCCAGATAATGATCGGAAAACGTATGGTTCTGCTCAGGATCCAGCACTTCCAATAAAGCCGATGCCGGGTCTCCTCGGAAATCCGTCGCCATTTTGTCTATTTCATCGAGTAAAAACATCGGATTCCGTGTTTTCACTTTAGCCAGGCTCTGTAATATCTTGCCCGGCATAGAACCTATATAAGTGCGTCTGTGTCCGCGAATTTCCGCTTCATCGCGCACACCGCCTAACGCCATGCGCACATATTTGCGATTGGTTGCCCTGGCAATAGATTCGCCCAACGAGGTCTTGCCCACGCCTGGAGGCCCTACCAAACACAAAATCGGGCCTTTGAGCTGTTTTACCCGCTGCTGCACAGCAAGATATTCAAGAATACGCTCTTTAACTTTTTCCAAACCGTAGTGTTCGGCCTCCAAAACCTGCTCAGCAACCTTTAAATCATGCCGTACTTTGGTTTTTTTCTTCCAGGGCACATTGACCATCCAGTCAATATAATTGCGTACCACCGTCGCTTCAGCCGACATAGGCGACATCTGTTTAAGCTTGTTAAGTTCTGTGTCCGCCTTTGTTTTCGCTTCCTTCGACATCCCGGCGTTTTCAATTTTCCTTTCCAGCTCTTCAATTTCATTAGGAACATCATCCATATCCCCCAATTCTTTTTGAATCGCCTTCATCTGTTCATTCAGATAATATTCCCTTTGGTTCTTCTCCATTTGCTGCTTAACGCGCACACGAATTTTTTTCTCCATTTCCAGAAGATCGACTTCGCCTTCCATTAGCGTCATTAAATGTTCAAGACGCTTTGCAATGTCTGCAGTCTCAAGAATATCCTGCTTTTCATTAACCTTTAAGGCCATATGCGCAGCCATGGTATCGGCAAGCCGGCTTGGGTCATCGATACCGGCCAGCGCATTCAATACTTCCGGTGGAATCTTGTTATTTAATTTGACGTATTGATCAAATGAACTGATGACCGTCCGCTGCAATACATCCTGCTCTTGCTCGGATATATTTAAAATGTCGTCAATTTCTGCCACCGCCGCAGAAAAAAAACTTCCTGTTTCTTTATAACGCAAAACCTTGCTGCGCTCACTCCCTTCCACCAGAACTTTGACCGTTCCATCAGGCAACTTTAACAACTGCAAAATATTGGATAAAGTACCGACCTCATAAAGATCAGCAAAATCAGGGTCATCGACTTCCGCTTCTTTTTGCGCAACCAACAAAATCTGCTTGTTGTCCTTCATCGCTGCATCTAAAGCATCAATGGATTTTTCCCTACCGACAAATAAGGGAATAACCATGTGGGGATAAACCACCACATCTCTGAGCGGTAAGACCGGAATCAATACATCTGTTTGTTGTAACTCTGTCATGCTGTGCGTTTCCACAAAGGGTACCTTTAACAATTTTCCTGGAGATAAAGAATATGGGGGCGCTAATCAAAATAGCAAGGATCAGTGCCTAGTATATTGTTTTTAGCTTTTTATAACACAAAAAAAAGGAGCTTTTAAAAGCTCCTTTTTCCATCCCAATCTAAAATATCAAGATTCCGCCGAGGCCTTTTTCTTTTCGGTTTCATAAACCAGAATAGGTTCAGACTCACCTAAAATAACGCTTCCATCAATAACGACTTTGCTAATATTATCTGCTGACGGCAATTCATACATGGTATTCAGCAAGACATTTTCAACAATGGTTCTTAATCCTCTGGCGCCTGTTTTTCTTTCCATGGCTTTGCGCGCAATTGCAGTTAGAGAATCGTCCCGGAATTCCAATTCAGCGCCTTCCATCTCAAACAAATGCTTATATTGTTTGATTAACGCATTTTTAGGCTCGGTCAATATCTGCACCAAAGCCTTTTCATCCAACTCTTCCAATGTTGCAACAACAGGAAGACGGCCAACAAACTCAGGAATCAAGCCGTATTTGATCAAGTCTTCAGACTCAACTTCGGCAAAGAGTTGCCCAATATTTTTAGACTCGTCTTTGGTTTTTATATCTGCCGAGAAACCTATCCCGCCTTTTTCCGACCGGGCTTTAATGACACGGTCCAAACCGGCAAAAGCACCGCCCACTATAAACAGAATATTGGCGGTATTGACCTGCAAAAATTCCTGCTGAGGGTGCTTGCGGCCGCCTTGGGGTGGAACCGAAGCAATGGTTCCCTCGATCAACTTCAGCAAAGCCTGTTGAACGCCTTCACCCGAAACATCGCGGGTAATTGACGGATTATCGGATTTTCTGGAAATCTTATCGATTTCGTCGATATAAACAATACCGGTTTCAGCTTTCTCTACATCATAATCGCATTTCTGCAGGATCTTCTGAATGATGTTTTCCACGTCTTCGCCAACATAGCCTGCTTCTGTCAACGTAGTCGCATCGGCAATAGTGAACGGCACGTCCAGCAGACGGGCTAAAGTTTCAGCCAGCAATGTTTTTCCGGAACCGGTGGGTCCAATTAACAAGATATTGCTTTTTGCCAATTCAACCGTATCTTTTTTGGACTTGCTGCGCAGGCGTTTATAGTGGTTGTAAACCGCAACGGCCAGAATCTTTTTCGCGCTTTCCTGCCCGATAACATATTCATCAAGCTCTGCTTTTATCTCTTTCGGCTTGGGCAATTCGCCGCCACTAAAAGAAGAGGAATCATCCTGTAATTCGTCTTTTATGATGTCATTGCAAAGCTCTACACATTCGTCACAGACATAAACAGATGGCCCTGCAATAAGCTTTCTGACTTCATGCTGACTTTTACCGCAAAAAGAACAATAAAGCAGTTTATCGTCATCTTTGCCGTTTTTGTCATTACTCATAACACGACTCCTGGAAACATCAACAATGATGTTTTTATTTTTTGATGAAACAAGAATATATCGAAATACAAAAAAATACCAACCGTTATTTATCCGAAATGGCTGCTCGATTCGATAACACTTGATCAATCAGACCATAGCTGACAGCATCATTTGCACTCAGGAAATTATCCCTGTCTGTGTCCTGCTGAACCTTTTCTATCGGTTGGCCTGTATGCTCGGAAAGAATTTTATTCAGTTTTTCCCTGATTGACAGAATTTCCCTGGCGTGAATATCAATGTCAGAAGCCTGTCCCTGAAAACCGCCCAACGGTTGATGAATCATCATTCTTGAGTGAGGCAGGCAATAACGTTTGCCTTTTGCTCCGCCAGTCAGAAGCAATGCGCCCATACTGGCAGCCTGGCCGATACACATGGTGCTGACATCCGGCTTAATAAACTGCATGGTGTCATAAATTGACATGCCCGCAGTCACCGAGCCGCCCGGCGAATTGATATACAAATGAATGTCCTTATCAGGGTTTTCAGATTCCAGAAAAAGCAACTGGGCGACAACCAGATTAGCCATGTAATCTTCAACCTGACCCACCAGAAAAATTACCCGCTCTTTCAATAATCTTGAATAAATATCGAAAGACCGTTCACCTCGAGCCGTTTGCTCGATAACGATAGGAACCAATCCGCCCGCCGCTTCCGGAGCCATCATTTGATTTCTTACATGCTGGTTATACATTTAAACCCCTTACCGTTGTTTGCCCATGACATCATTAAAATTTACTTTCTCATCAGACACTTTTGCCTGCGCCACCAGCCATTCAATGGTTTGATCTTCCAAAACCATCTGCTGCACATCATTCAACCGGCTTTTGTCTGAATAATACCAATTGACGACGTCTTCAGGGCGCTCATAGCTTTTTGCCATATCTTCAATAGTAGACCGTACTTTACCATCGTCAACTTTAATATCATTTTTGTGGATGATTTCGCCTAAAATCAAGCCTAACGCCACACGGCGTTTCGCCTGCTCTTCAAACGCGTCTCTAGGCAGCTTCAGATCTTCCAACTTCATTTTCTGCCTTTTAGCGGTTTCCACATAAGGCTTCATCATGTTTTCGACTTCCTGGTCGACCAACGTATTTGGAACAGCAACCTGGATTTTTTCATATAAGGCATCCATTACCGCTGTTTTTAACTTGCCGCGTAAGGCCTGCTCAAGCTCTCTTTCCATGTTGTTTTTAATGTCTTCACGAAAAGAATCCACCGATCCGTCTTCAACACCATACGCCTTGATAAAAGCGTCATCGATTTCCGGCAGCACAGGTTCTTCGACGCTAGTGACTTCAACTTCAAACTGGGCTGTTTTGCCAGCCAATTTTTCATTGCCGTACTCTTCCGGGAACGTCACTTCAAAAGTTTTATTGTCATCTGATTTAAGGCCGACCAGATTTTCCTCAAAGCCCGGAA
This sequence comes from Methylobacter sp., assembly GCA_041660285.1. Lineage (GTDB taxonomy): Bacteria > Pseudomonadota > Gammaproteobacteria > Methylococcales > Methylomonadaceae > Methylobacter_A. Next base: position 33,168 of record JBAZWN010000009.1, read on the forward strand.
TCATCTGCTTCGCGCCGATTTCAACTTGATAATTATCTACTTTCCCGTCGGTAAAGTTTTCGCCCTCAGAAGTCCCTGAAAAACTAATGGTCACGCGATCATGCTCTTGAGACGCACGCTCAACCGTTTTCCAGTCTTTCTTTTGCGCCCTCAACTTTTCAATCATGTCATTGACATCTGCTTCCTGAACAGTAGAAACCGGACGTGTCACTACTAGCTGATCAACACCTTCCAGTGAAATCTCGGGATAGACTTCAAACTCTGCCGTGTACTTAAACCCTTCGGCATCATCTGACGGATGAATGTGCGGATGACCGGCAGGCCTTAAATTCTGATCCTGCAATGCTTCGTAATAAGTAGATTGAATCAAATCTCCGGCAATTTCACCGCGAACCCTGTCTCCATACATTTTTTCAATCACATGCTGAGGCGCTTTACCCGGACGAAAGCCATCGATTTTAACTCCGCGCGCCAACGACTTTAAACGTGCCGCCATTTTTTCCTGAACAACTTCTTCAGGCACACTAACAGTCATTTTTCTGCTTAATTCTGATGTCTTTTCGACAGAAACTTGCATTTCTTTACCTCAAATAATTTAAATAAGAATTTTGTAGGATGCCGGTACGGCTCAAAGATCTGAAAATTAGCGATGAATCGCTAATTCTTAATGTATACATATTGAATTTTAGTGGTGCGAATGGAGAGACTCGAACTCTCACAGGATAACCTACTGGAACCTAAATCCAGCGCGTCTACCAGTTCCGCCACATTCGCACTTTGAATGAACACGTAATTATAGCTGTAATCCCGCCTACCTAACAAGCTATAAATCTAAAAACTTCTAACAAACCATGCATCACATTTACTAAAAAGCAAACGTGTTATCGATCACGCTTTTGGAAAAAATTACAATCTAGACTTTACAATTTATTTTATATGGATGTAGTATCGACCCAAATCCATTATTACGAAGGAGCATGAAATGAACGTCGCACCCTCTACCAGCGCAGCCAATTTGATCAATGCGGCTCAACATAAATCAGCAGACGCCGCCCACGTAATAGCCACGCTGCCCGTACAAAAAGATGAAGTCGGCAGTGCAGAATTCAATGCCGGCGACATTACCAAACCAATACTAAGCCTGAAAGAAGCTGAGCTGGAAACGTCCGCCGCAGTTAAAGTGCTTGAAGCCGATAAAAAAATGGTTGGCGCCATACTGGACATCCGCGCTTAAATCAGACGCTTACCGACACATCAAACCCTAGACATCTGATTTCGTCTGCGAATTCGTTCATTATTTCTGGCGACAACTTCTCCAACCGACTGGATTCAGGCTGTAACGAAGGTCGCGCTATCGTGTACAGCATCACTCCCTTCAAACTGACACTCTCCTTAATCATTTTCAGCAAGCCGAGAAATGCCGCCCTCTCCTTCGAGGATAAGCCCTGTTTGTCATAATCCAGCAAGCATATTTGCAGTTTTGTCGGACACAGCCTTGCCGATAGCAATAGATTTTCCACACCAGCCTTGCAATTCTGGCCTGCATTGTTGATTAAAGTCCTACCCTCTTCCGTAGCACTGTCCAGCTTAAACCAGACCTCTCCGCCGTATTCTCTTAATTTCCTCAAGCCATCCTGAACCTTCGCCTGATGAACCAAACTACCATTGGTGATCAAGACAAAATTACTATGCGGCAAGACTCCAGCTTCTGTCGCCACTTTGCCAATCAACGCCACAGCCTTATCAAAATCCTTTACGCTGGTCGGCTCGCCATTGCCGGAAATAGCAATATCCTTAATGACCCGCTTGTCTTCATCCATCTGAAAACTCTGATAGAAATCACCGTTCAACACATCATCAAGGAAAAATCTCAACTCATCTTCCAATAACTGAAAATCCAGATCCGGCGCGGCGCCGATTTTCAAATCAGGCACCTGGCAATAGATACAGCGCCAGTTACAGGCATTATTGGTATTGAAATTGATACCGATAGACAAGCCGCCCGCTCGCCTGGAAAGCACCGGATAAACATACTTTAAACCGGCAATGTCCCGGCTATGATTGGTTGTTGTTAATCTTGTTGTCATGACTATATTTGAAGTGAACAGGTTTCGACCCAATAAAAAAAGCCCCAGTTTTTTATACTGAGGCTTTCGTTCATTCCTAAACCAATACTATTCGATTAGCTTATTTTAACCAAAACCTCGCCGCGACCCATTTCCGACATGTCGCCGGCATAGCGCTGCACCCGGTTAAAGGCCGCAGAGCTGTCGGCAAATTTGGAATTCAGCTTTTTAAATGATGTGAACAATATGGGTAAAAACGCCAAGGTATGCGCGCCGCAATCATTAAATCTTGCAGATGCCTGAGGCTGATTCCATAACAGTAACGTACCCCTCCGCATCGCAAAACCCAAATACTTGCCGGTCTGCCCCATGACCGCAATAGTGCCCGCCGTCATTCTGGAACCGCAATAATCGCCGGCATTGCCTTCGATCAGAATATTGCCGCGGCGCATGTGATCACCGGCACGCTCGCCGACATTGCCTTTAACCAGAATGGTTCCGCCTTTCATGCCCATCTTGTTGCCAGGCAAGGCTGCACCCAGAAAATCCCCGGCATTGCCGTTAATTTTTAGAAAGCCTTTTTTCATTTCGCAGGCCGCATAAAGTCCGGCATCACCGGATACTTCAATCTCGCCGGATTTCATGCCCAAGCCAAGATAAGCACCTGCATCGCCTTCAACCGTAATGCGTCCGCTCTCCAGCTCCTTGCCGATAAAATCAAGCTTGCCGAAACTGTTTTTTATCACGATATTTTGCGCATCGGAACCGGCAATACCAAATAACTCATCCACACGGATTTTGCGTTTGCCGTTCTGTAAGGTGAGCGCTGCAATTTCAGCAGGCTGCATATCAGCCAATTTCTGGCAAACCAGCGGCGACATATCCACACGCTGATCCGGTTGGTGTTTCAGCGTAAAGGTTAAAGCGCTCATGCCATAATCTCCTGTAAGTGAAAGTGGAACGGCCCCAGCTTGCCACCGTAGTTACCCGCACTAATGCGTTTGATGCCGTTCGCTGCGCCTAAGTCGCAGACCGCCTGAATACCCACGCGCATGGCTTTATCAATATCTTCTTTGGTTAAACCGTCAATCACAATTTCCATGACCGATTCAATTTCCGGCGACAGATCGGTTTTAGTCATGCCTTTTAAGGTCGGACAAAACGCATCATTGGTTGACGCGCCCAAAGCCGCATACTTTGAACCCACCTTGGAACCTGAGCGCACTACGCCGCCGGGAAAAGGCATAATCACATTCGGGATCTTGCGCATTTCTTCAATCGCCGCCTCGCAGGCCGCCAAGGCTTGCGGCTGCGACTCGGCCAACACCAGAAAGTTGCCGCCGCCAACCGCATCGACTTGCCCGGTAGTCGCTTCGGCCAAAAACTCGCCGTCCATGACCGGAATACGCCAGTAACGCTTGCCGTCGATCAGCTTTGCCACCTGAAAACCGTCGCCAAAATAACGCAAATTCTTGCCCAAGGCGATGCGTGTGCCGCCATCAATGCCGGCAAACAGGGCCGAGGTCGGCGACGTCAATACGCACTGCCCCGCCCTGGTTTCAAGTTGCTTGGCCAAGCCTTTGCCGCCCATCGCAAAAATCATGATGGACACGCCGGGGCGTCCGTCCGGGGTTTCGGAAGTGTCTAAAACCCGCTCAATCCCCGCCTCGCAGCCGCAGGCAATCACTGAAGTTGCAAAACCGGTCATGGCTTGCGCCGAGATCATCGCCCATTTTTCGTTTTGCGCGGTGATGATGGCGCGAGTGGCTTTCATCGGGAAAGCTTCGGCAAAGGTTGCGTCTATAGCTACACCGTTAATGATCATGCCACATCTCCTTTAAGCGGATGCACCGTCAAGCTGCCGCGCCCGTCTTCTGTTATTTCATCATCACTGATTTTAAAGTTGTTGAGTTTCATGGTCAGGAACCGGTCAAAATATTTCTGCAAATCCTTTTCTACCGATGAATCATAGTCGGGGTGAACAACGTGGGTCGTGCCCCATTTGGTATGAACAACCTTGCCATCGACCACCACCAACTCGCCGTCCTTGAACACATAATCCGGTTTTTCGAACATTTTTTGCCGGTCGACGTTGTCGGTATAGACGGTAATATCCGCCCAGTTACCGGCACTTAAAGCTCCGCGATCCTGCAAGCCGATCAATCTGGCCGCTCCGGCACGGGTCATGATCGCAATTTCCTGCAAGCTGTATTCGCGCTCGATCGACGCCAGAGTCGTCATTTTTTGCGCTTCGGGATGAATCGTCGCCAGCACATCGTTACGGAAACTTCTATCCATCAGCAAGCGAATCAAATGCGGATAGCTGGTGAATGGCGCACCGTTTGGATGATCCGTAGTCAGGAAAATGCGCCATGGGTCGTCAACCAGCAGGAAGGTTTCCAGGCCGATCGCCCATTGCAGCGCATTGACGAAGTTCTGGTCCTTGTATTTGAACGGCACAACGCCGCAGCCTGCGTCGCATTCAATATCCATGGTCACCCATTTATTCGGGCTGGCATGTTTATGATTGGCGTGTTGGCGCATGTTGTCGCCGGATGCGGTTACGGTCTGGCCGAACAGAATCTGCCCGACATCGATAGTGATGTTCTTGTTTTTGTTGACGGCTTCGGCAATCTCGGCCGCACCCGAAGAAAACTTGAAATCCCCTTCCGTGCCGTAACTATGAAACTGGATATGGGTTAAATGCATCGGCAAGCCGCCTATGCCCTGGATGGTATCCAGCGTGGTATTCATGTTGCCCGGCACGCCCAGATTGCAGCCATGCACATGCAGAGGATGGGTAATGCCCAGTTCCTTAACCGCAGTCGCCAGTGACTTGAGAATTTCTCTCGGCGTCACACCGTAATGGCTGTTTTGCTCATCCAGATCCAGTTTGCGCTGGTTAAATTTGAACGCACTGATACCGCCTGGATTAACGACTTTAACGCCGATGGCTTTAGCGGCCTGCATGGTAAAAGCGACATAGTCATTGATGGCTTTCTGGTCTTTTTTGGCCGTCAGCATACGCAGCAAATAATCATCGCTGCCCATCAGAACATAACCGCCCTTGTCCAGAATCGGAATATCGGCCATTTCCATATGCGCCTGACGCGCGTTAATCGGCAATACCGCAGGTTCAAAACCGGCGGTATAGCCCATCTCCGCGTAACGGTAGCCGGTCACGAAGGTGCTGGGCATTGCATGGCCACAGCCGGAACGGGTAATATCGGTACGCGCAACCGGGTCGGCGCGGTGATCTTCCGGCAACAAGGTTCTGGCGATGTTGCCTTTACCGCCGCCAATATGCGTGTGCATATCAATCGCGCCGGACATCACCACCTTGCCGGTTAAATCGTATTCCTTATCGACTTTGAAATCGCCGATAGGCTTGTTGACGATGCGTCCGTCCTGAATGTAAATATCCTGTTTCGCGCCATCGATCCCGCTCGCAGGATCATAAACGGCTCCGCCTGTTAATTTTATCAACATAGTGTTCTTTCCGAATTACATGGATGTAATGAGTGCAAAAATTGCAGGAGCATATTTTTGCCTACAAAGCTTGTTCAATGGCATTAAGCACGTCTGACGTGCTGGGCAGTCCGGAATCGCGCAGTTTCTTCAACCGAATCGCGACCACGTTATCCATACGATAAGCATGACCGGCATGATCGATACCCGGCGTGCCGACCGGAATGAACACGTCCGGCTCTTTGGCAAACGTCATGCCGGAACGGCCCACCACGATTGTCGGCAAGCTTGTTACCGGCGGTACGGCTTTGGCATTAAAAGCCTGCACCCAAACCAAGGCATCAGCCTCGCCATTAGCCAGCAAGGCATTGGTATCATTCAAATAGGGATCGTATTCAGGAAAGCCGCTGGAAAAACGGGTGCGCGCGGGGTAACCGGTGGTCCAACCGCAAACCTGGTTAGCCGTCTGATCGCCTTCTTTGCCACCTAACGGTAAGCCGGAGCACCGGGTATTCTGGTTGTTAATATCTTTGACCATTTCAGAGATGGTCTGCACCGTCAACTCGGCCTGGCTGTAAGCCAAAGCGCCAGCCGCCCACGTCACTACGCTGTAGCTTGCCGCTTTTAATTTGTCGGCAATGCCCTGCAAATCGGCAACTGCAATGCCGCCGACCGAATCAACCCGGATTGGATTGCCTTTAACCAGCGCTCTTAATACCGCGACCACATCCGGCAAATCTTCGTTTGCGCATTCAAAAACCTGCGCTTTTTGGCCGCCAGGTGAAGTGGAAGCGTTACCGGAAGGCGCTTTGCCCAAATAGATAACTTCGCGCTTGCCGGTGTCGGCCAGAAACATGGACTCTTTATTCCACAGGTAACGCTCAAAAAAGCGCGGCGAAAAGCTTTCCAGATCGATGCCGACCACCAGCAATAAATCACAGCGGTTTTTGACTTCCGCCAGCGTCGTATTCATCCAGCCGGAATCCTGCAAGGCCAGAAAGTTATTCCGTGCGCCGGTAAAATTGATGTTATCGACCACCGCGCCGCTACGATCCGCCAATGCCAGTAACGCCCGCATGCCGTTGACATCCGTTGCGCAGCCGCCGATAACCGGTTGATTGGTACCCTTTAACAATGCCGCGGCCTTGGCTACGGCGACATCCAGACTGACCTCTTTACCGTCGACTCTTGGACGGGTATCGGTAATGGCCTGTTCGAAAGCAGGCGTATTAACCGTACAGCCGTTTTCAGTCACTTTAAGCGATACACCGTCAACCTTGATTGTCAGGTCATCAGTTCCAATGCCGCAAAAAGGACTAGGTACTTCAGTTATCTCAGTCACACACTATCCCCTTGTTAATCTTTTATTATCATTATCAACGCCTGCCCGACCGATCACTTCCAGCCTGCAAGCTGTCCCAGTCGCGAACGAGGCCATAAAAATACCCTACCCAACTGATTTTGTGGCGATATTCTAACCCGAATTGATGGCACTGTCTCAACAAACACCGCCTGGATTTCACGAGTTTCTCGCCACAGCCTGACAAGCAGTCAGCCGCTTTGGATAAATAGCATCTAAAGGACGGTCTGGCGTAATAACTGCTTAGCTACTTGGCTTTGTGCCCGCCCATTCCCAGTGTGTTTTGCCAGCGGGTCTGTCTGCTGTTATAGTAAAATCAACGTAAATTGTAATACATCAAGTTGTTTCCGTGTCGTGAAATAGCAAAAACAAAGATTATCGCTTAATTCACGTGAATTGAATCGCCCACTATTTTTATAAAGACCTAACTATGTCACTAAAAAAACTTTTTTCAGGCTTAGTATTCATTTTTTTAGCCTCATCTAACATTTCCGCACATGCCGAGGATACCGCATTAAGCGCCTTTACCGCCGGAAGTTATCAGCAAATATTGGCAAGCAACGCCAACCAGCCGTTCATGCTGGTGGTCTGGTCAGTAAACTGTTCTTCCTGCCTGAAAGATATGGAGCTGCTAAGCAACATCCATAAAAGCAGGCCTGAACTCAAAATGATCATGCTGGCGGCGGATGACTTGTCTGCAACCGAGCAGATTCAGCAAATCCTGGAAAAAAGCCAATTGTCCGGCATTGACAACTGGGTTTTCGCCGAAGAAAACACGCAGAAACTTCGCTTTGAAATCGATCCAAAATGGTATGGCGAATTGCCCAGAACCTACTTCTTCGACAAGGCGCATCAGCGCACTGGCGTCAGCGGCGTATTGTCAAAAGAAGACTATGATGCGATGTTCGCCAAAATCCTGAAGTAAGTACATTTTTAACCCTCGGATAAAAAGTTACGTTAAAATGGCCGGTATGCGTAGAAACTACCGGTCATTTTTTATGTTCAAGAAAACATTCCCAGCTCTGGTAACCGCCTGCCTGTTAAGCGCCTGCATCACTAGTCCTACAGGTAGAAACCAACTTGTTTTCATGCCCGAAGCACAAATTGATCAAATGGGCTTACAGGCTTTTGACAACCTGAAAAAACAAAAACCTATCAGCAATAACAGCAAATATAATCAGGTCGCAACCTGTATTGCCGGGGCAATTACCCACGAAACGGGTGGCAACTGGGAAGTTGTGGTCTTTGAAGATGCCTCGCCTAACGCTTTTGCCCTGCCCGGCAATAAAATCGGCATACATACCGGAATGCTTGCACTGGTCGATAATCAGGATCAATTGGCCGCCGTCATCGGCCATGAAATCGGCCACGTCCTCGCTCGGCACAGCAATGAACGCGCCTCGCAGGAATTCGCGGTAAGCCAGGGCCTGGGCATCATTCAGGCAGTCAGCGCGCCGCAAACCGCTTTAGGCCAAACAGCGCTGGGCATGCTGGGAGTCGGCGCGCAATACGGCATACTGATGCCTTACAGCCGCGTCCATGAAAGCGAAGCCGACATGATCGGCGTGGATTTAATGGCGAAAGCAGGCTTTGATCCAAGACAAAGCATCGGCTTGTGGCAAAAAATGGAACAGGCCTCGCAAGGCCAGCAACCCATAGAATTCATGTCGACTCACCCTTCGCACGCCACCCGCATTCAGGACTTGGAACAGCATATGCCGCAAGCCATGGGACTGTTCCAGCAAGCCCAATCTGCTGGAAAACAACCGCACTGTATCTGATCGATGACCCCCAACTTAAAACACCTGCATCCTTACCCGTTTGAGAAACTGGCGCAACTCAAACAAGGCATCGTGCCGCCTGCAAACAAGCCGCATATCGCCCTATCCATGGGCGAGCCGACCCATGCCACGCCGCATTTAATCCAGGAAGCGCTGTTAACCCATTTGCATGGCTTGGCTAACTACCCGACTACCAAAGGCATACCGGAACTCAGGCAAGCGATAGCCGAATGGATCAGCCGACGCTTTCAGTTTCCGGCTGATGCCGTTAATCCTGAAACCCAGGTTCTGCCGGTCAACGGCACGCGCGAAGCGTTGTTTTCGTTTGCCCAGTGCCTTATCGATCCGACCAAGGCCAAGCCCGTCGTGATCATGCCGAACCCGTTTTACCAGATTTATGAAGGCGCGGCCTTGCTGGCAGGGGCTGAACCCTATTATCTGAACACGCTGGAAGACTCTGGTTACTTGCCGGATTTTGACGCGGTGCCGGATGAGATATGGCAGCGCTGCCAGCTGATTTACATTTGCTCGCCCGGCAACCCGACCGGCTCGGTGATTGATCAGGCCAGCCACGAAAAGCTGCTGAAGCTGGCGGAAAAGCATGATTTCGTGATTGCCTCCGACGAGTGCTACACCGAGATCTATGACGACGAAACCAATCCGCCGCCGGGTTTGCTGCAAACCGCCTATGCCATGGGCAACACCGCATTCAAGCGCTGCGTCATTTTCCACAGCTTGTCCAAACGCTCCAACGCGCCGGGCTTGCGTTCGGGTTTCGTCGCTGGCGACGCCGAGATATTGAAGCACTACTTCCTGTACCGGACTTATCACGGCTGCGCCATGTCGTTGCCCACCCAGCACGCCAGCATCCAAGCGTGGCAGGATGAGCAGCACGTCGTCGAAAACCGCCGTTTATACCGCGAAAAATTCGCCGCCTTCATCGATATTCTTGGGCGTGTGTGCACCGTCACCAAGCCGCCGGCCAGCTTCTATGTCTGGCTGAAAACGCCGATTTCAGATACCGAATTCGCCCAGCGGCTTTTTGCCCAAGAAAACATTACCGTGCTGCCCGGCAGTTACTTGTCCCGCGATTGCGGCGGCATCAATCCCGGCCTTAACCACGTCAGGATTGCCCTGGTCGCGCCGCTCGATGAATGCGTGGAAGCCGCCCATCGTATTAAAAATTTCCTTAACTCTTTATAAAGAAAACCATGTCACAACTAGAAAACATCATTAACGACGCCTTTGAAAACCGTGCCGACATCTCGCCTGCCAGCGTTTCCGCTGAAGTGCGCTCAGCCGTCGAAGAAGCGATCCATTTACTGGACAGCGGCAAAGCCCGTGTCGCTGAAAAAACCAGCGGCGCATGGGTCGTCAACCAATGGCTGAAAAAAGCCGTATTACTGTCATTCAGAATCAATGAAAACCGCGTCATAGAAGGCGGTAACAGCCGTTACTACGACAAGGTTGAAGCCAAGTTCGGCACCTACTCGCCAGACGACTTCGCAAAGTCCGGCGTGCGCGTAGTACCCAACGCCATCGTCCGTCACGGCGCTTACATTGCTCCGGGTGCAGTATTGATGCCTTCGTTCGTCAACATCGGCGGCTATGTGGACAGCGGCACCATGGTTGACACCTGGGCCAGCGTCGGCTCCTGCGCGCAAATCGGCAAGAACGTGCATCTTTCCGGCGGCGTCGGCATCGGCGGCGTTCTGGAACCCCTGCAGGCAGGCCCGACCATCATCGAAGACAACTGCTTTATCGGCGCCCGCTCTGAAATCGTCGAAGGCGTCGTGGTTGAAGAAGGTTCGGTCATTTCGATGGGCGTTTACATCGGTCAAAGCACCAAAATCTACAACCGCATGACCGGCGAAGTCACCTATGGCCGCATTCCGGCGGGTTCTGTCGTGGTTGCCGGCAACCTGCCGTCAGCAGACGGCCTGTACAGCCTGTATTGCGCAGTGATTATCAAGCAGGTTGATGAAAGAACGCGCAGCAAAACAGGCATCAATGAATTGTTGCGGGATTAATCAATGGTCTGGTCGGGATTCTCCGGAATCCCGACTGACGCCGGCCAACCCCAACAATGAGAAGCCATGATTAATAACGATGTTTTACGCCGGGTGCGTTACGCTTTAGACCTTAACGACCAGACCATGATTGAGATCTTTGCATTAAGCGATGTAGAGATGAACCGGGATGAATTGCTCAAGCTGCTTAAAAAAGACAATGAAGCCGATTTTGTCGCGCTCAAGGATAAACTCCTGGATCAGTTTTTAGACGGCTTGATTATCTACAAAAGGGGCAGGCAGGAAGACCAGCCCGGACAACCCAAAAAACCGGCAGCACCTCTGACTAATAACAGCATTCTCAAAAAACTGAGAATCGCCCTGGAATTTAAGGAAGCCGATATGCTTAACGCCCTAAAGCTGGCTGATTTTGAATTATCCAAAGGCGAACTCAGCGCTTTTTTCAGGCAAAAAGGTCATAAACATTATCGGGAATGCGGCGACCAAGTTTTGAGGAATTTTTTGCAAGGTCTTACCATTCATTTTAGAAAACCTGACTAACAACTGCTCTTTTACCCACTACCCCATCAATCACTTAACCAGGCCAATATCATGAGCGAAAAAATATCAAACAATGCCATCATTTACGCCACGCTTGCTTTAAACAGCGAAGTCGCCCTGCAACAGGAATATTTAGAGTCGTCTGATGTTCCCGATGACGAACGGGACAACGAAGAGGAAATTCTGGCTGATTTGGAGCAAGCCTTCATGGAGTTTGTCGATCTTTATAAAAACCGCTGCAAAGCTGACAAACAATTGCCCAGCATAGACGAACTGCTGAACAGCCAATTGTAAATGCACACGCTTTACGGCATAAAAAACTGCGACACCGTCAAGAAAGCGCGCAACTGGCTGGATGAAAACGGCATAAGCTATCGGTTCCACGATTTTCGAACCGATGGCTTGACGCCTGAGCTGCTACGGCATTTTGCCGACCATCTGGACTGGAACAAGCTGATTAACCGCAGCAGCACCAGCTGGCGTCAACTCAGCACCGATCAGCAAAGCGACCTGACCCCAGAAAAAGCCATGCAACTGATGCTGACCACCCCTACCCTGATTAAACGCCCGGTTTTAGATACCGGCGACAAACTAATCCTTGGATATACTGCCAAGGATGGTGGGTATGCCGCAGACCTGTCGGGAACAGGCGCGGTGAAAACCGATAACTAACAAACCGAAGACTATGACCGACACACTGGAACTTCTTAAAGACCTTATCAGCCGCGAATCAGTCACCCCTAAAGATGCCGGTTGCCAGGATGTGCTGGCGGCGCGTTTAACCAAACTGGGCTTCAAGGAAGAACGCCTGGACTTTGAAGACACCCAAAACATCTGGCTTAGACGTGGCGATGCCAAACCGCTGCTGACCTTCCTCGGCCACACCGATGTGGTGCCCACCGGCCCTTTGGAAGCCTGGGTTTCGCCGCCTTTTGAGCCGACGATCCGTGACAGCAAGCTTTATGGCCGCGGCGCTGCCGATATGAAAGGCGGCATCGCCTGCTTTGTCACCGCCGTCGAGCGCTTTATTGCCAAGCACCCGGATCATCAAGGCTCCATCGCCGTGATGATGACCAGCGATGAAGAAGGCATCGCCACCAACGGCGTGGTTAAAGTCGTCGAAGTGCTGGAACAGCGCAACGAGAAAATAGACTGGTGCCTGGTCGGCGAGCCGTCCAGCGACAAGAAAATCGGCGACGTGATTCGCGTCGGCCGGCGCGGCTCCTTATGCGCCAAATTGACCATCGCGGGCATCCAAGGCCACGTCGCGTACCCCGAGCTTGCCGACAACCCGATACACAGCTTTGCCCCGGCCTTAAAAGACCTGACCGAGGAAGTCTGGGATCACGGCAATGAATTTTTCCCGCCGACCAGCTTGCAGGTTTCCAATATCAACGCCGGAACCGGCGCGGAAAACATCATTCCCGGCAGCGTGGCGGTTCAGTTCAACCTGCGTTTTTGCACCGAGCTGGACGAGGAAACCATCAAGCAGCGCACCCGCGCCATTCTGGACAAATACGATTTCAAATACGAACTGGAGTGGCGCCTGTCCGGCAATCCATTCCTGACCGCACCGGGCGCACTGATTGATGCCGCCCATGCCGCGATCAAAACCGTGACCGGTTTTGAAACGCTCGACGATACCGGCGGCGGCACCTCAGATGGACGCTTCATCGCCCCGACCGGCGCACAGGTTATCGAGCTCGGCCCGTTGAATGAAAGCATCCATAAAATAAACGAACACATCGGCGTAGAAGACTTAGGCGTTTTGTCCAGCATCTATGAACAGATGCTGGTTAATTTGCTGATGCAGGCATAAAGCCTTACCCGCCGGATTTACCACAGGAACAAAACCATGCTTGAACACTTGCGCTTATTAAGCCGCTACAACCAATGGATGAACGACAAGCTCTACAGCACCGCGGCCCAATTGCCTGCCGACGAGCTTGCCCGTGATCGCGGCGCGTTTTTCGGCTCGCTGCTGGGCACCTTGAACCATATCATGGTGGCCGATATTATCTGGCTGCAGCGCTTTGCCTGTCATCCAGCGCAGCATCCGGCGCTGGATGAGATTCGCTCCATGCAAAAACCGCAAGCCCTGGCGCAATCCCTGCTTGATGACTTTGCCGCATTAAGCGCGGAACGGCAGAGGTTGGACGCCACGATCATAAGCTGGTGCGGGCAGCTTGACGCATCCGACCTGAACCATAAGCTCGCGTATCGCAATATGAAAGGCGAAGCGGCGGTCAAAAACTTCGCCAGCCTGATGCTGCATTTTTTTAACCACCAGACCCACCACAGAGGCCAGGCGACCACCTTGCTGTCGCAACAGGGGCTGGATGTTGGCGTCACCGATTTGGTGGCGTTGATAGCATCGGACTGACGCAGCATATCTTTACTGCTCAAATATCAGCTCAATCCGGGTGCCGCCTGCTTCACCGGCGCGGCTCAGCTTGAGCCGCGCCTTGTGCAGGTCAGCAATCTCTTTGACGATTGCCAACCCTAACCCGCAGCCATCGCCTGAACTGCCGGGGATACGGTAAAACCGCTCGAAAACCCTGTCCATTTCAGCATCCGGTATGCCGGGGCCATCATCTTCGACAGTCAGGCTGGGCGCGGGATATTGCTTGACCCTGACCATGATATTGCCATGGTCATGACCGTAACAAATGGCGTTATCCAAAAGATTAATCAATAATTCCCGCAACAGAACCTCATCGCCACGCACCTGCAGCGGCTGTTCAGGACCTTCAAAACTGAGTTCCATGTTCCGCTGCAGCGCTTTCGGCACCCAGTCTATGCAGGTTTTTCTGGCCAGCTCGCAAAGATCCAGCGGCAGCAGCTCATAGCCGCCATTAATGGGTTCCGATCTGGCCAGAACCAATAATTGCGTGGTCATGTGCGACATGCGATCGGCGCTACTCTGGATTTGCAACAGAGCCGGCTTCATGGCCGATAGATCCTGCTCACGCAACGCACGCTCCGCCTGCAATTTCAAACCGGCCAACGGGGTGCGTAACTGGTGCGCTGCATTGGAAATAAATCGTTGCTGCGTGGCGATGGCCATAGCCAAACGCTCCAATAAATCATTGATGGTATCGGTCAACGCGCGCACTTCCAGAAAAACGTGTTTTTCAGGAATGGGCCGCAGGTCACGGGGCGTCCGCTGCGCGATTTCATCAGCCAGCACATGCAGCGGCTGCAGGCCCCGCTTTACACCCGCCAATAAATAAATACCTACCAGCAGCACCAATATCATCTGCGGAACCAAATCGGCCAATAAAATATCCATCATCATGCCCCGGCGTTTGTTTAAAGTCTCAGCGACGTGCACAAAAACTTTTTCCGGAGCTTCATCACGAACAACCAACATGGATACTACCCTAACCGGCTCGCCGTACATCTCATCGTCAAAATAGACGGGCCGCGACCAATCGGTTTGCGGGGATAAGGGTTCGGGGACAAATTTATCGCCTGCCAGCATGCCTTTTTCTTCCGAGATGATTTTAAAATAGGTTTTGTCCAATTCATCCCATTTGAAAATCTCTAAAGCGGCAGGGGGCAATTCCACAACCACCTTGCCTTTGCGCACCTTGATTTCCTGCATTAATGATCTTGCCGAGTCGAGCAGCCAGCGGTCATAAGCCCCATTAACATGGTGCAGCGTGACAAAATAGGACAGAACCGTTTCGACTGCCATGAAGAAAATGAGCGGAATGGCCAGCCGTAAAAGAATTTCGGTTTTGAGACTGCGGTTTTTATTCATGAGCTGATCGCTCCAATAAGTAGCCGAGCCCGCGCACCGTTCTAATCACCGTGCCATAGGACTCTATGCGCTTGCGCAGCCGATGCACATAAATTTCAATGGCATTGTCAGTCAGCGCATCGCCATCAGCCGCCAAGCGCTGCGCAATGCGGTCTTTGCTGACGACCTTTCCCGCTTGCATCAGCAGGATTTCCAAAAGACCGTACTCCCTGGCCGACAGCACAATCGGCTGGCCTTCTACCAGAACCTGGTGGTTATGCGTGTCGAGCGTCAACCGTCCGATCACTATATCGTTGCTAAAACCGCCGTAACAACGCCGGATCAGGGCATGAATCCTGGCCTCCAATTCCCTGAGTTCAAAAGGTTTGGTCATGTAGTCATCCGCACCCTGTTCAATGCCGTCAATCCTGTCGTTGACGCCATCACGCGCCGTCAAAATCATGATCGGTAAAGGGACTTTACGGCTGCGAAGTCTGCGCAACAACTCCAAGCCGTCCATATCCGGCAACCCCAAATCCAGCACGATCAAATCAAAGTCTTGCGCTTGCAGCAACTGCTCTGCATAAGCACCGACTTTGGCGCAGGTTACCGAATAACCGCTACCGCCCAAGGTATGGATCAATCCATCGGCTAGAACAGCATCGTCTTCTATCAATAAAATGTTCATGTACTTCGGGTTTTGTGAAAGGTTTTTGAAAGGTTAAGGGTCTAGGATGATAGCTTAAATATCGCAGAATAACAGGGGTATCAATTTACGCCCCCTTAAACTTAAGGCTTAACATCAATGATACACAAACACGCGCAATATTATTTTCGCCATCTAAAAGATGATATTCCTGCCGGCATCGTCGTGTTCCTGGTTGCGCTACCTTTATGTCTGGGTATTGCATTGGCATCGGGTGCGCCGTTATTTTCTGGGCTGATTGCAGGTTTAGTGGGCGGACTGATTGTTTCATGGCTCAGCGGCTCACAACTCGCTGTTTCAGGCCCTGCAGCGGGGCTTACCGTCATTGTGTTCAACGCCATTGAAACACTCGGCAGTTTTCAGGGCTTGCTGGTTGCCTGTGTTTTAGCCGGCATCATGCAACTTGCGCTGGGATTTCTAAGGGCCGGGATTATTGGCGCTTTTTTCCCTTCCGCAGTCATTGAAGGCATGCTGGCGGCCATCGGTTTAATCTTGATTATCAAGCAGATTCCTCATGCTGCGGGTTACCATGCCAGCTATGAAGGCGACGAAAGCTATATGAAGGAAACTGCCGAATCCAGCTTCATTGAGTTCTTTGATGCGTTTAATGGCATATCGCCAGGCTCGATTGTTATTAGCGTCGTGGCATTGTTACTGTTGATTCTATGGAACACAGCATGGTTTAAAAAACAAAAATTGTTAAAGCTGATCCCAGGCCCATTAGCGGCAGTCGTTTGGGGCGTTGGCTACAACGTGGCCACCAGGCGGTTTGCTCCTGACTGGGCAGTCAGCAACGAACACTTGGTCAGCTTACCTGTTTCGGAAAAAGCCGCCGATTTTTTCAGTAACTTTGTATTGCCAGACTCTAGTTATCTCAGCCATCTTGGCAATCCGCATGTTTATACTGTTGCCGTAACGATCGCTATTATCGCCAGCCTGGAAACCCTGCTGAGTCTTGAAGCGACTGATAAACTGGATCCTTTGAAACGACTCTCGCCGACCAACAGAGAGCTGAAGGCGCAAGGAGTCGGCAATATTATCAGCGGCTTGCTTGGCGGCTTGCCAATGACCGCCGTTATCGTGCGCAGTGCGGCCAGCATCAACGCGGGCGGCCAAACCCGCGTGTCCTGCTTCACGCATGGTGTGTTTTTGTTGCTCAGTGTCATGTATTTGGCGTATTACCTGAACTACATTCCGCTAGCCTGCCTGGCGGCAATTTTGCTGCATACCGGTTACAAGCTGGCAAATCCGGTTTTATTCAAGAAGTTTTACCAAAAAGGCATGAGTCAATTCCTTCCTTTTGCCATTACTGTGATTGCGATATTGGTAACCGACTTATTAAAGGGTATGGCCATAGGCATGGTTATTGGCCTGTTTTTTGTCATTAAAGCCAATTATCATGCAGCCATTACGCTCACTCAAGATGGCTCAGACTATTTGTTGTCGTTGAACAAAGATGTTTCCTTTCTGAATAAAGCGCTATTAAGAAAATTTGTTTTGAGCATTCCAGAGCAAAGCACGGTAACCATCGACGCAAGCAAAGCCAAGTTTATTGATCACGATATTCTGGAAACGATTGAAGACTTTCTGTCCACTGCGCCGGATGACAACATCACGGTCGAAGTCATTGACCTATACGGCAAGGAAAAGGTCGGTAAACACGATACTGTCGTGGTACTGAATGACCGGGCAAAAACTTAAAGCTTAGTAAGGTGCAGTAACCTTAACTGTTACACATTACGGCAACTAACCGAGTCTTATCGCCACCCGGTTCTGGGGACGTTTCGATCCTAAAACCAACTAGTCTGTCCTCAGCAAATACCGGCCTATTAATCCAAGGCCGGTATTCTTTTTGGGATATTTACCGCAAACAGGTTGCGCATATACCGATTGTTTAGCTATTTTGTGTACGACGATCTTGGCTACTGTCGTGTATCATCATGATCGAAACTCGGGGTATCGGCAGGGACTATTTGGCACAAGAACTGCTTATAATTCCGCAAACAAGAAAATCCGTAAGCTTATGACTTACCAGACTGACTGTTTTGGCCCAATAACTTAATCTAGAACAGAACCATGCGAAGACCCGGAAAATCATTTCATAGCTACTCATCAATTTCACGGTTTCTTAGTCTCATTCTTATGCTAAGCGCTTTTGGGCACAGCAGCCTGTCCGCAGAAACACTGACATTGCCCCAACTACTTAGCCTGCTTGAAACACACAATCCATCGCTCGCCAATGCCCAGGCGCGCCAGGAATCGGCACAGGCCGCCTGGGTTACGTCCAGGGCCTACCCGAATCCTGAACTGGAAGTGGGTGGGGGCTCTTCAACCGGCATCGGTCAGGGTGCGCTTAACGGCGCCAATGAGCAGCTTTACATCTCCCAACCATTGGATCTGCCGTTCGTAAGAGAGGCGCGGCGCAAGGTTGCTGAAGCCGGCATTACTTCAGCGGATGAAGCCAGCCGCCATGTCTGGCTGACTGTGCGCAGTCAGGTACGGCTGGCGTTTTACGAAATTTTACGCCGTCAGGCGGAACTGCAAATCAGCAAGGACAACGAACAATTACTGACGCAAATACGCGATAAAATCAAACTCAAGGTTGAAGTCGGAGAAGCGCCCCGTTATGAACAGGTCAAATCTGAAGCGGAAGCGCTCAATGCCCTGAAACTGCGGGAAAGCGCAGAAACGCGGGTGGATGATGCCAAATCGGCGCTACGCATGATGTTCGGCCCGGCCATACCGCACCAGTATGAAGCAACAGGCGATTTACCTGCACCGCCTGCATCATTACCACCGCTGGAAAGTTTGCGTGAAGAAGTGCTCAACAAGCAGCCCGTCTTGCAACAGTTTCGCGCAGAAATCCAAAAAGCCCAAGCCAAAGTCAAGTATGAACAAAATCTTCGCTATCCGCAGCCGACCCTGAAAGCGGGCGCGGAAAGAGATCCGGGACTTGAGCAATGGCGGGTTAACATTGTCGTGCCCTTGCCATTGTGGAATCAGCGTCAGGGACCTATTGGCGAGGCCGCCGCAGAGCTGCAGCAAGCAGAAGCATTAGCCAGTCAGCAGGAGTTCTCAGTTATCCGAGACCTGGAAAACGCTTACAACCGGTATCGGATAGCCCATCGTCAGGTTGAAACCTACGATGCCGGCTTGCTGAAGGAAGCCGAAACCGTGCTGAAAGTTGCTGAATCCGCCTATCGCCTCGGTGAGCGCGGCATTATCGATTATCTCGATGCCCAGCGTACCTACCGCACTGTCCGCAACGACTATCTCAACGCCCGTTTCGACCGCCAGGCCGCGCTGATTGATCTGGACCGTTTACGCGCTGCCGACCTGGAGAATCTGTAACATGACATCATTTTACCCCCTGCTGTTCATCCTGCTGCTGATCCCGTCGGCAAGCAATGCCGCCGATAATGACTTTCCGATAGTAAAAGCCAGCCCTGTCCTGATGAAGCAAATCAAAGTCATCGCTATCGGTGAAGGCCAAGTGCATGATTCCTTGCGCTTGCCGGCAAGGGTCGATCTGGATCAGCAGCGTGTCGCCCGGATCGGCGCAACGGTAACAGGCCGGATTACCGAAATCCAGGCCGTGCTCGGCCAGGAAGTCCATAAAGGCGAACAACTGGCGATACTCAACAGCACCGAACTCGGTCTGGCGCAGTCGGCTTATCTAAAAACCAAATCGCAAGTCAATCTTCGTCAACTGGCGGTAACCAGAGCCAAACGCCTGCTGGCCAGTGACGTCATCGCGGCTGCCGAACTCCAGGAACGGGAAAGCATGCTGAATGAAGCCGACGTGGATTTGCGCGCCGCGACTGACCAGTTGCGCGTATTCGGCATGTCGGACAGCGATCTGGAAAGGCTGTCCAAAGAAAAGAAAATCCATTCACTGTTACCGATCACCGCCAGCATTCAGGGTACGATTGTTGAACGCAAGGTCACCGTCGGCCAGGTTGTGGAACCTACCGATGCCTTGTTTACCGTAGCCGATCTGTCCCATGTCTGGGTGGTCGCCGAACTGCCTGAGCAACAGGCGAGCTGGGCGCACAAAGGCGATGAAGCAGTGGTCTCTATTGCCGCCCTGCCTGGGGAAGAGCTGACCGGCCGCCTGATTTATGTGGCCGACATGGTTGACCCCCAGACCCGCACCGTTACGGTGCGCATGGCACTGCCCAATCCGCAGCGTATCTACAAGCCGCACATGCTGGCCACCTTGCTGATTCGTAAACAGGGCGTACAGGAACTGGTTTTGCCCGATTCCGCGGTGCTGCGCGTCAATGACAGCGATCACGTCTTCGTCGAGACCGCGCCTGAAGAGTTTCAGCTGCGCCCGGTGCAACTGGGCATTAGTTACGGTAATGTACGGCGCATTCTCGGCGGTTTGAAACAGGGCGACAAGGTTGTCGTGGAAGGCGGATTTCACCTTAACAGCGAACGCCAGCGTAAGGAATTGGAGTAAAAACCGATGATCGAAGCCTTGATTCGCGGCAGTCTGAATAACCGCATCCTTATTCTGGCACTGGCTCTGGGACTGGCGGCTTTTGGCGTAAGCGCCCTGCAATCACTGTCCGTCGATGCATTTCCCGATGTCACTAACGTGCAGGTGCAAATCGCCACCGAATCACCCGGACGTTCGCCGGAGGAAGTCGAGCGGTTTATTACCGTGCCTCTGGAGATCGCGATGACGGGGCTGCCCGGCCTTACGGAAATGCGCTCGCTGAATAAAAACGGCCTGTCCCTGATCACGCTGGTGTTTACCGACGATACCGACGTTTATTTTGCCCGGCAATTGGTCATGGAGCGCTTGATGGAAGTCAGCCACAGCATGCCCGAAGGCGTCAATCCTATATTGGGTCCGGTTTCCACAGGACTTGGCGAAGTGTATCAATATACACTGGAGCGGACTGACGACGGACAGCGCGCGCTGACGCCGGAAGAGCTGATGCGCCGCCGCGAAACCCAGGACTGGGTTGTGCGCCCCCTCTTGCGCGGCATAGCAGGCGTAGCGGAAATCAATTCGCAGGGCGGCTATAACAAGCAATATCAGGTGCTGGTCAACCCCGACCGCATGCACCATTACCATATCACGCTGGACGAAGTCTTTAACGCGCTCGCGCGCAACAACGCCAACAGCGGCGGCGGCGTTTTACCGCATTATGCCGAGCAATACCTGATCCGCGGCGTCGGCTTGATTCGTGATGTCGCCGACATCGGCAATATCGTGCTCAAAGAGGAACACAGCGTCCCCATCCACATTCACGATATCGCCGAGGTAAAAATCGGCCACGAAGTGCGGGTTGGCGCGGTAATAAAAAACGGTTACACCGAATCGGTCGGCGGCATCGTCATGATGCTGCGCGGAGGCAACGCCAAAGAAGTGGTCAGCCGTATCAAGGAACGAGTGCAGGAAATCAACGACAAGAACATGCTGCCGGAAGACCTCAAAATCGTCCCCTACTATGACCGCAGCGAACTGGTCGATGCCGCCTTGCACACCGTCACCAAGGTGCTTCTCGAAGGCGTTGCGCTGGTCGTTGTGATTCTGCTGCTGTTTCTCGGCGATATCCGCTCCAGCCTCATCGTTGTCAGCACGCTGATCGTCACGCCGCTGGTCACCTTTATCATCATGAACCAACTGGGCATTTCCGCCAACCTGATGTCGTTGGGCGGGCTGGCTATCGCTATCGGGCTGATTGTCGACGGTTCCGTCGTCGTTGTCGAAAACGCCTTCAGCCTGCTAACCAAGCACAGGGGCGGCTTTACCAGCCGGGTGAAAGTGGTCATGGCTGCCGCCCAGGAAGTTGCCACCCCGGTATTATTCGGTGTCGGCATTATCATTCTGGTATTTCTGCCGCTGATGACACTGGAAGGCATGGAAGGCAAGATGTTTTCGCCGCTGGCTTATACCATCGCGATTGCCCTGCTGATTTCACTGATTCTGTCGCTGACCTTAACGCCGGTTTTATGCTCTTTTCTGCTTCGAGGGCAAACAGAAAAAGAACACGACACGCGCATTATTGCGTTCATGAAACAACCTTATCTCAGACTGCTGGATATATCCCTGCAAAAAGGCAAGATCGTCGTTTTTCTGGCGGCGGGCCTGTTTGTCGGCGCATTGATATTGCTACCCTTTTTGGGCAGCGCCTTTATTCCTGAAATGAAGGAAGGTTCCATTGTTCCCGCAATCAACCGGATGCCGAATATATCGTTGCAAGAGGGCATAAAGATGGAAATGGATGCCATGCGCATGGTGATGGAGATTCCCGGCGTGAGTCTTGCGGTGACCAATATCGGCCGCGGCGAAAGCCCGGCCGATCCGCAAAGCCAGAACGAATCAACTCCCATCGTCAGCTTAAAGCCGCGGGATCAATGGCCCAAAGGCTGGAGCCAGGATCAGATCGCCGATGCGATACGCGACAAGCTCAATGAAAATCTGCCCGGCATACAGGTGGTAATGGCGCAACCGATTTCCGACCGCGTAGACGAAATGCTCACCGGCGTGCGCTCGGATCTGGCGGTGAAAGTATTCGGCGACGACCTGGAGCAATTGAAAACGACCGCAAATGACATCGCCCGGCTCGCAGGCACTATCCAAGGCGCCCAGGACATCCGCGTGGAACGGCTCACCGGCCAGCAGTATCTATCCATCACCGTCAACCGGGAAGCCATCGCCCGGCATAGCATTAATGCCGCTGATATTCATGACGTCATTGAAACCGCTATCGGCGGCAAGACAGCGACGGAAATCTATGAAGGCGAACGGCGCTTCTCGGCAACCGTGCGTTTGCCGGAAGGCTTTCGCAACAGCATCGAAGCCATCGACGCTATTCTATTGACGTCGGCCAACGGCGCGCGCGTGCCGCTGGGCGATCTGGCGGACATCCGCCTGAATGACGGGCCTTCGCAGATCAGCCGGGAAATGGGCAAACGCCGCATCGTCGTGGGCGTTAACGTCAGGGACAGGGACTTGGGCAGTTTCGTGGCGGAGTTGCAGGAAGCCGTCTCCAGCCAGATCAAACTGCCTGATGGGTATTATCTGGAATGGGGCGGGCAATTCCAGAATATGGAGCGCGCACTGGGACATCTTAAAATCATCATCCCGATTACTATCGGCGCTATTTTCTTCCTGCTGTTCATGCTGTTCAACTCGCTACGCTTCGCTACCCTGATCATTCTGGTGCTGCCGTTTGCGTCCATAGGCGGCGTGGTGTCCTTGTTCATCAGCGGCGAATATCTGTCGGTGCCGGCCTCGGTGGGCTTTATTGCGCTGTGGGGAATCGCCGTATTAAACGGCGTGGTGCTGGTTTCCTATATCCGCAATCTGCGCGACGACGGACTCAGCCAGATAGAGGCCATACGCCAGGGCTGCGCGCAACGCTTTCGCCCGGTCATGATGACCGCCACCGTCGCGCTGCTCGGACTCGTGCCCTTTTTGTTCGCCACCGGCCCCGGTTCTGAAGTCCAGCGCCCGTTGGCTATCGTTGTTATCGGCGGGCTGATCACGTCAACACTGCTGACGCTGATTATGCTGCCTACGCTATACCGATGGTTCGAGGAAAAGCTTGAGTAGGAAAGATCACTGATAACGGTTGCCTTGGTGTTGCAGCCAACCAGCCTCGTGAGAACCATTTGGGTCACGATGCGTCCAATGCACAACGCCGCCCTTTTCGTTCCATTCGTATTCGCCATAAAACTCAATAGCATCACCTTCTCGAAGGGAATTAATCCTGGGAGCAAGGTCGATGTTATGTGAAATCAAGAGCGTTTGACCGGAAGGTAACTTGATGATGAATTTTTGATGCCTGCTGCCGTTGTTATCGTCCGGGAGTAACCGGGTAACGACACCTTGGCCGGAAACCTGCAAATTACTTTCATGGTTTGAAAACGCATTGGCTAAGGCGGCATCGAATACTTCGGCTCTGTGTTCCGAAACTGAAGGCGGGGCTTCGTTTAATGCCAAGCTGTATTGGCTGTTAAAAAGCGTATAGTCGGCGAATAGAGCCGCCGCAACAAGCAAGAGTTTTTTCATGCAGTTACTGCCCAGCATTTAAAGCCCCCCTATACAAGCTTGATTCCGTTTTTCTTATCAATGCTGATCAACTTGTCCTTGTACAGCGCGCCGATAGCCTGCTTGAACACTTTCTTGCTGACGCCGAATGCCGCATAAATGGCTTCCGGCGGGCTTTTATCGCTCAACATCAACACGCCGTTGTTTTCTCTGAGCTTGGCTAGAATTTTGTCGGTAAGCGATTCGACTTTGCCGTATCCCGGCTGATGCAGGCTGAGATCGATTTTATGATCTTCCCTGATCTGCTTGATGTAGCCGTCCAGTTTTTGCCCTTTTCTGACCGGCTGAAACAGCTCGTTCTGATACAACATGCCCCAGTGAGTATTGTTGATAATGGCTTTAACGCCCAGATCGGATTTATCGGCGATGATCAGCGACACCTTCTGCCCGGCCTCAAAATCAACCGACTCATCGGTTATGAACTTATCAATCTTGGTGGTGGCGGCAATGCGGTTTTGATCGTCGAGAAACACTTTGACCAGATAGGACTTGCCGACTTCCAGCTCATGATGCTGCTCGCTAAAGGGCACCAGCAGGTCTTTCGGCAGCCCCCAGTCCAAAAAAGCGCCCACATAGTTAAGCGACACCACTTTCAGCCAGGCAATATCGCCCACCTGCGCCAGCGGCGTTTTGGCAGTGGCGGCCAGATGCCCTTCCGAATCGACATAGACGAACACATCCAGCGTATCGCCAAGCTGGCAGTTTTCAGGCAGCTTTTTGTCCGCCAGCAGCACTTTTCCTGACTTGCCGTTGTCCTCCAGATAGACATCGAAACCTTGTTGTTTAACGACGGTCAGTTTGTTTATTTTGCCGATATTTATCATTTAAAATACTCGATGGAATTGTGGGCTTAGCGCTCAACTGGTGATAACAAACCTTACAGCATCCAGCCTTAACTGCGCCGCCTGAATGTTCTCATGCGCCAGCATGGTCATATCCTTTAGCTGCTCGATTTCTTCTGTTCTGATGGTCGGGTTCACTTTTTTCAGCCTGGCCAGACGTTTTATCTCGCTGGAAAGCGATTCCAGCATGACCTGGGTCGCGTCATCAACCAGCTGCTGCATGTCGGCTTTGGCTTTTTTCTCGGCCACACCCAGCATGTTGGCAATATGCGGACGCTGGCTGTTAAGGAATGCCACGATTTTTTGCTGGTCAAATTTGGTGCCGGTTTCCATTAAACTGCGGTGCTCGATGGCCTCGCTCAAGTCTTTTTGATTCTGATCAATCAGCACCCGGATCGGCGTAGCGGGAAGAAACCTTCCGATTTGCAGTTCGGCGGGCGCGCTGCATTCGACGATAAACAAGCACTCCAGCAAGAACTGCCCCGCTTTAAGATCGCCGTGCTTGATCACGCTGATGGCGGCGTTGCCGGTTTCACTGGACAGCACCATATCCATGGACGCGGTGACCATCGGATGTTCCCAGGTCATGAACTGCATGTCTTCACGCGCCAAGGCGATCTGACGGTCAACGGTGACGGTTATGCCGTCCTCATCGATCAATCCGGGGAAATGCGAAATGCGCAAATGATCGCCGGGGCGGATAATAAAGCAATCGGGCGAATGGAACTCGGTATCCACACCGTAGCACTCGAAGACATCTTCCATATAAGGCCAGAGCGCGCCTTCTTTCTCGTAAACATTAAGCTGGCCGATAAGCTCGTCGGCCAGCTCCTTGCGGCAGGAATTCAATTCCAGCAACTGGTCGCGGCCATTATGCATTTGCGCCTCAAGCTCCGTACTGAGCGCGCGGGTCTTGGCGATAAAGGCGTCGATCTCTGCCTGCGCCGCGCCATCCCTATCCAAAACAGCCGCCAGCTCATCATGCAAAATGTCTGCAACACGCTGCGCGGACGAACTGTTGCTGCGAAACGCATTCAAACCTTCGTCATACCAGCGGTACAGCACGGCCTGATCGGAATTTTCCAGATACGGCACGTGTATCTGGATCACATGTTTCTGGCCGATGCGGTCAAGACGGCCGATGCGTTGCTGCAGCAAATCGGGATTGGTCGGCAAATCCCATAAAATCAAGTGGTGCACGAACTGGAAGTTCCTGCCTTCACTGCCAATCTCGGAGCAGATCAACAGCCGCGCAGCACTCTCCTGGTCGGCAAAATAAGCCGCAGCCCGGTCGCGCTCGACAATGCTCATGCCTTCATGAAAAACCGCCGAGGCAATACCGGCACGGTTTTTCAGAGTTTGCTCCAGATCAATAGCGGTTTGAGCCTGCTTACAAATGAGCAGGGCTTTATCGCCAGGGATGGTGTGCATGCCGCCAGCCTGCCGGTAGGAGGTACGGCTCTGACCAGATAACTGTTTAATCTTATCCACCAGCCAGCCATAACGGGGGTCTTGCTGCAAATCAACGTTATTCGGCTGCCCGGTTAAGGCATAGCCATAGCGTTCCCGCTCTGGAAAGCCCTGCACGGTTTGCCGGGAGTTCCTAAACAGAATCCGCCCGGTGCCATGATGATCCAGCAGCACCTTAATCAGCGCATCGCGCGCCGCCGCTGATTTTGACGGATCATTAATATTTTTCAGCAGGCCGCCGACGTTGTCATCTTTAAGCAGCGCCGTTAAATGCTGCTGCGCCTGTTCATCCAGCGCTTCTTCCGCCAGCAACACTTTGGCGGCGTCAGCCACCGGTTCAAATAACCGTTCTTCTTCGACGAAAGCCGCAAAACTGTAAAAGCGGTCGGGGTCCAGCAATCTCAGCCGGGCAAAATGGCTTTCCTTGCCCAATTGCTCCGGCGTAGCGGTCAGCAATATCAGGCTGGGGGAAATCCGGCCGAGCTGTTCGACAAACAGGTAGTCCGGGCTTGGCGCTTGTTCGCTCCATTCCAGATGATGCGCTTCATCAACAATCACCATATCCCAGCCCGCCTCTATGGCCTGTTGCTGGCGGCGCGGGTATTCGTTAAAAAACTTCTGGCTGCATAACACCAGTTGTTCGTTTAAGAAGGGATTGCCGGCAGCCGCTCCGCTGGATTCCCCCATGGAGAGCGAATCAACGCCTTCATATTCCTGCGCTCCGGCGAGTATGCTGTCATCACCCAGCTCTTCAAGGCAACGCGCCTCATCAAAAATGCTGAAGCGCAGGTTAAAGCGCCTGAGCATTTCAACTAGCCATTGATGCAGCAGGCTTTCCGGCACGATAATCAATACCCGGTTGCTCAACCCGTTAATCAGCCGGTGGTGCAGAATCAGGCCGGCTTCAATGGTCTTGCCCAAGCCTACCTCGTCCGCCAGCATGATTCTTGGCGCCGCCCGGTTAGACGATTCGTGCGCGATAAACAACTGATGCGGAATAAGTGAAGTACGTCCGCCCAGCAGGCCTTTAACCGGCGACTGCTGATGCTGCTGCAATCTGCGCCAGGTCTCATAGCGCAGTAAAAACCATGCGCTGGGATCAGTTTGCCCGATAAACAACCGGTCCTGGGGTTTGTTAAATTGAATGTGATGATTCAACTCAACCTCGTCCAGCTGAACTTCCAGACCAGCCCCGTCTTTTCCCACATAAGTAATCAGGCCTTCCCGCTCAATCAAGCGGGTAACTGTCACTTTATCCTCATCAATCGACTCGATGACATCGCCCACCGAGAATCTGACGCGCGTTAACGGCGCGTTATCCTTGGCATAAATACGCCTTTCATCGCTGGCCAAGTAAAGCACAGTGATGCGATTGTTTGCGGCCTCAAGAATAAGGCCTAAACCAAGTTCTGACTCGGTATTACTAATCCAGCGCTGGCCGGGGGTGAAACGTTCCATTTAGTGATGTGCCATTGGGTTAATATTTGATCAAATAGGGTTCTATTATAAGCGTTACGAAGAAAGTATTACGGCTATTAAATTAATTAATATCTATTCCGAACAAAACACTGGCGTTCATGGCCGTAAATGCTACAGACCGCCGAATGCTGGCTTTTAAAACCTCATGCGGCTTAAGGCTGCATATCTTTATCTTAAAATATGGATCACATCACAATAACGGCGAGGTTATCGAATTATCATTCCGCCGCGCGTCCGTTTAAGCCGCATTTCATTAAGCATGCATTCATGTTCAATCTATACACTGTTTACCAAAGCAGATAACTGACAATTTTGATTTGTTAACCGGCCTCACAACTCTGAACTAAATTACTTACAAAAGAAGGATTTTATGAAAATATTGCTCTTTTTAATCCAGTTAGCTGCAGTTACAGCCCTGTATTCACCTTCATCTTACGCTTCTGGAGGCCATGATCGTGGCCGCCACGAAGGGCACCATAAGCACCATCATCACGACGACGATGACTATTATCAGCAAGCAGGTCCCAGATATTATCCTCAACAACCCCGGTATCAAGATCCGCACTCCCATCAGGGATTAGCCGGAGGTGTCGTGGGCAGCGTTCTGGGTTACGAAATTGGTAGCGGTGATCCTATTGCTACCGGACTTGGCGCAGCAGCCGGCTCTTACCTTGGCAATGGAATCTCTGGAAGACGCTAATCCGGCCTGATTTAAGAGACTTCCTAAGGCAGTTAAACAGTTTCTGGCTTCATTAAGCATGCATTCATGTTCAATCGATACACTGTTTATCAAGGCATATAACTGACAATTTTGATTTTATTAATAACACCAAAACTAAATTACTTATTAAAGAAGGATTTTATGAAAAAGTTATTTTTTTTAATTCAATTAACTGCCGCTGTAGTTCTGTTCTCGCCCGTATCTCATGCTGACGACGATGAGTGGGAACACCATGGTCATCACCGTGGTCACGGGTGGGGACATCACCACCACTATTACCCACGGCCAGAAGTCCATTATTATTATCCGCAGCCGGAAGTCTACTATTATCCACAACCGCCGGTCCGTTATTACTCGCAACCGCCCCGGTATTCAGGTTATGACCAGCGTTCCCACCAAGGCTTAGCCGGAGGTGTTATCGGCAGCGTTTTCGGTTATGAACTGGGTAGTGGAGACCCTCTTGCTACGGGGCTTGGCGCAGCGGCAGGTTCCTTCTTCGGTAATGGAGTAGGCAATGGGGGATGGTAATCCGATTCATTATGAAATATCGGGCTAGCTAATCACCTACAAAACAACAGAGTTCAGCGCGGATTATTGGGCTGGACTCTCCCTTATCCCTCTACAGCCGGTCTCCGGCAGAAAACCCGGTAAACTCACTCCGTTAACCGGCCAAGCTAGTTGACGCAGGATGTCTTTATCCAATAGAATGTGGTTTGTAGCAAGCCGCGCTTCTCTTATAGATTCGCTTGAAATCGATGGTTTTTCTGCTTCTTCTCACTCAGTTTTGCATCGTGTGTTAATTGAATCGGTGTTTCTGAGATCCATTTGGGTTTTCCATGAGTGTGTGACTTGCCGTATTTTCGCGAAATGCACTGATTCAGTTATTTGAGCGCATAACACAGATTGGTCACCCATTGTACAGAGCCAGCCTCTCGATCAAGAATATGAACAAAATTGGCATTGCCAATGTAACGTGTCACTTCACCCAAATGGCCTCAAGATGTTCATAACGTACCTTCTTGATAGGCTGCGCAACTGGCGTCCGCAGTGAACAGCCTTTATACAACCGGAGCAATGGGATGCCCCATTTGATCACCTAGATATAGGCCACTTTGCAAATCATCAGTTTCGTGCGTTACCCAACATTTGTCCCGCTTACTCGCATGTTTTTTATATTTATAACGTATGTTACTATTTTTTTAAGTATTAAGTTGTGTAGATACCTATGATCTTAAGCAGGGAAAATTATGTCATTAAATGAAGCTCACCAACTAAACTGGGTTCATGATTTATACCGGTTAGGTCAGGCCGATCTACTGCAAAATAATGCCAATGAAATATTTGAACGCATTTTGCAGCATATTGTGAAAGGCTTTAATGCCAATACGGGCTCAATCGCCTTGTATCAGGCAGAGGATGATAACAGACAGCTGAGCATTGTTGCCGGCATTGGTTTACCACCAGAATGCATAGGAAGCGCCATAGCTCATGGCAGTGGAATTATAGGCTGGGTGGTAGAAAACAGAAAACCGGTATTGCTTAAAGGTGATGTTGCAGCCGATCCACGCTTTAATCTACCTACTCGCAGATCGCAGACGTCCGTTCCATCATCAGCGCTTTGCTGGCCGTTACAATTGGATAACAGGATTATTGGCGCATTAAGCGTCAACAGTCTGGATGAAGGGGAGTGTTTTACCGAGGCTGATCTGGAATTCGGCCGCGTGCTGGTTAATCTGATCACCATGGTAATTGATAACGCCAGACTGCATCAAGAAAAGCAGCAGCGCATAGAGCAGTATACCGTGATGAACGAACAGCTGCAGACTACTCGCCACCGTCTGGAGCAATCTGAAAAACGCCTGCATGATACGTTGGATTCGCTGGACAGCGTCGTCTGGTCAATCACGCCGGACACTTTTGCACCTTTTTATCTTAATCAGGCTGCCCAAGATGTGTATGGTCATCCAGTCACTGATTTTTTCGAACAACCCGGATTATGGTTGGACATCATCGATCCAGATGATCTTGAGCATGTAAAAAGCTGCCTAACCCAGTTACCGACCACTAATGTACAAAAACTAACCTATCGCATCATTCATTCGGACAACAAACCGCACTGGTTATTCAGTCACATGCGCTATCATCCAGAAGCTAATGATATACCCGCGCATATTGACGGCATTACGGTCGACATTACCCAACATAAAAATGCTGACGATTTATTAAAAAAGCAAAATAAAGAAATACAGACCACCTTGAACCAGCTGCAGGAGATGCAACAACAGCTGGTGCAATCGGAAAAAATGGCATCTATTGGTCAATTGGCTGCCGGTGTAGCGCATGAAATTAACAACCCCATTGGCTATATCAACTCCAATCTAACCTCCTTAAAAAATTATATTGATAATTTGCTGGCACTGGTGACGATTTACGAGACCGCTGAAGCAACGAGCGCCAATACTGATCAGCTCTCACAAATTAAAGCCTTTAAACAAAAAATAGATCTGGATTTTTTAAAGACCGATGTACTCGATTTATTGGAAGAATCCCATGAAGGCGCGACACGGGTGAAAAAAATTGTTCAAGACCTTAAAGTCTTCTCTCATCTTGGTGGCGATGATGACTGGCAATGGGCTGATTTGCACGTAGGGCTTGAAAGTACACTCAATATTGTTAACACTGAAATCAAATACAAAGCAAAAGTTGTCAAAGAATTTGGCGACCTGCCTGAAGTAAAATGTTTGCCGCACCAGCTTAATCAAGTATTTATGAATTTGCTGGTCAATGCGGCGCATGCCATTGAAAGCGAAGGTATTATCACCATACGTACCGGAACAGAAAACAGTCACGCGTGGGTGGAAATCAGCGATACCGGCAAAGGCATATCCCCTGAACATCAAAGCAAAATTTTTGATCCTTTTTTTACTACCAAACCGGTCGGTATCGGTACCGGATTAGGGCTTTCGGTTTCCTACAATATTATCAAAAAACATCAGGGGGAAATCCAACTGACCAGCCAGTTAGGTCAGGGCACGACATTTCGGATTGTCTTGCCTATTGCCGGAGCGGTTATTGAAGATGCGTAAAATAGCGGTCATGCCGATTGAAATAAAACTGGAGTGCTTATGCTAACTGAACCATCAAGCGTTGCTGATGACAAACCTGCCGCGATATTGTTTGTCGATGATGAAGCGAATGTGCTTAAAGCCTTGCGCCGCTTATTTCATGACGAACATTATGTCACCTACTTTGCATCAAGTGGCGCAGAAGGTCTGGAGATATTGCAACAAAATGCCGTTGACCTGATTATTTCCGATATGCGCATGCCGGAAATGAACGGTGCGGAATTTTTAACCCAGGTTGTCAACCAATGGCCGGAGACCATCCGCATTTTACTGACCGGCTATTCCGATCTGCAATCGACTATTGATGCCGTCAATAAAGGACGTATTTACAATTATTGCAACAAGCCCTGGAATGATGAGGAACTTAAATTACTGGTTCGCAATGCCCTGGAACAAAAGCGCCTGCGCGAGGAAAAGGATCGTTTATCCGGTATTGTTCAGCAGCAAAATGAAGAATTAAAAGAACTCGTCGAACAGCTCAAGAATGCTATGCAGCATCTTGACCGGGCAAATGAAAACCTGAAAAAACAATATATTGATTCCATCAGGGCATTCTCGCGTATTATTGAAATGCGCCCCGGCATCAAAAGCGGACAGTCCAAATATATCGCCGAGAAATCCTTGCTGGTTGCCCGCAAACTGGACATGGACAAGGAAGAGAAGAAAAATATTCTTTATGCCGGATTGCTGATACAAATCGGCAAAATGAGTTTGCCGGATAGATTGCTGGCAGTGCCTTTTTACAAAATACCGCCTCTCGACAAACAGAACTATTTAAAACATGCGGTAGAAGGCGAAGCTTTATTGAACGGATTGACGCAGTTAAAAGGCGCTTCTATTTTAATCCGGCACCAATATGAGCGATATGACGGCTCAGGCTTTCCAGACCATTTGGCTAAAGAAGACATTCCCTTGGGATCCCGTATTATCAATGTGGTCGGCGACTATATCTCGTATCTTGAGGGGTCAATGACAGGTAAAGTAATGCCTGTCATCGAGGTCATCGATATATTGATAAGTCGAAAAGAAACCTATTATGATCCTGTTGTTGTCGACTCTTTCATTGAAGTGCTCAAAGAAAACGTAGACGACATAGAAGCCCCCCCTGAGCCCGAAAAAAAGTCATGGAGAAACAGCAAGCTATTTGTTGGAGCGAAAGAAAGCGCTTCTGAGGTGGCTCGCCCGGTTATTGAAATTTCATGGACCCAACTAAAACCCGACATGGACATAGAAAGTGTCTATTTCAAGGATAAGCTTTTTATCAGAAACTGTAGTGCAGATCAAAAACTGATTCACAACATCGCTTCAATGAGAGAAAGTACCGGTATAGAACCCGCCATCAGAATTCGCTTGGGGGCGAAATAATTTAATGTGCTCTATGTCCTCCTGCCCGGAGCTCGGTGGAAACTGATGCGCGGTCTCAGCAGCAGCTAAAAACCGAATAAGATGTAGCAGGTAACAGCCGCAACGCAGATTACAACCAGCTTGATTTTGTTGAATAAGGACAATTCTTGCCAACAAAGATAAATGCTTGCTTTTTCCCCTTCCCACCTGGCAAGCAGGCTTTCTTTGACGCAACGAAAGAAACGGGGCAGCGCGCGATACAGTCGATAGAATGCATAGAGTCCAACAGATAATATTATATAGAATACAATGATCTGGGTTGTGTGGAGGTCGGTATGAAAAAAGTGTTCGATGAGGTGGTCAAGGGCGGATTCAATCACCTCAAACAAGGTATGAGAGAATTCGACCAAAAAATGACCAAAGTCAACCAATAATCCGAATATCACGTCAGGTATGGTAATAAAGATGACGATCAAAATCGATATGATGAGAATATCTCGATAAATCGGTGACATCATTCCTTATCCTTAGAATAACCGATAATACTTCATATCACAGCCTACACTAAACCGATCATCAGTAAACATTTCCGCAATCCATTCATTTCATTATTCTCTTAACCGATTAGTAATTAACCCACCCAGACTCTGGCGTTTCTAAACAGCCGCATCCACGCGCCATATTCATCCCAGTCATCGGGCTGCCAGGAGTTCTGCAGCGCCCTGAAGCACCGTTCAGGGTGCGGCATCATGATGGTAAAGCGTCCATCCGTTGTGGTCAGTCCGGTAATGCCGAAAGGCGAACCATTGGGGTTGGCCGGGAATTCCGTCGTTAAATCACCATAATTATCCACATAGCACAAGGCGACCGCTCCCGCTTCAAGCGCCACTGCAGGGTCTACGGCAAACTCCGCACGCCCTTCTCCGTGCGCGATGGCAACCGGCATTCTGGAGCCTTCCATGCCTGCGAACAGGATGGAGGGCGATTTTTGCACCTCAACCATGGCCACCCTGGCTTCAAACTGCTCCGAGTTGTTGCGCATAAAGCGCGGCCAATGTTCGGCGCCGGGGATGATTTCTTTCAATCCCGACATCATCTGGCAACCGTTGCAGACACCCAAACCAAAAGTGTCTTGCCGCTGAAAGAATGCGGCAAACTCGTCCCGGGCGCGCGGATTAAACAGGATGGATTTAGCCCAGCCGCCGCCCGCGCCGAGCACATCTCCGTAGGAAAAACCGCCGCAGGCAACCAGGCCGGTGAAATCACTCAGGCTCACCCGGCCATGGATAATGTCGCTCATGTGGACATCGATACTGGTGAAGCCGGCCCGGTCAAACGCCGCGGCCATCTCCACATGGCCATTAACCCCTTGTTCACGAAGTATAGCCACTTTAGGTTTTTTTGCCGAAACAAACGGCGCGGTGACATCGGCGTTAACGTCAAAGCTTAACGCGACATGCAGGCCGGGGTCTGCATCATCGGTAATTCGCTCAAACTGTTGCAGGGCGCAATCCGGGTTATCACGCAATGCCTGCATCCGGTAGCTGACTTCGGACCAGGCCGTCTGCAGTTCTGCGCGGCTGGCGGAATAGATAATCTCGCCGGCGTAACGGATCGTCAGCCGCTGCTCGGCAACTGCTCCCTGCGTTGCTCTACCTCCTGCATCCATGCAGTCGCCATCGACCACCTTGCCGATCACATGGGCGCAGCCTGCCAGTCCCGCTTGTTCCAACAGTTCAACGACTCTCCTGCACTCGCTCTGGCGCACTTGCAACACGGCACCCAGTTCCTCGTTAAACAAGGCGGCCAGCACATCATCGCCCAGACTATCGAGCGTTAACACGGCACCCAATCTGCCGGCAAACATCATTTCCGCCACCGTTGCCAATAACCCGCCATCAGAACGGTCATGATAGCTAAGCAGTTTGCCTTGGGCGTTGAGCGTTTGCATGCTATCAAAGAAAGCTTTCAACAAACTTGCTTCATCCAGATCCGGGCAGTTATTGCCAAGCTGGTTGTAAACCTGCGCCAGCACGGAACCGCCCAGGCGGTTTTTGCCGGCACCCAGATCAATCAGGATTAAGGCGCTATCTTCATCCTCCACATTGCGCAGTTGCGGCGTCAGGGTTTTACTGATGTCAGCGACAGGGGCAAACGCGGTAATGATCAGCGACAGCGGAGCGGTCATGGTTTTTTCAATAGCGTCATCTTTCCATACGGTTTTCATCGACAATGAATCTTTGCCCACCGGTATGGCTATGCCCAGCGCGGGGCATAACTCCATGCCCACCGCTTTGACCGTATCAAACAATGCGGCGTCTTCGCCCTGATAGCCTGCCGCGGCCATCCAGTTGGCAGAAATCTTGATTTTTTTCAGCGACTCAATGCGGGCTGCCGCCAGGTTGGTCAATGCCTCGCCTATCGCCATCCGGCCGGATGCCGGAGCATCAATGACAGCAACCGGGGTGCGCTCGCCCATCGCCATCGCTTCGCCGGTTAAAGCATAAAATCCCGATGCGGTTACCGCGACATCGGCCACCGGCACTTGCCACGGTCCGACCATTTGGTCTCTTGCCACCAGCCCCGTTACCGAGCGGTCACCGATATGAATCAAAAAGCTCTTGTCCGCAACCGCTGGAAACGACAACACCCGTTTAACCGCTTCGCTTATGGATACGCCGCTAAAATCCAGCTCCTTTAATTTGGGCTGAACATGCTCGACATTCCGGTGCATTTTGGGCGGCTTGCCAAACAATAATGACATGGGAATATCGACCGGCTTGTCGCCCAGCAACGCGTCATTGAGTGACAGATGCTCTTCTGCCGTCGCCTCGCCGATGACGGCATACAAGCAATGCTCGCGCTCGCAAAAAGACTTAAATAATTCCAGCGACTCCGGCTTAATGGCGACGACATAACGCTCCTGCGCTTCATTGCACCAGATTTGCATGGGCGACATGCCCTTGTCGGCATTTTGCACATTGCGCAATTCAAAACGGCCGCCGCGGTCGCAGTCATGGATGATTTCCGGCACGGCGTTGGACAAACCGCCCGCGCCAATATCATGGATGGACACTATCGGGGTATCGTCCCCCATGGAATTGCAATGGTTTATGACTTCCTGGCAGCGACGCTCCATTTCGGGATTTTCCCGTTGCACGGAGGCAAAATCCAGGTCTTCAGAACCTTCCCCTGAAGCCTGCGATGACGCTGCGCTGCCGCCCAGGCCGATCAACATGGCGGGACCGCCCAGTATGATGATCAGCGAACCTGCCGGAATGGGGTGTTTCTGAACCAACATGGGCCGGATATTACCCATGCCGCCCGCAATCATGATGGGTTTATGATAACCCCTGAATTCATTGCCCGAGCTGCCCGGCGCAGGCTGCTCAAAGCTGCGGAAATAGCCTGCCAAGTTGGGCCTGCCGAACTCATTATTGAATGCCGCGCCGCCGAGAGGGCCTTCCAGCATGATGTCCAGGGCCGAGGCGATACGCTCAGGCTTGCCGTTATCGTCTTCCCAGGGCTGAGGAAACTCGGGGATTTTCAAATGCGATACGGAAAACCCGGTTAAGCCCGCCTTAGGCGAAGAACCGCGGCCGGTCGCGCCTTCATCCCGGATTTCACCGCCGGAACCGGTCGCCGCGCCCGGATAAGGCGAGATCGCGGTGGGATGATTATGGGTTTCCACTTTCATCAGCAAATGCGCGTCTTCTTCGACGTAGGCGTATTCGCCGGTCTGGGCGTTGCGTATGAAAACTTGCGCGGTTGAGCCTATCGCCACCGAAGCATTATCGCTGTAAGCCGACAAGATGCCTTCAGGGCTTTTTTCAGCGGTGTTACGGATCATTTTGAACAGGGAATACGCCTGCTCCACGCCGTCAATGGTCCAGTCGGCGTTAAAAATCTTGTGCCGGCAATGCTCCGAATTGGCCTGGGCGAACATCATCAACTCGACATCGGTCGGATTTCTGCCCAGTTTTTGAAAGCTGTCGGTCAAATAATCGATTTCATCCTCTGACAACGCCAAGCCCAGCTCCGAATTCGCCTTGACCAGGGCGTCACGGCCCTGCTCAATGACCATGACACTCAGCAATGGCTTGGGTTGATGCTGGGCAAACAAGTCCGGCTCGGCATCGCCTGGTAAAACGGTCTGGGTCATGCGGTCATGCAGCAGCGCTTTCACGGCAGCGGTCAGTGGCTCCTTGCCGGCCAGCGTGTATTCAATGCCGCGCTCTATACGCTTAACTGCTGACAATCCGCAACGCTGGGCGATTTCTGTCGCCTTGCTGGACCAGGGTGAAATCGTGCCTGCCCGCGGCACCACCAGCAATCGCTCTCCCACAATATCAGCCGTGGATTGCCCTGAACCATACGATAGCAGGCGCTTTAAAATCTCTGATTGGCTGTCATTCAAGCCGCTTTCAACATCGACAAAGTGGATAAACCGTGCTGAGACGGCCTTGATATTTGAATCTACGGCCTGCAGTTCAGCCAGTAGTTTTTTGACGCGGAAGTCGGAAAGCGCGGAGGTTCCAGGGATTTTTAGCATGTGTAAAGAAGGTACAAGTTTTAAAGGTAAAAGGTGCAAGGTAAAAGGGGGCGAAAGCAAGTATCGGCTTTTAACCTTTCGCCTCTAACCTCAATATATCACTTAGCCAAATCAGCCTTAATAGTGTCATACAACAGCGTCAGCAACTTTAAGCCGGGGCCTTCAGCCAAGGGCTTTTGTTCTTTATCCGTGACCATAACTTCCGTCTGCTGTTTGCTGCCTGCCAGCTTGATAACATACTCTTTTTCGTGGATACCGAACCCTTCGAGAAAAAAAGAGATGTCGCCCTGTATCGAGTCGTCGTCTTCGGCTGCCTGCTCATCAGGATCGTACTGAACGTGCATCAACCCTTCTTCCTGATTGCGGCTGGTCACTTCAATGGTATGTCGGCTTAACGCCTTGCCAACCATACGCCAAGCCCTTGCTAATGGCACACCGATACGCAACCGGCTTAATCCATCATCGGCTTTGACCAACTCGACCTGGATTAATTTCCGCTCTACAACCGGCTCGGCTTCAGCCGCCTCATCGGCAGGAGCCGCATCTTCAGCCGTTTCAGCAACTGGAGCAGCGACGGGGGTATTTAAGACCGAATCCTTTCCCAGATCAGCAGGCAAGGTCAGAGGCGGAATTTCCGTCGTAAACTGATAATCTTTTTCCTTGTCTGGAAATAAACTTTTAACGTAGCTGCACGCCGGTACATTAGCCAAAACAGCCGCAATAACAATAAACCTGCCGATTTTAATTTTCATCATGCGCGTCAAATAACCCCGGCCTGACGCATGGCATCGCGCACCGCGTCAAAACAATTTTCGGTCAACCAGGTCAAAGGCAGACGAATGCCTTTGCTCATCAAACCCATTTCGGCCACAGCCCATTTAACCGGGATCGGATTGGACTGAATAAACAGATTTTTATGCAGCGCCATTAACTTTTGGTCGATGGCTGATGCGGTTTCGCTGTCCCCCGCTATCGCCGCCATAATCATTTCGTGCACCAGTTTTGGCGCAACATTGCCTGTTACGGTAATGCTGCCATTGCCGCCCAGCAGGCAAAATTCGCGGCTGGTCGCATCATCACCAGTATAGATTGCAAAATCATCGCCGGTTAAGTCGCGGATTTTTTTAACCCTCGACAAATCACCAGTCGCCTCTTTGACGCCGACGATGTTCTTGATACGGGACAGGCGGCCTACCGTTTCCGGCAACATATCACAGGCGGTGCGGCCCGGTACGTTGTATAAAATCTGGGGAATATCAACAGCCTCTGCAATGGCTTTGTAATGCAGATACAGGCCTTCCTGAGTAGGCTTGTTGTAATAAGGGGTCACGATCAGGCAGGCATCGGCGCCGACTTCTTTGGCCCGGCGTGTCAGCGCGATCGCTTCAGTCGTCGAGTTTGCGCCGGTTCCGGCAATCACCGGCATTCTGCCGCCGACATAGTCAACAATACACTTGATCACATCGCAGTGCTCATCTTCATCCAGTGTCGCGGACTCACCTGTGGTGCCTACGGCGACCAGAGAATCCGTACCCTGCGCTATATGAAATTCCACCAGCCTTTTCAGGCTTTCCTTATCCACCGCACCGCTTTCATCCATCGGTGTTACTAACGCTACGATACTACCTTGAATCATGAAATCTCTCGATCAGAATTGATACTGTTACAAAAATAGCATCATTATAACAAGCAAATAACTAAAACTCAGCCTGAACCGTAATTTTGCCAATATTTAGCCAAAAACTATCCAGCGCATCGGCGAAGCTTGCGCTCTTACGGCATTAATTTCTGCACTTGCTGCCATAGTGCGTTATAATATGCTGATATACAAAACATTTCCCCGCGCGACCCGCGCATTCTCTATTTCCAACAGGTAAATCCATGTCCAATGATGTTTCTACATTACCCTCTTTCCGTGATTTAGCGCTGATCGAACCGGTGCTAAGAGCGCTGAATGATGTCGGTTATGAAACACCCTCGCCCATCCAGGCACAAACCATTCCGCTGCTGCTGAAAGGCAAAGACGTTCTGGGCCAAGCGCAAACAGGAACCGGCAAAACCGCCGCTTTTGCCTTGCCCATCTTATCCCGCATCGATCTCAAGCAAAAAGACCCGCAAGTCCTGGTGCTGGCGCCAACCCGCGAACTGGCCATTCAGGTGGCGGAAGCGTTTCAACGTTATGCCGCGCATTTAAAAGGCTTCCATGTTCTGCCTATTTACGGCGGACAGGACTACAGCACCCAGTTACGCCAGCTAAAACGCGGCGCCCATGTAGTGGTTGGCACACCGGGCCGGGTCATGGATCACATGCGTAAAGGCACGCTGAACCTGGATGGGCTCGGCTTTCTGGTTCTTGATGAAGCTGACGAAATGCTGCGCATGGGTTTTATTGACGATGTGGAATGGATCCTCGAGCAAATCCCGGAAAAACGGCAAATCGCCTTGTTTTCCGCAACCATGCCGACAGTTATCCGCAAAATCGCCCAGGAATATCTGAATGAACCTGAACACATCACCATCAAGGTAACCAACGCATCCGCCGAAAACATACGCCAACGCTATTGGCTGGTCAGCGGCGTGCACAAACTGGACGCCCTGACCCGCATTCTGGAAGCGGAAACGTTTGACGGCATGATTATCTTCGTCCGAACCAAGACTGCAACCGTTGAGCTGGCGGAAAAACTGGAAGCTCGCGGCTATTCGGCCGCTGCGATTAACGGCGACATGTCCCAAGCGCTCCGGGAACGCGCTATCGCCAACCTGAAAAGCGGCAAACTGGACATTCTGATTGCGACTGACGTTGCCGCGCGCGGACTGGATGTAGACCGCATCACCCATGTCGTCAACTACGACATTCCTTACGATACCGAATCCTATGTTCACCGTATCGGCAGAACGGGACGCGCAGGCCGCACAGGCGATGCCATCCTGTTTATTGCGCCCAGGGAAAGAAAACTGCTGGGCAATATCGAAAAAGCGACCAAGCAAAAAGTTGAAGAAATGGGCTTGCCTTCAACCGAGGTCATTAACAACAAACGCATCGCGCGCTTTAAACAGAACATCACCGATACCTTGGCCGCCGAGGAACTGAGTTTCTTCAGCCAGCTGATCGAGCAATACCAGCAGGAGCATAATGTAACGCCATTGGAAATAGCGGCCGCTTTGGCAAAACTGGTTCAGGGCGAAACGCCGCTGTTAATGCAGAATCTGCCTAAAAAATCCAAAGACACCAGAGAAGACAGGCCGTCAAGAGACGATAGATCATCAAGATCCGACAGGCCACAAAGAGACCGCAAACCAAAACGTGCCTTCGGCGGCGGGGCGGATATCGAAATGGAAACCTACCGTATTGAGGTCGGCCATGCCCACGGCGTGAAACCCGGCAATATCGTAGGCGCCATTGCCAATGAAACGGGGATTGACGGCGACCATATCGCCCGCATCAGAATCCAGGACGACTACAGCACCGTCGAGTTGCCAGCGGGCATACCGAAAGAATTGTTTCAGGAATTGAAAAAAGTCAGGGTAGCCGGTCAGCAACTTAACATATCCAAAATGGGTGAAGGTGCTAAAAAAGCGGCGAAAACCGATGATGGCGCTAAAAAAGCAGATAAAAGCAAAAAACGGATGAGCTCCACATCCAGACGAGCGAAACCGAAATCCGCTGATTGATCTAAAGTTCTGTGGGCGACCGGCCGGTCGCCCCTACATTCCAAATACAAGTGCCACCGGCTTTTTCAATGGCTTCCAGCCGCTGTTGATGCGCGTTTAATTCATCTTCATTGCAGCGAATGACTTTTAATGCGGGACGGTCCGCTGATAAGCGTTTAGCTTCTTTTTGCACATCATCTCCCTTCGACCTCGTCTGCCCTTCATCCAGCAACGAAGACTGGCCACCGGTCATTAACAGGAACACATCGGCCAGAATCTCAGCATCTAATAACGCGCCGTGCAGGTCCCGGTGGCTGTTGTCGATGCCATAGCGTTTGCAAAGCGCATCCAGGCTGTTCCTTTGCCCTGGATGTTTTTTTCTGGCGTAGGTCAGCGTATCAAATACCGCGCTGTAATCCGCGACCGTTCCCGCCGCATTACCCAGCCTTGAAAATTCATGATCAAGGAAGCCGACATCGAACGGCGCATTATGGATGACCAATTCAGCGCCCCGGATAAACGCGATGAAATCATCCACAACATCCTCAAAATGCGGTTTATCTTCCAAAAACTGATTGGTGATGCCGTGCACTTCGATGGCCCCATCGTCAATGATCCGGTCAGGATTAATATAGACGTGAAAGCGCTTGCCGGTTAAGCGGCGATTGACCAGCTCCACGCAGCCAATTTCAATGATTCTATGGCCTTCCTGCGGATTCAGGCCGGTAGT
Organism: Methylobacter sp.; assembly: GCA_041660285.1. GTDB lineage: Bacteria > Pseudomonadota > Gammaproteobacteria > Methylococcales > Methylomonadaceae > Methylobacter_A. Next base: position 74,852 of record JBAZWN010000009.1, read on the forward strand.
CTCGGTATCAAGAACCACAATGCGATTTGTAAATGTCCGTTTATCCACTTGCTGCTCCAGCTTTTATTAATGTCATTAAGTATAAATTTTTTGAAACAGGATTACTTTGGATTTTTTTAAAACTGCCCAACAAGGAGGTTTTTATATTTTTCTGTTAGAATCTGGTCCATTAGCAGGTTTGCCTGCATATGACGGGAGATTACATGACCCTCAAGAAAACACAAATTGACAAAGACAAGCTGAACAAAATCGTCACCGACGCGCGGCGTGATCAGGAACTCAGGGAACAATCCTATCGCGGCCAGGCTCTCAAACTGTATCCTTGGGTATGCGGCCGCTGTACGCGCGAGTTTGACCACAAAAACCTGACTGAATTGACGGTTCATCATAAAAACCATAACCACGACGACAACCCGTCCGACGGCAGCAACTGGGAATTATTGTGCCTTTATTGCCATGATAACGAACACTCAAGATACGAAGAGACCCGCTTTGGCAACAGCTCACCAGCCGGAAAATCCACAGCGCCTGCTGCGACACATAACCCGTTTGCCGACCTCAAGGCCTTGCTGGACAGCAAAAAGCAACCCTAGCCTGTCTTGCGGCTAGGGAGTGGTTATTGAATCAATACCGAGATTGGCCAGCGTATCCGCCCTTTCGTTGCCGTTATTGCCTGAATGGCCTTTTACCCATATCCATTCAATATCGTGCCGCATAATGGCGGCATCCAGCCGGCGCCACAGGTCTTCGTTTTTAACCGGGTGCCTGGAAGCTGTTTTCCATCCCCGTTTTTTCCAATTATCCATCCATTCGGTAATGCCTTGCAGTACATATTTCGAGTCCGTATTGATCCGCACCGAACAGGGCTTTGTTAACGTTTCCAAAGCCTGGATTGCCGCCATCAGCTCCATGCGATTATTGGTTGTATCCGGGTCGCCGCCATAGAGCTCCTTAACCTTTCCTTTATAGCTGAGCATAACGCCCCATCCGCCAGGGCCGGGATTACCCTTACAAGCGCCATCCGTATAAATAATAACCGGATCACTCATGCTTGTTTACCCGTGATGCACTCAGCGAATTTGCTAAAACCAACTTAGGATTTACAACCTGCACAGGCGTTAGCGGGATCAGATTGTACCGGCGCTTTATGGCCTTGATCGCATAGGCGGTAGATGTAAATGAACGCAAACCGGCCATACATTTTCCATTCGTAGAGCTTGCTGAATCCATATGAAACTCTGATGAAACTGTTGCTTCAAAATTCAATACTTTCAACCAGTCCAGAATTCTTGACCGGGAAATAAAATGCCCGCCCCAGCTATCCGCCATTTTTTTGTCCCACAAATACTGGTACCTGACCCATAAACTCCAAGGATTAAAATTCAACACTATGAGTATTCCTTCCGGTTTCAAAACCCGCTCCACTTCCCTTATAGTCTGAAACCGTTTGGCATCAAACTCCAACAAATGCGGCACAATAATCATATCGATACTATTGCTTTGCAATGGCAAACTATACGATTTCGCCCGGATTTTTCTCGCATTATCACAGCCCAAGCCTTTGGCATCGAGTACCGTAAAATTCTTATATAAAGAGCAATCAATAAATTCATTCTCCCAATCCAATCCGCCAATCTGCAAAATTGTCTGCTGACAACTAACGGTGATGGACCGCTGTATATACTCGGCTTCAAGCTGCTGTAGCAACTTGCCTCGGGGAGTTTGATACCAGGCAAATAAGAAATTTCGCTTCATGGTTGAACTCAACAATACATAACTTTAATGATTTTCAGCAAAAACAAGGGTATGATAGCGTTTGTTACTATTGAACTTCACTTTGTAAGGGTTAGACAATGCATGTTAATTTTAACAGATCGGTCCGTTTTTTATTATTGCCGATCTCTTTAATCGCAACAGGTTGCTCTCAAACTTCAAAAGATTCACTGAGTATAAACGATCAGCCGCCTACTTCATCCTATCAGGATAACAGTTATGCGAAACACTCTCTTCCTAATCGCAAATTCAATACAGCATTAGCCTATAAAAATACAGTTTGGGGCCGGCTATTATCCTTATATTCCCTGCCTGAAATCAAAAATGAGCGGATTGACCGTCAAGTAAACTGGTATCTGCAACATCCGGCCACTCTTGCAATAATTCAGGAGCGGGCAGAACCCTATTTGCACCTTATCCTCGATGAAGTCGAGGCAAAAAACATTCCGGGCGAGCTCGCCCTGTTGCCGGTAGTTGAAAGCGCCTTCCTGCCGGAAGCCTATTCAAAAAGCGATGCCTCCGGCCTTTGGCAGTTTATACCCGAAACCGGCCGTTTATATGGCCTTAAACAAAACGAATGGTACGACGGCCGCCGTGATATTTATGCATCAACAAAAGCCGCAACCGCTTTTCTCAAGAACCTGAATGAGACCTTCAATGGCGACTGGCTGCTTGCCCTGGCTTCCTATAATTACGGCAAAGGTAATGTGCAAAAATCCATTGAAAGAAATGAAGACCTCCATCTGCCGACCGATTACTGGTCGCTAAGCCTCCCGGAAGAAACAGCGAATTATGTCCCCCGGCTGCTGGCTATAGCCAGAATATTTGCCAATGCAGAAAAATACAACGTTCATTTACAGCACATCCCGAATAAACCTTACTGTGAAGTGGTTGATGTTAAATCCCAACTGGATTTAAACAAAGCGGCACAATTGGCTAACACCCCGCTTAGTGAGTTTTTAAGATTAAACCCTGGTTTTAACCGGTCAAGCACGGCTCCCGATGGACCGCATCACCTGTTAATTCCCGTCACCCAAGTACAAACATTCAAAGAAAATCTGGCGGAGCTTCCCTATGAAGACCGCGTAGATTTGAAACGATACCATGAAGAGACTCGACACAATGAAGTTCAAGCAACGGTAAGCACGCGTCAATATAAAGTTAAACAGGGGGAAAGCCTTGCGGCTATCGCCGCCAAGAATAAAACAACGGTTAAAGCCATTCAGATGGCCAATCATCTAAAGGGCACAGCCACCTCCGCCGGCATGACTTTAAAGATTCCCGGGGCAAAGAAAGCTGATGACACGATATTCACAGCCAAAGCATCCCAAAATAACGCCGGCAACACCCAGGTTTATGTCGTGAAAAAAGGCGACACCTTTTTCAATATCGGACAACGGTTTTCGGTTAGCGGTGAAACCATCGCAGAATGGAACAAAACCAATTCAAAATCCGCACTGGTTCTGGGTCAAAAACTGGTTATTAAAGCCGGCAACAAGCAGCAACAAACGATGATCGCCTCATCGGCCAAAGAGTCGGCTGCACAACGCTCAATCAGTTACACGGTTAAGCAAGGCGACTCACTGGCGCAAATTTCCCGCAAATTTAATGTTTCGATTGCCGATCTGCGCAAATGGAACTCGCCTGAGGTAGCCAAATCGCTGACTCCGGGGAAGAAACTGAAAGTCATCGTCAAGGCAACCTAATCCTATTCAATAACAGGCTCAAGACTTAGCCTTGAGCCTGCCTGCCCCTCTTAAACCTTTTCAGCTATTTTCTGATAACTATCCATCTGGTTGAAGTTCAGATAACGGTAGGTATCCTCGGCTGTTTCGTTGATCTGACCTGCATAGTGCATGTATTCGTCAAAAGTCGGAATCTTGCCCAGAATCGAACACACCGCCGCCAGCTCAGCCGACGACAGGTACACATTAGCGCCATTGCCAAGACGGTTGGGGAAGTTCCGTGTCGAGGTGGAAACCACGGTGGCGTTTTCGGCGACCCGCGCCTGATTGCCCATGCATAAGGAACAGCCCGGCATTTCGGTGCGCGCACCGGCTTTGCCGAAGGTTCCGTAATAGCCTTCCTCGGTTAACTGGCTTTGGTCCATTTTGGTCGGCGGGGCGACCCACAAGCGGGTCGGCAGTTCGCCATTCTGCTTTTCCAGCAATTTACCGGCGGCGCGGAAATGGCCGATGTTGGTCATGCAGGAACCCAAAAACACTTCGTCGATTTTAGTCCCGGCCACAGCGGATAGCGTTTTTACGTCATCGGGATCGTTGGGGCAAGCCAGCAACGGCTCCTTGATTTCACTCATGTCGATTTCGATGACTTCAAAGTATTCGGCATCGGCGTCCGCCTCAAGCAATACCGGATTGGCCAGCCAGTCTTCCATGGCTTTGATCCGGCGCTCCAGCGTGCGCACATCGCCGTAACCCTCGGCTATCATCCATTTCAGCAGGGTGATATTGGAATTCAAATATTCGCGGATCGGCGCTTCGTTCAGACGCACCGTGCAACCGCCGGCAGAACGTTCGGCCGAGGCGTCGGACAACTCAAAAGCCTGCTCGACTTTCAAATCCGGCAGACCCTCGATTTCCAGGATGCGGCCTGAAAATACGTTCTTCTTGCCCTGTTTTTCAACGGTCAGCAAGCCGCGCTGTATCGCCACGTAAGGAATCGCATTGACCAGATCGCGCAGGGTAATGCCCGGCTGCATTTCACCTTTAAACCGGACCAATACCGACTCCGGCATATCCAGCGGCATCACGCCGGTGGCAGCGGCAAACGCGACCAATCCCGAACCGGCCGGGAAGGAAATGCCGATCGGGAAACGGGTGTGCGAATCGCCGCCGGTGCCGACGGTATCCGGCAACAGCATCCGGTTCAGCCAGGAATGGATGATGCCGTCGCCGGGACGCAGCGATACGCCGCCTCGGTTCATGATGAAATCCGGCAGCGTGTGCTGCATGGTGACATCGACAGGCTTAGGATATGCCGCGGTGTGGCAGAACGATTGCAGCACCAGATCGGCCGAAAACCCCAGGCAAGCCAAGTCTTTCAACTCGTCTCGGGTCATGGGCCCCGTGGTGTCCTGTGAACCCACGGTAGTCATGCGCGGCTCGCAATAGGTATTGGGGCGAACACCCGCAACGCCGCAGGCCTTGCCGACCATTTTTTGCGCCAGCGTAAAGCCTTTGCCGCTGTCTTTAGCGTCAACAGGCCGGCAGAAAACCGTGGATGCTGCCAGTCCCAGCGCCTTACGCGCACGGTCTGTCAGTCCGCGGCCGATGATTAACGGAATACGGCCGCCGGCGCGGACTTCATCCAGGATTACGTCAGTTTTCAGTTCGAACTTGCAAATCAGTTCGCCGCTGTCGTGGCGCTTAACTTCGCCTGCATACGGATAAATGTCGATCACATCGCCCATCGCCATGTGGGTCACATCGCATTCAAAAGGCAATGCGCCTGAATCTTCCATGGTGTTGAAGAAAATCGGCGCGATCTTGCCGCCGATGCAAACCCCGCCTTCGCGCTTGTTCGGAATGTACGGAATGTCATTGCCCATGAACCACAATACCGAGTTGGTCGCAGACTTGCGCGAAGAGCCGGTGCCAACTACGTCACCGACATAAGCCACCGGAAAACCTTTTTGCTTCAATTCGGCGATTTGCTGCTCGGCGTTGGTAATGCCTTCGCGCGGCATTTTCAGCATGGCTTTGGCATGCAGCGGGATGTCGGGGCGCGACCAGGCATCGGGAGCCGGCGACAGGTCGTCGGTATTGGTTTCGCCGGTTACCTTGAACACGGTCACCGTGAGTTTTTCAGGCACTTTGGGCTTGCTGGTGAACCATTCCGCTTCCGCCCAGGAATTGATCACCTGTTTGGCGAACGGGTTACCGGCATCGGCTTTTTCCTGCACGTCGTGGAAGGCATCGAATATCAGCAGGGTATGGGACAGCGCCTTGGCGGCAATCGGAGCCTGCGCCTCGTTATCCAGCAAATCGATTAACGGTGCGATGTTGTAACCGCCCAGCATGGTGCCCAGCAGTTCGGTGGCGCGCACCGCATCCAGGATCGGCGAGCTGACTTCGCCTTTGGCGACAGCAGCCAGGAATCCGGCTTTGACATAAGCCGCTTCGTCAACACCGGCAGGGACGCGGTTAGCCAGCAGGTCGAGTATGAACGATTCTTCTCCGGCTGGAGGTTGTTTAATCAACGCAACCAAAGCGGCGACCTGCTCTGCATCAAGCGGCTTGGGAACGATGCCTTCGGCGGCGCGTTCTGCTACGTGTTTACGGTATTGTTCTAGCATGGGGGATTCCTGGATGTGTTTGGGCTTGCCATCCTTGGCTCCTGAGTTCCGGCACTCCCTGCCGGAAAGACGCGGTTTTTCTTAACTTAATGATGCAGTTATTTCATCGCCTCAACAATCGCGTTGCCCATTTCGACCGTTCCGCATTTCGATTGCGGATTGAGGTCTGGCGTAACAAACTTGCCTTCATTAACCACTTTCTCAACGGCTGTTTGGATTTTGTCTGCCGCGGCGTGTTCGCCGAGATGATTCAACATCATGACCCCAGCCATGATAACTGCTGTAGGGTTGGCCAGATTTTTTCCGGCGATGTCCGGCGCGCTGCCGTGCACGGCTTCAAACAACGCTGCATCTTTGCCGATATTGGCGCCCGGTATCAAGCCCAGGCCACCGACCAGACCCGCGGTCAAATCGGACAGGATGTCGCCGAACATATTGGTACAAACGATCACATCAAACTGGGTCGGATCCATCACCATATGCATGCAGGTCGCATCGATGATTTTTTCGTCAAACTGGATATCCGGATATTTCGGCGCGATTTCCCTGGCGACATCCAGAAACAAGCCTTGCGTGTACTTTAAAATATTGGCTTTATGGCAAACCGTTACTTTTTTGCGCTGATTGTCCCGTGCATATTTAAAGGCATACTCGATAATTCTTTCCGAACCCGCTCTTGTCACCACGGCCAGGCTTTCAGCGATGTCTTTTTTTGGCGTCAGGTAATGCTCAAGCCCGGCATAAAGCCCTTCGGTATTTTCCCTGACGATGACAATATCAACATCATCAAAACGGGTTTTCACGCCCGCCCAGTTTTTGGCGGGGCGCACGTTCGCATACAGATCATATTTTTGCCGCAACGCCACGTTAATGCTTCTGAACCCCGTACCGCCAACGCCGGTGGTCAACGGCCCTTTAAATGCCAGCCGGGTTCTGTCGATGGAGGCCATGGTTTCATCAGGCAGCGGCGTGCCGAATTTTTCAAAAGCGGCCATTCCGGCTTCCGCCTCTTCCCACTGAATTTTCACGCCTGACGCGTCAATAATCTTAACTGCCTCATCCATTATCGATGGGCCAATTCCATCGCCTTTTATTAACGTAACAGCGTGCATTCATTTCTCCGTAAGTAAAAAAACAGGATCAAACTTTGAACCTTTATATGTGAATTATAGTGCTTTAGGCCTGCCTTTATCCATATGAAGTGGTTAAATAGTACAAATCACGCCGCTTTTGTTATGATGCAGAAGCCGGCTATTTCGTCTTTACAGCGTTACTCAATCTTATTGCAGGAGTTGTTATGACCCGTCTCACCCCTCCCCCGAACGGCAGCCCCATCACCATGCAAAACGGCAAGCTTGTCGTACCCGATAACCCGATCATCCCATTTATCGAAGGCGACGGCACCGGGCCGGACATCTGGCGCGCCACCGTCCGCGTTTTGGACGCGGCCGTTGCCAGCGCCTATGCAGGACAAAAGAAGATTCACTGGATGGAGGTATACGCAGGGCAAAAGGCCAACCGCCTGTTTAACACATGGCTTCCCGATGAAACGGTCGATGCCTGCAGGGATTACCTGGTTTCCATCAAAGGCCCTTTAACCACGCCGATAGGCGGCGGCATCAGGTCTTTAAACGTGGCTTTGCGCCAGTTGCTGGACATGTATGTATGCCTGCGTCCGGTCAGATGGTTCCAGGGCGTGCCCTCGCCCGTTAAAAACCCTGCCGCCGTCGATATGGTTATCTTCAGGGAAAACACCGAGGACATTTATGCGGGCTTGGAATTCGAGCAAGGCACTGAGGATAACAAGCTTTTCATGCGCTTGCTGCGCGAAAATTTCCCGGCGCAATTCAGCAAAATCCGCTTTCCTGAAACCTCCGGCATCGGCATAAAACCCGTATCGAGGGAAGGTACGGAACGGCTGGTGCGTTCAGCGATTGAATATGCCATCACCAACAAGCGCAAAAGCCTGACCATCGTGCACAAAGGCAATATCATGAAATACACCGAGGGCGCATTCCGCAACTGGGCCTATGCCGTTGCGGAACGCGAATATCCTAAGCAAACCTATTCCTGGGGACAATGGGAAAAAACCCGCGCCGAATCGGGCGAGACGGCGGCGAACAAGGAACAGGCCGAAGCCTTGGCAAACGGCCGCATTCTGATCAAGGACGCCATCGCCGATATCGCCCTGCAGCAAGTCCTGACCCGCCCCGAAGATTTTGACGTGATCGCCACATTGAACCTGAATGGCGACTACTTGTCCGATGCCCTGGCCGCGCAGGTCGGCGGAATCGGCATCGCGCCGGGAGGCAACATCAATTATCAAACCGGCACCGCTGTATTCGAGGCCACCCACGGCACGGCGCCGAAATACGCCGACCTGGACAAGGTCAATCCCGGCTCGCTGATCCTGTCCGGCGAGATGATGCTGCGTTACATGGGCTGGACAGAAGCCGCCGACGCCATCATTCATGCCATGGATGCCGCCATCGCCAGCAAACGCGTGACCTACGATTTTGCGCGCCTGATGGACAACGCGACCGAAGTCAAATGCAGCGAGTTTGCCGATGTGATGATTGAGAATTTATAGCGCCTTATTTAAACAGGGAGTATGCGGAAAAATACGCTAGGACGCGTGGTTTTATGTCATATTTCGCATTCCTCAAGAGCGGACATGGCCTCATCGGCTGCGGCTCCGGCAAGCTTCATATAACTGATGGCCTTATTTAGTTTATGAGCCTGATAGGCGCGTTCTGTGTAACTGAACGCATCATCGGCATGTTCACTTGCTTCGTCGCACGAACACTCATCTGCCGCCAAAACCATATCCTCAGCAGCCTCATTTGCCTGACCGGCATTATCACGAACGTCATGCAGATTGTGCGAGCGAAGGCTATCCTCCGCAAATGAATACACATCATCCGCAGAAGTAAAAGCCTCGGAACAATCCTCTGCATGAGCCATCTGCATCGGAAATAAAATAGCCGCCATCAAAATACCAAACTTCTTTGGCATGGGTCGATCCTTTCAAGTTATTTCGCTTAATTATAGACCAGTGCTGCAAAGGAGTAATCGGTGCCCCCCCTTACAGCACTAGTGAATATGCACCTCACGTGACTTTACCGTATCGCTTCTGCGCAAAGTATAGCGGTCTGCATCGCCTGTCATCCTCGATCCATCACTGTTAAGCTGAATGAGCGTCCCTTCATCTTCAATATAATATTGCCGTATGGTTGAATCCTTGCGCGACGTTAAAACAACAATATGCTTTTCCTCATCCCAGCTATATTTTCCTTTCTCATAAAACTCCTTTGTGGAGTCTCTCGCGGGCTGGGTCACCAGTAGATAATTGTCATTTTGTTTTAAAGACAGCGTCGCTTTAATCCCATCGCAATCGTTGCAGGGGAGATAACCGTAAAAAACGCCATGAAACTCCAGACTTTTATCGACATGGTTTTCATGTGCCGCGTGGTCTGTTTCCGCCTGATGGAGCTTTGCGCGCGCCCTGGCGAAATCTTCTTGAGCTTTGAGGTCTGTTTTTGCCATTGCAGGGTGTAAAGCCAGAAGCAGAGTGCCGAAAAAAATCAAAGTCAGATTTTGTTTTAATTGTTTTTTTAATGTTTGCATATGATTTTCTCTTTAATGTGTAATTCATGTTCAATGTTTGCCGAACAATCTGAACGGTCACGAAAATGCATAATACAAGAACTGATCCTTTTTGGCGCGAAAAAAGGCGCAACGCACCCTCTTACCCGACTTGTCAATCATTCCGAAAGAGTCGGCAAATCGGCCATATCTCCGCACCAATCAACCGGTACCAATCGCGGGACGGGGGTTGCAAACCTACTCCCGCTTGAAGGCAGTTATTTCAGCTGTATATTTAACTTAGGCTGAAACAATTGAATCAGTTGTTTTTCAAGTATGTCTCTCTGAGACTGTTGCGACACAGCCTTTGCATGAACATGTGTAGCCCCAAGTTTACGAGCATGATTCCACTGCTCATGTAATGGTAGACGATTGCGAAAATTTTCTGTTTGACCAATATAAAGAGGAATCCAAAGATTCTTTTGTTGATCAATACCGCAGAAAATATATATACCTGCGGTATTACTCCAGTTTGCGTCATGGTGACATATGCTAAATTCATGATTGAGCCAAGAGATTTTATCGTTCATTAAAGCTTCCTGTAGTTAGTAAATTTATCGAATTAGTTAATTTAAAATTTTTTGATTTTTTGTTCATACTGTTTACTTTCAATTTAATTACAATAAGTTGCAGCATCAAAAGCATACCATTCAGCCTAATATGCGTTTAATATGATTAATCTTGAAGCCCAACGATTTTCAGTCTATCAAGCTTTTCAAGGTAAAATTAAAATTCCCCTACTTTTTTCGGAATGGCTATGTGGCAATTTTTTAAACGTCAGCAAAGAGACAATCAAAAAGAAGATACCAAGCAACAGCGTAAGCCGCTGACTTTTGAGGGAATAGTCTCGGGAATGGGTGATTTTTCTGATCTAGCAGAACACAATGTGGCGTTAAAAGTTTGGCTACCCGAACCAGCAGAGCAGGCTCTTCGTGAAATAAGCGACCTCAGCAACTTATCTGTGAGTGAGTTTTTACGGCAGTTTCTAGCCATTCATTGCTACGGGATTTATGCCTTTTATCAAATGACAATGGTTATGCCAAAGCTATTTAAGGATCAACGTGGCATCATGTTTTCAAAGACTGAAATAGAACCACCAGAGGGTAAAAAGCGGATTTCTACCTATTGGGTTATTGAGCTTGGCAAGAATATTGTCCCCATTAAAGTTTGGATTCCAATACGTATGAAAACCGACTTACAATCCTTAGCTGAACACGTTGAATTAACGCCATCCAATTATATGCGAGAAATTCTTATCTCGCGCTTACTAGGGCATGGAATGCTTCCACAGCGTCCAACTATGTTCAAGACGTTTCCTGCACCTGTAGCAGATGCTTGGGAAGCAGATCAAGAAGTTTGGCACGAAGTCTCAGAAGAGGAGTTTCATAGCTACCATATTGGCGAGATACGGACTGAATGGGTTGATGTGTAAGAAAAATAGGGTCAAGTCTTGCACCATGTATAAACTGACTTCTATGTTAAAGAAATGTCCAATACAAGCTCAACTTAACCAATCCTTGTTAGCCAATATCCCGGACGCCGTCGATGATGTGCAAACGCCGTAATCTGTATTCCATCAGGAATCACACGATAAAACACCGAATAAGGAAAACGCAATAGCCCGGCGCGGCGAATCCCTGACGGATGAACTAACCGCCAAGCTACTGGTCTCTCAATAATTAAGACGACAACTCGCTCAAACTCATGAATAAGCGATTCCCCGAGTTTGGCTTGTTGCTCTTCATAAAAACGAACAGCTTCTATGTATTCAGCTTCTGCCTCGGGTAGGAAGCTGAAATTCACCGTAACAATGCACGTACTTTCTTTGCCACTTCTTCGCCGGGAATGGCCTGCACCCTGCCTGCATCAAATTCAGCAGCACGATGCGCGGATACCTCTCCCCACAAACTGTCAAATTCCGGCTCGGATATTTCTTCAAGACTCAATAACAGCCGTTGCACCAAAACGGCTCTATCCTGAATGGGTAGGGAGAAGATTTCAGATTCAAGTTGCGCAAGATTCATTTTGGAAACCCTATTCTGTAGTTGAGGGAAGCTTCAGTTATATGAAACTCAGTATATCTTAAACTCTGTCGCCAGCAAACGCCCTAACCTTCCCAACCAAAACCTCCATTCCCGCCATTTCCAACTCCCCCATTAAAACCCCCATCAGCTCATCATCCTCAAGCTTCAGCAACTCAACAAACAAGGCCTTCTCTTCCTCATCGGCAAGCAAATATTCTGCTTCCAGATAGTGCTTGAGCATCAAATCCAGCTCTTTGGTGCCGCGCCTGCACTGCCATTTTAATCTGGCCAGCTCGTCCATCAGCCCAGCTTTCTTTGCACTAGCAATTTTTTGGTTTCGGCGATGGCTTTGGCGGGATTCAGATCTTTGGGGCAGGTATCGGTGCAGTTCATGATGGTGTGGCAGCGGTACAATTTGAAGGGATCTTCAAGTTCGTCAAGACGCTCGCCGGTGCTTTCGTCGCGGCTGTCCACCAGCCAGCGGTAGGCTTGCAGCAAAATGGCGGGGCCGAGGTAACGCTCGCTGTTCCACCAGTAACTGGGGCAGCTGGTTGAGCAGCAGGCGCACAGTACGCAGTCGTACAAACCATCCAGTTTTTCGCGGTCTTCCCTGCTTTGCAGGCGCTCGGCATCGGCGGGGGGCGGGGTTTGGGTTTCGATCCAGGGTTTGATTGACGCGTATTGCGCATAAAAGTGGGTCATGTCCGGCACGAGGTCCTTGATAACCTGCATGTGCGGCAAGGGAAATATCTTGATGGTGCCTGGATAGGAATCGATGGCTTTGGTGCAGACCAGGGTGTTTTTGCCGTTGACGTTCATGGCGCATGAGCCGCAGACGCCTTCGCGGCAGGAGCGCCTGAAGGTTAAGGTGCTGTCGATTTCATTTTTGATTTTGAGAATGGCATCCAGCACCATCGGGCCGCAGCTGTCCATATCCAGCTCATAGCTATCGATGCGCGGATTTTCGCCTGAATCGGGATCCCAGCGGTAGACTTCAAAGCGGCGGATATTTTTTGTGTCCCGTAGCGCTTTAAAGGTTTTGCCTTTGGTTAAAACCGAGTTTTTGGGTAATGTGAATTCAGCCATTAATACACCCTCTCTTTCGGTGGAATAACTTCAACCTCATCGGTCAATGTGTACATGTGCACAGGTCTGTATTTGATTTTAACCTTGTCGTTGGTTAACCAGGTCAAGGTATGTTTCATCCAGTTTACGTCATCACGTTTGGGGAAATCTTCCCGCGCATGGCCGCCACGGCTTTCTTTGCGGTTGCCCGCCGCGTTAATAGTGACTACGGCCTGACTCAGCAGGTTATCGAGCTCCAGCGTTTCAACCAGATCGGTATTCCAGATCAGGGATTTATCGGCGACGTAAATATCGTCAAAAGATTTTCTGACTTCCGCCATGGCTTTAATGCCTTCATTCAGCGTTGCGCCGGTCCTGAACACAGCCGCCTTGGTTTGCATGACTTTTTGCATATTCAACCGAATTTCTGACGCGCTACACCTGCCGCTGGCATTGCGGATTTTATCAAAACGGGCCAGGGCCTTATCGCAGGCATTTTTCGCCAGCGGTTTATGCGCAGCTCCCGGCTTGATGATTTCCGCGCAGCGTATGGCGGCGGAACGGCCGAACACTACCAGATCGAGCAGCGAGTTTGAGCCCAACCGGTTAGCGCCGTGCACTGAAACGCAAGCCGCTTCGCCGATTGCCATCAGGCCCGGCACGACTTTGTCGGGATTGTCTCCTTCCAGCGTCACCACTTCGGCTTTATAGTTGGTTGGAATGCCGCCCATGTTGTAATGCACGGTAGGCAAAACGGGAATCGGCTCTTTGGTGATATCGACACCGGCAAAGATTCTTGATAAGTCGGCAATGCCCGGCAAGCGCTCGTGAATAATGGCCGGATCAAGGTGCTCGACATGCAGATAAACCTGATCTTTATGCGGCCCTACGCCGCGGCCTGCATTAATTTCCATGGTAATGGCGCGGCTGACTACATCGCGTGAGGCCAGGTCTTTGGCGTGTGGCGCATATCTTTCCATAAACCGTTCGCCTTCGGAGTTGGTCAGGTAACCGCCCTCGCCTCTTACGCCTTCGGTAATCAGGCAGCCTGCGCCGTAAATGCCGGTCGGGTGGAACTGCACGAATTCCATATCCTGCAGCGGCAAACCTGCGCGCAGCACCATGGCGTTGCCGTCGCCGGTAACGGTATGTGCGGAAGTGCAGGAAAAATAAGCGCGGCCGTAACCGCCCGTCGCCAGAACGGTCATGTGGGACTTGAATAAATGCAGCGAGCCGTCATCCAGGCACCAGGCCAAAACGCCGCGGCATTCGTCGCCTTCCATAATCAGGTCCAGCGCGATGTATTCAACAAAGAATTCCGCATTGTGCTTTAAGGACTGCTGATACAGGGTATGCAAAATCGCATGGCCGGTCTTGTCAGCCGCCGCGCAAGTGCGCTGCGCCTGGCCTTTGCCCTGATGGGTGGTCATGCCGCCAAAAGCGCGCTGGTAAATTTTGCCGTCCTCGGTTCTGGAAAACGGCACACCGTAATGCTCCAGTTCGATAACTGCTGGAATGGCTTCCCGGCACATGTATTCAATGGCGTCCTGATCGCCCAGCCAGTCGGAACCTTTGACGGTGTCGTACATGTGAAAACGCCAGTCGTCTTCGCCCATATTGCCCAGCGCCGCGCTGATTCCGCCTTGCGCCGCAACGGTATGGCTGCGGGTTGGAAATACTTTGGTAATGCAGGCTGTTTTCAGGCCTTTTTCAGCCATGCCCAAGGTAGCGCGTAATCCTGCGCCGCCCGCCCCGACGACAACGACATCGTAGGCATGTTCAATAATCTTATAATCCGCCGCCATGAGTTACCCTACAAATACAATACGAAACACGGCAATCAAAGCCGCAATCGCCAGAAACAGAAAAGCCAGATTTATCCCCCAGATTGAAATAATCTTCAACCCTTCGGCGGCGACATAGTCTTCAATAACAACCTGCAAACCCAAAGCTGCATGATAAAAAACGGCAAGAATCCAGGCGACAATACAGATGATGCCCAAAGGCGATGACAGCCAGTCCACCGTTTGTTGATAGGGCGCGTTAATGCACGAATCAAGAAATGCTATCAACCAAAAAGACAATGGAATCAGCGCCGCTGCGGTAACTCGCTGCATCCACCAATGGGAAATTCCGGTTTTTGCAGCCCCCAAACCGAGAACCCTGGCTAAAGGCGATCTATAGTCCATAAGCCCTCCTTAACCCACACATAGAAAAACAATCAGGGTAAGCGCTAATGAGGCAGCCAGCTCAATCAGTGCGTATAAATTAAGCGTCTCCGCCTCAAAACTCTTTCCGGCATCCCAAATCAAATGCCGGACGCCATGACATAAATGGAAAAAAAGCGCATAGATAAATCCCCAGTACATCACCTTCACCGGCCATAAGCCCATGATATTCTGCATATCCGAATAGGCTTCCGCACCGCCGGCAAGCGCTGAAACGATATAGACAAAAACCAGCAAGCCGAGCGACAGCATCACACCGGTCATGCGGTGGGAAATGGAAATAATGCCCGTTAAAGGCAGCTTGTAGACTTGAAGATGCGGAGACGTGGGTCTGTTATTGTTGATTGCCATATGGGTATCCCGTAGCTTAAGCATATCTTTAAATTTCGATCAAAGCGCCGTGGCCCCTGCTTTTGCGATTTGTCCGTCTTCTGCGGATTTGGCGCCGCTGATACCAATAGCGCCAACGGTTTCGCCATTGACGACCAAGGGTACGCCGCCTTCAACTGCGACCACGCCGCGCAGGCTCAGGCAGCCGCTATTGCCTGAAACCACTTTCTCTTCCCAGACCTGAGTCGGACGCCTGAACAGCAACGCCGCTTTGGCTTTGTCGATGGCAGCATCAATGCTGCCCAGCAGCGCATCTTCCCGTTGCAGATATTTCAAATGTCCACCTTCATCAACGACGGCAATAACCACATCCCAGCCATTACGTTCGGCTTCGGCTTGCGCCGCGGCAGCGACACGCTTGGCGTCATCCAGGGTTATTACGTTTTTTGTTTTCATGCTTTATTTCTCATCTTAAGAAACTTGGAACGCCAACTAACCAGGTTAGACAATTGTACGGCGGGTTATTAAATTAATGGAACTGGTCTTCTTCCGTAGAACCTGTCAGCGCAGTAACGGAAGATGCGCCGCCCTGAATAACGGTGGTTACGTCATCAAAATAGCCGGTGCCCACTTCCTGCTGGTGAGCCACAAAAGTATAGCCCTTGCCGGCCGCCGCAAACTCAGGCTCCTGAACCATTTCGACATAGTGACGCATGCCCTCGCCCTGCGCATAGCTGTGCGCCAGTTGGAACATGTTGTACCACATATTATGGATGCCCGCTAAGGTAATGAACTGGAATTTGTAGCCCATTGCGCCCAGCTCTTTCTGGAATTTTGCGATGGTGGCATCATCCAGATTTTTCTTCCAGTTGAAGGAAGGCGAGCAGTTGTAAGACAGCAGTTGATCGGGATATTTGGCATGGATCGCATCAGCGAATTGCTTGGCTTCTTGCAGAGAGGGTGTTGCCGTTTCACACCACAGCATGTCCGCGTAAGGCGCATAAGCCAAGCCGCGTGAAATAGCCTGATCTATACCGTTTCTGACACGATAAAAACCTTCCGATGTCCGCTCGCCGGTCACAAACGG
This sequence comes from Methylobacter sp., assembly GCA_041660285.1. Taxonomy (GTDB): domain Bacteria; phylum Pseudomonadota; class Gammaproteobacteria; order Methylococcales; family Methylomonadaceae; genus Methylobacter_A. The sequence goes on from JBAZWN010000009.1 coordinate 91,319, forward strand.
CTTGTCGTTGGGATCAATATCCGACGTCAATAAATCAGCCGCATTGGCATCGGTGCGCGCCAGCACCACAGTAGGCACGCCTAGCACATCGGCAGCCAAACGTGCAGCCGTCAGTTTTTGGATAGCCTCACCGGTAGGCACCAGAACCTTGCCGCCCATATGTCCGCACTTTTTAACCGAGGCCAGTTGATCTTCCCAATGCACCCCCGCTGCGCCCGCGTTGATCATCGACTTCATCAGTTCGAAAGCATTCAGCACGCCGCCGAAACCGGCTTCAGCGTCGGCAACGATGGGCAGGAAATAGTCTATGAAATTTTCATCGTCCGGGTTGATGCCTTTGCTCCACTGGATTTCATCGGCGCGTTTGAAGGAGTTATTGATGCGCGTCACAACGGCGGGCACCGAATCGACCGGATACAACGACTGATCCGGGTACATGGCGGACTGGGTATTATTATCCGCAGCGACCTGCCAGCCTGACAGGTAAATCGCTTCCATACCGGCTTTGGCTTGTTGAATCGCCTGGCCCCCGGTCAAAGTGCCCAGCGCATTAACATAGCCTTTTTTAGCGCCGCCATTGACCAGATGCCATAACTTTTCAGCGCCCTGAGTAGCCAAGGTGTTCTCAATCTTCATAGAGCCGCGCAAACGCACGACATCTTCCGCAGAATAATTGCGCGTGACGCCTTTCCAGCGCGGATTCTCGGCCCAATCCGTTTTTATGCAAGCTACTTCTTCAGCGCGATTGTAATTTGCCATGATGCACCTCAATTGTCATCGATCTCGTTGACCAAATTTATAGTCAATCCTTCAGGCTAAACCATTCATTCAAGAATGGTTCCGCTCCAACTCGCCCTTAGCCTAAGCGATTTTATAACCCAAATCCAGTGAAGATAACAAAGAATATCTTTATAAAAACCGTTAATTCATAACGGCTGAATTTGTCACAAAACTGTTACACAATCGTCTCTAAATTGACTCATTCATTGATTATGCTAACCACATTACAATCACCTTTCCGGATTTTCAATATGAGCAATTTATTAAAAGACATTATTTTCGGCCTGTTGTTTCTCACAGGGATATTCAGCGTTATTTCAGGGGCGTTTATCGTTTCAGCAACATTGTTTGCCAGTGCGGCTATTTTCAGCAACATGGAATTCAACAGAAGACTCCACGGCTAGATTTTTAGCTTTTGTCCATCCGGCGACTATGTGATGGACTATGCGGGGAGCGTGTAAACGCTTCGTTTAACGCACTCTTTAAAATTCAAAATGTATCCTGGCATTATAGATATCTACAGGGCCGCGGTCTGCGTTGTAAGCGGGATTGGCTAGATGTTGATAGTCAAGAGTAAACCAAGTAGAACTCATAGCATGCCATTGATAGTAAATATCCATCACCTGCTCCGGCTTGTAATTGAGCCTGCCGTCACCGATAAACCCGTCAATTCCGCCCATATTCAGATAGGTGGCGTGTTGGGTTGAAATCCAGCTTTGCGCATAGCCAAGCCCCAGCGTATCTTTTTCCCGCCCCCAACGTAGACCCTTCATGGCAGCGCCAAAAGATATTGACCGGTCGGCGGGCACATAAGAATAAACTTCGGTTTTTCCGTCGGAATACATGCCTCTGAAAAAAACGCCTATGTCTTGCGTGATGCCCTGCTCCATGTTGATGCCGATACCCATTTTTATGTTGGGCTTTCTGGCCCAACAAAGATCCGGCGCAGAGGCATTATCAGATTCATAATTAAAAGTAGTACATGTCGTAGCATTCTTGTTCGGATCAGCCTGAAAGGCCGCAATAGCATCGCTAAAACGCCCCAATCTTTCACGGTTTCTATAGGCCAGAATTTTTACTGCCCCCGGTTGCCCTTTGATAACGTGTTTATGTTCGAGTTCCGCCTGATCGCCATAAAACTTGAGTATGTTAAATTCTTTGGGTAAATCGTTAGGATCTTTAGGACCGGCAATTCGAGCGAACCGGAATGCCCAATCATCAAAATAAAATTCGCCAGCCAAGCCCGAGGTATAACCACGCGCATCGGCAGCAAAGTCATAGGCGGCATTGCTCAAAAAAGCCATATTTACAAATTGACGGCGAAGATCTGCGGCATAGGTGTTTTTATCAAAAATATCGAGAATGCTAAAAGTGCCTGCGGTAAACACAAAGCGGCGGCTGTCGACAGTCCCTCCTAATTGCATAGGGCCGGATTTAACTTCAGTATTTGTCCCGCCGAATGATACGGTTTGCCTGTAAATGGCTCTCGACAGATACCAAGTAGAATGTTCTGTGCCGTTTTTTTGCAGTTCGAAGTTTTGAATGGCTCCGCTTAGCCCCTTGAGTCCTGAAAGCGGCTGTTCAGAAATCATTTCTGGAGCGGCGTAAACTCGGCGCCTGTCCACGCTTTAAGCCCGACATAAGAAGTAAATGTCGCGGTAAAGCCACGCTCTGCCTGTGGAGACAATGAGTTGGGCGTTCCGTTTAAATTGGTATACGCCGCAGGAAACGAATCCTTAAAACTTGAAATATATGTTGCCTGTGAATAGGCGTTCCATCGCTCATCTTTCAAGTCATGCCAGTCATGATCAGACAATGCTCCCATCAGTGAAAATTCGCCTTCACCATTTAAATCAGGATAATTCTCGGCTTGTGCTGTCATGGTCGAGAATACAGCACACAACAGCAGGATTTTTGAAACGGTCATTAGATTAAATAGCCTGAGTATCTTGATTGAATTTACACTCGGTATAGGAGGGTAATCTGAGAGAGGCCGGGGATTTCATAAGAGATGATGGTGATCCTTGTTTACTACGCTGCTAATCTTTATGGAGCGTACCGTGCTAACCAGCGCAGTTCTACCATTTTAACTGCTTAATGTTACAACATTATTTAAGGAAGATTTTTATAAATCCAAAATAATGCCCACTGAATAAGGGTCACCAGGGACAAATAACCCAATGTTCTTACACTGTGCATAAATCAACATTTTATAAACCCTGTTACTCGCCTTTTTGTTGATTACGCAATAACTCAACAAACTCTTCCGCAGGTATGGGGCGGCTTTTGATAAAGCCTTGATAAGTATCGCACCCATTTTTCCGTAAGAAAGCCAGTTGCTCCGGCGTTTCCACGCCTTCTGCCGAGACCTTGAAGCCCAGCGTATGCGCCATGGCGATGATGGTGGCGGCGATTTCCATATCGT
>JBAZWN010000010.1:0-82839 GCA_041660285.1 Methylobacter sp.
TGTATTTTTTTGACAAGCTTTTCGGCCTTTGCCTTATCGACTTTCTGCTCGATCTCTTCAATCAGACCCAGCACATCCCCCATACCTAGGATACGGGAGGCAATCCGGTCCGGATGAAAGGGCTCCAGCGCATCTGTTTTCTCGCCCACACCGATAAACTTGATCGGCTTGCCGGTAATGTGCCGTATAGACAGCGCTGCCCCGCCACGCGCATCACCATCCGCCTTAGTCAGAATGATCCCGGTCAATGGCAAGGCATCATTAAAAGCTTTTGCAGTATTCGCGGCATCCTGACCTGTCATGCTATCGACAACAAACAAGGTTTCGACAGGATTGATTGCCGCATGCAATTCTTTAATCTCGCCCATCATTTCATCGTCAATATGCAGACGGCCGGCGGTATCGATAATGATTACATCAAGAAATTTTTTCTTAGCTGCTTCAATGGCATTTTTAGCGATATCAACCGGCTTTTGTGAAATATCGCTCTCAAAAAACTCTAAAGAAAGCTCGTTTGCCAGCATCTGTAACTGTTTAATAGCGGCAGGACGATAAACGTCAGCGCTGACCACACCGACTTTTTTCTTTTGATTTTCTTTTAGCCAGCGGCCCAGCTTGGCAACCGTGGTGGTTTTACCAGCCCCCTGCAAACCTGCCATTAAAATGATCGCAGGCGGAGTGGCTTTCAGATTAAGCCCCTCATTCGCTTCGCCCATCACCTTAACAAGCTCGGTCTGAACCAGCTTAATCAGTGACTGGCCGGGCGAAAGGCTGCTCTGTACTTCCTGCCCTAAGGCACCCACTCTGATACGTTCAATAAAATCCGTAACCACCGGCAGAGCGACATCAGCCTCAAGCAAAGCCATACGCACTTCACGCAGAGTTTCCTTGATATTGCTTTCGGTCAGGCGTCCCTGACCCTTAATTTTTTTAAGCGTACTACCTAATCGATCGGTTAAATTATCAAACATATCTGCGTCTTTTTATTCAATCCAAGGAAACCATGCACTAACACAAATGCGTTAGGACTATTTAACGGGTTATATTAACATACCCATTGAGTCCTTTGCACCCACTGTAATTGTAAGCAAAAGCATCCTATCAATACCTCTTAGCTAATAAAAACAATTCAATGAACACTACTGCACTCGCTACTCTTTCCATCTGCGCATACCTGGCAAGCGCCCTGCTTCTTGTCCGGTATACTTATCAGAATAGCACTCGCCGCACGCCAATTTATCTGGCATGGACTGCCGTATGTGCGCACATTTTGTACACCGTCATCGCTTTCCTGCAAAATAACGGATTTAACTTTAGCTTTATCAGCACCGCATCGCTGATTTCATTGATTGTCGCCCTGCTGCTACTGATAGCGACACTCAATAAGCCTGTCGAAAAACTGGGTATCGTCATATTCCCTGTCGCAGCCATCATGTTTGGACTGGAGCTCTACTTGCCAGAAAAACCACATCTTCTGCACACCCACAATTGGGAGATGAATGCCCACATCCTGACCTCAATCATTGCTTTCAGCCTGTTAAACATCGCAGCCTTGCAAGCCGTTCTGCTCGCCATTCAAGATCAGCAACTTAAAAGCCATCCGCCCAAGCGCCTCATCCAGTCATTGCCGCCACTGCAAACCATGGAATCCCTGTTATTTCAGATGCTGGGCACAGGACTTTTTTTTCTGACCATCTCATTAGTCAGCGGCTTTATTTTCATTGAAGATTTGTTTGCACAGCATTTGGCGCACAAGACCGTATTGTCCATTATCGCCTGGATCATTTTTTCTTGCCTTTTAATAGGCCGAATGCGCTACGGATGGCGAGGACAGACAGCAATTCGCTGGACTCTTATTGGATTTGTATCGCTGCTGTTGGCTTATTTTGGCAGCAAGCTGGTTCTGGAAATTCTTTTAAACCGGGTTTAACTCACTTAACCAGCATCATCTGCCACACACAAATAGCCCTAGTTAAAAAACCAACCCTTTAGCTTTGATTCTCAGCAATTCTGGCCAGTTGATTTTTAATATTAATGGCTGCTTCCATGCCGGGATTCTTCGTTAGAATATGATCGAGCATGATTTCTGCAGCCGAATAGGTTTTATTTTCGATGTAAAGCGAAACCAATTTAAGCTGGGTGATCGTTTCTTCGGGAAATTGGGCAATATAATCATTATAGGCATCAATAGCCGCCAAAGTATCGCCATTAAGACGAAGAATTTCAGCATAGAACGGGAGATAAATAGGTGTAATCTGTGACAGGCACTGCAAAGCTAAGCAGGCATTATCAACATCCTCTGTCTCGATGCTAATTGCCGCGATCCTCGTAAGAGCTTCTTCCAACAACGGGGAATTTTCGCAATCAATAACCTGATGATAAGCGTTTATCGCTACTTCAAAATTAATTTCTAATTCAGCCAAATAGCCTTTGATTAAATAATGATAAGGAACAGCTTCATCCTGAAAATCATGTTTACTCAACCCCAAAAGCAAATCGTTTAATTGTTCTGTTTTTTTATGCTTAAAAAGTAAAGCTGCCCGCTGCTTTAGCTGCGTAAGACTAGAAAAGTCTTTTGCGAGTCGGGCTTGACGCGCTATATTTTTTTCATCCAAAACTGATTTTGATTTTTGCGAAAACTCATTAAATTCTTCCACTATATCAACAGGAATACTTACATTAGGATGTTTTTGCTGCCACAGCTTGGCTCGCGCATAACTACGATCCTTGCCCCATTGCTTGAAAAGTTTTTCAAAATCGGGCACATCCAAGCTTTCCTCTTGCCGTGAACGGGCACGTTCCAAGGCACTATCAATCAGCATCAGAAGCTTTGCCGCGCCATCCAGATAAGCTCGATAATATACATTGCCGAGTTCTTTTGTCTCCTCGGCCGACCATTCTTCATCATCAAATGGCCGGGTGATTTTAATAAAACTTCTTATCCCATATAATTTAACCACCTCGCTATATTTATGGTTACGCTTTAATTTTTTCTCTATCTGATCCAAATCCCTTTTATCTTTATAGTCTTCAATCCGCCCCTCAGCGTTATACATATGCTCATTAATGTGCAGCGCTTTTTTCGCTAATTCTTTAATAGCTTTTATTTGGAATTGCGCCCGAACAAGATCATCAATAACTATTTGACGGTAATGATCACATGACTCTGAGTCTGCAATCTTTTCTTTAACAGCTGCTGTAACATCAGTTGCATCGCTTTCAAGATTTATATCTGCAAAAGGAATAAAATCAACATACCTCACTTTAGCCGCACCACTAAAAGGATTAATGATTTGACACCCCGCCGATGTAATTACGTTGGCCTGAGCTTCTATGCTATCGCGCGCACTAGAAAAATCAGCGCCTGTTGATGCCATGACCCCGCCATTTGTCTCAACTTGCAAGGCGGTCAAATTAAAACGAGGGCCTGCTATGTATTCATCGCTACCCTTGGCGTGCGTGTACCCTTCCTTGGTAAAACAAAGATCAACACCCGCCAAAATAATGCGCTTGAACCCAAAACTATGCGCCACATTTAAAGCGGTGTTAGTAACAGTCGGGCCGGGGGCATTTATGTTTTCTTGATTTAAAGCCGATTCCCAAGGAACTCTTGGCCCTAAATACAGACTAATCCCATGCCACTGACTAACGAGCAAAGGGACGGTGTGGTAAGAATAAATAAAAACAGGCCTGTTACTGAAAGCCAGCGTCTCTTTACTAACGGTAAAACTGACCTCATGTGGATCAACAGAAAAAATAAAATCAGGTTCAACATTAGCATTCAGTAATTGCCTGGAAATCCGGGATACTGAAAAAACAACAAGTTGACTGCGATATTTCCGCACCCAAGGCAACGCCTCCTCTAATGAAGGGCCTCCTGCTAACAATACAACTGTTTTGCCTTGAAACGCTTTCTCAAGCAATTTTGCAGGCAACATATTGTCGGCTAAGTTATCTAGCTGGCGAGCAATAAATATCTCACTGCCCAACGATAAATTAGCCTCCCAATGTAACGCTGTAAGGACTTCTGTAATATGCCAGCTGAGTTCGGCGTACTCGTGAATATTATCTTCTTGAGCGCAAATGGCATTTACGGACTTAACGGCATTAATGTAGAAATAATCCTGTATCTTAAAGTCCCGAATAGTTTCCGCCCAACTATCCAACGAGATGCATGCAATCTTTGGATCCAGTTCTTCAAGAAGTTTATAGCTTTTTAACTGGGCTAAAACAGTTGCGGGCTCAATAAATATATACCGCGAACCTTTAGGCAACTCTTTTTGCTGCAAGTATTGGGGCAATAACCCGGAATCCGTGCCAATAATGATACTCAACGAATCTGGCGTAAAGAGGCTTTCACTGAATTTAGAGTCCAATAAAGCCCGAGCGCTAACTTTTTCAAAGCTGCCACGATTAATACCGTACAAATATTTTTCGCCAAAAGCATTGACCTTGATGGGGCCAAAATCACTTTCTTTTATGAGATCGCTATCTCTATCCATCGGATTATCCTAGTTTGAAGCAGTATAAAAAACCAAACGCCGGCTTGACGACCTACATCTGAAATGATTCGTAATAATTATAGTCTTATTAACCGCTAATATTATTCCATGCACTAGATTCAGACATTAAATCAGCACTATTTAACTCCGTAGTCCATATCATAGAACATGGACTAATCTGAGGACAAAACTTATCTCCACTCAGAAAATCATAATCAAACTACGCATAATGAACCCATTTACCGTGAATAGCTGCGTTAACCATTGTTATCTAGCTTTGGCGATACAAATTGGACTGATACTAATTGGTGGGATATAGGGGGAGATTTTGAAGCAATTTGAAAACGGTGCGCTTACCCTGCGCACACCGTAAAAATGGACATGAAAAGGCAATTAACTTTTACAAACTTAACCATCACTCATTATATGCCCGGATAGCTTTCTTTCCGCGTTCATACGACACTTGCAGCTTTTTGGCTATTCTCATCTGCTCTTGAACCTTTGCCATAGAAATAGCATCCTGCTCTAGAATTGCATGCGCAATTTCTTTGGCCGTATCACGATATTCCTCGGGGATAGGATCAGAAAACAACTGATCTAAATACTGCTGCCTTAATTCCAGCACCATTGTCAGTTTTTCCCATTCCTCGTCCGCAATACATTCCGAAATCTCGTTAGCTACTATACTCAACCGCTCTAGTTGAGATTGAAATAATTCGGCATTGCTCAGACTATTCATTGATTAGTGCTTGATGGCGTCCCAAGCTTCTTTTACTTCTCTCATTAACGAAGCCACTTCATCAAGTATTTCTTCGCTATTCTCATCGCTAGCCTGCAATAGGCGAGTGTTCATATAATCGTACAATTGTCTTAGATTCACGGCAATTTCGCCGCCTCGTTCCAGATCAACCGCTTCATTTAAGCCGCCAACTATCGCAATTGCTTTAGATATATAGATACTTTTTGACTCCCAATCAGAACGCGTCATAGCGCCTTTCGCAGTATTAATCCGCGCTAAAAAGCCATCCATTAACATTTGTATTAACTGGTGAGGCGAAGCATCCGCCAATCCGCTCTCGTTATGGACATTTGCGTATTGATTTGCACCTCGTTTGTGAGCAGTAGTGGGATACATATCCGTCTTCCTTTATTTTGCGAATTTCTGAGTAAGCATTTGAGCTGTTGATTGAAATTGGCCAACTGCCAAGTCCATTGCGATAAACTGTTTTTGCATGGATTTTTGCAAATTATCCAACCGGAGCTGAACACTAATCCTCTTATCACCAAGGGACTTCAAGGTCTTATTCAATGTTGATTGTTGCGCGTCCAAAGACCCTCCTGATTGCAAATATTGCGTCAAATCTGTATCTAATCGAGTCGCAACGCCATTGGTTGATGAAAAAACATCACTGACCGCAGAAAGATTAGCCGCCAAGGCGGTATTAAGCTTGGTGCTGTCTAGCGACATAACCCCAGCACCATCAATTTTAATCCCAATCATCGCCAATGAATTATAGCTGCTGGTTGCTGATGTGACTGTATTGCTTGCATCCTGCCTCAATTTGCTAGTCATATTGCGCAATAACGAGTCCCCCAGCAGCGGACCATTTGCTCCGCCTGAGGTTCCACTATACTTACTTAAATCTTTGGTAGCTGTATGGAAGTTATTGTATGCAGTCACAAAATCGGTAATCGTTTTGTTAATCGCCGCATTATCCAAGGTAACATTCAAATTAACAACTGTCCCAACTGCGGCCGATTGCAAATTCAAGGTCACACCTGAAAGCACGTCGGTAATGGTATTAGTACTGCGTGTCGCGGCCAAACCATCAATCTTGATCATGGCATCAGCAGGAGCCGTTGTAGCGTAGTTTGCAGGAACTGTTGTATCAAGCGCATTCAATCCTGCATCGCCACCTGTAACAGCCAGGGAAAACCCATTGGCAACACCCGTATCTTTGGATGTCAGCACTAATTTTGAAATGGTGGTGCCGGGCGTTACTGTAGAATTTACATTAATAATACTGGCAGTAACGCCATTATTGCCTGCCGCGCCATTGATCGCATCGCGAATATTAGCCAACGTAGCATTGGCGCCAACGGTTACGGCAAACGGTGTTTTCGTGGAACCCGCCCCATAAGTAAAATTAAGCGTACCTCCAGTTGCTGTAGCAACTGAATTCGCATTAGCATACTCAGTGGTTGTAATCGAGTTTTGCGCCTTTGCCAGCTGAGTCACTTCCACGGTATGAGTACCGGCTACCGAACCAATGCCGGCAGTGGCTGTGAAAATAGCGGTATTCGCAGAAACTGCCTGGTGGGTTTTAAATAAATTTCCATCCTTAAGCTTCTGTACCGCGACTTGGAAAGTTGATAACGCGCTTTTCAATGAGCCCAGCGCGCTTAACCGGGTTTGGGTAGCCGTCTCTTGACGGCTAATGGCAGCAAATTGGGGCTGTCCCTCAGCTTGAACCAGCTGACTGACAATGCCATTGATATCCATGCCACTACCGATGCCCAATGAAGATGTTATACCAGCCATGACTCACCCCTTTAATTATTGATACAACTTAATGATTAAGCCCTATCCTGAATGACAGAACCTGTTTTACCGTCCAGCTCCTGCATCTTCTTGATAAACGTCATCATATCCTCTGAGGGTATTTGACGCACTGTCTCGCCGCTTTGATTATCAACAATTTTAACCACCACTTTTTTTGTTGAATCATCCACCTGAAACTCCAGGTTACGGTTGACGGCTTGAAGTATTGAATTACCCGCAACTGCTGCTGACTTTAACGTATCCACAGCCGTTACATTAGACCCCGACGCCCTTTCCTTTAAGCCATCAGCTGGCAAAGCAGCTGTTTCTTCGCTTTGCCGATTACTTTTCATAACTGTCGCTGGAACAAGCTTCGATACATTTGTAATTTCACTGTTCATATCACTAACCTTTAGTTAACCCTATTTTCCAAATGGAAAAGGCTGCAGTGTTACTGCAGCCTTAGCCCTCCCTGGCTGTTGCCATAATAGCTTATCTGAGCAAGCTGAGCACATTTTGGCTGGCTTGATTTGCCTGCGCCAACATCGCAGTTCCCGCCTGTGACAGAATCTGGTTACGGCTCAGTTGAGCTGTTTCTGCCGCAAAATCTGTATCCATGATCCGTGAACGAGCAGCAGATTGGTTTTCAATCGATGACTGTAAGTTGCCAATCGTTGCTGTAAGCCGGTTCTGAGAAGCACCCAGTTTCGCACGGGCTGTGTCAATGTTTTTTAATGCAGTGTCAATGATTTTTACTGCGCTTAATACAATACCCGCTGAAGCATTTGAACCAATTGAGGTAGTGAACACAGAGCCTATCCCAGTGGCAGTGCCAGCAGATAAATTTTGCACACTGATGGCTATCTGGTTATCAGTGGTAGTATTTGCGCCCACTTGCAAGTTTTTACCATTAGATAAGCCGCCTTGAAGAACTTTAATACCGTTGAATTCAGTATTAGCAATAACCCTTTTTAATTCACTAGTTAACTCTTTATACTCTGTCTGTAGTTTTTGACGGTCTGATGAACCCACTGAAGCAGCGTTTGAAGACTGCACCGCTAAATCGCGCATCCGTTGCAGTGATTCGGTCAATGAACCCATCGCACTTTCAGCGGTCTGCGCCATTGATATACCGTCATTCGCGTTTCTTGCGGCGACTGTCATGCCACGAATTTGTGCAGTCATTTTGTTGCCGATAGCCAAGCCCGCAGCATCATCCTTCGCAGAGTTTACCCGCAAGCCTGAAGACAACCTTTGCATTGTCGTAGCAAGTTCGTTGCCTGTTTTAGTTATTGAGCGTTGAGTATTCAATGCCGCTACGTTTGTATTAATTGCTAATGCCATGATCGTATCTCCAAAAAGTCCCTCGGATCATCCAAGAGAAAAAATTATTATGTGACCAAAAAATTTGTTATTTTTGACTCGAAAATGTTATCGGCGTGCATTTAAATTACTTTAATTTTTTTTCAGAAATATTTGGAAAACTCGCCTTGGGCGCGTAAAAAATCGGCTTCCCTGCCTATATCCAACCAGTATTCATGAACCGGAAACATTGAAACCGATTCCCCCGCTACAATTTGCTGATTTAAAAACTGCGGCATATCAAGCTGTTGTTGCTTGGCAATGGTTTGCACCAGCGCGTGATTAAGCACATAAACCCCTGCATTGGAAAAGCAACTATGAATAGGTTTTTCAACAATGCCGGTAATGCGTTGCGCATCTATGCTGACAACGCCATAGGGAATCTGGTATTCATATTGGCGAACACACAGTGTTGCTATCCCCTGATGCTCATTATGGTAGTCCAGCAAACGGGGAAAATCGATCTGTGTCAAAATATCGCCATTCATGACGATCATCGGCAAATCAGGCAGACCAGCGGGCAACAGGCCCAATGCCCCCGCCGTTCCTAGCGGTTCATGCTCCTCAACATAGCTGATTTGCACTCCCCAGCGCTGTCCATCCCCGAAATAATCTTTAATCTGATCCGCCAGATAATGAACGGCAATATAAAAATTCCTGAACCCTGAGCTGACAAAATTTTCGAGGATGGTTTCAAGAATCGGCTTGCCGCCGATTTCCAGCAAGGGTTTGGGGCAATTGTCCGTCAAGGGCCGCAAGCGCGTACCAAAGCCGCCCGCCATCAAGAACACTGGGTTCTGAAAATGCGGCTGTTTATACAAGCCCTGCAAAGTCTCCAGCCTAACCACTTTGCCATCAGCGTCCAAAACAGGCAGGTGAATTAAGGTATGCGCCTCCATGATGGCTATTAGCTTGGTTTTCGAATCATCAACCGACGCAACTTTTGGATTCGTATTCATGACTTCTGCGACAGCATGATCTAAAGGAAGCCCCCTTATCAAAGCCCGCCGTATATCACCGTCAGTAACCAGTCCGCACAGTCTTCCAAGATCATCAATGACTAATGCGATCTGTAGCGCCGCTTTATCTATCACATGAATAGCTTCCTGCAGGCTGGTTTTCGGATTAATGAGTGCATTGCGCCAGTTATGTTTCATACCTTAATCTCTATTTATAGGTTTTATTTGCGAACGAGGCGGATAAACAATCTGGTTACATGCAATATCCTGCGTTACTACACTGCCAGCACCAATAATGCTGCCGGAACCAATACTAATGCCCTGAATAATTTTTGCGCCCGTCCCTATATGAACATAATCGCCCACTTCAACAGTGCCGCTAAGTACAGCCCCCGGAGCGATATGAACATGCCGTCCAATGCAGCAGTCATGTTCAACAATTGCGCCGCTATTGACAACCGTATTCCTAGCAATTTTTGTGCCTGCCTGAATAATGACGCCTGCCATCACTTGCACGCCGTCACTTAACTCAGCATCAGCAGCTATGAACGCGGTGGGATCAATCAGGGTTTTAAAATGATAGCCTTGGGCACTAAAGGTATTAAATAAGTTGGCCCGTAAGCCTTTATCTTTCGGGAGCGAACCGACACCGTTGATCAGCTCAACTTCTGCCGCAGAGTAATCAAATACCACTTTATCCGCGCCCAGAACATTAAGCCCCAGCAACGTGCTCCCTATGGGGTGATTCGGATCAACAATGCCTATTAGCCGGCAATTTAGCCGATGGAGCATGTCTATCAGGACTTTAGCATGTCCGCCGCCGCCCAATATAATGATAGGTTTAGTCATTACATCCTTTAAATTAATTCATCCGCATCATAATCACGGCTGCTCGATTCACCCAATAGCGCCCAATAATCCATTGGGCTTTTCCCTGTTCCGGGGCGTTTTATGGTCAAATTTGTTTCAGTAAACCGCTCCCCTGAGGGAATAGAGCACCTTGCAACCAGGCTTTTCCGAACAACCTTCTGGTTCTCCAGCTCCAACGGCAGGGGACATTTAACCCCCTGCCCCAAAGCTTTTTCAACATCCCTGATACCGTGAACCATCGTTTTAAGCTCATCGGGTTCAAGAGACACTTTATGATCGGGGCCTTGCTGGGCTCTATTCAGCGTAAAATGCTTTTCGATGACTGTCGCACCTCGGGCTGCCGCAGCAACAGGCACAACCAAGCCTACGCTATGGTCTGAATAACCGACGCTCAGGCCAAAAGCCTGCTGCAAAACATCCATTGCTCTCAGATTAATATTTTCCACGGGCGTTGGATATTCGGAAGTGCAATGCAGCAAAGTCACTTTTTGCCTCAACACCGCCCGCCCTTGTTCCGAGCCGTAGGCTTGCTGAAAAGCGGTGAGCGAAGGTGGCTGCAGCGCTCCCAAATAGCCAAATGCCAATACGCCCAAGGCCGTTTCCACCTCGCCCAGGGTCGCCATGCCTGTAGACAGGATAATTTGCTTGCCGGTTTGCGCATGAGCCAGCAAAAACGGCCCGTTGGTGATTTCGCCCGAAGGTATTTTAAGCGTTTCTATGCCTAGCTCACGCACAAGAAAATCAAGGCTTTCAAAATCAAACGCCGTCGATAAAAACTGAATGCCTTTCGATTGGCAATAGTCCAGTAACTGAAAATGCAGCTCATATTTCAATTCCAGCCGTTTCAACATCGCCAACTGGTTTTCATCCGCATCGGTCGTGATTTTCTGGTACGCAGCCTTACCGGCATGCCTGGTGACCAGGTTTTCGGCCTTGAACGTCTGGAACTTGACCGCATCCGCGCCAGCTGCAACAGCGGCATCCACTAGTTGACAAGCCGTCTCCAGATCGCCGTTATGGTTGACGCCGGCTTCTGCAATAATAAAAACGCTCATCGCTTATTCCCCAATGCCGAGATCATAAAAGCTCTTTTTTAATAAGCCGTCCAATGCCTGCGACTTCAACAGGTCTTTTATCTTTATTGAAGCGCCGCTATTTCCATAAGGATTTTCAACCGCATCCAGTGATTTTTGAAACTCCTCGGAGAAAAGCCTCTTGAATGCATTCAAAATAGCATCAACTTCAGGCTCGCAATGAATCACGCTGTCGGCGCAAAGCCGTCCTTTTTGCCTGTCGCCAATATTGATTGTCCCAATTTTAAAAGCCGGGGCTTCTATCAAGCCGCTGGATGAATTTCCTACCACGGCATCCATGTATTTCAGCGCAGAAAGATAACGTAACGACCCTAGCGATACAAAAGACGCTATTCGTTCGGGAAAGCGCTGCCGGTATTGTTCAATCATTCCTATAATCACTCGACCGTCAGCATCCGCATTTGGCTGAGTAAAAATAATGTGAGTATCGTCAAAACAGTCCAGCGCTTTCAGGAGATTGCCAAATTGTTCTGCCGCCGTCGCTTTTTCCAAAGTGACAGGATGGAAGGTTACCAGCAAATTACGCTTGCCCAGCTTAAAACCAATGGCCTCTTCAAGCTGCGGCTTATCCAGCAGTTTCAAACGAAAAACATTGTCCAGACCCGGTGTGCCCACATTAAAAACCCGTTGCGGCTGCTCCCCCAACTGAATGACCCGCTGCCGATAGCTTTCAGTCGCAGTAAAATGCAAATGGGACATTTTGGTAATGGCATGCCGAATGGCATCGTCAACCGCGCCTTCTGTTATTTCGCCGCCATGGATATGCGCGATGGGAATGCGGTGTGTCATAGCCGCCTGAACTGCCGCAAAGATCTCGAAGCGATCGCCTAAAACCACCAGCAAATCCGGCTGCAAGCATTCCAGCGCATCGGCAAAACCGATGACGCCCAAGCCTATGGATTTACTGATGCCGACCGGCGTATCCGATGAAAGCAGCATTTCCACCTTGCGATCAATAATAAAGCCATCCTGCTCTACCTGCTTCCAGGTCAGACCGAATTCCGGCGAAAGATGCATGCCGGTGACAATAACCTGCAGTTCCAAAGTCGAATCGCCCTGGATTTCCTTCATCAGCCAGTACAACAGGCCATATTCAGCCCGGGAACCGGTTACTACGCAAATTTTACGCTTTGCCTGCTGCATCAGATTACGCTGCTCGGGATATTCACAACCCGCTCAGCCGCCCATTCCGTGTTGGTTAATGCGCCTTTCCGGCAATGCCGGTACATGGGCAATCGGTGCATGGGCTCCCAGATGGGCCGGGTCATTACGCCCTGTTCATTGGTTGTCTTTAAAAAAGCATCCCGCTCGGATAGGTTTTCAAGCACTACCGCATTTAACCAGTAATTCGACCGTGCCGCTTCCGGTTCAATAAGACACTGCCATCGATTTTGTTGACTCCAGTCGATATACCGTGCCGCCAGCTCACGTTTTTTGGTCAGGAACAATGGCACGCACTCAAGCTGCGCCACTCCTAATGCAGCATTAAGATTGGGCATCCGATAATTAAACCCCACCTGATCATGTATAAATTGCCACGGATGCGGTTGTTTTGCCGTTGTGGTCAGATGCTTGGCCTGTTTTGCCAAGGTTTCATCATCGGTCAAAATCATTCCGCCGCCGCCGGTAGTCATGATTTTATTGCCGTTAAAACTTAAAACACCCAAACGGCCAAAGGTTCCGCAATACTGCTTATTGAACGTGCTGCCCAGCGCCTCTGCGGCATCTTCAACCACCGGGATATGATATTTCTCACACACTTGCACAAGCCTGTCCATACCAACAGGGTGCCCGAACGTATGCATGGGCAGGCAAGCGGCAATCCGTTTGCCGGTTTGTTTATTCCAAGTCTCGCCGTTGCGGTCTTCGGCAAACTCATCCAAATAATCTTCCAGAGCCTGGGGAGAAAGCCCTAAGGTCGTTCTGTCCACATCGACAAAAACCGGCTCGGCGCCGCAATAATGAATGGCATTGCAGGTTGCGACAAATGTTAATGCCTGGGTAATCACTTCTTCGCCCCGCTTAACGCCGGCAAGCATCAACGCCACATGCAAAGCCGCCGTACCATTAACCGTAGCAACTGCGTATTTTGCCCCGGTATATTTGGCGCAATCCGCTTCAAACCGGTCAACGTATTGCCCGACGCTGGACACAAAAGTGCTGTCGATGGCATCAATCAGGTATTCTTTTTCCCTGCCCTGAAACCTGGGCTCATGCAAAGGTATCAGCTTATCAGTCTGATAAATCTCTCTGACAAAACGGATAAAATCATCGGCAATTGTTCCATTCATTGCTCTACCTCCTGCGTCCTTGCAGTCGTCATACATTGTAGATACCAGACTTGTATTTTTTCAGGTTTTCAGGATTTAAAAACCAGTCCACCGTCCGCTGCAAGCCTTCGGTTATATCAATCCTTGATTCAAAACCGGTTAGCGCTTTAATTTTTTGATTGTCACACCAGAGCCGGTTCACTTCGGACTTTTCAGGCCGTAAACGCTGGTCATCGACAATAAATTCCACATCGCTATGCATGATGTTTTTAATGATATTCAGTGTATCGCCTACCGATATTTCCGAATTGGAGCCGATGTTAACAGCCTCACCCAATGTTTTCTCCGACTCGGCAAGGGCAATAAATCCACGACAGGTGTCTTCCACATAATTAAAGTCCCGTGTCGGCGATACATCGCCTAACTGAATTTGTTTTTTGCCACTGGCAATCTGGGTGATGATAGTGGGAATCACGGCTCTTGCCGATTGCCTGGGGCCGTAGGTGTTAAAAGGACGGGCGATGGTCAGCGGCAACCCAAAAGCGTTGTAGAAACTCATCGCCATTGCATCGGCCGCAATTTTGCTTGCACTATAAGGTGATTGCGGCTGCATGGGGTGTTTTTCATCGATTGGCACATACTGGGCAGTGCCGTAGACTTCGCTGGTTGATGTGTGTATCACCCGCTGAACCTGGTTATCCAAAGCAGCCTGGCAAATGTTTAACGTGCCTTTTATATTGGTATCGACATAGCTGTCTGGAGCCACATAAGAATATGGGATCGCTATCAGCGCGGCTAGATGATAAACAACATCGACGCCTTTGGTAATATATTTGCAGTAGTGAGGGTCTCTTACATCGCCATTCAGCACTTCTATCTGATCCAAGCAATCGACCTCTTCCAACCAACCCCAATGGTTAAATGAATTGTACTGGGATAATGCTTTGATTTGATGGCCTTGTTTGGCAAGCATCTCTGTAAGATGCGAACCGATAAAACCGTCAGCCCCTGTCACTAATATATTTGTCATAACTTATCTATTTCATCGCTCAACTAATTCTGCTTTTACAAAAGCTTCGGCTATTGCCCAATCTGTTAATGTGTCAATATCCAGACTCATAATGGAATCCATCACTAACGGTACCGTACGTTCAGAATAAAACGATTTTCTTTCCTGCAAAATCACGGTCTTGCAAAGATACATTGCCCCATTGGGCGTCAGTAACGGCTCTATTCCCTGCCTGGATGTTTGGGTAGCCTTGTCATCACAAAGCGGTCTTAAAAAACCGCCATCACTTCTAAACAGTGTAGTCAGGTCTCTGTGTATTTCCTTGCAGCCGATCACCCCATCCGCCTGCTGCCTTTCCATCATATCCAAGGCCTGTTGAAGTATAGCAGATGACCGAAAAGGAGAAGTTGGCTGTAGCCACATCACTTGTTCTGGCAAATAATTGTATTCATTCTCAAACCACAGCAGGGCATGCTCTACCACTGCAAGTGCAGAAGCATCGTCATTTGAGCATTCAGCCGGGCGAATAAAAGGGACTTGCAAACCGGCATCACGGCCAACTTTTGCATAGCGATCGGAATCTGTCGATAAAACAGCAATATAATTGCCAGGATTCGCTTTCTGAATTGCCTGAGCCGTCCAAACAATCAAAGGCTTACCACCCAGCAATTTTATATTCTTGTCAGGTATTCCTTTTGAGCCGCTTCTGGCGGGAATAATGATTAATGTTTGAATTGGCATTATTTCTTAACTGGTAAATTCAACTTTGCAACACAACAACGCGCCAAATTTCTTATCCAAATTTAATACAGGTCGGTTTACACCCATTGTAGTCACTTTTTCTAATCTGGAAAAAGATACCGCAAATGGAAAACAATAATCCATATCCATTTACGCTCCTGCCTTTAACCGGGATCTTTCGGGAATTTTTCAACAATCTGCACCCGCTGAGTAACTCCGCACACCAGAGTATAGGGTATGGTGTCTGCATAGCGGGCAATTTCTTCAACCGGCAAGCTCTCACCCCACAAGATTACCGGGTCACCGGGTTTTGCATCGGGCTGGGATTCGAGATCAACGGCGATCATGTCCATTGACACCCTGCCAACAAGGGATACGCGCTTACCATTCACCAGCACCGGTGTGCCGCCTTTGGCATAACGGGGATAGCCATCGCCATAACCAATTGCCACAACCCCGAGCGTTGTCGGCTTTTCGCACGTCCAGCTGCCGCCATAGCCGACCGCATCGCCTTTTTCGATTTGCTTTACCGCAATGAGCTGTGAATGCAGCTCCATGATTGGCTTAAGCCCTAACTGCTCCCCTGTCGAATCAGGAAAGGGTGATATGCCGTATAACATCACGCCGGGGCGCACCCAATCAGTTAAGGATTGCTTCCAGCCTAAAATACCCGCGGAATTGGCAATGCTGCGCTCACCGGAGAAACCAGCAACCGTTTCATTGAACAAGCTGATTTGTTTTAGCGTTTTATCGTCGTTTTTATCATCTGCATTGGCTAAATGCGTCATCAGGCTGATCGGCTGTTTTATGATGGGGCACCGGCTTAATCGCTGATAAACCGCGTTAAAATCTTTTGACTTGAACCCCAAGCGGTTCATGCCGGTATCAAGCTTTAACCAAACTGAAATTTGCCTTTGCTCTGTTCTGGCTTCAAATATTTCAAGCTGGGTAAAGGAATGCACGACCGCGTCCAATTGATAATGCAGCAGCTCATCCAATTCTTCGACGCAGGTAAATCCTTCCAAAACGGCGATCCTGTTGTTGAATCCCGCCTTGCGCAGCCGGATGCCCTCATCAACTCGGGCGACGGCAAAAGCATCAGCATTCTGCAAGGCTTCGGCCATGCGCAGCATGCCATGCCCATAGCCGTTAGCCTTGACCAGCGCCATCACCTTGCCGCCCGGCGCGCAACTTCGTACTTTGGCTAAATTATGCTGAACTGCATCCAGATTGAGCACCGCGTATGCCGCAGGAATCATTCATAGTCCCCACTGCCATAAGGGTTTCCGGCGAAATTTTCAAAGCGGGTATATTGCCCCAGGAAGGTCAGTCTGACTGTTCCCAGCGGGCCGTTACGCTGTTTGCCGATAATAATCTCGGCTATGCCTTTATCGGGGCTGTCTTCGTTATACACTTCGTCCCGGTACACGAACACAATCAAGTCGGCATCCTGCTCGATCGCGCCCGACTCGCGCAAGTCGGACATAACCGGGCGCTTATTGGGCCGCTGTTCGAGGTTACGGTTAAGCTGGGACAAGGCGACAACAGGAACATTCAGTTCTTTGGCCAGCGCCTTCAGGCCCCGGGAGATGTCGGAAATCTGCTGCACCCGGTTATCACCGCTGGACGGCGACTGCATGAGCTGCAAGTAATCCAATACAATCAAGCCCAGCTGCCCGTGTTCGCGCGTCAAACGTCTGGCTCTTGCCCGCACTTCGGTCGGCGTTAATGCCGGGGTGTCATCGATGAATAATTTGGTTTCAGCCAGTAAATTGATGGCCGAAGTCAAACGCGGCCACTCATCGTCTTCCAGCTTGCCGGTTCTGACTTTGTGCTGATCGATGCGCCCCAATGAAGACATCATGCGCATGGCCAGCGAGTCACCGGGCATTTCCATACTGAATACCGCAACCGGTTTGTCGCCTTTGATCGCGATATTTTCCGCCATATTCATGGCGATCGTAGTTTTGCCCATGGAAGGCCTGCCGGCCACAATAATCAAATCGGCAGGCTGCAAACCGGAAGTCATTTGATCCAAATCAGTAAAACCGGTGGCGGCTCCGGTAATCGAGCCTTCCTGTTCAAACAGCGTTTCAATCTTGTCAACGGCGCGCGCCAGCAGCGATTTAATCGGGGTAAAGCCGCCCTGCCCGCGCTGCCTTTGTTCGGCTATCTTAAAGACCTCCCGCTCAGCGTGCTCAAGCAGATCTGCCGTTTCGCGGCCTTCCGTATTAAACGCGGAATCAGATATATCGGTTCCCACATGAATCAACTGGCGCAGGACTGAGCGATCCCTGACGATATTGGCATAAGCGACGATATTGGCGGCGCTGGGCGTGTCTTTCGCCAGCATGCCTAAATAAGACAAGCCGCCGCAATTTTCCAGCTCGCCTATCGCTTCCAGCGATTCCGACAGGGTAATGACATCGAAAGGAACCTGTTTTTCGGCAAGCTGTTCAATGGTTCTGAAAATCAGCCGGTGGTCTTTGCGGTAAAAATCACTTTCCACGACCTTGTCGGCGACCGAATCCCAGGTTTGGTTATCCAACATTAAGCCGCCCAAAACAGACTGCTCGGCTTGAATGGAATTGGGAGGGACTTTTAAGGAATCCAGCGAATAATCGCGGTCAAACGAATAATTTTCAGACATGGTTACACAATACTAATCATAATAATTGCTGGTGCCCCGTGTGGGTAAACGAAAAGAGAATTAAAACGCAGAGGAGGCATCAATGCAGCGGATTGTTCAAGAAAAATCAAAATCTACTCACCTTACTTTTCACTGGATTGTATATTACGTCAAATCAACACTTAATCGAAGAGATATTGGTTTTGTCCAATAAAAACAAGATAATAACTTATAAACATCCCAATTGCGCCCATAATCTTCCCCTATCAACAGGGTTAAATTATAGACAACACTCATGATCGCTACTTTATTTTATATTCATGATCCGATGTGTAGCTGGTGCTATGACTTTGAAGCCAGTTTTTGTGCGTTACAAAAAGCACTGCCTACATCTGTCCGGGTTATCAAGCTTGTCGGAGGCCTAGCTCCAGACACGACAGAAACCATGCCTGATGACTTGCAGAAAAGCATCCAGCAGACATGGCATCGGATCGAGCAAACCGTTCCCAACATTCAGTTTAATTATGATTTCTGGACAATCAACACGCCTGTGCGATCGACCTATCCCGCTTGCAGGGCCATTTTGGCGGCAAAAAAACAAGGCGCTGATTTTGAAGCCAAAATGATAAGCGCCATTCAAACAGCTTATTACCGAAAAGCGAAAAATCCCTCACTGCAATCAACCCTGCTGGAATGTGCCGCAGAAACCGGATTGGACGTGAGCGAATTTGCAAATGATTTGGCTGGCAATGAAGTTGAAAACTGCTTGCAAAATGAAATCAGCATGGCCAGAAGGTTGGGTGCCACCTCTTTCCCATCGCTGCGTCTGGAGCATAATGGCCGGATATCACCTATAACCGTGGGCTATCTTGGTCATGGAACCATGCTCAATAAAATATCAGGTACTTTGAAATGTAAACGTCCGAGTATGAGCTGGCATATTTAGAAATTAGTTTAAATCTATATAGCCGACGGGGCATATGTTGCCCCATCCGAAACATTTTGCGTTGGTTACGTGTAACCACTTGGCTTGGACATCACGGAAACGTTTAAAATTGGGCTCAAAGCCCCGTCCCGCTTGGATTTGCCATTATAAAATGGCTCGATATATTCAAATACCCTCTGTTTAGTCTCGACCCTGGTTTGATAGCACTAATAATGAACCAGTTCTGTTTTCAGGACATAAAAAACTTGGCTGCTTTCCATATGCGTGTAAAGCATTATGATTGCCATTCAGCGTCAAAATTGACCATGAAAAATTGTTATTACATTGTTTTTGATATTTTTTTTCATAAATGATAAATATAGACATTAAAAGTGGTGGTAATTGGACGCCATTTTG
Source organism: Methylobacter sp. (assembly GCA_041660285.1). Lineage (GTDB taxonomy): Bacteria > Pseudomonadota > Gammaproteobacteria > Methylococcales > Methylomonadaceae > Methylobacter_A. Next base: position 19,321 of record JBAZWN010000010.1, read on the forward strand.
CAAACCATTCCTCCTTTATTTCGCTCCTTATGTCAAATCATGCCTTCTCATCCCTACACAAACCTGCCTAAGCATGCTTTTTGGAAAACGGCTGTTGCCGATCTTGATTCCCGCCAGATTGATTTGGCGTGGAAGCCGAAAGCACCAATTACTCGCGCAACCAAAATTATCACGGTTGGCTCTTGCTTTGCCCAGCATATTAGCAAGTCGCTCAAAGAGAATGGTTTCAGCTGGATCGATTCGGAACCTGCCCCCGCCGCATTGCCTCAAGCAGAACATGCAAAGAATGGTTATGGTATCTTCTCATTTCGTACAGGCAATATTTATACGGCGGCATTGCTCAAGCAGTGGGTTATGTGGGCAACAGGCAAAGCTGAACAAAGTACGGAGAGCTTTCTGGACGACGGACGTTATTACGACCCGTTCCGCCCTTCGGTTACCGAGGATGGATTTTCATCTGCTGAAGAGATGTTGTCAGCACGGCAAACTACACTTGCCGCTATGCTCGAAGCTATCAAACAGGCCGATGTGTTCGTTTTTACCCTGGGACTGACCGAGGCTTGGCTCAACAAGGACGGTTTTGTTTATCCGATGTGCCCTGGAACGATTAAAGGGACGTTTTCTCCTGAAAATCACATATTTCATAACTACAATGATATGGAAGTCGTAACGGATCTTGCTGATACTTTTGATGCATTGCGTAGTATCAATCCGAACTTGCGCTTCTTGCTGACGGTTAGCCCTGTCCCCTTAACGGCTACAGCGTCTGGGGAGCATGTTTTGACGGCGACAACCTATTCAAAAGCGGTATTGAGATCAGCGGCGGGGTATTTTACCCAGATGATAGGAGATACAGAATACTTCCCTTCCTATGAGCTTATTACTGCGCCAGTGTTCAAAGGACAGTTCTTTGAAAAAAACATGCGTTCGGTGACATCTGAAGGTGTGACATTTGTGATGGGGCAGTTTTTCAAGGCAATTGGGGTTGTTTCAGTAGTGGCGACTCCAGATATATCGTTAGTTGCAAAGGAGGTTATTTCAAGTGTTTTCGAAACGACTGAATCAGGGGCGGACATCTGCGATGATATCATCCTCGAAACCTGGAGCAACAAGCCAATCGATGATGCGGAAGAGTCCCCCAATATCCTGTTGATCGGTGATTCTCATATGGGGATGATAGCCAAAGTACTTGATGAACAACACATAAGGTATGCCGGCGGTGCAACCATGAATTCATCTGATTGGCACGCATTGCGATTTGATCTTGACGAAGAAAAGTTGTTTTTACCTCACAACCCCGAGCAGAAAGCCAGATGGGAAAGCACTTATTATGCAAGCTTTGCCAAAAGCATGCCATCATCAGGCAAGCCTATAATTATTACTGACGTTGGTCTACATAGGAACGACGTTCCTTCAAAAGACTTCTTTGAATACCTAGACCAGATTTATGGGCCAGGCCCCCATAATCATGTAGACGCCAACCATCTTCATCACTACTTACTGATGTCTCGAAGAACTCACTTGGCTTTACTGTGCAAATTTATGGCGAGAGGTTATTCCGTTCTTGTAGTTACCGAGCCGCCAAGTGAACCGATGATGATTGATCTTTGTACAATGATCGACTCATTCTTTTGCGATTTCTATCGATCAGTGGGTTTTTCAGTATTTAGTGCAAGGGATTGGATTAAGGAACTTGGTGGAATGCCGCAAGAATTTAGATCGACTGTAATCAACGAATTAACAAAGAAACACGATCACATACATGGCAGCCCTGAATATTATCGTCAGCTCACGAAGGAAATATTCAGTCGATTCTCGGTCACGCCTCAGTATCGCTAAGCGGAGAGTCGATTACGGGAATTCGGGGGCAGTAGAATCTCTTACAAAAATCCTCAGAAAGTTCACGAATTGAATTTCCCCGGTAGTTCCCAGGAGTATTGCAATCAAGCACTGTTAAATGTCGTCGATGATAAGCTGTTTCGTATGCGATCAATCCAGCCACTTTGCGCAAAAAGTGGCTCATTCTGTTTAATTGTGTCAATAAACTCCATCGCCAGGGATTCTGTCAATTCTAAATAGATATTCGACGTCGGCAATGGCTCACACATGTAGCCGGTCAATACAGTTTCAATTGAAACTGATTTTAGAACCCGTCAGATCAAGCCAAGGTTTTTACATTTAAAAAATAGGTTTATTCATACCCTGATCTACCGGCATTCAAAGTCAGGCAAGACTTAAACCTTCAATCAATGCCACTGCATTAAGCACGCCTCGGGGTGACAAGAGCATGTGTTTGGCTTGTTGCGCACGTTGAGCCATGTCATCAGATTCTATTGTGGCTTTGATGCGTTCCGTTCTGCCAGTTTTGCAGACGCCACGTATTTGGCAGGCATGGGGGCTGGAACTAAAACGGTATGTCCAGCGTTTTGCAAGCCATCTGCCAAGGCAATTATGGGTCTAATGTCGCCATTTGAACTCCAGGTTTGTATGCCGATTTTCATGATAGGGAGTGTTTTAAAGTAAATTTACCGTTCTGCTCCATATATTCTGTATATGGTCGGATTCAACTCCACTTCAAACGATATCAGCAACATTGATGTGCCGGCGGCCAATATACTCTTAGGTATTCACGCTGCCAGATTTGCCCGGTGGCTGCGCGTTGCTCTGGGGTAGTGTAAAAATAGCGGTATAAAAGGGCGCGCACATAGACAGGCGGCTTTCCAGGGAAAGGGTTAGCCGCCAGCAATGACAGCACTTGCGGTGATCCTTCCTGCAACTTACCCATAAATCTGGCAAACCATGAATCCGCTGCCGGTTTCTCCAAGGCTGCGAACCACATCTGCCAGTCCAGCCGCGGTTGATGCGGGATATTCCATTTTAGGCGCCGGTCAAGATTCACCGGCTTGTATTTGAATTGATAGGCCTGCCAATTCTTGCCGTCATTCGAGCCCTCCACAATAATTTCAGGGCGCTCGGTGGTCATGATGGCAAAAGGGCCGTAATTGTTAATCAGCGAAAATGCCGACGTTACTTGCACTAGATAATTCAACGGCGCAACAGGCGTGCGCTTGGCATGGTAAATCCAGATATGCGTCGCACAGGTCAAAAGCACCATGCACATCCAGAACGCGGCGGCGGCATTGGCAATAGCGCCGGGGCTGGATTGTTTTTGCCGGATAGCAGCAATAAGCCGCGCCGGCAGCCTTTTTTCAACGTCTTCGTCATCAAATAAAAACAGGCACAACAAAATCGTCAGCACATTAAAAAAATTATAACTGCCGGTAAGGATAATGCTGCTTTGCAGAATGATGAAACTCCAGGCGGAAAAAAGGCGAAACCGCTGCGGCAGGAACACAAAAAACGGCACAATCAGCTCGATAACAAATACCGCGGCAACGCAAAACTCATTGAACCAATGCGGCAGATAATAGGCGTAGTAAGCCAGCGGCGACGGCAAGGGCTGGGTCTGGTAATGATGGTTCAGCGCCGTCAGGTTTAACCAGGAAGGATCGCCGCTGGCCAGCTTGACAACGCCGCCCATAAACATGAAACGGGCGATTAGCCAGCGGTATAAAAAAACGGTAATTTCCGAACCCCAGGTCAAAAATATCCCCAGAAATCCCGCTTCAAGCAGAAACACGTCCCATTGAAACGCGGTAAAGTCCTGTCCGGCTACCGAAATCGACAAGTACAGCGCATAACAGAGAATCAAGGCCATTCTGGTGAAAATAGCCAGCAGCAACAAAACAGCCGCCACCATACCCATAAAACAAGCCGACGTAAGCGCCTGATCCGAAGCATCAAGCCAGAATAAGGTCGGGGACTTGATGTATTTACTATCGGGGAAAAGCCGCGCTATTTCCGCCAGTTTGGACTGGATGGGGAGTATGCCGTTTTCGCTGATCAATCCCTCTATTTGCACCGCCATCGAAGCAAAAGCGGCAAAATAGATGGCGGCCAAACCGCGCAAGAAAACCCAGCTCACCAAGTAATGTGTCGAGCCATAAGGCTTAGCGAGCAATACGGTAAATCGCTGCTTAATTGACTGGAGAGACAAAGGCGTTGCTCCTGCTATGAGGGCTTTGCAGCCATTTGATTTTTTGCGTCGTTGCTAGTTATAAAAAACTCTAAGGATTCAAATGAAGTATCCTTTGTTCGCGAACCATGATAAATCCGTACAACTACTTACAACCCGGATTTGATGGTTCGAAGGCTTTATTCCTGCTCATTCAAGGCGTCCGAAAAATCAATCAGCCAGGACTCATGAAAATGGTTTTTTATGAGATAAGCGCCCAGGTTTACCCACTGCACCTCCCCGTCCAATATCGCCGAATCGGAGGTAATAGCGACTTTATCGCCGCCCAGAATGACCTGATCCGGGTTTTCAATTAACGATACCTGCCAGTTCCAGCGATGCGCCTTGGCAATGTCCCGCATCATCTCCGCCAGCCGCCCGCTGTTGGAAACAGGCTTATCAAACAGCCATAACACGCTTGCAGGAGAAAACGATTGCAGCACATTGCCGATGAGCTCAACCGCCTGCCGGGTTTCATGCACCTGCCGGTAAGTCCCGTGAATACTGGCGATATCCCGGACACAGCCATCGCAGCAACGCAGCAGCAAACCTCCCGCCATAGCCGTTTCAACGGTAATAATCAGATTAAAGCCGTCAATAACCAATTGCCTATCTTTGATTTGTTCAATTTCAAGGCGCCTTGCATTCCTTAACTCCCGGTTGATATTCGAACAGGCGGCCCTGGAAATCGCCAGACGCTGCCGCTTTACAAGCTGATGGTGGTCGCCCACCAGTCGGATAAGCGAATGCCGCGCATAACCGCGATTCAACAGCCAGCAGAATTCATAAACCGCATCATGCAAGCGCAGCAATTGTTCGCCGCTGAATAACGCTTTGTCATTCAGATGCACACTGCGATGTCTTTGTTCGTGTGTATTCAAATTTGCACACTCGATCAGGATTCAGAACTTGATTCATCATAAAACATCCGCCCATAATGAAACAGTGTTCAACTATGAAGAAATTTTATAACACACATTAATGAGAGATTTAGACGAACTCTTTGAGGCCCTCTCAAAATCAACTTTCCGCAGCAAATTCCACCTCCAGGGCAAAGATCTTGGCTATCTGCATACTAAAGGATTGCCAACAGTTATCGTTCATGCCGGAGACTTTATCGCAAAACGCCTGGCGCCGGCGGTGCCTAACAATGACGGCAAACAAACCCCTTTCCGGGGGCACCCGGTTTTTGTGGCGCAACATGCAACAGCCTGCTGCTGCCGCGGCTGTCTGGAAAAATGGCACAGGATGCCGAAAGGCCACGCGCTTACTCAAGACGAGGAAGCCTATGTAGTCAAAGTCCTTGAGCGCTGGCTGCATAACGAACTGAGAAAGCTCTCTTAACAGGCGCACGTTGACTTATGCGGGCTAGTGCATGTCAGATTTGCACGGTTAGGTATTTTACTGGATAAACGACAATCTACTTTGCGCCGTCAAGTCACTTGGACTATATTTAAATTATGTTTTCCAATATGGCAGCACTTAATTCATGACCATGCAAAATATCACCAGACAGTTTGAAAAAACCGCCACCATTGGTATCGGTGTTGATAATGAGCTTTCTGCCGATATGCAAAAAATCATGGGTCAAGTTGAAAAGTTAACTGACATCGGTATTGCGCTTTCCGCCGAAAAGGATGCTGCGCGGTTACTGGAAAAAATCCTGCTGGGAGCAAAATCCATTACCAACGCGGATGGAGGAACAATATACCGGGTTGATGGCAACACCATTAAAATAGAAATCATCCGTTCCGATAGTCTTGGCATTTCTCTGGGAGGCGGAGGAAATGCCATCAACATTCCGAATATCCCGCTGTACGAAGAAAATGGGGAACCTAACCTTAAGAATGTCGTCTGTTATTCATACCACAATAACAAAACCATCAACATCGCCGATGCCTATGATGCCGTTCATTTCGACTTTTCCGGCACCAAGGCATTCGACAAGAAAAATAATTACCGCTCAAAGTCTTTCCTTTCCATTCCCTTGACCAATCACCAAGGCGAGATCATCGGCATCCTGCAACTGATTAACGCCATCGATCCTGTCACCAGAGAAATCATCAAGTTCGATTCAGTTTCACAACGCTTTGCCGAAGCATTAGCCTCGCAGGCGGCAACCGTCCTAACCAAGCAGCAGCTCATTAGCGACCTGGAAAACATGTTTGAATCACTGGTCAAATTAATAGCGACGGCTGTTGATGAAAAATCACCGTATACCGGCGGGCATTGCCGCCGTGTCCCGGAATTGACCTTAATGCTGACGGAAGCGGCACATAATGCTGACCACGGTTATTTGCAGAATTTCAGACTTAGCGAGGCAGACCGTTACGAGCTCACTATCGCCAGCTGGTTGCACGACTGCGGCAAAATCATCACGCCCGAGCACGTCATTGACAAGGCGACAAAACTGGAAGCCATTTTTGACCGCATTCATCTGCTGGAAACACGCTTTGAGGTGCTAAAACGCGACCTGGAAATCGCACATCTCAAGCAGCAGCTTGCTGAACCGCAAGGCAACGATACCCCGTCAGCCGAACTGGAACAATCTTTCCAGACCAATATTGCCCAATTGGATGATGATCTGGCGTTTATCCGCCGCTGCAATACCGGCGGAGAGGCAATATCGGATGAAGACATTGCCCGCCTTCAGTCGCTGCAAAAGCTTACCTGGTCACTGAACAATGTCGAGGCCCCCTTATTGAGCGATGAAGAAATCTACAATTTGAGCATATTCCGGGGCACGTTGACCCTGGAGGAGCGGAAAATCATCAACAACCATATCAACGTTACCATTTCCATGCTGGAAGCCATTAAATTCCCCAAACACTTACAAAATGTCGTTGAATATGCGGGCGGGCATCACGAACGCATGGACGGCAAAGGCTACCCAAAAGGGCTTAGACGTGAACAAATGTCCATCCCGGCACGGGCAATGGCAATAGCGGATGTCTTCGAGGCATTGACAGCAAAAGACAGGCCTTATAAACCAGGAAAAAAACTTTCTGAGGCATTGTTTATCTTAAAGAAAATGAAAGAAGAAGGGCATATTGATCCCGATCTGTACGACGTATTTATCGAGCAGAATATCTATAAGCAGTATGCTGAGAAATTTCTGGATGATTTCCAAATCGACATTGACTAAAGAGACAGCGTTTTAATTCACGCTATGAAATTAGCTAAAAACCGCATCCTCTTGAGCGCTCAACAGACGGCTTTTCAATAATGATAATGAAGGTCGCATTGCCCAAAGAGTTGTTTACTGAGCGGAACATCAGCCGCTGTATTTTCAATGACGTCCATATCGCAGTCCACATTAACGTGGGTTCTTTTTAGTGCGGATGTTTGGGTTTCGTTGTTGCGTGTTGCCGCGTTCCGGTTAATTGGCTGGCTTACTTTTTCTTCCGCAAGCCATTGATCCGAAAGTGTTAGCACCAAATGAGAAGGTGGATCAGGCTTATCAAATGCCTTTGAATTGCCCGCATGAGCAGATATCGAGCAGCAAAGAACAAAACCGGCAACGCCTAATATCCTTTTAATAGCGTTCAATAACATCTTCAAGAAAATAGCCACTTTCATGATTTTTCTCCCGATTTAACATCAGCCATTAAAATATTAGACGATATACAATAAAAATCAATGTCTAATGATTTCTTTCTAACTTGATTTGGTAACTTAAACGTAGCGTAAAACCTGTGCTTTATTAGCAAATATTAATATATAGCACTTTATCATAAAAACACTTACTTTTCGTAAATACCATGTTTGTCTACATGCCGGATAACATGCTTTCGATCGAATTTAAAGTGGCGATGACCTATCCCTTCACCACAAGAAAACCAAGACATCTCCTGCTCACTCCTCCGGCACCCGCACAACACTAGCAATGTTACGCCCATTTTAAGCACTATTTTGGTGCAACCCTGAAACGCCAAATCTGCTCAACCCTTACCGTGTATGGCAACAGGTAATGTGGCTTGCATATTGCTTTGTACCACCATGTATTGTTTCATTTTTAACGCACAACCCAAGGATAAATTACATGCTGTCAGAAGCTGAACGTTTCGAAACTTTCTCCCCCTATATCCGGAGTGTTTCCCAGTGCAAGGAAATTCTCCGCGACCTGAATGGAACCTGGGGGCTGATTTCCGCCATCGCTGAAATCAGCTGCCCAAAAGAAGCCGCAACCATACTGCCCGCAATGGAAGCAACAAAAAAAGGCTTTGCCGATCTTGAAAGCAAACTGACCAGTCAGCTGGTTTCTGAAGAAATTAAAAAAACCTGTCTTGAACTTGAATCCAAAGCGCAAGTGTCGATAGATATTCTGGTGCGCAACCTGTATGAGCGCACCGCAGACATCGGGTTTCTGGCTACCAATGCCGATATATGCAATTTTGTGAAGGCTTCTGTGAAAGGCGAAGCGACAGATGTAAATTCGATTAACCAACTGCTTGACGAGTATGGCTCAAAATATACCGTATACGACAACATCATCATTCTGGATACCAACAGCCACATACTGGCCAGACTTGACCGCAACACGCCATCAGTCGTTCAAAGCGTTTCCGGCCCCATCATCCAGCAGACATTGAATTCAACGGAAGACTATGTCGAAACCTTTGGCAAAACCAGCCTACGCCCCGGCATAGACCGGGCCCTCATTTATTCAAAACGCATCGTCGATCCTATCGATGATTCGGTGATTGGCGTCTTGTGCCTGTCGTTTCGTTTTGATAACGAGATGGAAGGCATATTTCGCAGCCTGCAAAAGAAAGGCGACAAAGCCGTCATGTTGCTGCTGGATGCCGATTCCGTGGTGATTGCCACCAGCGACCATGACCATGTGCCGATTGGCCGCGTCATCGAAGCGGTTCCCGAAGGCGATGACTACGGCGTAATCAACTTCGCCGGACGTGAATATCTGTCGGTAACGCACAGAGGCCGCCCCTACCAAGGTTATGCCGGACAGGAATGGTACGGACACGCCATGATTCCCTTGCACTCGGCATTTGGCTCTTCCGCGTCTGACAAGGAGATCAACGCCGAAATTCTTCGGCATGGCGACTCGCTGTCTCCGGAGCTGTCCAGCATTATTGCCGGCGCTGCCGAAGGCATCAACCTGTTCCTGCACCGCGTCATCTGGAACGGCCAGGTCATGGCGACCAACGAGCACGGCAACCTTTTATCGCTCAAGGCTATCCTGAAGCAAATCCGTTCGATGGGCGCGCGCACGGCTCAGGCGCTTGCCGATTCCAGCAGCAAGCTGCATACCACGATGATTACCTCAGAACTGCGTAATGCCGAATCCATCGCGCGGCTCATGATTGATATCATGGATCGCAACCTGTACGAGCGCAGCAATGATTGCCGGTGGTGGGCGCTGACTTCTGAGATCCGGCGCATTCTATCCGAAGGCCGCCTGAACGCCGATGACAAAGCGAAAATCACCGATATTCTGTTCTACATCAACAAGCTTTACACGGTCTACACACGCCTTTTTATCTATGACATCAAAGGGACTATCGTCGCTGAGTCCAATCTGCATAACGACCCGCTGGATGCCGTGGGCAGAAAGGTCAACGCCGCCTACGCGCAGGAGACTTTTTCCTTGCGCTCGCCGCAGGAATACCGGGTATCGCCGTTTGAAGATTCCTGGCTGTATGATGGCAATCCAACCTATATTTACAATGCCGCCATCCGGCATATTGATGATTCGAACCAAGTGGTCGGCGGTATCGGCATCGTTTTCGACTCCACTACCGAATTCAAGCACATGCTTGAGGATTGCCTGCCGGACAAGCCCGGCGCTTTCGGCCTGTTTGTAGAAAAACCAAGCGGCCGCATTATTGCGTCAACCGAAGGTTCCAATTATAAAAATGGTGAGATTTTTTGGATCGATCCTGAACTTTTCGATCTGCAAGCAGGCACGGGGAAATCCAAAATCGTGCTCCATAACAGGAAGTACTATGCCGTCGGCTGTTACTCGTCACGCGGATACCGCGAGTTTAAAACCACGGGGGACTATCATAACGATGTGGCGGCCTTCGTGTTTATTCCAATCGGCGAGAAAGCCGAAACTACCGGCTCCGAACAACGTGAAGCCATCGTTTACCCGCAAGAACCGATAACCGGTGAAGTTGTCGATCTCGCAACATTTTACATAGGCCCGGAAGTCTACGCATTTACTGCCTCCGATGTGCTGGAAGCCGTGGACGTTGAGCTGATCAACAGCCTGCCCGGCGTAAAATCCTATATTGTCGGCAGCATCATGTATTGCGATAACAGCCCCGAGGGAATCAACGAAAAAATCCCGATTATCGTCATTGATGGCAAGGTTCTGACCAATAAGCCCGTTGATGAGGATCGGCAGGAAAAAACGACTGGCGCAATCATCATTGTCCGGACCCAACTAGGCCCGATTGGCCTGTTGGTTGACGGGCTTGATGCCGTTCCCTCTTTTGAAAAGACGCAAATCCAGCCGGTTAATGAATTATTGCGCGGTGACGGCGGCTACGTAAAATCACTGGTCAATATCCCTGAAAGCAACACATCGGGGAAAATGCTTATCGTATTGAATCAAGACCTGATTCTTGCCTCGGTTCGCAAACGCTAACCGCATTGGTTTTATCAGCCCCCAAAGCAAAGAGGCCGGATAAACCGGCCTCTTCTTCCAATCAGTTGTAAAAATTAACGCAACAGGTCGAGAACTTTCTTTCTGGCTTTTTCTTTTGCCTTGCCCTTGACCGCCTTGGCGGCCTCATCGGAGGATTTAGGGATATTGCCAACCTGGCCTTTGAGTTTTTCCGCAGCTTCGATGCTTTGCTTTGTTTTTTCCGGAACAGCTTCTTTCAGCTTTTGCTTTGCCGTTTCTTTCGCCTGCTCTTTAAGCGCATCCGGCGCATTTTCAACGCTTTCCTTCAAGTCTTTGGCCTTTTCCAGAATCTGGCTTGCCGATTCAGCGCCTTTAACAGCCTCTTTGGGAGCCGCGGTAGTGGCAGCATCTTTCACCACTTGTTTGGCGGCATTTTCAAGTACACTTTCTTCGGCCAATGCCGAACCGGACGCAAGAAAAAATGAAATGAGTAAAAAAGCTTTGTTTCGCATGATACGTTCCTCGGTGAGTTGTTGTAGGAAGCTACAGCATAGTAAAGTAATCTGAACAACTAATGAACCGTTTTATCTGTTTTTATACCGCTATGTCACAAAATAGATAAAGAGGCATTTCTGTTATATTAGGCGTAATTTTGCGGCCATCCAACCTTAACATATGAACAATCATCCTACCATGCCTGCTGCCGAGGCTTTCCGGCTGCTTAGCGCCAACAATCAAACGGCCGTCATTGATGTCAGGTCGGAGGGGGAATATGAAAAGGCGCACTTTGAAAACACGGTAAACATGCCGATACTTTCGGATGCCCATCGCCATGACGTGGGGCTGACCTATAAGACCGAAGGCTCGGAAGCGGCCAAGGCGCTGGGGCACAAACTGGTCAGCGGCGACTACAAGGAACGGATGATCCGGCAATGGTGCGAGTCGATCAATAGCCATCCCGGTCAGCCCGCGTTGATTTTTTGCTGGCGCGGCGGGCTGCGCTCACGTTTGGCCCAGGATTGGGTCTGTCAACAAGGGCTTGAAGTTATCCGGGTTGAGTCCGGCTATAAAGGCTTGAGGCACGAAGCGCTTAAGGCCATAGAAAATCCCGCTCCCTTTATCGTCCTTTCCGGCATGACCGGATCGGGGAAAACCCGCTTGGGCCAAAAGCTTCGGCACTTTATCGATCTCGAGGCGCTTGCCAGCCATAGAGGCAGCGCTTTCGGCGGGCATATTGGCAGGAGCCAGCCCCAGCAAGCCACGTTTGAAAACAAGTTGGCGCAGTCTCTTTACCAAGCTACAGACAACTTTGTGCTGGAGGATGAGAGCCCCAATATCGGCCGATGCCATATACCCGACCTGTTTTATGCCCGAATGGTCTCGGCGCCGATGGTGATGGTCGAAACACCGGCCCGAGACCGGGCGCTGGAAATTTTTAAGGAATATATCCAGACACCTTTTGCAGGCGGCATGCCGTTGCCCGAACTGGAAGCCAGTTTTGCCAAGAATGTCGAACGGATCAGGAACAAGCTGGGCGGGCTGGAGTGCGACAACGTCAAGAATATGCTGAGGCTATCCTTTCAATTCGATGCGCTGAATGAAGACAGCACGGATGCTTATCTCGACTGGATTGAGCGCCTGCTGACGCACTATTACGATAAACTTTACATCCATTCCTTGTCTTTGAAATCACGGAAAACCTTGTTTAAAGGCTCGTGGCAAGACTGTCTGGATTTTTTGACGCAGTCGCCTCATGAATAAAAACTCAACTCCGATAGTTTCAGACCTGGTTTTGCTCGGCGGCGGGCATGCCAACATTCAGGTCTTGAAAATGCTGGCCATGAACCCGATAGGCGGACTTAGGATCACCTTAATATCCGATCAAACGCATTCGCCTTATTCCGGCATGATACCCGGCTATCTGGCGGGCTATTATTCCTATGACGAATGCCATTTCGATTTAAGACGCATCTGCGAGGAACTCGGCCAGCGATTTATCAAGGCTAAAATCATCGGAATCGATGCTCAAACGAAAAAAATCCGGCTGGAGAACAGGGCTGAGGTCGGTTACAACTGCGCATCCATTAACGTGGGCATAGCGCCTAAAAGCATAGAAAATTCATCGGCCGAGGCTGCTTTGAAGCTGATCCCGCTTAAGCCGATTTCCAGGTTCATCGCGTACTGGGACCGGCTGATAGACAATCTGAAAGCTTATAAAGGCGTTGATCCGTTACAGCTTGCCGTTGTTGGCGCAGGCGCATCCGGCGTTGAAATCTCGATTATCCTGAAAATGCTAATCGACCAGAATCAATGGAATGCCGAGGTGAGCCTTATTCACCGGTATAAATTCCTGGTTTCGGCAAAAGACGGTTCAGCCCAAAGAAAGCTGTCAAGAACGCTCAAAGAACTGGACATAAAAGTCTTTAAAAACACCCAGGCGCTTAAGGAACAGGAAAACGGCCTGGTGCTTAAAAATGAACAAGGCCTTGTCCAGACCAAGGATTTTTACCGGGTGTTGACGGCCACCCACGCCTCCGCGCCGCAGTGGTTTAAAGACTCGGGCCTTCCGGTGGCCCCGGACGGCTTCGTGAAAGTCACCGGAAATCTGTTGGTTGAAAATGAACACGCCCTATTTGCCGCCGGGGACTGCATACACTTTTCGCCATCTCCGTTGAAAAAAGCGGGCGTTTACGCTGTGCGGCAAGGCAGGGTGCTTGAGCACAATATCCGCGCCTATTTCACCGGAAAATCCGCGTTAAAAACCTTCCATCCCAAAAAGAATGTGTTGTCTTTAATAACGATTGGCGAGCGCAAAGCCCTGGTTCATCAAGACAGCGCGTCGATGCTCAGATGGATGTGGCCGTCATTGTTGTGGACGGTAAAAGACGGCATCGACAGGCGCTTTATGCAGCGCTTTCAGGCCCGGACTTTCAGCGAAAAACCCCAGCATTTTGATAAAGCCATGCCAGCGCCTAAATGCACATTGGTTCCTGAAGACTGGGAAAGCAATGCCTGCGGCGGTTGCGGCAGCAAGCTGGCGGCTTCCACGTTAACGCTGAGCCTGAACAAGCTGGACATTCCCGAAGACGATTCTGTCTTGCTAGGCGTTAAGGATGGCGAAGACTGCGCGTTGACCCGGCTTTCCGAGCATACCTTGTGCCTGCAAAGCATCGATCAATTCCGCTCGTTTATTTCAGACCCTTACTTACTGGGGCAAATCGCCGCCCAGCATGCGTTAAGCGACATCTACGCGATGGGCGGCGTCGCCAGGACCGCGCAAGTCGGCCTGACGCTCGAAGCCGCGAACAAAAAGATTCAGCAGGAAGATATTTTTCAACTGATGTCGGGCGTGCTGGATATTCTAACCCAAAGCGGCGCATCGCTGGTCGGAGGCCATACCAGCGAAGGCGCGGAGCTTGCAATTTCAATTGCCGTCCAGGGTGAAGTCTCTCCGGATCAGGTTTTAAGAAAACAGCTCACTAAACCCGGCAACCGCCTGATACTGACTAAGCCCATCGGCACCGGCGTTGTCTTCGCCGCCAATATGCTAGCCCAGGCCAACGGCAAGCTGGTGGATCAGGCGCTTTCAAGCATGCTGCAATCGAACAAAACAGCCATGGAAACCATCAAAGCCTTTGACGTTTCCGGCTGCACGGATATTACCGGCTTCGGCCTGCTAGGCCACGCGTTTGAGATGATGGGTAAAAACAGCGGTAACGGTTTGGGCATTAAAATCGACTACAAGGCAATTCCCTTGTTCGACGGCGTTGGTAAATTATTTGCCAAAGGCTATTACGCCTCCATTGCCGAGGAAAATTATCAGTCCTTAAGCGCTGTGCTGGGTGCCGAGGTCAGCAATCAAAAATTTCCCGCGCTGTTTGACCCACAAACCAGCGGCGGGCTTTTGTTTTCAGTGCCATCCGGTCAGGCGGAAGCGTGCCTGAAAGCCCTGCATGAAAACGGTGTATCCAAGGCCTGTGTTATAGGCGAAGTTATTGATGAGCAAAAAATCATAATTAGTTGATTTTTATTTAACATGATCAAAGCCTTCCGCTCTTAAGACTCACTTAAGACTTGTCAGGTTAGAATCTGTACCATGTAAATAAAAAAGGCTTACCGTTATGAAAAAACTGATACTAACAGTTTCTGTTTTGATTATAAGCAGCTACTTTACCAACCCAATACTAGCAGCTGAGCATGCTTCAGTTTCCAAGGACTCTGTAGCAAAAGCTCAACCTATCAAGCATCATTCAAAAGCGTCACAAGACAATCAGCGAGGCACAGCTTCGTGGTACGGCGCTCAATTTCACGGCAAAAAAACCGCCAGCGGACAAACATACGACATGTATGCAATGACCGCCGCGCACAAGACACTGCCGCTTTTATCCTACGCTAAAGTAACCAACCTGAAGAATCATCGTAGCGTTATCGTTCGCATCAATGACAGAGGGGGTTTTCACGGAAAAAGGAACGTGGACTTGTCCTACGCTGCCGCTCAAGCACTCGGCATTCAAGGAACCGGAGCTGTAACCATCACGCCGATTGACCGTGATCAAGCATTGTCACAATTGAACACCGGCAGCAAAACAAACAAACGCGGTTAATTCTGAACGTCTTATTAGCAGTTAGCCTGAAGATTTGGCGAATAAACAGCGCCTGCTGGCGGAACGCCAGTTTAAAATAGCCTTATCGGTAAACCACAGCGACATCGACGCACTTTCTAAGCACTTTTATCCTTCCTTGTAACACAGCTTTTTGATCTTATGGCTGCAACTTTTATATTTTATATCGCTTCATGATACTCCACTGTCACCGTGATGGTGTCAGAGTAACTGCCCGCCGCCACATACTGACCCGCCGGGATGCTGCCATAAATGGTATGGTCAATAGAGGTGCCAAGCACTAGAATCAGCGTATTATCTGTCCAGATACCCGTACCGCCGGTACCGTCTCCCCAAACCGTGGTATGAGTGGCCTCCTTATATAAGTTGTAACTTAACAGCTCGGCTCCGCTGGACATTTTTCGATCCGCATACGTGCCGCCCCCTGTGCTGAGACTGATATTAGTTTGAGCTAATACGCTAACCAGAAGCACTGTACAAAAAACATGAACATTTCCGGTCGCGTCAGTCGGCGAACTATTGGTAGGATTATAATTGCCAAAGTCGACACCGGTCGCGGAGGCGGTGCAGTTAAGTCCGAGCGCAGTCGCCGGCGTTGACGTCAGTGACAGAATAGCGGCCAGCAGGGCGGCTGTTAAACTTACCAACAAGTTACCTTGCCTTGGTCGTGGATGGCCCATACGGAGCTTTTTAACTGACTGGTATTTCTTCATGGCGAGACTCCATGACAGGTAAAGACGCCCAGATCGGGCAGCGGTTCTTCGGTTTCAGGAAAAGAGACCTCAAGCTGGCAACTTTGATCGTGCCAGAGTACACGCAAATGATTGTCCGGTGCAAGCCCTGTAATATAGACATTGCCTTTCAGGGCAACCGGGAACTCTTCAGGCTGCCCGATAATTTGCACTATGGCGCCAGCCGGTAGCGGCTGGCCGTTGTCCAGCACTATTTTCATGGTTGCCCCTCGTGAACGCCGGATCGGAAATTTCAGCAGAAAGCCGCTTCGAAAATACGGTGCGGCATTGATTGTTAAGGTATCGATCTGGGCATCCAGAGGAAGATCAGCCTGCTCTATCCTAATGTGATTGTCTTGATAAGCCCGAAGCGCAGGCACCAGCGCATTACCCGAGGCATTGGTAGTCGCTACGAGTTGATTTTCTGCATAAACGTGTACATTGGGATAATCCGGTACTTGTACAACGGCAAAACTGCTGTTTAACCGACGGGAAAAGAATGCATCTCCCCCCATGACCGCCAAGCCCCCGCTCGCGCTCCCGCGAAAATTGTTTTGCTCCTGAAACCGAGAGGCCTCCACATTGTAAGTCCCGACATCGTTTTGCAGGGTAATTCCGGATTCAATACGCTCCGTTCCCCTTCCCGTTCCGTCATATCCGGTTAATACCCGATAACCCAGCCCGCTGCCCAACGGTAAATTTCGCTGCACCTGCATTAGCGTGCTGGGTGAATCATTCTGTATACCCGTCGTGAGACTGCCGCTGGTTCGCTCTCCAAAAGTATGACTAAGCACCAGTGCGACACCTTTATTGTTATCATCGATCAGGCTCTTGAATGCGGAAAGGCTTAAAAACCATCCGTCGCCGATAGTTAAATTATGGCTCACATTAATGAGGTTGACGTTGCCTTGATCGCGATATTCCTGATAGATATGATTTAAACTAAAGCTACCGTAGCCGCTGGTCGAATAGCCTATGAACAATGAACCTAAAAACTTGGGCGCCGGGCGATCCAGAGACCAACCAAGCTGGCTGAATTGGCTGCTGGCGACTTGCGCACGCCCGCCGAAGCTTAACCCTGAAGTTTGCCGTTGAAATCCAAGTGCCAGCAAATCCCCCGATCCTTTTTGGCTATGACTGCCCGCCATAGCGATATCGAAAACACCGATGGATGGCGACAAAAAAACGCTGCCGAGTCCCATATTCTGCTGATTCTGCAGAAGCTCGGTATGCCACTCGCCGGTAAAATGATCGCTAAAACCCAAACGGTGCGTACCCACAGCCAACCAGCGTCCGTAACCGTTACTGTCCAGACCGTAGTTTTTGCGGACCTCGCCTATCTCATAGGAAAAATCCTGTAAATTTTTCTGCAACAGCTTGGGACTGACGTAATAAGGCTGACTGATAATTTGCTCGCGGCCCAGCATATCGCGCACAACCATACGCATATCACGCAAACCGGTAATCATCGGAACATTGTTGACAGTAAAAGGTCCCGGTTGTATCTCGCGGTTCAGTAACAGGTTATTGTCGACGTAGACATCCACGACGGAAGGCAGCGCCGCTTCTCCTGCTATGCTGGGCATCGGAAAAGTAATAAACCCTGGCTGAGTCTGAAAATTAGTCGCCCACTGTAAGCCGCCGAACCGTACCGGCCGCCCCCAAGAACCGGCGCTATTGATTGCATCACCGATTCTGAAACTGGTGAGTTGATCGGGATTGTCAATAGTCCATGTGGTATCCAAGCGTATCAACCGGGCCTTATCGCTAATGTCCTTGCCTAAAAAATTACTGACACCCACGCCCCAGCCGCTAAACAACCCCAGTTCCACCTGACTATCAAGCCGAATGGGTTGCTGCGCCGAGGATTGCGCAAAAATATCGTAATTGACAAAACTGCCCAGAGAAGATGGCTGGGGCGTGGAAAGTCGTAAAGCGGAACCGCTGAGCTGGCTAGGCAACAACGCATCAGGTTTGGCTTCGATCAGCAGTGTTTGCTTGGGTTCATTTATCCGATAAGAAATATTGCTCAGCGACTGTAAAGCATAGTATTCATTCCCTTGATAGGTCAGTGTTGGCGTTGGCTTCGGTGACAACAGTATGCGCCAACGCTGTATGTCCTTGCCACTGGCCAACAAGACTCCACCCATTTTGAGCAGCAACGCGGTTTCATGCAGATCCTCTTGATTGACGTAGACTGCCAGTATCAGTTCCTGCACGGCAGACTGCTGGGCAGGAGTGGGCTGCGCCGTGATTGTTTCGGCAAAGACCGGATTTATCAGAAGCAACAGACAAAAAAAACCCTCATCTGTTAAATAAGCCTATGGTTTGTCCATAACAATATCCCCCTGGACTGATCCTGTCTCCGTATGGGCCCAAACGCGCAAGGGTTCGCCGGAGTTAGGCATCACGTCGGTGGTGAGTGTCCAATAGTGCGTTTCACCGGGGAGCAGGTAAGCGAAAAGTTTTTGCGACAAAAAAGGCGCGTCACTGCCTGCCCGATAGATTTTATATGCAGCAATGTGATCATGGCCGTCGCCGGTATTCGTTACCCCGATTTTGAGCGTATGCTCGGCAATGCGCGTTGCCTGCCAGCGCAAAACAGGTTTGACGGGATGAGGCGGAGGGACAAATATCGGTACGCTAATGCGTAATGCCACTTGTAAACCCACGGTACCAAATTTTATAGGAGGCGGCACCTCCTGTAGAAACATCCGGTAGGCAAGTTCACGTTGCCCATCAGGCGCACGACGCAGCCCGACCCGGATAATTTGCTCGGCCCCGGCCGGTAGAGTAAAAATAGGCGGATTCGCTAATAAGTCACGTGTCGGCGTATAAATATCCTGGGCACCCGCTGACCATGCGGCTAATTCCACTTGCATGACCGCGGCTTCCGCTCCGTCGTTACGTACCGTCATAACCTGCGTGGAATCTTGCCCGGAAAGCGTCAATTTGACCGGGTTAATACCATAGGAGCCGGCGTGAGCGATTTGGCCTGCCATGGCGCACTGTAGCGCCAGAAAAAAACACACCCAATGCTTTGCCGAACGGCTGGTTTGAATATTGCGTATCATCATTAGCATCATCAATAAGTAACAGTGACGGTAATCGTATCGGCATAAGATCCTGCCGTCACATACTGGCCGGTAGCAATCCTTCCGTAAACAGTATGGTTCTCAGCGGCACCGGTAGCGCTGGCGACATGAACCGTGTCCGTACTTACCGTATTACCCCAGTTGGTAGTACGGCCGGCATCGCTATAAAGGCTGTAATTGAGCAGGTCGGTCAATGTCGCGTGCTGCATTTGCCGGGTCGTTACTGTAGCGCCAGCGGCCAATCCCGCATCCAAACCTATGTCATAAGCGGTAGCCTTGGTACAAGTCACCGTAACCGTACTGGTATCATCATGCGCTGCGGCGGAAGGATCATAGACACCGAAGGTCAAATTCGTCGCTGAAACAGTGCAGGCGCTATTGACTGTCGCGGTGACTTGAAAAGTCGTCGTCGTCGTAGCAGCCTGCGCAGCTTGTTCATTAACCGCTAACAAAACCACAGCAAGGGCAAGCCCTATCTTAAGAAGCTTCATTGAATTCCTCCATCTGGTTTATTGGGCATATAATCTCCGACCATTCCTTTTGCCTAATTACAATCGAGTATAGATGCTATCGATACTATGTCAATACAGCAGTCTCTTCGTGCAAAACGAGCAGGATCAATACGATAGTTCCATATCGCTAACTAAAACTGTCACCTGCCAAATACTGGACAGGAAATACGTTGCATCTGGATTAGAAATAAATTTTATGTGTTCAGGATAAATCCGCCCAGTTTTAAGGACTGGCATATCTGCTTCACCCGAAGTATGCATTTTTATGGTTAATGCTACAACTATTGCGGCTCTATAGGAGTATCTGAGGTTATATGTTGCAGATGATCGGAAAGTGTTTTTTCGTAGACTTTTTCATTTTCTTTCATCTGCTGTTTGCCATCCTCAATCATTTTTTGGCCTTCGACGATTTTCATTTCCCCGCGACGTATCTCTATTCGCGCCTCTTTTATCATCTCATTTCCTTGTTCAATCAACTTTGCTCCTTCTTGTGTTTTTTCCTTACCGCGGCCCCATTGTTCGCTAAGTTTCTCTGCAGCATCACTATGCTCCATCATCTTATCGCCAATGGTAGGCGGCCCTTTCTTCTGACCACCAAGAGCAGGGAGATTTGAACAACCAGGCAAAATGACTAGCCCAAACATTAAGCTACATAGCGTATATGGGGCAAAAATGGCTGGTTTGTTCATTTCTAAATCCTTTGTAAATTTAGTGAGTTGAGTATTTTTTTACCGATAAGCTAGTATAAAGATATGAACCATTTTTAACTAGCGTTAGCCTCTTCCAATTCATTCGTACCATCCAACAGTATACGAGTTTTCGTCATCTCAAAGTGACCAGATCTGGTTCAATTGCAGCTTACCGGACAATAAAAACCCGCTAAGCCTTATGGCTTGCGGGTTTTTGTGCTTTACTGAATCTCAGTAAATCGTTGTTTGGGAGAGAAGCAATAGGACAATTACCTACGAGCCACATTATTGAAGGCTTTGTATATTTCAATTTTCAGATATCCCCCCTTTTGCCCAAACTCTGGCAATTTACCGCCGTTATTTTTTACTGTTGCCGCCGATTGAAAATTGATCACTCGTACCGATAAAATTTTGATCAGGGAAATGGGCTGAAAAACTTGGAAAAATAATCCTCTTCCCCCAACTACGCTGGTTAGGCATGTTTCGGCATAGCCAGTTATAAATAGTCAAATTTTAACTGGCATTAACAGCTGCACCATATGAGGCCTGATATACCTTAAACTTTTTAGTGTTAGTTGCATGATACGCCAAAATTTTTTCAGCGTTAGCAGCGCTATAGGCTGCATTATAGGCCAAAACTTTTTCAGCATTAGCAGCAACAACAGCGTTATAGGCAGCGGTTTTTGCTTCAATTTTTGCAGCGTTAGCATTCCTATAGGCTGCCCAATATGCCTTATTTTTTTCAGCGATAGCTGCACGGTTCTTTGCCATTAAATCATTGAGTTGTTTTTCATTCATTACGCGATTACTCCTAACCTTCTACATGTAATATCGCAGTCAACTATAGGATTAATCAGAGAATATACAAATTTTTCCTTGTAGTTTTTCCGGCAACTAAAATAAAATTTGTGGAATTGAGGCCGTGTTAGGGGGTTAGCGGAGTAATATTAGCAATGCAGACGGCCCAATGCCCAAGCGATCATCTAACCCGCTTCATAAATTCCCTCTGATCCCGTAACAATACTGACATTTCCCGCATCATGGCGCGAAGTCACCCTTGAATGCGTTGTGTGATTGCCGCCTTACCCTCTGGAGTTCACGCCCCGTTGGACTTATCCCACGACACCCAGAATGTCAACGCACCCTATAACATTTCACCGGACAATAAAAAACCCGCTAAGCCTTATGGCTTGCGGGTTTTTGTGCTTTGCTGAACCTCAGCGAATTGTTGTTTGGCGGAGAAAGAGGGATTCGAACCCTCGATACGTTGCCGTATACACACTTTCCAGGCGTGCGCCTTCGACCGCTCGGCCATCTCTCCTATTTTTGCTTCCCATGGACGGTGGGAAGCCGCGTAGAATAATCGATATTGCGTTTTGACGCAATGACTACTATCCGACGCCCTCGTTAGTCAACGCTTCCAGTTCATTCCATCTTTGATAGACTTGCTCCAGCTTTGCATCGATCTGTTTGAGCTCATCCAGGGTCTTGGCAACGACGACCTGATCTTTTTTGTAGAACTCGGGCGCGCTGATTTGCTGGTTTAACTCAGCTTGCTTGGTTTCCAGTTCATCAATCAGTTCCGGCAGTTTATCCAGCTCCTGCTGCTCCTTGAAGCTGAGTTTTTTCTTTTTGGTCGCTGCCGCCGGTTTTTCTTCTTTTTTTACTTCCGGCGTCTTTTTGGGCGCTTCAGCCTGTTTCACCTGCTTAACGTGGCTCATCCAGTCGGTATAGCCGCCGACAAACTCATCGACCTTGCCTGAGCCGTCAAGCACAAAGACACTGGTCACCACGTTGTCCAGGAAAGCCCGGTCATGGCTCACCAGCAGCAAGGTGCCATCAAAGGCAACCAGTTTTTCTTCCAGCAGTTCCAGGGTTTCCAGATCCAGGTCATTGGTGGGCTCGTCCATGACGATCAGGTTGGAGGGCTTGGTAAATAACCGCGCCAGCAACAAGCGGTTTTTCTCGCCGCCCGACAAGCTTTTTACCGGGGAGCGCGCTCTGGCCGGGGCGAACAGAAAATCACCCAGATAAGACATGACATGCCTCTTGTTGCCGCCAATCTCGACGAAATCATTGCCATCAGCGACGGTATCGGCAACGGTCATTTCCGGATCGAGCTGGTCGCGCAACTGGTCGAAGTAGGCAATTTCCAGCCTTGTGCCCTGCTCTACCGTGCCGCTGTCCGGCTCCAGCTGCTTAAGCAATAACTTCAATAAGGTGGATTTGCCGGCGCCGTTAGGGCCTATCAGGCCGATTTTGTCTCCCCTCTGCACCAGCGTGGAAAAATGGTTAACGATCTGCCTGTTCTCGTAGCTAAAGCAGATGTCGTTGACCTCGATGACTTTCTTGCCGGATGCATCACCCCTGTCCAGCGACAATTTGCTGGTTCCCTGAACGTTGCGGCGCTGCGCGCGCTCGTTACGCAATTTTTCCAGCGCCCTGACCCGGCCTTCATTTCGCGTGCGCCTGGCTTTTATGCCCTGTCTGATCCAGACTTCTTCATCGGCCAGCTTCTTGTCGAACTCGGCGTTCTGGTTGGCTTCGTCCTCTAATGCTGCAGCCTTGCGGGTCAGATAATCGTCATAATTGCCCTGCCAGGACACTAGGTTGCCGCGATCCAGATCAATAATCCGGGTCGCCAGTTTTTGCAGGAACGACCTGTCATGGGTCACAAACAGCACGGCGCCCTGAAAATTAAGGATTTGCTCTTCCAGCCAGGTGATGCTTTCAAAATCCAGATGGTTGGTCGGTTCGTCAAGCAAGAGAACCTCAGGCTCTATCACCAGGGCTCTGGCCAAGGCTACGCGCCGTTTCCAGCCGCCGGACAGGCCGCTGATTTTCAATTCGCCGGGCAGGTCCAGCTTGCTTAAGGTAGTCTCAACCCGTTGCTGGAAATGCCAGCCGTTATGGGCTTCGAGTTTGTGCTGCAAATCGCCAAGTTCCTGCAGGGCCTTGTCGTCATCATAGGACATGGTTAAAGACAGGGCGTGATAGCGGGTAATCCACTCGCCCAGCTCACCCAGGCCGCCGGCAACCGCGTCATAAATAGTCGCATCATCCGGCAAATCGGGCGACTGCTCCAGCCATGCCAGCCTGAGTTCAGGCTGGCGCCAGATGTCGCCGTGATCGGGCTGGATATTGCCGGCAATAATCTTCATCAATGTGGACTTACCTTCGCCATTACGACCTAACAACCCCACTCTTTCCCCAGCATCCAGCTGGAAGTCGGCATTCTTCAATAAAGCGTGAGTCCCATAAGCGATGGAAACGTTGGTTAAGCGTAATAAAGGCATTTTAAAGTTCTTTGTGTTGTAGATAGCGTCGCAATAAATCCAGCGCCAGTAACGCCGCCTGATTTTGCTTGCGTTTGATGGGACCGGCCACTGAATGGATGGTTTGATGAAACCCGTCTCCAGTCAGCAACGTATTATATAGGACAATGCTCCGGTCTTTATCGTGAAATGTACTATTGTCCCCGGCATAGAGCTGAACCAGCGCAAAATCGGCGGTGCTGCGTTTTTGTATTTCGAGCGCCATTGCTTTTGAAACTTCCAGCGGGTTATCAACGGCCAGTGTTGCTACCGATTGCTCATAGTGCGTTTCCAGCAGCCACTGTGCACCTATGCACTTGGCCGCTAACAAGCCCTGAGTAGCTGTTTCTACAACAGCCAGCGTATGCTTTCCAGCATTCATCAGCCGGTCGATCACAGCCACCAGATCGCCTGCTGCATCCCCCAGCCCGTCAACAGCAAAAACCGTGTCGCCAATCCGCACTACAAGCTCTGACGCTAATGCCGCCATTGCCGTTTCCGGATAATCATGCGGAAACAGCAGCTTGGTTTGAACCTCGTCAGGCCCTGCGCGAAACCCGAGCTGAACTTGGGCCGGAATTTCAATCGACCGTATCCGCTGCTGAATATCCGACTCGCCTATGCCGACCGTCTTGATGGTAATTAACCTGCCGGGCTGCAATAGAAACCGGCTGGACAATTTTGGCCGGATGGTCTCCAGAAATAAATGGCGCATTTCCGAAGGCACGCCGGGCACAAAGGCAAACCAGCAGCGCCCGGCTTGCAGGGAAAATCCCGGCGCGGTGCCCCATTCGTTATCGATACGCTCGGCGCCCTTGGGAAACATCGCCTGCTTGCGGTTGGATTCTGGCATGAGCCTGTTTCTGCGCTCAAAGAAACGTTTGATCTGTTCAAAAGCAATGCCGTCAAATTCCAGCGGAAGATCAAAGGCCTTGGCGACAGCTTCGGCAGTCAGGTCGTCACTGGTAGGCCCCAGTCCTCCGGTACACAGGCAACAGTCGGCGCGTGTTGAAATTTCCCGCAGCAGCGCTATCAAATCGTCCAGTTTATCGCCCACGGCGGTATGCCGGGTTACGGTAAAACCCATTGGCACAACCTGTTGCGACAACCACGCGGCATTGCTATCGACCGTTTGCCCGGTAACGACTTCTTCGCCTTGCGAGAAGATTTCAAGTGTCGGATTCATCGTTAAAAACTCACCTCATCAGCACGCCATGCCAAAACGGCAGCGTAACCAGGCTTATTGCCGTCGTCACCGTTACCGCCATCGCATAAAGCGAACTGTCCAGCCGGTAACGGTCACAAAACACAATGCCCAGCACCATGCTCGGCATGGCCAGATCCAGTACCGCCGCCGCTCCGTAATCGCCATCCAGTTGCAAATAACCCAACAGGGCAATGGCAAACAGCGGCATCAGCGCCATTTTTATAACGATAACCGGGATGACATAAGGAAGATTGCGCACGGTTACCGCTTTCCAGCTTAATGCCAGCCCCAGGGAAAACAGCATCAACGGCACAACCGCCGCGGACAATTTTTGCAGTGCGCCAGCAAGCCATTCGGGCGCAACAACGCCGTTAAGATTCAAGGCGACGGCAATGGCTGCCGCCCAGAATGGCGGCGCATTAAAAAACAACCATACCGGCCTTGGCTTTTCTATGGTCTCTTCGCCGTAGTGCCGCGCTATCACAACCCCGGCGGTAAACAATACTGGCGTAACTGCAAACAGATCCATCTGTATGACCACCGACCTTGCCCAGCTGCCAAAGGTCTGTTCCAGAACAGGCAAGCCAAGATAAGTCACATTGGGGAACGCCGCCGCCAGCACCATCGCGCCCAAACGCCTGTGTTCAAACTTGAAAACAGCGCCAACTATCCAGATGCAGCACATGGCGAACACAACACAGCCCGCGCCCAGCAAGGTGTACTGAAACGAACGCAAGCCAATATCGGCAGGCCATAAGACCTCCAGAACCATCGCCGGCAGCAGTAAATAATAGACCACCGTGGTCAGCGCCAGCCGCGTTTGCTCCGCCGACAGCCCTTCTGGTTTCAGTATTCGCCAGCCGGCGCCGCACGCCATCAGCAAGGTCATTTGAATAAGTGTTGAGTTCATAATCTACGTGTATTGTGAGTTTGCTGATTTTATCATTCCCGCTTAAAACAAGTTCCGGTAATATATGTCTAATTATCATTCAGGAGCGTTTAAGTGCGTTTATTTTCAAAATACTGCCGACTCGGTGTTTTCTTATTACTGACCAGCCCTCTTGCCATAGCGGAGACGAACGGCGGATACAGGCTTGGGACAGAGAAGGCTTAACTACTAGTAACCTTCAGCGTCGCAAATACCTGCCTTAAGCGGCGGCTTACTTTTAACTTTTTCTTTGTGCCTTATATGCCTCAATCATTTATCTCAACCAAACCCATCCCAGTCCGTGAACGGTTAATCATGGCGCTGGATGTCCCCAGCATTCCCGAAGCGCAAGCTTTGGTGGAAGAACTCGGCGACTCGGTGATCTTTTACAAAGTCGGTATGGAACTGTTCATGTCGGGTGATTATTTTGGGTTTATTGAGTGGTTAAAGCAGCGCAATAAAAAAGTATTTGTCGACCTGAAGTTTTTTGATGTCCCCGCCACCGTGGGCCGTGCCATTAAAGCCTTGAGCAGCAAGGGTGTTGACCTTGCAACCATCCACGGTAACGACGCCATTATGGAGGCTGCAGCCAAGGAAAAAGGCAATCTGAAAGTTCTGGCGGTAACCGCCTTGACCAGCCTGGATCGCGGCGATCTTGATGATTTAGGCTTTAAATGCGATGTAAGGGATTTGGTCTTGTCCCGCGCAAAACGGGCATTGCAAATTGGCTGTGACGGCATTGTTTCATCAGGGCTTGAAGCGTCCATGCTGAGAGAAGAGCTGGATCATAAGCTGTTAGTCATCACTCCGGGCATCAGACCTGTTGACAATCGCGAGGATGACGATCAGAAACGCGTGGTCAGCGTGGAAATGGCTTTCCAGAATGGCGCTGATTATATCGTCGTCGGCAGGCCCATCCGCGATGCTGAGAATCGCAAAGCTATGGCTGAGAAGATTCAGCAGCAGATTCTTTCGCAGTTTCAATCATGAAAGCAGGCTGGCAATAAAAGATTAGCCATCTATACCTTTTTCTAGTAATGTTCTGCGGCTATGGAATTTGATCTCGCCTTTACTACCTCATACTTAGTCGCTTTCACGATGGGACTGTTCAGCAGCATGCATTGCATAGGCATGTGCGGCTCAATTATCGGGACATTGACCTTAAGCCTGAGTCCTGAAATACGCAGCAAAAAAACGCTGCTGTTCCCGTTTGTATTCAATTACAACATCGGCCGTATCACTAGTTACACGATGGCCGGGGCATTAGCGGGCGTTATTGAATCATTAGTCGTCATGCCCATGGGTGAAATTAACGGGCACAGGCTACTGCAATTACTGTCAGCGACAATCATGGCAAGCGCCGGCCTCTATATAGCCGGATGGTTCCCGCGCTTCGCCTATATTGAAAAAATAGGCCTGCGTTTCTGGAAAAAAATAGAGCCATTCGGCCGCAAACTCATTCCGGTAAAAAGCCGTACCCAGGCTTATCTTTTCGGCATGGTGTGGGGATGGCTGCCGTGCGGCTTGGTATATGCGGCTTTAGCGCTCGCCGCAACAGCGGGCGACATCAGTAAAAGCGCACTGACCATGCTGTCTTTTGGACTGGGAACTTTACCTGCGGTCATGGGAGTCGGTATAATGACCGGAATATTGACAAGGTTATCAAGAATGCAGCGTTTCAAGCAGGCTATCGGCCTGTTTATGATTGCACTTGCTCTGTTAGCCGCCCTGCCGTGGCTTAATCCCATGGCGATCACAACACACACAGCAATACATTAAGAGGTATCTATGGATCATTTTAATTCGATAATCGGTCAATCCCCTGCATTGGATTCCTTGATTCGTAGCGCCAAAATCGTTGCCGCTACTGATGTGACTGTTCTGATCAAAGGCGAAACGGGCACAGGCAAAGAAGTGCTCGCAACCGCCATTCAAAAAACAAGTGCCCGCGCTGACAAGGCTTTTATTACCCTGAATTGCGCCGCATTACCTGAAAGCCTGATCGAATCCGAATTGTTCGGCCATAAAAAAGGCTCATTCACAGGGGCAACAACCGACAAGCAAGGCCTTTTCCAGGCAGCCGATGGCGGCACACTGTTTCTCGATGAAATCAATTCATTGCCTCTGTCAATTCAGGCAAAACTGCTACGCTTTCTTGAGTCAGGGGAATGCCTTGCCGTCGGCGACATCAAACCCTACACCGTCAATGTCCGCGTTATTTCTGCAACCAACGCAGACTTGAGCCAGCAAATTGCTGCGGGTGAATTCAGGCAGGATTTGTATTTCAGGCTGAATGTCGTGCCTTTGGAATTGCCGCCGCTGGCGCAACGCACCGAAGACATTGAGCATCTCATCAAGCATTTCCTGACCGTTTTTGAAGATGCGTATTCGATAGCCGCACCCAAATTCAGCAAACCGGCTTTAAAAACGCTAAAAGCCTACCAATGGCCGGGCAATATTCGTGAATTGCGTAATTTATGCGAAAGGCTCAGTATTTTGTTGGCCGGCAGAATCATCGAACCGGAAAATCTCCCGCCCGAATTTAGCACTAAAAGCATCAGCTCCGCCGCAACGGATTTCACCCTGCCTGAAATTGGTTTACAGCTGGACTCTTTGGAAGCCGACTTGATCAGTCAAGCCCTGAACCGCACCCACGGTAACCGCAGTAAATCTGCCAAATTACTGGGCATATCCAGGGATACATTGCTTTACCGCATGCAAAAACACGGTTTTTCAATGTAAAAGCGAATGAGCCTCTAAAAATAAATCCTTAGAGGCTCATTTATCAAGACCCCACAACCGCTGTAGCCTTGCGTTTCTCATAATCCGCTTCAAATCCTTAACCGTCTGAGCCAAACCTGAAAATACGGCCTGGGCAATGATCGAATGGCCGATATTCAACTCGACTATTTCAGGTATTGCACATATCGCCTCAACATTGTAAAAATTCAAGCCATGCCCCGCATTAACCTGCAATCCGGCGCTATGCGCGTAACGCGCCGCCTGCCTGATCCGCTCCAACTCCATAGCTTGCGGCACTGAATCCTTAGCTTCGGCATAACAGCCCGTGTGCAGCTCTATAACAGGCGCACCGGCTTTTA
This sequence comes from Methylobacter sp., assembly GCA_041660285.1. Classification (GTDB taxonomy): domain Bacteria; phylum Pseudomonadota; class Gammaproteobacteria; order Methylococcales; family Methylomonadaceae; genus Methylobacter_A. Next base: position 48,187 of record JBAZWN010000010.1, read on the forward strand.
CCGCCGCATCAATTTGCATTTCATCAGGGTCGATAAACAGCGATACTTCGGCGCCTGCCGCAGCCAATTTGTCACAAGCCCATTGCAGGCGATGCAAGTTACCGGCCACATCCAGCCCGCCTTCGGTGGTCAACTCTTCCCGCTTTTCCGGCACCAGACAGCAGGCATAAGGCCTTACTTTCTCAGCTATGCCGACCATTTCATCAGTCACCGCCATTTCCATGTTCAGGCGGGTATGGATCATGTCTTTCAAAAGAAAAATATCCCTATCCTGAATATGCCGGCGGTCTTCCCGCAAATGCGCGGTAATGCCATCGGCGCCGGCCTGCTCTGCGACCAGTGCCGCCTGAACAGGCTCAGGGTAAAGCGTACCTCTGGCCTGTCTTAGGGTAGCGACGTGATCGATGTTCACGCCTAACAAGATGTGTGTTTTATTCATTTTTAGTGTGCTTGATAATTTTGTTAATGACGGTTCGGCTTTTAAGCGGCTTGCCCTGCAAATAAACATCAATGACGGTTCGCATCAGTATTTTTGCCTCAGCTAAAACCTGAGCATCGGTGAACTCCCTCAAACTGATAGCCTGCAGGGTCTTGCCTGAAAACTGCCCACCCACGGACTCAACCGGCCCCTGCCCCACGGTGAAGTCATATTCCTTTGATGGGTCAATGGGATTGTCATTGCCGTCATATTCCAGCTGCAATCCGTAACCGACGCTATCCATCAGATCAAACTCAAACAGCCGCAGCGCAGCTTCCATTTTTGAGCTGTCCATAAGACCAGACAAGCAATCCCGGTAATGCTCGAATACTTCCGGGTGCGGGTCGTATTTATGCAAAAAACAACCCACCAATTCATTCATATAAAAACCGCAGTAAAGTGCGAGCCCTTTTATTTCACTGAACGGCTGAATGATTTCGACATCGGTCAGCGTTTTTAATTCCGCCTTGCCGACATATGAAATGACCAAGGGCACAAAGGGCTGTAACAGCCCCGCCGTCCTGGATTTTGCTTTTCTTACGCCTTTTGCCAACAACGAGATCCTGCCGAAATCCCGGGTCAACACATCAATAATCAGGCTGGTTTCCCGGTATTTCCGCTGTTGTAAAATAAAGGCAGGCTGTAAATAAACCGACAGTTCAGTCATTAAACCCTAGGCTTTGCAAGGCTCGCTCACTATCCGACCAGCCTTTTTTGACTTTAACCCAAAGCTGCAAATAAACCTTCTGGCCGATCAGCTTTTCTATGTCATGCCGGGCATCGGTGCCGACTTTTTTCAGCAGTTCGCCCTCTTTGCCGATAACGATATTCTTTTGAGTCAGCCGCTCCACCCAGATGATGGCATATATTTTAGTAATGCCGGGCAGCTCTTCGTAGCGTTCTATTTCTACCGTAAGCGCATAAGGCAGTTCATCGCCCAATCTTCTGGTCAGCTTTTCCCTGACAATTTCAGCCGCTAAAAAGCGTTCCGGCCGGTCGGTGATCTGGTCCTCCGGATAGATCAGGTCGCCCTCCGGCAAGAGCTCCATGATCAGGCTTTCAAGCTGATCCAGATTGGTTCTTTTTAGCGCCGAAATGGGCACCAGATGCTTAAACGGAAAACGATGCTGCGCTTGGGCAAAGAACGTCAAAATGGCGTCCTTGTCTTTTACCTTATCGACCTTGTTGACCGCAAGAATAACCGGCAAGCCGGCCTGCTCCAGTTTTTTGAAAATGATTTCATCGTATTCATGCCACGATAAACCATCGATCAGCCAGACAATAACGTCAACACCCAGCAGCGTAGTGTCCGCGGTCCGGTTTAGATAACGGTTTAAAGCCCGCTTTTCGCTGTTATGCATGCCCGGCGTATCCATGTAAATGGCTTGTCCGGCTTCCGTGGTATTGATGCCCAGAATCCGGTGCCGGGTTGTTTGCGGCTTACGTGATGTAATGCTGATTTTTTGCTTCAGCAAATGATTCATCAACGTTGATTTACCCACATTGGGACGCCCTATCAGGGCTACGAAACCGCAATTCATTTACTATCCTTATTCAATAATAATTCGAGCATAAGCTCTGCCGCCGACTGCTCGGCTTTTTTTCGGGAGACGCCTGTACCGATGCAGGAATCTTTTATCAGCGGAACGGTGCACTTAACCTTAAAGGTTTGTTCGTGCGCAAGCCCGGACATGGTGATTAAAGTGTAATCGGGCAGCTCCATTTTTTTTGACTGCATCAATTCCTGCAATCGGGTTTTAGGATCTTTCTGCCAGTTATCCAGCGACAAACTTTTCAGCTTTTCGGCGAACAACTGCAGTATCCACTGCTGGCAGGCATCCATGCCCTGATCGTTATACAACGCGCCTATAATGGCTTCCAACGCGTCAGATAGAATGGAATCACGGCGGAAACCGCCGCTCTTCAACTCGCCTGATCCTAGCAGCAGATAATCGCCAACCTGATGTTTTCTGGCCAGCTCCGCCAGGGAACTCTGATTAACCAGGCTTGCCCTCAAGCGGCTTAAGACGCCTTCAGGAGCGCTGGGGAATAATTCATACAGCTTGTGGGCGATAACGAATCCTAAGATCGAATCCCCCAAAAACTCCAGCCGTTCGTTATTATTCGAGCTTGCGCTTCGATGCGTTAAAGCCGTGGCAAAAAGCTGCGGATTGTTAAACGTCAGGCCCAGCTTTTTGCACAACACTTCAGGCTTTCTTGTCACTCCTGGCCGGCCTCCATAACGTCGTTAAACTCAACCAAAACGCTCAGGTTACCGGCAATTTTCACGACCGTTTCATACTCGATCTGCACTTTCAGATAATTACCGTGTTTGATGACTTTAATTTCATCTGGAGTTACATCGTAGACATAGTTCATGGTGAAGCGTTTACTTAAACTGTCTCTGACTTCGTATTCGCTTTTGGTTTCAATACCGGGCATTTCTTTCAAAGCAGCCAGCGCGCTGACCACTTTGCCGTGGTCCATGTAAATCGGCACTATCTTGAGTGTCAATAAAGTAAAAAAGCCGATTAACCCCAAAATGAAAGCAATCGAGATTAAGGTTAAGCCTTGTTGGCGTTTAGGTGATAAATTCATTTTTTCTCCACACATTTTATTAAAATCAAAATAAGTGTAGCTTATTTCAACACCGTGCCAATACGGTCGATGCCCACGCCTTTATGCTGCCAATCCCAGCTCATCCAGATAAAAAACGCCTTGCCTACCAGATTTTCTTCCGGCACTGTGCCCCAGTAACGGCTGTCGTTGCTGTTATCGCGATTATCGCCCATGACGAAATAGTTTCCTTCCGGCACCACATAAACGCCTTCGGCAGAAGCCGCCCCATCCCTGACCAGAATGCTGTGCTCAACGCCGGTCAAGTCTTCCAGCAAATGTTCAGCGCCCGTCATATCCTCGCCTTGTCCTACACCTTGGTAGCGGCCTAATGAAACCTTATTGACCGGCGTGCCATTGATATGCAGTTTTTTATCGTAATAAGCCACTTTGTCGCCCGGCAGGCCGATAATCCGCTTAATATAATCGACGGATGGCTGCTTGGGATAACGGAAAACCACAATGTCCCCGCGCTTTGGCTCATTCAGTTCAATGACTTTTTTGTTTAAAACCGGCAAACGTATTCCGTAGGTGAATTTATTAACCAGAATAAAATCGCCTACCAGCAAAGTCGGCATCATCGACCCCGAAGGGATGCGGAAAGGCTCTGCCAGAAATGAGCGCAGCAATAAAACAATCAGCACTATCGGGAAAAAGGAACGTGCGTACTCTACGAGTAAAGGCTCTTTTTTTTCATCAAAATGAACGCCCCTGGATTTGAGTACCAGCAGATATCCGCCCCAAATTACGCCGGTAACTAATGTGGCGACCAAAAGAAAAAAGGAAAAATCAAAGTCCATATTTATATGTATAGTTTGTGAGTAAAGGGTAAAAAATCCGTGTTATTCTTTGTTGAGCTGCAGGACAGCCAGGAACGCCTCTTGAGGAATCTCAATATTGCCGACCTGTTTCATCCGTTTCTTGCCCGCTTTTTGTTTTTCCAGTAACTTTTTCTTGCGGCTGATATCGCCGCCGTAGCATTTGGCGATCACATTCTTGCGCATGGCTTTAACGGTAGATCGGGCGATAACCTTGGAACCGATGGCCGCCTGTATGGCAACCTCATACATTTGTCGCGGAATCAGGTCTTTCATCTTTTCAACCAGATCCCGTCCCCGGTTTTGGCTCAGATCGCGATGCACGATGATAGACAGGGCATCCACTTTTTCAGCGTTGATCAACACATCCAGCTTGACCAGCTCGGCCGGCTGAAACCGCAAAAACTCGTAGTCGAACGATGCAAAGCCGCGGCTTACCGACTTTAAACGATCGAAGAAATCCAGCACCACTTCACTCAGCGGCATCTCATAATGCAAAGACACCTGCCTGCCGGCGTACTGCATGTCTTTCTGCACGCCGCGCTTTTCTATACACAGCGTGATTACGCCGCCCAGATAGGCTTCAGGAACCAGGATATTAGCCCTGATAATAGGCTCCCTGATTTCCTTGATGGTTCCCATATCCGGCAATTTGGCCGGATTATCAACCATCAATATCTGGTCGTTCTGGGTGATGACTTCATAGACAACGGTAGGCGCTGTCGTAATCAGATCAACATCGTATTCCCTTTCCAGCCGCTCCTGCACAATCTCCATGTGCAGCATGCCGAGAAAACCGCAGCGGAAACCAAAGCCCAAGGCCTGGGAGGTTTCCGGCTCAAAGCTCAAGGAGGCGTCGTTAAGATTTAACTTGTTGAGAGCCTCGCGCAAATCTTCATAATGATCGGAGCTGACCGGATACAAGCCCGCGAAAACGCGGGGCTGAACTTTTTGAAACCCGGAAAGCTGTTCGGCAGCAGGATTATCCGTCCAGGTGATGGTATCGCCTACCGGCGCACCAAAAATATCTTTAATGCCGGCCACGACATAGCCGACTTCGCCGGTATTCAAGATGTCTTTTTCCAAGCGCTTGGGCGTAAAAACACCGACTTTTTCGGCGATGAACGACTTGCCGGTGGACATGATGGTAATCTTCTGCTTTCTGCGGATACTGCCATGCATAATCCTGACCAAAGACACCACGCCCAGATAGCTGTCGAACCAGGAGTCGATAATCAGCGCCTGCAATGGCCCGTCTATGTTGCCTTGAGGAGCAGGAACTTTAAGCACCAGCTGTTCCAGCACATCCTCAACGCCCAGGCCGGTTTTGGCGCTGATCATCAGCGCCTCGTCAGCCGGAATGCCGATCACCTCTTCAATTTCAGCTTGCACCCGTTCTGGCTCGGCAGAAGGCAAATCAATTTTATTCAGCACCGGCACCACTTCCAGCCCCTGCTCTATCGCCGTATAGCAGTTGGCGACGCTTTGCGCCTCAACGCCCTGAGCCGCGTCAACGACCAGCAGCGCGCCTTCGCAAGCCGCTAAAGACCTGGAAACCTCATAAGAAAAATCCACGTGGCCGGGCGTATCGATAAAATTAAGCTGATAAGTCTCGCCATCTTTCGCCTTGAAGTCCAGCGTAACGCTCTGCGCCTTAATGGTAATGCCGCGTTCTTTTTCAATATCCATGGAATCAAGAACTTGCGCCGACATTTCCCTGACACTTAACCCCCCGCATATTTGAATAAAACGATCCGCCAATGTCGATTTTCCATGATCGATATGCGCGATGATGGAAAAGTTTCTTATATGTTTTAAATCCACGTGTTATTTATCTATTTTAAGTGCCAAAAAGACCGGATTGCCCTGCCGCTGAATCAAAACAGCGACCGATTTGCCGGCTGGGAGTTTTTTGACTATTTTATCAAAATCAGCCACATCACGGACGATATTATTCTGAATCCGCAGAATCACATCACCGCGCAGAATCCCCGCATCCTTGGCGGCACCCTTGGCAACCTCCTGCACCAACACGCCATTTTTATTGACCTGCAGAGCTTCTCTTTGCACATCAGTCAGGTCGATGACGCTGACTCCTAAGCGCTTGTTGGCCGGTTTGGCCGGTTCTTTAGCTTTGGCTAGCTTCTCATCTTCATCCGGTAAAAGCCCCACTTTGAATTCTATGGTCTTGTTTTCACCTTGCCTGATAATTTTTAACGTTGCCTTTTCATCTATAGGCGTTATTCCTACCATGGGAGGCAAATCACCCGATGTTTCAATCTGTTGGCCGTTAAACTCGGTAATGATGTCGCCAATCTGCAGGCCTGCTTTCTCCGCAGGGCTGCCTGGAATTATTTTGGCAACCAACGCGCCTTGCGGTTTTTTCATGCCGAATGATTCAGCCAGTTCCCGTGTTACATCCTGAATCTGAACGCCTAGCCAGCCGTGCGACGCTTTACCGCTGGCTTTTATTTGATCCACAACATTCATCACCACATCCATGGGTATGGCGAATGAAAGCCCCATAAAGCCACCGGTGCGGCTGTAAATCTGGGAATTTATCCCCACCACTTTGCCGTCCATGTTAAACAGCGGTCCGCCTGAATTACCCGGATTTATCGCCACATCCGTTTGTATGAACGGCACATAATTACCGCCGGGCAAGCTGCGCCCTTTGGCGCTGACTATGCCGGCCGTTACAGACTGCTCAAATCCAAAAGGCGAGCCTATCGCCAGCACCCATTCGCCTACCTGTAGCTTGTTCGGATCACCAATGCTCACTGCGGGCAACTCCTTGGCTTCAACTTTTAATAATGCGACATCGGTACGCGCATCGGAGCCGATCAGTTTGGCTAGCAGCTCCCGCCGGTCAGAAAACTTGACCACGATTTCATCGGCGTCTTTCACCACATGATGATTGGTTAACACATACCCATCCGCGGAAATAATAAAGCCCGAACCTAATGAAGTCGTATCTCTGGGTTCATATCCGCCGCCCTGCTCATTAAAAAAACGCCTGAACAACTCTTCCATTTCAGGAGGAATTCCCTCAGGTAACGGCTGTTCTTCGGGAGGGCGCTCCGACTCGGGCAGAGCCTTCTGCGTTGTACTGATGTTAACCACAGAGGCGCCATTGGCTTTTACCATCTCGGTAAAGTCAGGCAATTGCGCCCAAACATTTTGATTAAACAGAACAGCCAGAAAAAAACACCACCTCATATTCTTAAGCATAAAACCTCCATTCAAACCGTCAATGAAACAACTTATCGCGAATTTTGCTATTTTTTAACAGCAGTACTGTTGTCAAATACCTTTGGGAGTAATTGATACAAATTGTGCTATCACGCTAAAAAGCTTTATTATCCATAATCAATAACAACTAAGCCAATTTACAGCAATTTAGTACAATATCTTTCTTAAATTTAATCCGCCAACTATCTTTCGATGCCTTATTCCAAAAATTACGATGTCCTTATCATTGGCAGTGGCGGCGCAGGACTGAGTTTAGCGCTCAAACTGGCTGACCAGTCAACACACGTTGCCGTCCTGTCAAAATTCGCCTTGACAGCGGGCAGCACCTATTATGCCCAAGGCGGCATATCCGCCGTTTTCGGCGCTGACGATTCCATTGAGTCGCATATCGAAGACACGCTGGCTGCCGGAGCAGGACTCTGCGACCCTGAAATTGTAAGACTCACCGTTACCCACGGGAAAAGCTCGATAGATTGGCTCTGCGAACAAGGCGTTATTTTTACTGAAGAAAAAACAAAATCGGGAGAAAAAAAACTGCACCTGACTCAGGAAGGCGGGCATTCTCACCGGCGCGTTGTCCATGCTGCGGATGCAACAGGCAAAGCCGTGTCGCTGTCGCTGATAGAACGCGCCCAGGAACACCCCAATATCGAACTGTTTGAATACCATAATGTCGTTGAATTAATCACCAGCTCCAAGGTAGGAGAGACCGGCCAGTCATCCCTGCAACGCGTTTTAGGCGCTTATGTCTTAGACTCGAAAAAGCAGCAGGTTAAGACGATAGCGGCTCGCGTCGTGGTTCTGGCAACGGGCGGGGCAAGCAAGGCCTATCTTTACAGCACCAACCCGCAAAGCTCAACCGGCGACGGCATAGCCTTAGCCTGGCGAGCAGGCTGCCGCATCAGCAATATGGAATTCATGCAATTCCACCCGACCTGCCTTTATCACCCCAAAGCCCAGTCTTTCCTTATTAGCGAAGCGTTAAGAGGCGAAGGCGGCAAATTAATACTGCCTGACGGCTCGCCTTTCATGCAGCATTTTGATCCGAGAGCGGAATTGGCGCCCCGGGATATTGTTGCCCGGGCCATCGATCATGAGATAAAAAAACGCGGCATAGACTGTGTCTATCTCGACATCAGCCACAAATCAGAGCAGTTCATCCGCGAACATTTTCCAACGATTTACCAGCAGTGCCTTGAGTTTGATATTGACATCACCAAACAGCCCATCCCCGTCGTCCCGGCCGCGCATTACACCTGCGGAGGCGTGTTGACCGACAGCCACGCTCGCACCGACATTACCAATCTCTATGCCATAGGGGAAGTTGCCTGTACCGGTTTGCACGGCGCCAATCGCATGGCCAGCAACTCGCTATTGGAGTGCCTAGTCTTCGCAGATCGGGCCAGCGAAGACATTCTGCAAAAACTCCCTCACATCCGCCCCATCCCGGAAATCGCCGACTGGGATGAATCAAAAGTCAGTGACTCGGATGAAGAGGTTGTTGTTTCCCACAACTGGAGCGAGCTGCGTCATTTTATGTGGGACTACGTTGGCATTGTAAGAACGGATAAACGCCTACACCGGGCGATGAGCCGCGTGGAACTGCTTAAAAAAGAAATCGCCGAATACTACAGTAACTTCCGCGTGACCAGTGACTTGCTGGAATTGCGCAATCTGGTCATTGTCGCCGAATTGATCATCCGCTGCGCGCAACAGCGCAAGGAAAGCCGCGGTTTACATTACACACTGGACTACCCGGAACAAGATAACAGCAGGCCTCCGCAAAATACCATTTTGACACCCTGAATTGATAATACTTACTGTCAATGTGTTAATTTGCAAATAGCACCGTCAACAGTGATTCGACTTCCCGAGCCGCCTGCTCACAATCTATAGCCGATTTTTCAACGCGTCGTTGCAAAAGAAATCCAGTATTCAAGCCATCAATGTCGCGCGAAACATACTCATTGAGAGGACTGCACATTTCCTCCATACGCTGTTCAGCGTGCAATAAAACATCAGGATTTTTGACGTCATCACTTTCCAGCAACATCATGACCTGGCTGGTCATCTTGTTTTGCAAACGAAATATCTCTTCCACATGACGCCCAAACTCTTCCCGTGACTGGCCGTTTGCGCCGTATCCCAAAAAAGGAATCGCGCACCCTGACAAGATAGCTGCAGCAGCAATCATTATTAAGCTTCGAAGATTAACCAAATCCTTATTCCGTTTTACCATTTGACTCTTTAAACCGCGTTTATGGGACTCTCTGATTGGTTGAGCAATATACTATAAATCCGGCTTATCTGAGTACGAAAAGTGCACTATACAGTCAAAGACACACCGTTTTGCAATAAAAAAATACCTTAATATTGTCCTCGTTTTTTTGTATTATTCAACCGTTCTGGGTGTATACTCCATTAACTTTTCCCTACAAAATTTCAACAACTACGGTGTCAATCTGATGACTGAAAAGACAGCAAGCAAATACCTGCTCAACCTTGAAAAACACTTCGCCGCTGACAATCCGACATTGCTGAAAGCATCAAAAATCTTTCATGAGCTGGACCAAATTGAATACGACCTGGGACTCATCGAAATGGACGAAACGACCGCCAGTAAAAGCTCATGGTGGCCAATAATCAGCCTGATTGGCGGCAACTCAACAGCCAAATCCAGATTTATCAACAGTTATCTTGGCTCAGAACAGCTGTTTTCCGGAATCCAGGCATCCAGCCACAAATTCACCGTGCTACTGCACAATAATCAATCCAACCCGGCAACTTTACCGGGTACTGCGCTGGATGTTGACCCACGATACCCGTTCTACCAAATCAGCCGTAAAATTGAACAGCGGCAACAAGGCGAGGGAAACCGCATCAATTCTTATCTGGAATTGCAAACAGTCAACAGTGACCGCTTGAAAAGCAAACTGTTCATTGATGCACCCAATCTGAGCGCCGCCCCGATCACGCCGATTACCTCGCTTTTGACAAAACATGTCGTTGAAAACTCTGATGGTGTTTATTTTTACCGATGTTTTCGAGTCAACATCGCCGCTGGTCGATGAATTAATCGAGTTAATCTCCATCCATCAGGATTCCAACAAATTTGTTTATCTCGTAGACGAGCCCACGGCAACATTGAGCTCTCCCGCAAACAGCGAAATCATATCTTCCTGGCAACGAAAACTAGCCGGACTGGGGCTAAACACCGGCCAGTTTATTATTCTTCCTAATCAGGGAAACAGCATTAATCCGCAAAGCCCTGCCCACTTTGCCGCTATAGACCAACGCATAGCCAATGTAGGCCATGACCGCTCTTACCGCGTCCTGGACTCGCTGGAAAAAAACATTCGCAATATCGACAGCGTCGTGATTCCTGAAGTAAAGGAAGCCATCTCGCAATGGAAAGATCGGGCGACTTTTACCAGCCTGATTATTCTCGGCTTTATTGCAACCTTCGCCATTTTCGCTGAAATAGAAACCGGTATTTTGGAACTCTTAATAGACCCCATCATTGGCCCTGCGATAATTCTTACGCTGATTGCAATCATGACGCCGTTGCATATTCTTATTAGCAAACTCCAGGCAAAGCTGATAATCAATCAGCTGAACGCCCGGCAAAAAGAACTTCATTTGATGGAAAATCTGGCCAATATTTTTGAAAAAAACATGACCTTCTGGCGCATGATGCTTCCGATTACCGACCCCATAGGCTGGAATAAAAAAACAAAGACCCGTTTAACCCAGATATCCGATAAAACCAGAGATCTGGTGCAATCGTTGAATGATAATTTCGGTACCTACGATGAACAATCATTCACAAGCTATTCGGACTCATCAGATTTCAAATAACACCCTGGACGCATAGTTTTTACCGATACAAGCCCCTGAATGACTTCGTACAATTAACTGTGGATATTTTAAAACAATACCTGCCGCTATGCTGGTTAGAGAATAACCCGCTGGAGTTGCCAAGATCAGTCGATTTTTTTAAGAAAAATCTCTTGTTCTATTTTGTTGTTGCGTATTTTATGCAGGCGAACATGACCGACGACCCTATAGAATCGTTTACTGAGGTCGGTATAGAAACATTACTGACACTTTTGTTCATAGGCGTCATGCTGTTCTTCAATAAAACCCTGTACGCCTACGTACAAGTGGCGACAGCGATTCTGGTTTGCACCAATGTAGTCGCTCTTTTTCTCGTGCCGGTGATCATCTGGCTAACCATCAGCGAATCCCCTTTAAGCTATTATTTTTTTGGCCTGCTTTTATTATGGGATTATGCCCTGGTCACCCATATCATCAAACAAGCCCTGGCTATCAATATTTTCGCCAGCCTGGCCTTATCTTTTTTCTATTTTACCGCGACCTATCTTGGCGCCTTTGCACTGGGACAGCTGCTATAAGCACTCCCCTTTTTCAAAACACCGCACCAACCAATTAACGCTTAACCGGTTGCCCAATATTATTGGCATCACAAAGAAATCCGCGAAATTCCGACCGCTTTGCGTAATTCTTTAATAAAAGGAACACTAATCGCGCGCGCTTTTTTTGCACCGTCCTGCAATTGGTCTTCAATATGCTCGGGGGCCTGCATCAATGCATCGTACCGTTCCCTCGCCGGAGTGATGTGCTCATTAATGTGCTCGAACAACACCTGCTTCATCTCGCCCCAGGCAATGCCGTCTGCGTAACGTTGCCGTATTTCATCCACTTCCGATTTAGTGGCAAAGGCCTGATAAATACTGAATAAAGTACAGTCCGTAGGATCTTTTGGCTCACCCGGTTCCAGCGAATTGGTTTTAATCTTGTTAATCAGCTTTCTTAATTTTTTCTCCGGCTCGAACAAAGGAATCGTGTTGTTATAGCTTTTGCTCATTTTACGGCCGTCCAGACCCGCCAAGGTTGCGGCATTTTCTTCAATCACCGCCTCCGGCAACGCAAAATGTTCGCCGTAAATGTGATTGAAGCGCCCGGCAATATCCCTGGCCATTTCAATATGCTGAATCTGGTCTTTGCCTACCGGCACTTTATTGGCATTAAACATCAACATATCGGCCGCCATTAAAATCGGATAGCTGAACAAGCCCATGGTGATGCCTTTATCCGCATCGTTTTCGCCGCTCTCTTCATTTTCGGCAACAGCTGCTTTATAGGCATGCGCCCTGTTCATCAAGCCTTTTGCCGCCACACAGCTCAACATCCAGGACAGCTCCATAATTTCGGGCACATCGGACTGCCGGTAAAAAACCGCATTGGAGGTATCCAGTCCCAATGCCAGCCAAGTCGCAGCAATTTCAAGACTGGACTGCCTGACTCTTTCAGGCTCCTGACACTTAATCAGGGCATGGTAATCCGCCAAAAAATAAAATGGCGAAACATTCGCATCTTTACTTGCTGCAATGGCTGGCCTGATGGCGCCCACATAATTACCCAGATGGGGCGTGCCCGTGGTTGTAATTCCAGTTAAAACTATTGCTTTATTCATCAGATAACACTCGGAAGTCTTGTTTATTTAGGGTGTGTAATGGCCACCATATTACATAAATTCAGCCTAATATCCAGCGGAACAGCTCAATTAATGACAGCATTTTAAATCATGACCTATTATTGTGCGTTTTATAGTAAACTTCGAAACCGAAGATATATCGCCACGGATGGCGTGTATGCCGCAAACCTGCCGGAAGCAGGCGCGGCGACGGCTCAACCAGTAAGTGAATCGACTCTAAACTTAACAGAAGAGGAATTAACATGTTGGAATATGATGAGAAACGCAATTATATCCGGATGGAAATAGACTGCGATATTACCTACAAACTTGCTGATTCGGATGAATTGTACCGGGGGCGCTGCTCATCGCTCAGTGGCGCCGGCGTTTCATTTATTACCGACCGTTCTTTTGATGCGGGCAAGGCCATGGAAGTAAACATTATTCCCAAAAATGCGATAACGCCTCCGATGACCGCTTTTATCGAGGTTGTTCGAAGCACACAACAAGACGACGGCAACTACGAAGTAGCCGCCACCATAAAGAGTATAAAAGGGAATTAAAGCTTACCGCTATGTAGGCAACTACCCTTTTATTAAAATCATTTTTTATTATGTATACGATTACCAAAGAAGTTTATTTTTGTTACGGCCACCGCTTAATGAATCACCCCGGCAAATGTCGAAACTTACACGGCCATAGCGTTAAAGCTTCGATTTCCATACAACAGGAGCAGCTCAACGATCAGGGCATGGTCTGTGATTTTTCCGACATCAGGGATTGTGTTGAAGCCTACATAGATCAGCATCTTGATCATAACTTCCTGCTGCATAAAGATGACCCGATCATCCCCATGCTCATTGAAAACAAGGAACGTTTTCTCGCCATTGACGAGCATCCCACTGCAGAAGTCTTAAGTAAAATGATTTATCAACATCTAAAACAGGCCGGTTTTAACGTTGCCCAGGTTGTCTTATGGGAAACGGCCAGCGCCCATGCCAGCTACCGGGAAAACTGACATCCGTCATGAGCTTTGTAAATCCGATCAACAAATCAATCTGCCTGGAATACGTCTGCGAATCCAACTATCAAAAACTTCTCAAGTTAATTCCGGACTTGATGGCATTTGAAGAAACCGCCATTGGACTCGCTCCCCACAACACCACATTGCATCTTGAAGTCATTGAACGCACACCGTACACAATGACAGTGGAACTGAGTCACTGTTTCAATAAAAACCTGGATGAGTTTCTGGAGCCTGCCGTCAAAATACGGGTTTACCTGGATGCGCAACTTGCCGAAGTATTAAGCGACCATGTCCGGGCCGGCGTGGCGCAAGTATTTAAAGATCCCGGCCTAAGCCGTGAAATCATGAATTACAAATGGCGCTTGAACTATTTTCTGCAAAAGTGGCTGGATCACTGCTTAAAAAAAGACTATCAATTCAGCATTAAATCTCTGAAAACAGAGGCTTTGGCTTAAGTCATTTAATGCTTACAGGCTGAATTTAAACGTTTATCTCGCTAGCAATACCTGATAGTATCCAAGCGAATGGGCTTTGCGGCCAACCGCTAAAACCCAAACGTTAGATTTCATAGAACCGCCTCAATGTGGAATTTAACTCAACAATATCAATGAGGTGATATTTTTGGAAAAATATTATGAATAGTCTTACAGCACTCTCTTTAAGTATTGCCATTCTGAGTGGAGTCGCAACATTTTTGGCAGTAGGGCCTCTTAGCGGTATCTTTTTTATATGGGCCGCAACCATTGCATGGGCAGCTTACTTTTTTCTGGGCGCCAACCAGGAAGCCTTAAAAAACACCATCGTGTGTGGCATTTTCGGCGTTATCATGGCTTGGATAACCGCTATCCAGCTCACTAATGTTGCCCCGGATGCCATTCTTGGCTTTGCTTTCTGGGCGGCTATCATAGTAGCTTTCTCAGTGGTGGTGCTGTGCCTTGCAGCCGTTATCCCGGCCCTTGCGACAATACCTGCCAGCGTGCTGGGCTATTCGTCAACGTTTGCCTATCTGCTGCAAACTCCTGACAAACTGAATAAAGAGATTCTGCTGAGCGCTTCTTTGGATAACCCTTTGATTGTGATATCCATCTCCATCGTAGTAGGCGCCTTCTTTGGCCAGTGGTCAGGACAACTGAGCGCCAAGTGGACCAAAGCCTAACACGCGACTGTCATCTCAAGTCGAACTGTTAAGCTGAATCAGCAAGGCTTAATCATTGTAGCGTCGCGGGTTGATCTAAAACCCGGCAGCACGCAGTGATTAAGCCGCTAGCGGCAATACCCCTCTGAACACACCATAGCGGTTTAAAGTTTCTTAAACTTTCAATCCTTCCGAATTACCTCACCACTCAACTGATGTGCAAAAACAGCCCGTATTAAACCGGCTTAATTTGCTGTCGGGATTATTTTGCATCGACAGGCCAAAAGGAGTGCCGAAAAAACAGACCCTACTTTTGGTGAGAACTTCATAAAGAAACATTTGTTGATCTGGCTCAATTTTTTTATTCCGCCTTTTGTTTAAATAGCCACGCGTTGATACAAATCAACTGTTTCCCTTAATCAATAGATGGAGAATTACTATGAGTGATGTACAAGAAAAAGACAACTTCTGGCTTTATGTAGCGGGCCTTGTTTTAGCCATAGTTGCTGTCGTGGCTACCATTAAAAGCAGTGAGCACGACAAGTTTGAAACTTCTAAAAAAGCGATCGCTGAAGACGCCTCTAATTCAGCGTATAGAAACAGCAACAAATAAAGGCATCCTCTTCCTCAGCCGTAATTTTCGTTTTTACCCCATATAGCACTGTCTTTGAGTGTTGCACGGGGCGTTCAATTAAATCTTCGTAAGCCTGGGCTGTTTAGTGATCAAGACGAGAAACTAAGCAGCCCTTTTTTATTTGTTCTTTTCGCTTGTTTGGATTTAGCTTCTATCAGCTTTTCCTTACCTGAAAGAGCTGAATAACTCGGCTAACGTTTCATGCGCGATTCCCGGATAACTGCCCGTTTCTTCCCGTGGCATGCCCAGGCGGAATCCAGCCCAAAGCGGCCTCGTATTCTCAATACTAAAATATGCAGGCTATTTTTTCTGCATTGCCGCTTCAATTTGCTTGCATAGTATTTTCAAAATCTTGATGCGCGCAAAGTTCTTGTCGTTGGCTTCCACCAGTGTCCACGGCGCAATTTCGGTGCTGGTACGATCCACCATGTCGCATACGGCGTGCTCATATTCATCCCATTTATCGCGATTACGCCAGTCCTCTTCGGTAATCTTGAAACGTTTAAAACCGATTATTTCGCGTTCATTGAAGCGTTTGAGTTGCTCTTCCTTGCTGATGGCGAGCCAGAATTTGACCACCACAATGTTATGGCGCACCAGCTGCGCTTCAAAATCGTTGATCTCGCTGTAAGCGCGCATCCAGTCCGCTTTTGAGCAGAACCCCTCAACGCGTTCGACCAATACGCGGCCATACCAGGAGCGGTCGAAAATCGTCACCCGACCGCGCCGCGGAATGTGCCGCCAAAAACGCCACAAATACGGCTGGGCGCGCTCTTCTTCGGTAGGCGCGGCAACAGGGATAATAGTGTAGCAGCGCGCATCCAGGGCGCCGGTGATGCGGCGAATTGCACCGCCCTTTCCGGCGGCATCATTGCCTTCGAACATGGCGATTACGGTGATGTTCTTAAACTTGGCTTCGCGAGTCAGCAAAGCGAGCTTGCCCTGGTATTTTTCCAGGTCAGTTTTAAATTTCTTCTTGTCGATCTTCTGGGTCAGATCCAGTGTCTTCAGAATGTCGAGCTGGTCAATGGAGGGCAGCGGGGGCGGAGCAATAATCTCCACTGTTTTCACATCGGCCTCATCAAGACGCTTGCGTATGGCGTCAAGAATCACTCTGCCCACGGTCAAATTACGGTAGTGCGAATCGTAGCCCTCGACGATAGTCCACGGCGCTTCTGCCGTGCTGGTGTGCCGTATCACACTTTCATGCACGGCACGGAACTTGTCGTACAGCATGAAGTGCTTCCAATCTCGGCCGGTCACGCGCCAGCGGGTCAATGGATTTTTCTCAAGCAACTTCAGGCGTTTTTCCTGTCTGTCTTTGGATAAATGCATCCAGAATTTAAGAATCAGCGCACCCTCGTCGACCAGCATCTTTTCCAGACGTTTGGCGCGTTCCATGCTCTGGTCAAACTCGGCCGCCTTGGTACGGCCGACCACACGATTGAGAATCGGCCAGGTATACCAGGAGCCGAGAAATACACCTATTCTGCCCTTGGGAGGAAGCTCACGCCAGAACCGCCACATCATGGGACGATCAAGCTCCTCATCCGACGGCTCGCCCATGCCATGAGTTTGGATAAAGCGCGGATCCATCCATTCGTTGAGCAAGTTGACGGTTTCGCCGCGGCCCGCGCCATCAAGGCCGCCAATCAAGATAATAACCGGGAATTGGGACAATTTTGCCAGATCCATCTGCGCATCCAGCAGCGCCTCGCGCAGCCTGGGCACTTCCATATCGTAAGTGGCCTTGTCTATTTTGTGTCCAAGCTCTGCCGATTCAAACATGACGATTTCCCTGGCTTTAGCCGAGAATAAAACTGTTAAGCCTATATGTTAGGTTTATGGGCAATAACACTTCTTCCAACAAGATTCATGGAAGAGCTTGTTTAGTAATTACATTGTATAGAAGTTAATCAGCCCGTTTTTATTTGTTATTTTCAATTGCTTGGATTTAACTTCTATCAGTTTCCGCGCCTGGAAGAGGTGAATAATCCGGCTGACTGTTTCATGCGCAATGCCCAGATAATTTCCTATTTCTTCGCGCGACATGCTCAGGCGAAACTCCAGATCGGAATAGCCCCGTATTCTCAAACGTTCTGAAATATGCATAATGAAGCAAGCCACGCGCTCTTCAGCAGACCGGCGGCTTAGCATCATCTTTTGTACTTGGGCGTCAAACTGGTTACAGGATCTTTGCAGCAACACCTGACTCAATCCGGGAGTATTGATGGCCAATATCTCAATTTTATAGGCCGGCAAATGGCAATAATTCACCGTCTCTAAGGCTATGGCCGTGCAGTTATGGATTTGCGAGGACAGGCCGTCAAATCCGAGTAATTCTCCCGGAAGAATAAAATCAACTACCAGCTCATTTCCGTTTTGGTCAAAACTCAGTAATTTTGCGCTGCCGGAACGCAAGGCGATTATGCCCCTGAATGGGCTGCCGGCATGGTATATAGCCTCACCCTTTTGACGTATATTGTTCCGGTTAACCGATATGGCGAGCTCGCCCACTTCCGACTGAGACAGCCCTTTAGGGATGCACAAATTATCCAGGTTACAGTTTGCGCAAGTGACCGCTGTTTTGGTTGTCGATGAGGAGTTTGACGTTGCTGTATTTATCATTATTTTGAAAATAAGAATGAGGGTATTAAGGTCAGAATGGAATTAATCTATCAAAAACTTAACCTGGTCACAAGGAATCCCCACACGCTTCCTGTCGACAGAGATTCGTTCTTCCCAGAAATCAAGCCGTTTGATGCTGCAAGGCCGCCCGTACGCAGCGTAAAACACCGTAACTGTACTGGCCGTCAAACAGCTCATAAACAGGCTTGAGCGCATTCCTTTGCTCTTCCGGCAGATTCATAATGCTGTCCTCTATCCGCCTGATTTCCTGCTCCGGCAATTCAACGACATCCGCCAGCGCTAACATGCCCTGCTCCAGCGACTGCGCAAGATGCCCGTAAATGGTGGTCTCTTGCAGTTCTCTTTGCTGCGCGATCTGCTTTACGCTGTAACCCAGCCGGAACAAGGCCACGGTCTCGGCCATCGTATCCGTCAGGCCAATCGGCCCGCTGTTGTTGAGGTCGACAAATTCGCTGATCACCGCCAGAAACTCATCGGCATACAGTTCCAGTTTGCGCTCGCCAATACCGGACAGCATACTCATTTGCTGGCGATTGACCGGCTTGGCCTCAAGCATAGCCATCAAGGTTGCATCATGGAAAATGACATAAGGCGGCACGTCCTGGTTCTCGGCAATCGCCTTGCGCTTGGCGCGCAAAGCATTCCACAGCAAAGTATCGTCGCTTTTAGCAAACTGTCTGCCGGCGCTTTTGCCGCCTTTTATTTTCTCCGGCTGCAAATCCTTGCGCAACATCAGCTGCTGCTCGCCGCGCAAAATCGGGCGGCAGGCCTCCGTCAGCTGCAGCGCGCCAAAGCGCTCAAAATCAACCGCAACCAAGCCGCGTGCGACCAGCTGCCTGAACACCGAATACCATTGCTTCTCGTCCAGATCCTTGCCTATGCCGAAGGTTGACTGCTTGTCATGGGCTGAATTTACAATCCGCTCTGTCGCCTTGCCGAGCAATACATCAATCAGATAGGCGACGCCAAAGCGCTGCTGGGTGCGATGTATGCAGGACAATGCCTGCTGCGCCGCCAGCGTGCCATCCCAGGTTTGCACCGGCTCCAGGCAGGTGTCGCAGTTGCCGCACGGCTGCTCAAGATCGTCTCCAAAATAGCCCAGCAAAGCCTGCCGCCGGCAATGCACCTGCTCGCACAAGGCCAGCATGGATTCCAGCTTGTGGTATTCAACACGCTTGCGGGCTTCATCGGCATTGGAGTCCGCCAGCATTTGCCGCAAGGTAATGACGTCCTGCAAACCATAAGCCATCCAGGCATTGGCGGGCAAGCCGTCACGCCCTGCCCGGCCGGTCTCTTGATAATAAGCCTCAACGCTTTTAGGTAAATCCAGATGCGCAACAAAGCGGACATTGGGTTTGTCGATGCCCATGCCGAAAGCGATGGTCGCCACAATCACCAACCCTTCTTCCATTAAAAACCGGTGCTGATGCTGCTGCCGCAGATCGGCAGCCATGCCCGCATGATACGGCAAGGCATTGACGCCTTTGGTTCTCAGCCATTCGGCGGTGGCATCGACTTTCTTGCGCGACAGACAGTACACAATTCCTGCATCACCGGCATGTTCGGTTTTGATGAAATCAATCAATTGCTGCCGGGCGTTTTGTTTCTGCACAATCCGGTAACGGATATTGGGCCGGTCAAAACCGCTCAAGAACAGCCGGGCTTGTTCCAGCCCCAGGCGCAACTTGATTTCCTCGCGGGTTTTGTCGTCCGCAGTCGCCGTCAGCGCGATGCGGGGAATTTGCGGGAAACGCTCATGCAGCAGGGAAAGCTGGAGATAATCGGCCCGGAAATCGTGCCCCCATTGGGAAACGCAATGCGCCTCATCAATGGCGAACAAGGCGATCCGGATGCGTTCAAACAGCGCGCCGGTCCGCGCTGAAGTCAGCCTTTCCGGCGCGATATAGAGCAAATCCAGCTCGCCGTTCAGCAACTGCTGCTCGACTTTCCGGGACTCTTCCAACGATAAAGTTGAATTGAGAAAAGCGGCTTTTACGCCCAATTGCAGCAACGCGCTGACCTGATCCTGCATCAATGCGATCAGCGGGGAAATGACGATGCCTACGCCGGGCCTGATCAGCGACGGGATCTGATAGCACAATGACTTGCCGCCGCCAGTCGGCATCAGTACCAGTGCATCCTGCCCGGCCAACAACTGCTCAATGACTTCCTGCTGCTGACCTCTGAATTTATCATAGCCAAAAACAGCCTTGAGTATTCCAATCGGCTTGCTATCCACAGCGTCCCCACTACGATAATATTTCTTCAATCAGTTAAACCCTTTTATAATGATTGGATTATACAGGACTGCAGGGTACGCACCCACTCTATGACACATTTGAATAACATGCTTTCTTCAACGCGCCTGGAACAACTTCGGGCAAACGGCCATCAGCACCTGCTCTGCGGGGGACTTAAAGGAATTGAAAAAGAAAGCCTTCGCATATCCAAAGACGGTTTTATTGCCCAGACGCCGCACCCTAAAGCATTAGGTTCTGCGCTGACACATCCGTACATCACCACGGATTATTCTGAGGCCCTTATTGAATTGATCACGCCGCCGTTTGCCGATGTAAAAGACGCACTGGGCTATTTGCGCAATATTCACCAGTTTGTTTATGACCATCTGGACAATGAAATCCTGCTGGGAGCCAGCATGCCCTGCGGCATTGACGGCGACGAAAGCATTCCCATTGCCGAGTACGGGGCATCCAATATTGGCCGGATGAAACATGTTTACCGGCACGGTTTATGGCACCGCTACGGCAGAACCATGCAGGCCATTGCCGGCATCCATTTCAATTATTCGGTGCCGCAAGCCCTGTGGCCTGTTCTGCACCAACAGGAAAACAGCCCGCTGAGCCTGGAGCAGTTCACCGCCGATGCCTACTTCGGCTTGATCAGGAATTTCCAGCGGCTGGGCTGGCTGATTCTGTACTTGTTCGGTGCATCGCCTGCCATCTGCAAAAACTTTTTCAAAAGCCGCCCGGCATTGATGGCGCAGTTTGAGGAATTCGACAAGGGCACTTTGTATCATCCCTATGCGACTTCGCTACGCATGAGCGATATAGGCTACAAAAGCAAAAACCAGGCTAACCTGAAAATTGATTACAATTCCATAGACGGCTATGTCAGCAGCTTGAGTGCAGCCATTACCACGCCCTATCCCGAGTACGAAAAAATCGGCACTCTGGTTGACGGCGAATACCGCCAGCTTAACTGCAATATTCTGCAAATTGAAAACGAGTTTTACAGCACCATTCGGCCCAAGCAAATTACCGAATCCGGCGAAAAACCGACGCTGGCGCTTAAACGCCGCGGGGTCCGTTACATAGAAATGCGCTCGCTGGACCTGGATTTATTCAATCCCATCGGCATAGATGAAGACAAAGCCCGTTTCATAGAAGCGCTGCTGCTCACCTGCCTGTTAAAAGACAGCCCGGCGATTTCGGAGCAGGATCACCAGATTCATAACGCCAACCAGTTGGCGGTTGCGAATTTTGGCAGAAAACCGGGCCTGGAACTCAACAAGGGCGGACAGCAAATCCTTTTGCGGGACTGGGCCACTGAAATTCTTGAATCCATGCAGCCGGTCTGCGCAATTCTTGACCAGGGTGACGCGACAAAACCTTACAGCACCGCCCTGGCGAAACAGCAGCTGTTAGTCGAAAACCCGGATTTAACGGCATCGGCACGAATGCTGGAGAACATGACCCGACGTCAACAGCCGTTTGCGCGTTTCGCCTTGAATACGTCTGCCGAACATGGACATTATTTCAGCCTCAATAAACTGGATAACAACAACACGCAGCAGTTTAATGAAATGGCCGCAGAATCCCTTGCCAAACAGCAGGAAATCGAAAGCAAAGACCAGATCCCTTTCGATGATTTCCTGAAACGCTATTTCTCACAAAGCTGATTTTACGCCCATGACTACATTCGACATCCAGCAATTGCAAACCGACTTAGCTCATAAAAACCCGCGCATCATCCTGAAAAAAGCGCTGGAGCTGTTTGATAATATCGCCATTTCTTTCAGCGGCGCAGAAGACGTGGTGCTGATCGACATGGCTATCGCTATCAGAAAGGATGTTCAGGTTTTTTCTCTGGATACCGGACGCTTGCATCCTGAAACCTACCGTTTTATAGAAAAAGTCAGGAAGCATTACCGGATAGACATTGAATTATTGACACCGGACAGGGACCTGCTGGACAGCTTTGTCAAAAACAAAGGCCTGTTCAGCTTCTATGAGGACGGCCATCAGGAATGCTGCGGCATCCGCAAGGTTGAACCGTTAAGACGCAAACTTGCCCATTTGGACGCATGGATTACCGGCCAGCGCAAAGATCAAAGCCTGGACACCCGGCAAGATATTCCCGAGGTGCAAATAGACACCACGTTTTCCACTGCCGAGCACCAGCTGATCAAGTTTAATCCTCTGCTCAACTGGAGTTCGGCGCAAGTCTGGGACTATATTGAAGCCTATCAGGTTCCTTACAATGAATTACACGAAAAAGGCTATACCAGCATAGGCTGCGAACCTTGCACCCGCGCCGTTCTGCCCAATCAGCATGAAAGGGCCGGCCGCTGGTGGTGGGAATTGGATGCTAAAAAAGAATGTGGCCTGCATGCCGGGAATTTGAAAAAATAAAGCTGTAAGGGCGACCGACTGATCGCCCGTTCCTTAGTTTGTCGATGCCGTCATCGACTCATCAAGAAACTTTTTATAATTAATTGAAACCTTGAGTCCTGCAAAGCGACCTGCCATTTTAATCAGCTCCTGGGTCTTTTTATCAAAGGTGATTTTAACCTCGTTTAAGGCGCGATCCTCATAGCCTTCTTCTATACGCGGGGTTTCCAGCAGAAAGCGGTAGATATACACTTCCTGTTCCGCTTCATCCTGAATTTCAAACGGCTTGCCCAACTGCGCCAGAACAGCCGGTTTCTTGGGCAAATCCGCAGAAATTTTATCCAGCAATGCAGAATTGGCTTTAAGCTGCTTTTTTTCTTTATCGATTTCCGCGCCGCCTATTGAGCGCAATGAAACCTCTAAAAACTTTGGCGGGGCAATTTGCAAAAATAACGGCGAAAATGACCAGGCAATCAATCGATTCTCTTTATTAAAGTTTAAATCGGAATAAAACTTTATCTCCGGTTTAATCAGTTTATTGTTGCCGTCAACCTTGTGAAATAAGTATCGCCAACGTCTGCCTTCGGCCGTAAGGTCGTCCTGACTGGCATAAAGCCTGGATAAAGCAACAAAATCCTTGCTGTAAAGAATGGGTTCCTTAAATTGCAGGGTAAACTCATCACCTGACACAACGGCAAAGTAGCGGTCAAACTCATTCATCTGCAGATAGGTCTGATAAGCCCGTATCCACTCCATACAGCCGGATAACAAAACTGCCAGCACCAACAGGCCAATAGCGCGGAGACATCGTTTAATTGTTTCGGTTTTCATACTATGCCTTTATATTTTTAATTAATGCCGCGTTTCGGCGTCATTAGCAATACTTTCCTGGGACAACAGGTTCTCCACATCAACCTTATCAAAACTGTATTGCTCACTACAGAATTCGCAGCTTACTTCGATAGCGCCCCGCTCCTGCAAAATATTTTCCAGCTCCGTCCGTCCTAAGGCACGCAATGCACCCTCAATCTTTGGCCGGGAGCAGGCGCATTTAAACTCCACGGGTTCCGCATCAAACAACCTGACTTTTTCTTCATGAAACAATCTATGCAATATATGCTCGCAATCCAGTTCCAGCAATTCCTGCTCAGTCACCGTATTCGCCAATATTTCGATCCGCTCCCAGTCAGCCACATAGCTTTCTTGCGCAGGCAGTTCTTGCAACAATAATCCTACCGCCTGGGTTTCATTGGCAAACAGCCACAAGCGGGTTCTAAGTTGTTCGGATTGCTCAAAATAGGTTTGCAAAGCCGCAGCCAGATTACTGCCTTGTAGCGGAACTATGCCTTGATAAGGTTGGCCGCTATCAGATTCTATTGTTAAAACCAGGCGCCCCTGCCCGAACATATCTTCCAATGTTCCGGCCCGCACGTCTTCACTGCTTCTTACCAGTCCCCTTATTTTTCGATCATCCGTTGCCTGTGCAACCAGCGTTTTAATGCCGCCATCACCTTGAGCCTGAAGAATCATCGAGCCTTTAAACTTGACCGTCGCAGACAACATAACGACAGCCGCCAGCGCCTGCCCCAACTGTTTCTGTACGTTTTCAGATCCCCGCTGATGTTTTTTGGCGGCTTGCCAGCTCGCTTCCAATTTGACCCATTCGCCACGAACGCCCAGCTCTTCGAATAAGAATCGGCGTAAAAAATCTTGCTCTTTCATAACCCCCCAGTTAAAAATCGTGCAACTTACTGTGTTAGGATCATATCAACATTTCCCTAAACAGCACTTCATTCTCGAGACAAAAATACCACAAGCCATGATTTTCTCGTCAAAAAAACTCATTTTACCTGATCCGGCAGATGCCCTACCCGGCCGAAACACGCCCATGCCCGTTTCAGACAGGCATTTTGTAACAGGCAACCCGATTGTTCCACCATTCCCAGCAACAATGGAACAGGCATTATTTGGAATGGGCTGCTTCTGGGGTGCAGAACGAAAATTCTGGCAATACCCCGGCGTGTTCAGCACGGCAGTTGGCTATAGCGGCGGCTATACACCCAACCCGACTTATGAGGAATTATGTACCGGTTTAACAGGACATAGCGAAGTGGTAAAAGTTATCTATGATCCGTTAGTAACACCATACAGCAAGTTACTCAGGCTTTTTTGGGAATCGCACAACCCCACTCAGGGCATGAGACAAGGCAATGACATCGGCACACAATACAGATCCGGCATTTATACTTACACCGAGAAACAATTGAACGAAGCGCTTGAATCAAAGCAACATTACCAGCATCGCCTCACTCAAGCCGGATTCAATCAGATAACCACCGAAATCATGCCTGCACGCGCATTTTATTATGCCGAGGACATGCATCAGCAATATCTAGCCAAGAACCCTCAAGGATACTGTGGATTGGGCGGGCTGGGGGTATCTTTTGATTAGTACCTGTGATTACAACAGGCAAAAAAAAGGCGGTTAAAAAAACCGCCTCAGATGTATTAGGAAGAATATAACGCAACTTTCAGCCATGGAACTCTACAAGAGCCTTAAAGTTATGTTAATAATAGCAACAGAGTTTGCAAATAAAAATGTGACATATTGTCGCACCCGAAATATTCTCTGATTTCTGCCCTACAATACCAGTGCGAATACTTAATGATACTAATTTAGATATTACTAAATAATAACCCACTCCAATTCCTTGCCACTCTAATAGAATGCTTTCATACGCCTCACCTAAATCAGAATTTTCCGCCCTGCAAAACCTGAAATGGCTTTTTATTCTGAGAAATCTGATGATACTCAGCGAGTCGCTGCTTATTTTTTTATCCACCTACGGTCTTCATATCCGCCTGCCTCAACAACAGCTTTGGCTGGTTGTTTTATCAATAGGCGCCGTCAATCTTTATACCTGGATGCGTTTGAAAACCGAGGATCCGGTGACTGAGCTGGAAATTTTCTCGCAATTGGTTATCGATGTTTTTGCCATCACGGCATTGTTGTACCTGACCGGAGGCGCATCAAACCCTATTATTTGGGTATTTCTGTTACCCCTTATTATTACAGCGATCATGCTGCATCAATCCTATGCCTGGTATATGGTGATACTGACCACATCCATGTACACAGTATTGATCGCCTACAACATCCCATTGCCGTCAATAGAGCCTCACATGCCCGACATGGAAATGATGGATCCAAACATAACGAACTATGCAATGCTGCAACAAGCTCACGCGATGAGCGATAAGCATTACTTTAATTTGCATATTTTTGGCATGTGGTTTGGTTTTGTATTCAGCGCAGGCCTGGTCGCTTTTTTTGTGGTTGAACTGGCCAAAACGCTCAAGGCCCAAGAACGAAATCTGGCCGAGGCACGGGAAAATGCATTACGCGATGAGCGGGTTGTCGCATTGGGCACATTAGCAGCCAGCGCTGCCCACGACATGGGAACACCGTTAGGCACCATTGCCATAGTGGCTCATGAACTTGAACAGGAGTACCCGATCCATCGCTTCCCTGACCTGCACGAGAAAATGATTATCATGCAGCAGCAGATTGACCGGTGCAAAGCAGCCCTGTCGGTAATGTCGGCCTCAGCCGGTGAAATGCGTGCCGAATCAGGCAGCGTCATGCTTCTGACTGATTATATTGATGAAGTGCTCAACCAATGGCGTACTCACAAACCCACCGCAAAACTCTGTTTTTTTATCGACCCTTTCGTTGCCAAAGGCGCTAAAATCATCGCCGAACGCACACTCACTCACTCGCTCATTAACATTCTAAATAATGCTGCCGAAGTATGCCCTCCCGAACAAAGCATCGAGTTTCACGCATCATGGGATTTAAACCACGTCACTATTAAAATTCGCGATTTTGGCCCCGGCCTTCCAGCAGAATTAGTTGAATTTGTAGGTAAACAGCCCGTTATCAGCAAAAAAAAGGGCTTGGGCGTAGGATTGTTTTTAACCTATTCCACTATCAATCGCTTAGGCGGTAAAATCAGCCTTTACAATATGGATTCAGGCGGCGCCTGCGTGGAAATCACGCTACCCCTTTTAAACACAGAGAATAATGATGACGAATCAGGAAACGGATAAACCTCGACTATTGCTGGTAGATGATGATGAAACTTTTTGCAATGTACTGAAGTCCGCATTAGAAAGAAGAAATTATGAAGTACTGGTCGCTAACGATGTAAAAACCGGGATATCGCTTGCCGAACAATATCTACCGGAATATGCGGTGATTGATTTGCGTATCGGCCATGAATCCGGCCTGGAACTGGTAAAAACTCTGCTTTCTTTAGATGACAACACCGCTTGTGTGATGCTGACCGGCTTTGCCAGTATTGCAACGGCCGTTGAGGCAATAAAACTGGGGGCCGTACATTACCTGACTAAACCCGCTAATGCTGACGAAATAGTGAATGCCCTGCATAAAAATGAAGGCGACACATCGGTATCGATCAGTGAAAACCCTTTATCCGTAAAACGACTGGAGTGGGAACATTTGCAAAAAGTACTGATGCAACACGACGGCAATATTTCAGCCGCGGCCAGGGCGTTAAGCATGCACAGGCGCACGCTGCAAAGGAAACTGGATAAGAAGCCGGTAAGAGATTAGCTTTTTTGTCCAAACCGGCTGTACCATTTCGCTTTTCATTACACCGATAAATCAGAGCCTCCGCTCCTCGGCAGTTACTCTTGCATCGCTATACTGTTGGCTCTCTCGTCAACCGCTCCCTTCGTTGTTCTACCTCCTGCATCCCTATAGACAACGTTGACTTAGCACCTTCTTCAACCGTTAGGCAAATAC
The DNA here is from genome assembly GCA_041660285.1 of Methylobacter sp. Taxonomy (GTDB): domain Bacteria; phylum Pseudomonadota; class Gammaproteobacteria; order Methylococcales; family Methylomonadaceae; genus Methylobacter_A. The sequence continues at coordinate 75,752 of JBAZWN010000010.1, forward strand.
TCATACCAATTTCAATGGGTTAACACATATCGAGTTAATACTCCCAACCCTGCCGACCTTGGTCTCATCATAAAATATGATCCATCCAATATATTTTTTATTGAAAGTTTTGACACAACACCTAATCCCATGATAAAAATTAACCTGTCGTTTATTACTTAATTCGACAAGCAACTCAAAAAACTATTTTTTAAGTTGCCCCCTTTGAGGAAAGGGAATTAAAAATTACATTATTATAATAACTTTCGAGGATTAAAAAATGGCTGAAGAACAAGAAAAAGACAACACATGGGTAATCGTTGGGGTTTGTATTGCTGCGATTGTTTTATTAGTTGTCTTATTGAAGAAAGACGAAACTAAACATTTACAGAGCGGCGCGGTAGCACAGCTTCAAAGTGAAACGTTCTCGAAAATAGACTCAAGAAAAACCAGAAATACTAGCTCTGCTGAGCAAATTTCAGGCAAATAAAATAATACCCCCCCGTATACATCACCAACGGGGGGGTGTTTTTCACACCATATCAACCACGCCACACTGTCTTAAAGAGACATACTCCATAGCAGAACAGCGCTTAACAGTATCAATCCCCTTCCAGCATTTGAATTTTTTCCTCCAGCATTTTTACTTTTTTTAGTAACTCAGGCAATTTGCTGAGCGCAATTTGCTCCTTGTAAGCCGTCTTCTTATCTTTTGCCGGACTGCCGAAAACCTGCGTACCCGCCTTAACATCACCCGCCACGCCGGAACGCGCCATCACCACCGCACCCTGACCAATGGTAACGTGATCAGCAACGCCTGAGCTTCCGGCCAGAATCGCATAATCTTCAATATTACAGGAACCGGACACGCCGGTTAAGCCGCACATTATTACGTTTCTGCCGACTTTATTGTTGTGACCAATCTGCACCAGATTATCTATCTTGCTGCCCGCACCAATCAGAGTGCTCCCCAGCGCGCCCCTGTCTATGCAGGTATTAGCGCCAATCTCGACATTGTCCTGAATAACCACATTGCCGACCTGCGGGACTTTGACATGCACATTATTCCTGAACTTATAGCCAAAACCATCGGCGCCTATGATTGCCCCCGAATGGATAATGACATTATTGCCAATTTCCACATCATCGTAGATAACTGCATAAGGGTAAATCCGGCAGTTTTTCCCTATTCTTGCATTTTTACCGATATAAGCGCCTGCATGAATTTCACTGCCGTCGCCTATGTTTGCATTCTCACCAATCACCGCGTAAGGGCCGATATACAACTCGCTGCCTAACGCCACATTAGCGTCAAGCACTGCCTGCGGCGCAATTTGCCGCTTATAAACCCTGGCTGGATGCAATAATTCGACAGCCTTGATGAAACTCATCTCAGGGTCAGCGCAAATCAGCAAAACCATGTTTTCCGGCACGCCCTCAACAGCAAAACCTTCCGCGATAAAACAGGCGGAAGCAGTGGAATCCTTAATATATTGAGCATATCGAGTATTCGTTAATTGCGTGACTTGACCATGTTGCGCAGACGTAATATCTGCTGCGGAATTTACAACGGTTGCTGAGTCGCCGCCTTCAATCCGCGCGCCACAAATATCGGCAAGTTCTTTTAATGTAATCGGCATATTTGTCTCTGCTGTTATCCTGTATAGCGCCCAAAATCGGCACGAAATTTTAAAAATATCTTATTCTGATAATCATACACATGAGTTGTGTCTGGCTGATTACCTGAACTTTAAAGCGTTGAAGTGTACTCGGTTTAATATTATTTTTCTGTTTTCCGGCTCTCAAATATCGGCTTCAAACACGCTCATCCTGAATGATGCTGGTGTATGCGCTGCCAATGCCCTGACTTGCCGCCATCTTTCTCCAGCAACTGCACGGACTGAATAACCATACCCCGGTCCACGGCTTTGCACATATCGTAGATAGTAAGCAGAGCAATCTGCGTAGCATTGAGCGCTTCCATTTCTACGCCGGTTTGTCCGTTGGTCTTTACCGTGGTTTGGCAGCGTATCCGGTTTCTGTCGATTTCCGCGCTTAGATTGATTTCCACATGTGTTATGGGCAATGAGTGGCAAAGCGGAATCAAGTCTGCGGTTTTCTTGCTGGCCATAATGCCCGCTATTCTGGCTATGGACAGCACATCGCCTTTTTTGTGCCTACCCTCGATAATCAGCTTGAGTGTTTCCGGCTGCATTTCGATGTACCCTTCAGTGACCGCCGTACGCTGAGTAATCGCCTTTTCGCTAACATCGACCATGTGCGCTTCGCCAGACTGATTAAAGTGGGTTAATTTGGACATTGTCTGTAAAATTGCCGGTGTGAGAATTCTGTATTATCTATTTTTTTTGTGACCGCGTGAATGACTATGTCAATTAAAGTGCGTTATTTTGCCAGCTTGAAAGAAAACGTAGGCCGCTCGGAAGACGATCTGGAACTTGCAGGCTTGTCTACAGTCAGTGACGTATGGCGCTGTGCCAATCCGGAAAAAGCACTGCCGGATAATACATTGGCGGCAGTGAATATGGACTATGTTGAGTTAAGCCATAAGGTGAATGACGGCGATGAAGTGGCTTTTTTCCCGCCGGTGACGGGAGGCTAACATGGCAATAAAAATTTGCCCCGACGCCTTCGATCCCTGGCATGAACTTCAAGCGCATCAAAATTCAGCAACGGATATGGCCGGCAAGTTTGGCGCGACCAGCATTTTTATAGGCACAATGCGCGATTTCAATGAAGGCGATGATGTCAAGGGCATGACCCTGGAGCATTATCCGGGCATGACCGAAAAGCAATTGGAGAAAATCGTTGCCGAAGCGCGGCAACAATGGCCAGTGCTTGATGCTTTGGTGGTGCACCGGGTGGGAAATATCCTGCCTAATGAGCCTATTGTGCTGGTCGCCGTCTGGACAGCGCACCGTGGCGATGCTTTTGACGCGAGCCGGTATATTATGGAAGCGTTAAAATCAAAAGCGCCTTTCTGGAAAAAAGAGTTTTTACAATCACAGGATGAACGCTGGGTTGCAAAAAATACAGACGGTTACAAGCAATCATAATTTAACTGTATTTTAAGAGTGCGCCTCATAAAAAGCACACCCTCAAGGCCAATGAATGCATATCCGCTTTAAAACGCAGGCTTGTCTTCTGTCGCGTTATAACGGGCGATACTTGAGGTGATTTCTTCTTTTGCCTCGTCTACACCGAACCAGCCCTCAATTTTTACCCACTTGCCCGGTTCCAGATCTTTGTAATGCTGAAAGAAATGGGCGATTTTGGCCAATTTGTCTTCGGGAATATCTTCGTAAGTGGTGACACGGTTATAAGACGGCGTCAGCTTTTGTACAGGAACGGCCAAAACTTTGGCGTCTTCTCCCGCTTCATCAGTCATTTTCAGCACGCCGATAGGACGGCAGCGAACCACACAACCGCCTAATAATGGAGCAGGCGTAATCACCAAAACATCAACCGGGTCACCATCATCTGAAAGACTGTGTGGAATATACCCGTAATTGGTCGGGTATTGCATGGCTGTACCCATGAACCGGTCAACTGTCAGCGCACCGGTGTCTTTGTCGACTTCATATTTAACCGGGTCACTGTAGGCGGGTATTTCAATAACAACATTGATATCGTTAGGAACGTCTCTTCCGGACGTGACTTTCATTAGTGACATGCTTGTTCTCTTTAGTGAATTGTAAAATCATGACATTATATCAGTTGTTATTAGCTTTTTTAGAGGAATACTGCATGCAGGGACAATTAAGAAAAATGCACACCCGCCTGGAGCCGGATAGATCAAAGCCGGTTCAGTATGAGTTGCCGTTAACCGATCAGTTGGTCGCCTTAAATCCGCTGCTTGGCAAACCGATTAAACTGACATACACCGGCCGTATTTTTTGCGTTCACTGCGGCAGGCAAACAAAGAAAAGCTTCAATCAAGGCTATTGCTACCCCTGTTTTATCTCATTGGCGCAATGCGACATGTGCATCATGAAGCCTGAAACCTGCCACTATGCAGCCGGCACATGCAGGGAACCAAAGTGGGGAGAGGAATTCTGCTTTCAACCGCATATTGTCTATCTGGCCAATTCCAGCGGCATTAAAGTCGGCATTACCCGGCAAACCCAGATTCCAACACGCTGGATTGACCAGGGCGCGGTGCAGGCCTTGCCGATCTTTAAAGTGCAGTCACGCTATATTTCCGGCCTGATTGAGGTCGTCATCGCCAATCATGTCAGCGACAAAACCAGCTGGCAGCAAATGCTTAAAAACCAGGTCAATCCGATTGACCTGGCTGCAAAACGCGATGAATTGATGATTGTTTGCAAGCCGGAACTGGATGAAATTATCCAGCGTTTTGGCCAACAGGCGATTGAGTTCTTGGCCCATGAGCAGACTGTGGATATACATTTTCCGGTAGACAGTTACCCGTTGAAGATCAAGTCTTTTAATTTTGACAACACCCCTGAAGTATCGGGTGTTCTGCACGGCATGAAAGGCCAGTATCTGTTGCTGGACACGGGCGTCATTAACATCCGCAAGTTTTCCGGCTACGAGGTTGAGTTTTCGGCGTAGCAACAAAAAAGGCCATGACGACTGTAGTCGTCATGGCCTTAATGAAAATGCTTACAGAGAAAACCCGGCCAGTTTTTTGGCTATCATCTGTTTTTTCATCACCACATAATCAGGCAAGCCGTTTTTGTACGGCGGGTAGTCTTCACCCATAATCAGCGGCTGGAGATAAGCCCTGCAGGCATCGGTAATGCCAAAACCATCGCAGGTAATAAACTCAGCGGGCATCATTTTCTCGACATTGGCGACATCTTTAAGCTCGGCATAGCCGACTTCCCATCGATAGGGCGAATCCGACGTTCTGACGATGGTCGGCATGACCGCCGATTTTCCGGAAACAGCCAACTCCACCGCCGCCTTACCCATCGCGTAAGCCTGATCGACGTCGGTTTTGGAGGCGATATGACGCGCCGCCCTTTGCAGGTAATCGGCCACAGCCCAGTGGTATTTATACCCCAGCGCATTTTTTACGATATTGGCGACCACAGGCGCTGCACCGCCCAACTGGGCGTGGCCAAAGGCGTCAACCCCACCCGCTTCGGCAAGAAATTTGCCATCCGCGCCTTTTACGCCTTCGGAGACGACGATAGAGCAATAACCGTGTGCTTTAACTTTTTCATCAACTTTAGCCAGAAATTTTGCCTGATCAAATTTCACCTCAGGAAAAAGAATGACCAGCGGAATATCGTTGTCCACATCGGCAGCCAGCCCCCCCGCCGCCGCGATCCAGCCGGCATGGCGCCCCATAACCTCAAGGACAAAAACCTTGGTCGATGTCGCGCACATGGACGCCACATCAAAACTGGCTTCGCGCATGGAAACGGCAATGTATTTTGCGACCGAGCCAAAACCGGGACAGGTATCGGTAATAGGCAAATCATTATCCACCGTCTTGGGCACGCCGATGCAGGTCATGTGATAGCCCATCTGGGCGCCCAGCTGAGAAACCTTGTTTGCGGTATCCTGTGAATCACCGCCGCCATTGTAAAAAAAGTAGCCGATGTTATGCGCCTTGAAGACTTCAATAAGGCGCGCATATTCAGCCTTATTCTCTTCCAGGCCTTTCAACTTGTAGCGGCAGGAGCCGAAAGCGCCGGATGGCGTATGCCTCAAGGCTGCAATGGCTGCGTCAGACTCAAGGCCGGTGTCGATCAACTCCTCTTTTAATGCGCCGATAATGCCGTTATAACCGGCATAAACCGTACCGATCTTGTCAGGGTGCTGTCTGGCCGTTTGCAAAACGCCGCAAGCGCTGGCGTTGATGACCGAAGTAACCCCACCTGATTGGGCATAAAAAGCATTTTTTACTGACATGTTTAGCGTTCCTTTGTGACTAGGTTATTTTTAATAACAATAATTGATTGTCACCGGCTAGACAAGAATTAAAAAGGATAAGAGATGCGTGTACAACTCCACCAAAAACCTAGTAAAATGTTCAGCATTATTCAAGAGTTAATTTAAGGTTAGAGGATATTAGCGTGGAGCTAAACGGCGCACAAATCGTAATTCAGAGTCTTAAGGACGAAGGAGTAGAATTTATTTTTGGCTATCCCGGCGGAGCGGTATTGCATTTATATGATGCCATTTTCCAGCAGGATGATGTCAAACATATCCTGGTTCGGCATGAACAGGGCGCCACCCATGCAGCTGACGGCTATGCCCGCGCGACAGGAAAGCCCGGCGTGGTTCTGGTCACTTCAGGCCCTGGCGCCACCAACGCCATAACCGGCATTGCCACCGCTTACATGGATTCAATTCCAATGGTCATCATTTCCGGCCAGGTATCGTTGCCGGTAATTGGCAGCGATGCTTTCCAGGAAGTCGACATGGTCGGCATCACGCGTCCGTGCGTGAAGCATAATTTCCTGGTCAAAGATGTTACCAAACTAGCGGAAACCATTAAGAAGGCATTTTATGTGGCAACGACCGGACGCCCCGGCCCTGTTGTTGTTGACGTGCCTAAAGATATAACCGACCCCAACATCAAAGTACCTTACAAGTACCCAAAAAATGTGGTTATCCGTTCTTACAACCCGACAGCTACCGGGCATAAGGGGCAGATAAAAAAAGCAGTCGACTTATTGCTGGCCGCACAAAAACCAATCATTTATTCCGGCGGCGGCGTGGTTCTGGGAGAGGCCAGCAAGGAATTGACCGAATTCGCACAAATACTGGGCTATCCGGTTACCAATACCTTAATGGGCTTGGGCGCTTATCCTGCGACTGACAAACAGTTTGTCGGCATGCTGGGCATGCACGGCACTTATGAAGCCAACATGGCGATGCACGAAAGCGATGTCATTATTGCCATCGGCGCGCGTTTTGACGACCGGGTAACCGGCAAGCTGGATGAGTTCTGTCCGTATGCCAAGATCATCCATATCGATGTTGACCCGGCTTCCATCTCCAAAACCGTTAAAGTGGATATTCCCATAGTCGGCGACGTTAAGCCGGTATTGGACCAGATGCTTGAGCTGATTAAGGAAAGCAAGAAGAAACCGTCCAAGAAAGCATTGGAA